>JBEBWF010000047.1:0-31391 GCA_040392285.1 Sphingobacterium sp. | reverse complement strand
TCCTAGCCTGCAAGTCAGGCAGTTCGTTGATCACAAATATGGAGCGGTTGGCACGTGGGATCATTCCAAAATGAATGACGCGGTCATCCGCGTAACTCAGTCTTAAATTCGCTGCTTTTATAGGGTCTACATCACCTATCAAATCCGCCACGGTCACATCTGGTGTCGCCAATTTCTCGGCGAACCGTTCGTTCCTGTGAAGCCAGCTAATCGGTGTATTATCGCCTTTTTCTTTCATAAGCTCCAAGGCATAACGGGAAATAGGTTGATACGGGTCATCATTGATCTCCGACCCCTCGACTGTGGGGATATATTCATCTAATAAATTTACCATCAGCCTCGCTAATCGGGTCTTTGCCTGGCCACGAAGTCCCAACAAATTAATGTTATGCTTGGAAAGAATGGCTCTTTCGAGTTCGGGAATAACAGTATCCTCATAACCGTGGACGCCTTCAAACACCGTTTTGCCGCTCCGTATTTTATTAATCAAATTCTGACGGAGTTCTTCCTTTATGCTTTTCGGTGTGTAACCTGCTCCTTTTAACTCTCCAAAAGTCTTGATCGTAGTATAATCCATGTATTGTTATTGTTAAACCTGTAGTTTATCGTATTCTCTTTTTTCGGTTGTTCTCGTAATCCGCAAAGATCATTTCGCCCAAGTTACCTAAGCCGGTATAGTAGGCTTTGCCCCTATTGGAAGTTGTGAACTCATCGACAAACTCCTGAAGGTATGGATCTGAAGTAATCATAAATGTGGTGATCGGTATTCCTAGCTTACGGGCTTGCGCAGCCATACTGTAGCATTTAGCGGTAATTAAAGGATCTAAACCCATGGGGTTCTTGTAATATGTACCATCCGGCATATTCAAGCAGCTTGGCTTACCGTCCGTAATCATAAATATTTGCTTGTTTGCGTGGCGTTTTCGTCTTAAGATATCCAAGCCTAGCTGTAGACCTGCAACGGTATTTGTATGAAATGGCCCCACCTGCAGATAAGGTAAATCTTTGATTGCGATTGGCCAAGCATCATTTCCGAATACGATAATATCCAACGAATCTTTTGGGTACCGTGTGAGTATCAACTCCGACAATGCCATCGCCACTTTCTTCGCTGGCGTAATACGGTCTTCGCCATACAAGATCATACTGTGGCTGATATCAATCATCAACACCGTACTCATCTGCGACTTAAATTGGGTATCCTCTACGACCAAGTCATGCTCCGACAGGCTGAAATCACCGATCCCATGATTGACCTGTGCATTTTTTAAACTTTCGGTGACGGAAATCTTGTCAAGGCTATCACCGTATTGATAGCTTCTAAAATCTCCTGTGTTCTCGTCACTCTGGCCGCTATACTTGGTTTTATGATTGCCGGATGTGCCTTTACGCATCTTTCCGAAGATTTGATCCAATGCATTTTGCCGAAGGGCTTTTTCCATCTTCGAGCTGAGGTCTACTCCTTCTTTTCCGTTAAAACCAAGACGCTCGACGATATAGCCCTTGTTTTTCAAATCTGCTATAAAATCGTCAACAGTATACGCTGGGGTAGTCAATTTAAACTCTTTGTCCAACTGCCTTAGCCAATCGATAGCTTCATCAAAATCTCCCGATGTATAGGTAATAAGCTCCTTGAATATCTCAAACAATTTATCAAAAGGTGTCTGAAAAGGTTCCTCGTACTGTTTAAAGACAAATCCTTTATTCCTATCCGTCTTGTTCATACGCTAAAATTACGATATTATAATTGTTATTTTCACTCGTAAATATCACAACAATATCATGATTCGAAGGAACCGACAGTAATACTTTACAAAAAGAAAAACAGAAAAATTACAAAAACTGATTGCGCAATCTATTAGTGGGAGTCACTCCTTAGTCTTTAAGCTCACGTGACCTCAATGCTCTAAGAGGTAGTAAAACAAGGACCGTGGCAACCAAAATAGATGGGACCCATACCGTCATTAGTCAATCAAAGTGGATAAACCACAGCGATCACAGCCAAAATGGCTCTTGACGGCTATCGACAATATACAGCAGGGTGAGTTTATCGTTGCTCACTGCATAAAAAAGTGAACTTAGCTTTCTGACTTGGGCGACTCGAACATTTTCATCGAAAGAACTTGGCTTGTACATATTCGGGAAGGCTGAAATTAACAGGATAGTCTTGTCTGTCTCTTTAATAAAATCGTCTGTTACTTTATCTCCCCAATTGTTTCGTATGAACTTAACTAAAACCTTGAACGTATACTCAAAGGTATCGGTATATTGAATTTTCAACCCCACAATATTATCGATCCAAAATAGCGTTAAGTCCTTTATAATCTTTTACACGTCCTAAATTCAAATCTTCTTGCGCCTTACGGACACCTGCTATAACATGGGGGGGGAATGTACTCCGCTCATTAACCTCATCGTACTTCACTCCTAAGGCATCCAAAACAGCTTTTATTGCCTGCTCGGACCTCTCATTATCCAAATGTATTGTCAACGTCGTCATACTCATACAATCTAATAAATACTAAGATACGATTTTCCAATAATAATTACAAAAACTACAGAACACCTCACGTTTTGAATAACCATTATTTAGTTTCTGCAACTTTACCACACGTAAGCATAGATGAACCGTAGTAAGGGTTTTTGATATCCTTTTCTTTACTCAGCCAATATGCTTTTTTCATCGGGCAATATTGGTAGTAAATAGGTTGGTTTACTTTGTCGGATGATTTTACCAATTTCCACATTATGGTAGATACATCGTTGAAAGCGGCTCTTTGCTTTTCAAGATTGCTGCCTGCCTTGCTTAATTTCTCGGCGGATTTCTGCAATTCTGCTTTCTGTACAAAATTGTCCTCATTCTTGATGGCTTCGTTCAGGGCAGAAATAGCGGTGCTTGCCCCCTTACTGTCACTGCTTACCAAAGCATTTTTTACGCTGATATAATTGTTCAGCAGGTTGCCTGTATTTTGTGCAAAGGCAGAAAATCCAAACATCATTACGGTTATTGCTAGTATTAACTTTTTCATTTTTTTTTTGTTAAAGATAAGTGAATTGCTGATTACCAAATCACAGCGATAACGTTTTTCCTATTTTAGCATAGTTTTCATACTTTTACACGATGAGCAACAATGATATTATGAAAAAGCTTCGCGTGGCTTTAAAATTTACTGATGACGATATTATTGAGGTATTAGCCCTAGTGGATTTTAGGGTGACGAAAACTGAACTGGGGGCGATATTCCGCAAAGAAGACCACCCCAATTTTAAACCTTGTGGCGACCAATTGCTCCGAAATTTCCTTAATGGACTGATTATTTACAAGCGTGGTCCCAAACCTCGTCCTAATTCGAATGCCTAAATAAAAAGCCTTGTGTAATGTGTAATATTGGCTATTAAAAGACCAATACTTTGTCCCTATTATCTTAAAATATTCCTATGTTCGATCAACAATAAAAACTATTGTTTTTAAACCAATGGTTTATTAATTTTACATAACAAATGGAATTAATAAAGACAGGTATGCTCCTTTTTGTTTTACCGAACAAGGTGTAGCGATGCTATCATCGATATTGAACAGTAAAGGTTTAAAAAACTAAAATAGACAGCATTATGAAGCCAAGAATTTCAGTATTGACATTAGGAGTTGCAGACTTGGAAAAGTCAGTTGAGTTTTATCGAGATGGACTGGGTTTGTCAACACAAGGAATCATCGGAAAGGAATTTGAATACGGTGCGGTTGCATTTTTTGACCTGCAAAGTGGTTTAAAGTTAGCACTGTGGCCAAGAAAGAGCATAGCCAATGACACCGGAATTCCTCTACAAAATCCCTCAGCATTAGAATTTACCATTGGGCATAATGTTATGAGTGAAGAAGAAGTAAATGTGATAATGGAGCTGGCTGAAAAAGCAGGCGCAAGAATTATTAAACCTGCTGAAAATACTTTTTGGGGTGGTTATGCAGGTTATTTTCAAGATCTGGATGGACACCTTTGGGAAGTTGTTTATAACCCGGATCTTATGCCGGAAAATTAAAAACTTAGCATCTTCTTGTAGGAATGGTATTACCAATACCTGTGCATCGCACGGCATATGCACAGGTATTGTATTAACTGGTTATTCCGTGGGAAGCTTAGTCATATCCATAAAGAAAAGCTCCCAGGTATGACCATCAAAATCTTCAAGGGTACGCTGTTGCATAAAGCCGTAATCTCTTATTTCGTTGGGTTCCGTACCACCCGCTTGAAGTCCCCTGGCCATGATATTATTTACTTCGTCAATGCTGTCCAGCGATAATGAAAAAAGTCCTGCTAATGCTGACTTGGTATCTGCTAAAGGCTTAGTTGCAAATGTTTCAAATTTTTCGTGGGTCAAAAGCATCACAAAAATATTTTCGCTCCAAACCATGCACTTTCCCGTGTCGTCCGAAAATTGAGGATTATTTGTAAATCCTAATGCCGTGTAAAACTCCACTGATTTTTGGAGATCTTTGACAGCTAAATTGATAAATACCTGTTTTGCATTCATGATTTTTATTTTTTTGCAAGTTACGATTTGCCAAATTTCTTTAACTTGTCATAAGACAAGTATGCATTGTGGGGTTTAGGGTTGGGGGAAAATAACTATCTTTATGTGATGCAAGAACAGATAAACAATCCACTGCACGGAAAAAGACTGGACACCATCGTGGAAAGCTTGGTTGAGTTTTATGGCTGGGAAGAGTTGGGAAGAAGAATAAAAATTCGATGTTTCAATGAAAACCCGAGTATTAAATCTTCATTGTCCTTTTTAAGAAAAACGCCTTGGGCGCGTGAGAAGGTCGAAAAATTATATTGCCAAACCGTTTCCCGTTAGCGGCCATCATTACCACAGGTGGACATATGGCTATAGCGTTTAAGCTACATGCACTTTAAATGAGCGGAAGTTTACTTAAACCTTTTCGTTAAATATCTCCTTAGCGGAATGTCGTAAAATATCATGACTAAATAAGCAAATAAGACCATTAATACTGTACCGCTCACAATGACCAAAGTCAATTCATTCGGGTTAGGATTGGTCGTTAAAAAATAGTTTCCGAATATCCATATTCCAGCGTAATGTGTCATGTAAAGAGGATAAGAGATGTTTCCGGAAAATTCGCAAGCTTTTTCAACTTTAGGTGATAGAATAGAGCCGGCACCAAGAGAAATAAGTAAAGGGAAATACAACAGCACAATGAATAGCTCAACAAGCCAATTAAATTCAAAATACGGCATTAATAGAGCTAAAAGCAACAGGAAGGAAAGCCTAATGAAGCCAATACTGTTTTTAATGATCCAATTATTGCGATAAATCAATAATCCGGCTAAAAAGGAGAATGCTATTCTCACGCCACCATGCCAAAAGGTATCGTCATTCCAGCCGCCTAATAGATTACCTGAATCATAAGCAATATAGGCCAATCCAATGGCAGCTATGACGATCAAAATAGAGACGGCATATCGACTTAATTTATATAAAACAAATGCATAAGCTATATTGGCTACGTACTCCCAAAACAATGACCAAGAGGGGGCATTCAATCCAAAATTGTTAAAACTTCGCTCTTCCATCACCGGAAAAGGAATTAAAAATAAAGAACAGGTAAAAATTAAAGCAGTTCGACCAAAATCGTATAAAGAGGCCGCATTACTAAAGGGATCAAATAAAAATGCAACTAACCCTAAAACTGCTCCTAAAACAACTAACGGATGTAGCCTTATGAGCCTTCTTTTAAAAAACTCCAGGGTTCCCATTCCTTCTAATCTGTTGTCATAAGCGTATGCAATTACAAATCCAGATAAGCAAAAGAAAAAATCCACGGCTAAGAAGCCATGTACAATAAAATTTTGTGTATAATCCTCGTAAATCCATTCCGCAAAGTGAAAAATGACTATGGCTAGGGCTGCAACTCCCCGTAATCCGTCTAATATTTTAAAGTGCTTTTTGGATTGCAAAGTATCTGTATTTGATGTATCCATCCGTATTTATAGTAAACTGGCCAAATATCCACAAAATAACGCAATTAGGAAATAAATTGATAGTAGAGCAGCAAAACCGAATTCAAAATAAAAAAATTATTGCTCTTTAAATAAATGTGTATTAACTTTGCAAAGTTAATCGTTAAAATAAACAACTTATACTATAAACAAATAACAAAATATCATAAAAAATAGACATCATGAAAAAAGATAACCAAAATGAAAAACCAAAACTAATACTTCGTAAAAAATATCTCGACGAAATGGAAGCTGAGAATCTTTCCATTGAAGAATTTCTTGATAAGAGAATGCGAGAACACCAACGTGCTGAAAAAATGCTTTTTGAGCAACAAGTGAACAATGCTACCCCTCTTAAGTTCGTCAAGGATATATCCATAAACCACAACTTGGAAAACCTAGGTTATGAGAGGCGATTCTTTACCCGTGAAGATGCTGAGTTCTTAAACCAACTGATAAAAAAATGGGAGGATGAGAACTCGATATGGGAACTAATAGAGTCATCGCCAGAAGACAAAGAAGACCTCATCCAAACATTAATACAAACCGGTGTATGCTATGAGTTTAAAAATCTGGGAGTCACTCTATATACGACTTGGCGATTTGACGAGTCCGTTTATAGTGATTCTTCTTCTATACTGTATGGTAACATATCATATTATTATAACCACTTTAGTAAAGAGTTTAAAGAAATCAATGAAGAAGAACTATTTGATATAGAATTTTCAGCATAATGTAATAAGGGGGAGTTGCCCTCTCCCCCTCTGATATTAACTACTTCAAAAAATATTCAAAAAAATCGTATATCTTTTCACATGCTTCTTCATTGAGCGCATGCTGTGGCCTATTTGTCATAGCCACACGTTCCTTCTTACCTAATAAGTGATTTACGGCTACGCTGTGGTTAAGTGCACGCCACTGGGTGACAGGATCTTCGGCGCCTCCGGATACTAAGAATGGCCGAGGAGCCATAAGCGTATGGAGTTCGTGGAGATTTCTGCCGTCTTGGCGTAGTTTGTTATAAACCCCATATGCGGGGTTGTCGGCTGTAATCAACCCTCTCTTCCGCCATGGCTTTGGGTGAAAACCCAAATACCAAGGTTCCCAATAGTTGATTGATTCACGACTTTCCTGCATAACAATACCGGGATCGGACCATGCTGCAGCTGCAAAATTATCCGTCAGACACGAGGCAAACATAGCCCACTTCCCGCCAAAAGAATGGCCCAGAACACCTATTCGCCTTTTGTCCACATCCTTTCTATTTGCTAACGCATAATAGGCATTGTTTGCGGCATACCCTAACATCGATAGTGGCTGAACGGAGACACTATCAATAGACGGATAGTACAACGAAAACTCATTCCGTGCGGAAGCTTCTTTAGTGCCAATAGATAAAGTAATAAATCCTCTGCTAACTAATTGGAGTGCAAAAAAGCGATAAGGCTCTAAGTTAGGATTTCGATTGCTGGTGCCAATAGCTGTTTCCGCATCGTAGAAAACGGTAACAACGGCTGGCATTTTGCCTTTTGCTCCCTTGGGAACTAACAAATAACCGGTGGTCTGTTCGTGAGGTGTCCATTTAAATCGCACGACATACTGTGTATAATTGCCTTTGTCGATAGTATCTAAGTATTCAAAGGTCTGCTTCGTATACAATGCTGGCCACTTTCCAAGATAACCTTCCCAATCTGCTTTGATCTCTTCCCTACGCTTTTCCCATTGTTTAGGTGTTTCTACGACCTCTCCATGGTCAAAAATCAAGGGAGATCTGAAATCACCGAAATCCCCTTTCAACGAATCGGGTGGATAAAAGTAGGGTTGAAGGGATTGATACAACTGATTCTTCTGTGCAAAAATGACTTGTAGGGCCAAAATGGACAAAAGAATATAACTATATAGTTTCTTCATGATTTATCGTTTAGCAAATTCTAAAGATTTTGTCGTTAAATAATATTTGGCTAGTATAAAGGATTTCTCCCATGCTGGTAACGATCCATCTTTTCTATACTTTAGAAACTGTTGTAACACCTTGGCAAAATGCTCTTCGTGACTAAGATACAGCGCATCGGGAATTGATATTTTATATTGTCCATTTTCTTTCTCGTAGCTCAGATTGGGTAAGTCTTTAATGGCTGCTAACGCCCCCTTTAGCTCATCCTCAAAATGTGCATCATTCGTATTCGGAGTAAGGAAAACAGCCATCTTAGCATTGACATCTGCTTTAACTTCGATGTCGAACTGTTTTGTCAAAAACTTCGCGTGAAATTGATCTCCACGACCATCTAACGATTCGACGGCCCATTCTACAGCAATAGAAACAGGTATTCCTTTAAATGAATAGTCTATCTTTCCATTACTGAATACGTTCAGCGTTTGCTCTGCTGTAACATCAGCCAATAAGGACGATGGGTAGTCTTCAAGATTCGTGGCTTTCGTAAAATCCGCTTTAGATAGATTCGTTGCCCACCGCTGTGCGTCCTTCAATTGTATATCCCGGTCGATATCGATGACTTGTTCGGAGGATAGCATCCATTGAATCAGATCGATATAATGCGTGGTTACATCGACCAATCCTTCCCCTTGCTGTTTGGTATTAAAAAACAGTACAGGTCGGGTCAGCGGTTTACCTGAAACTTCCTTAATGAAATGATGAATACTGCTAAACGCAATGGAAGGTTCATTATCGTTGACCTGAAGACCTCCGGAAAACTCCTTGTTGTTAATTAGCGCTTTAATGATTTGGTTTTTCACGTCATATCGCTCTGTCATGATATCATACACCAATGCAGAGTTCTTGTTAGAATCATCCATTAAAGTCTTCAACTTGCTGTAACCAGCACCATCGATTACGAGTGGCTTATCGGCGAAGACGTCACGATTATGCTGAACTGCGCGGGTGATGTAGTCGATTTTTTTAGCGTTGTCCCCTGCCAGAACAACTACATTGCCTGTCTCACCCTGGAAAGCCTTTTCTACATAATCCGCGCCATAGTATTCTGTAATATCCCAATGGGTAGGATCCGTCTCTCGTGAATTATACTGGTCAATCAATTGGGTGTATCCTTCCGCAGTAATAGCAGAGTCTGCAAAGAGATGAACTAATGGATCTATTTCGTCATTCGCATACTTCTGCACTAAGGCGGCATGAAAATGTTCTGGTTCTATCACAAGCAATTTGACGGCATCGGCATTCGTTTCCTTTGGGCGATTTGATCCACATCCGGTATTCATCACTATGATTAGTGTTAAAAAATATAATGTGTTTTTCATATTATAAACTCCATTTTCTGATTTTGTGTGCATATACTGCATAATACATCAAATACAGGTAACATGGAAACAACACCCAATATGCTTCACGAAGTCCATAAGCGTCCGCAAAATAACCATAGATTAAGGGTAAAATAGCGTTACCACACAGTCCCATGATCATCAACGATGCGCCAAGTTTGGTAAATCTGCCTAAACCATCCAAAGCTAGCGGCCAAATTCCGGCCCAAGTCAAGGAGTTGGAAATACCCAATAACACAATGAACCAAATGGATATATCAGCTGTATGTCCCAAGAAGGTAACTTCGCCTTTAACAAAAACAATAAGCAACGACAGCACCGCACCCAGTATAGTGACAATGCGTAAGACGTTGGTCTGACTAATCCACCGTGGAATAACGGCTATACCCATGAAATAACCTGCAATAGCCATAGCTAGTGTATACGAGGGGAATACCTTCGCCTCCACAAGGGAAACGCCCATAGAACCGGCATAATTAATAATGGTGTCGATCGAAATTACCTGCGCACCTACGTGGATAAAAATAGCCACAGCACCTAAGATGAGGTGGGGAAACTGGAAAATACTGGTTTTATTGCTGTTTTTTTCTGCGATGTCATCGCTTTCTTCATCTGTATTCAGCTCGGGTAATGGGGAATATCGGACACCAATACCAATCAGCAACATGGCAACCCCTACAACTGCGTAGGGTACGATAACTCTACGGATCAACTCATCAAGTGCAGCCGTACGATCGGCATCGGTCATTCCTGCCAAACTGTCGAACATGGCCTGATCTGTAGGACGTAACACAGCAGCAGCGAACAATAGGGGCGCGACAATACCAGCGAATTTATTACAGATGCCCATAATACTTATACGCTGCGCAGCACGCTCTTTCGGTCCTAGAATAGTGATATACGGATTGGCTGCCGTCTGTAGGATAGCCAACCCTACACCGATAGTAAATAAACCTAACAAAAACACTTCGTATGTGCGGGTCATCGCAGCCGGGATAAAAATAAATGCCCCTACGGCTAACGCTAGAAACCCAACCATCATACCCTTCTTAAAACCCACGGATTTCAACAGATAGGATGAAGGAACCGACATCACGAAATAAGCTATATAAAAAGCGAATGCTACCAAATACGACTGGAAGTGCGTTAGTTCACAAGCGATTTTAAAATACGGTATCAGGATGGCGTTTATCCACGACAAGAAACCGAAAATAAAAAATAATAAGGCAATGATGCCAATGGAAATAGTCGTTTCCTTTTTGGTCAAGCTTGCCACCGTTTTTAGAATTGTTGCGCCCATCTTTATCTATATTTTTGGTTCCCAGCCTTTAGCATATTCTCTCGACCAATACGTATCCATTACAGCTTTGTCAAGTATGCGGCCGTTTAAAGGATCGATATCTAATGTCTTTCCCGCTCTTAATGCGATATTACCCAACTGTACCAAAAGGGTACTTTGGTGACCGCTTAGAATATCAGAGTTGAGGTTACCGCCATTCTTGATTGCTGAAAACATGTTCTGGAAGTGGAGGCCATCCAACTGTTGTGAAGGACTAGTCAAGCTAGCTGTATTGATGGGTCCGCTATCTTTTACTTCTTTCACTAACTTCCCTTTCACATCAAATACTTTATAAGAATTTGCACCATCGATTTGTAAAGAACCATTTGTACCATAAAACATCACGCCGACATTCGAGCCTTCAGTTGTCATGGCATTGCAGCTCCGTCCTTCCCAGGTTATCATTTTGTCCGCACCAAATTCAATATTGATCATCTGTGTGTCTGGTGCTTCCCAGTCATCGTTATAGGCGTAGCGACCACCATTTGAACTCACCTTTGTTGGATAATCTACTTGTAATCCCCATCGTGCTAAATCCACCATGTGTGTACCGTTGTTTAAGGCTTCTCCTGTACCCCAGTGCCAAAACCAATGCCAGTTGTAATGGATGAGGTTGTCCTGAAAATCTCTCCTAGGTGCAGGGCCTTGCCATAACTCAAAATCTAACCAGGAAGGAACTTCTACTTTTTTCCCTACTCCGATGGAAGGGCGGTTGTTTGTATACCAGGTTTTGGCAAAGTAAACAGTGCCTATCGTCCCATTATGCACCTCTTCAATCCCTTTAACAACATTAGGCCAAGATCTTCTCTGGTTACCCATCTGAATAACATTCTTATACTTATTGACCGTGTTAATCAACAGCTCTCCTTCATGGGGATTATGCCCACAAGGTTTCTCCAGATACACATGTTTGCCCGCTTGAGATCCTAAAATAGCCGCTGGAGCATGCCAATGGTCAGGTGCTGCTACAACAAGGATATCTACATCCTTGCTTTCTAAGGATTTTCTAAAATCTCCAAATCCTTTAATAGCGGTGTTCTGGTATTTGGCAACCGCGGTTTTACACTTATCAATTGCACGGCTGTCCACATCACAGATATGGATAACCTCACTATTGGGCTGTGCAGCAAAATTTTGTGCCAAAGCATTACCCCTTGAGTTAACGCCCATCATCGAAATTCGAAGCTTTTCATTGGCGCCTAGTATATTGTTATAACTTTTCGCACTAAAAGCAGGTAAAACACCTCCCAACCCTACGGCTGCAGAGGTTATCAATGATTTTTTAATAAAATCTCTTCTTGAATTATTGTCCATAATGCATTAATTTTTACTTAACTATTTGACTTAAATCGATTGACTTGCCTTCTGAATGTTTACTGACATCAGCGGTTTCAATAAAGGCGCATATTTCCAATGTCTCCTTTATATCAAATGGGGTGACCTTCGTATCAAAGAATTCGACTATCCGCTCTAACAAAGCGTTGTATCCTTTAAAAGACCCAAGTTTTACATTCCCCTTTTCACAATAAATAGTTCCGCCATAGTCACTTTTCCCCGTGCGTGTGCCACGCACTGTACCGACACGACCATCTTCCCATACCCCTACTAGGATATCTGTATCCTTTGTGTGTGTCCGGCTTATAGACTTACATCCTGTGCCCATAGCAGCAAACAGCATTTCTACACCATGAATGCCATACCAAAAGAAATCTGGATGACTAGGGTCCAAGTGTGCAGGTGAATAGACGTCAGCCCCAAGTACCTTACCATGCTTGCCACCAATAACCTCCTGCATGCCTTCGATATACCGAAGTGAAGAAGAAGAGAAGAAAGGTACCTTATGCTTTTCCGATAGCCTGAATATCTCTGCCGCATCCGCATAAGATGCTGCTAATGGCTTGTCTATAAAAACAGGCTTCTTTGCTTCAAAAACTTCTCTCGCCTGCTCCAGATGTAAACGTCCGTCGTTCGTCTCCAATAATACATAATCCACCTTGCTTAGCAACTCTTTAATAGAATTTGTGATCTCTACACCGTAGGTTTTGACCTGCTCGATATATTTCGGGATACGTTCTGTTGCAGAAGGTATCGTCTTCGTGCCGTATGGATAGGCCGCTACAACTTTGTATCCTCGGTACTTATCGGGATCCTCATTAATGGATTTCGAAAAGGCTACAGAATGGGAAGTATCTAATCCGATAATTCCTATCCTTTTCTTGTCATTCTTTAAAACTGAGGCAGCAAATGCTCCTTGATTTGCTGCAAGGGTAAATAGGGCCAATGAACTAGCGCCTAAAAAATCTCTTCTGCTAAAGGTGCTCATAACGTGGTTTATTTGTTATTTTTCTAAAGGTAATAAAATGTGTACGTACACGAAAATATTTTCAATTTTCTTTTGTAAAATATCCATGACGCTTTAATTCTTATAATAGTTATAATTTTCTTTTGTAATAATGTCGATCGGCATAAACTGAATTTTATCGACAACTTGTTGATTTATAAAATGTTCACACAAGGTTAACAGTGCTTGATACCCCTGCTCTATTGGCTTTTGACAAATTAAAAAGTCAATGACATCTTTCTCTACATAGCTTAGATTTTGACTTAAGTAATCATACCCAACTAACCTGACTCCCGAAATGTTATTTTCCTCCAGGTACTTTGCGACCGTAAAGACGCGTGAATTCGTCACAAAGATCAAATCCACCGAATGGCTTTTCAAATAGGAATCCAATTCTTTGGTCACGGATATATAATCTGTCTTATACAGCGACATAACCTGAATATCCGCGCTGACTTGCGCCTCTTCAAAATGCGCTTTAAATCCGGCTTCTTTTCTTAGCAAGTGGTGTTCAGCATCTAATTCACGTGATATGTTTAAAATCAAAACCTTTCCTTGTTGTGGAACCAGATATTTACACAGGTTTCCGGCAAGTTTGCCAGATTGAAATAAGTCCGGACCAATGTAACTTAAGGGCTTAACAGTAGAAATGTCTGAATTAATAAATACACATTTGATTTTTAACGCTTCACATTTCTTAAAAAACTCGACGGATTCACCAATAAAGGAAGGCGCAACGATGACACCCTGAAAAGTATCTTGAAAAATTTTCTCGGACGCTTCTACAAATGTCTTCCGATCATTTAAATCATATAGAAAAAAAGAAACATCTATTCCGTACACCTGCATCTCCGACCAAGCTGTTTGTATACCCTCTAAGGGCGCTTTCCAATATTCGGTTTCTGTAGATTCTTTTGGAATCAGGACAGCGAACCGAAAAACCTTTTTCGAGGCTAATCTTCTTGCCAATAGATTGGGTTTGTAATCGATCTCTTTAATAATAGCATCTATTTTTTCTTTTGTTTTAATAGAGACCCCTGGTCGATTATGAATTACACGATCTACCGTAGCAATAGAAACATTTGCTCTTCTCGCGATTTCCTTTACTCCGGATAATTCAGTCTTTTTAAGCATTTCTGGTTTAACGTATTTTTATATAGATAAAGATAAAAAATTATTCTCGTCTTAGAGGAGACTGCTGCTTTCTTTATCCAAATATAATTTGGTTTGACCATGGTTCCGCAATATGGTCGAAGGAAATCTCTCACTGATATCCTCATACAAGGTTTGATAAACCGCTTGGGCCTTGGTGGGACCCGGTACTACACAAAAGATATAAGGTGCTGAAACGAGTGTTGGAATGGTTAAGGTCAATGCATGGGTCGGTACTTCTCCGATAGTTGGAAAACATCCATCGTTAACCTGTTGCTGACGACAGATTTCATCCAGTTCAACTTTTTTCACCGATTTAGGATCGTTAAAGTCTGCAACGGGCGGATCGTTAAATGCAATATGCGTATTCTCCCCTATCCCCATGCAAACAATATCTGGCTTATGCGCAGCCAATATACGTGTATAACGTTCACATTCTTCTTGTATATCATTATTCTCGCCTTGAATATAATGAATGCTTTTAAGAGGAACTTTTTCAAATAGATTCTTCTTCAGGTAATTTCTAAAACTCTGGGGCTGATCTTCTTTAATGCCAACATACTCATCCATATGCATAGCATTGACCTTATCCCAAGAAATGTCCTGTGCCAATAACCCTTCGTACAAATCCTTTTGCGATGGTGCGGCTGCAAAAATAATATTCACCTCATTTTGTTGCTCAAGAATCTTGTTTATCGCTACGGATACATCTCTTGCCACGGCTTTCCCCATTTGTTCTCGAGTCGGGTACACCTCAATTGTAAGGTTCTCTTTTGTTATTTTCATATTAATTTCCGTTATATTTCACCGTTTCTTCTACTAATGGAAGGCTATTATACACAACCCGTCCTTCGACCATGGTAAGGCTCACCTGTACATTATCATCAAAAACAACTAAATCCGCGTCCTTCCCTTCCTCAATAGAGCCTTTGTAGGAATCAACTTTCATGACCCGGGCCGGATTCAGACTAATCATTCGGACAATTTCCTCCAAGGATAAATGACCAAGCTTTAACATTGTACGTACTAACCTATCGGTTGTGGCAACACTGCCCGCGAAGGCCGTCCGATCCTGCAGTTTGGCAACTCCATCCTCTATAATGACTTCGATCCCGTCGTCGTAGCTACCTAAAATTGAGCGTTCGTCTGTGGTGCCTGCTGCGCGCATCGCATCGGTTATCAAAATCATTTTATCAGGACCTTTTACTTTATAAATCAACCGCAGCAATGGATCTGGAAGATGAATACCATCGGCAATCAGTTCTAAGTCAAAATCATCCAATAGATACCCTGCTTCTACCACACCAGCATATCGGAAAGCATTTCGCCTCGTAACACCCGACATTGCCGAATAAAAATGCGTCATCAAATTATATCCAACTTCCTGCGCTTTTACGACATCTTCATAAACCGCATCAGTATGAGCTATGGCTGCGATAATACCCTTTGAGGTTAGGTACTTACCAAACTCTAACGCTCCTTCCAATTCCGGCGCAGCACTCCATCGAACAATACTATCATAATCTTCAATAATCGATCGATATTCTACTGGATCTGGATTTCGGATATATCGCGGATCCTGAGCTCCTCGTTGGCTCAGGGCGAAATATGGTCCTTCCAAGTGGATACCTAAAAATTGAGCACCGCTAATTTGTTTGTCCTTTATCCGATCATAGCTCTCCAGCGTTTCCTTTAACCGCTCTTGCGTAGTAGTAAGTGTTGTGGGAACCATAGCGGTAGTTCCGTATTTGGCATGTGCAATAGCAATATTTTCAAATGCCTCCTCGGTACCATCCATAAAATCATAGCCTCCTCCCCCATGTACATGGATATCAATAAAACCCGGCGACAAAAATCGTCTTCTGAGGTCTATTAATGTACAATCCACAAAACGATCCAGTTGGATATCCTCTTCTTCATATATGGCCTTGATCTTCGTTCCTTCAATGAGAACAGCACCTAAGAAAATTTCATCCCTCAATATAATCTCTGCGTTATAAAACAATATGCTATTTGCCATTGGGTTAGATTAGTTTATAAATACAAACGTGTACGTACACGAAAGTACAAAACATTTCTGTTAATCAAAATTTTTCTATAAAAAACATTCCCTCTCCCCACTTTATGTTTGAATATTTCAACAAAACCATTTAGATTTTTTAAATTTAGCGCCAAATCGACTATTATGGATATCCAAGTTGCTAATCGGCTACAACATACAGAAGAATACTACTTTTCAAAAAAGTTAAGGGAGATCGATGCGTTAAATAAGGCGGGTAAACAAATTATTAATTTGGGCATAGGGAGTCCAGATCTTCCCCCTCACCCCGATGTCATTCAAGTATTAAGTGAACAAGCTTCCTTACCGAATACGCATGGGTACCAAAACTATAAAGGGGCCCCTATACTTCGAAAGGCTATGGCTGATTGGTATGCGAGGTATTACCAGGTACATCTCAATCCTGACACCGAGATATTACCACTTATTGGCTCAAAGGAAGGAATCGTTCACATTTGTATGACCTACTTGCAAGAGGGTGATAAAGTATTGGTGCCAAACCCTGGATATCCGGCTTATACCAGTGCTGTACGTATTAGTGGTGCTACTATAATCCCCTATGAACTAAAGGAAGAGTCTCATTGGCTTCCGAATTTAGCGGAAATCGAAAAATCGGATTTGACCAAGGTAAAAATGATGTGGATCAATTACCCACATATGCCTACGGGAACATTAGCGAATACGGAGTTTTTCGAACAGATCATTGCTTTCGGAAAGAAACATAACATTTTAATATGTCACGACAACCCCTATAGTTTTATACTGAACGACCAGCCCAAGAGTATTCTTTCTATTGAAGGGGCATTGGATGTTGCCATAGAATTAAACTCGTTGAGCAAATCCTCCAACATGGCGGGCTGGCGAATTGGCATGCTCTTGGCAAATGAAACCCGTATCAATGAAATACTACGCTTCAAAAGCAACATGGATTCGGGTATGTTCTTACCGCTCCAGGTAGCAGCTGCCACGGCGCTAAACCTTGATAAAGGTTGGTACACCCAATTGAATGAGGAATACCGCAAGAGAAGAGAAAAGGTGTTCGAAATCATGGATTTGCTTGGCTGTAGCTATAGCAAAGATCAAGTGGGCTTATTCGTGTGGGCCAAAATCCCGGCGCATTTCAAGGACTGTTATGAAATATGCGATGAAGTATTATACAAATCGCATGTATTCATTACCCCTGGCGGGATATTCGGTTCTGCGGGCAACCGATATATACGTATAAGCCTATGCGCTACTCCGGAGGTTTTTCAACAAGCAATTGATAGGATTGAGAATACTTTATCTTAAATTTGCAGACAATTTTGATTGAACGACAAAATCTAGTGCGATAAAAAGATGAATATAGCAATTGTAGGTGTAGGTTTGATTGGTGGCTCTATAGCGATACGACTGAGAGAAACTAATCAGTATGATAAAATAATAGGTATCGATAAGAATGAATCGAATCGTAAAAAAGCACTCCAACTCAAGCTAGTCGATGAGTTTATTGCATTGGATGAGGCTATTGAGCAGTGTAAAGTCATTATCTTAACCACACCTGTAGATGCTATTATGCAACTTGCTCCCTATATCCTAGATCGAATTACCGACCAGGTGCTGATTGATATGGGCTCGACGAAGATAAATATTTTACAACAGATTGCCGATCATCCAAAAAGGGGGCGGTATGTCGCTGCTCACCCAATGGCGGGTACAGAATATTCTGGTCCAGAGGCGGCTCTCCCTGATCTTTTCAAAGACAAGAATATGGTGTACGTGGAGGCCTTCAAATCCGATGAAGATGCTTTTGATTTAGCAGATACGATTACGGAACAGCTGGAAATGAAGTCACTCTTTATGAATGCGGAAGAACACGATATGCATACTGCTTACGTCTCCCATATATCCCATTTAACTTCCTTTGCGCTGGCGTTAACTGTGTTGGAAAAAGAAAAGTCGCAAGGACGAATCTTCGAATTGGCAGGGTCTGGCTTTGAATCCACTGTCCGTCTTGCAAAATCATCTCCCGATATGTGGACACCTATTTTTAAACAAAATCGTGTAAATGTCTTAGAGGTTTTGGAAGAGCATATCAAACAATTGCAAAAACTACACGACAAAATTGAAGAGGAAGATTATGAGGGCCTTCATAAATTGATAAAGAAATCCAATAAAATAAAGCGGATCATTAAATAATCTTTATCAAGATAGTTGAAAAGACGAAAAACTGTGGGAATAAACGAGAACAATATGCTTATATTGAGCTTTCAAAGAAATAAAAAAAGGTTTTCAAACGGGGAGAATGAAAACCTTTACTAACCAATTATAAACCTAAATTATGATACCACAAAGATAAGTGTTAAAAGTACACTCGTCAAGTGCTTTTAGAAAACTTAACAATTATTTAACATACCGATCTCCGCAGCTGCTTCATAAGATTTCGTATCCGAAAAGTATAACAATAATTTGACAAGAAAAAACCGTCTTATTCGGTACATTTGCGACCGAATGAACGTTCAATATACAGATAAAATAACGTGTATTTTTAAAAACACATTGCTTCTCATCCAAGAGCATGGTTTCCATGGCACCCCGATGAGTCAAATAGCGAAGTCCTCTGACGTGGCTATCGGCACCATTTATCATTATTTTCCCTCCAAGGAAATATTAATACTCCAGCTTTATGAATATTGTAAGCAAAAAATACATCGCTATATTTTTGACGATCTGGACAAAAGCTTAAGTTATAAAGAACAATTTGCTATTGTTTTCAAACGCTTTTGTTCGTTTTATCGGGACCATACGGATAAATTCAGCTTTATGGAGCAGTTTCACAGCTCTCCCTTTTTTGAGATGGCTCAAAGTAAAACATCTGATGGTCCCTATGAAGAAAACAAGGTCATTGATTTTCTTTCACAAGGCATGGAGATGGGTGTATTGAAAAAGCGGGATGTCTGTATCCTCTCTTCCGCCTTTATCGGTGTGGCGGTATCTTTTTCTAAATCTGCTCTGTATGGAAAAATCAAATTTGAAGAAAAACAATTGGACGATTTAATCGAAATTATTTGGAACGGCGTAAAACAACATAGACAACATGAACTTTAATTTAAAGCGAATTCCCTCATTTTTATTTTTTGCAGCTCTTACGTTTTCGGTGGCAGTTGCTCAGGAAACCTCTTTCCTCTCCAATGCTACACTGGATGACTTAATAAACTATGCCTTGGAGAATAAGGTCGATCTCAAGCAGGCCCAGATCGATCAAGAAATCGGTGAAAGAGAGATTGCTTCCGCCCTTTCGGGTTGGTTCCCTCAAATTAATGCAACGGGCAGTCTTAGTCATTCTATACAGCTACCTACAACAAATATCAATGGTGCGAATATTACGATGGGACAGCGCAATAATAGTGGATTGACGTTTCAGGCGGATCAAGCAATCATTAGCCCACAATTATTCCAAGCGTCTAAAGCTGCTCGCTTTGTTCGTCAACAAAACAACCTAAATCTGGAAAATGTTCAAATAAACACAGTTGTAAGTGTCAGTAAAGCATACTATGATATTTTAACCAGTGAAGAACAGATTAAGGTGATCTTAGAAAACATCTCCCGGTTGGAGCGGCAGCATGCTGAAGCTTCTGCTCGCTATGAAGTTGGGCTCGTAGACAAAACCGATTTTAAACGAGCGCAAATATCCCTAAATAATGCTCGAGCGGAATTGAAATCGGCACGAGAACTTCGGAAATACAAATACGATTACCTGAAAATGCTGCTGGCGATACCTGGAGAGCAGTCATTATCCTTATCGTTTACGGACCAAAATATGGAAACAACCTTATTATTGGATACGTCTGAGTTGCTACAGATTACCAATCGCGTAGAATTTAAACAACTCCAAAACACGAAAGAAATCCAAAAGTTGAATACACAATATCAAAAATGGAGTTTTCTTCCTCGGGTCGGCGCCTACGCGAATTATTCGACAAATTATCGGAATAATACATTTTCGGATCTCTATAGCGACAATTTCCCTGCGTCGACGGTGGGCTTAAGCTTAAGTTTGCCTATCTTCCAAGGAACAAAACGTTTGCAGGAAATCAGGAGATCTGAATTACTGGAAGAACGTTTGGATTTGGATCTTCAAGATTTGGAAAACCAAATCAGTACGGAATACTCCTTGGCAATGGCATCGTATCGCTCCAACATGAACGATTGGCGTAATGCAAAGGAGAACATCGAACTATCTGAAGAAGTCTACAACACCATCAAATTACAGTACGATGCCGGCATAAAAACTTACTTAGATTTAATGACTGCCGAAACAAACTTAAAAACAGCTCAACTCAACTATTTGAATGCACTTTATGCGGTATTATCCAGTAAACTTGATATTCAAAAAGCACTGGGTACACTATCTATCAACAATTAACTTTTTCATACAACTCTCTAATCATAACGAACACGCACAACGATGAATAAAAATCAACTACTTTCGGCTTTACTTATTGGTTCAGGATTGTTTGGGCAATCTTGTGGCTCTAATGAGAATAAAAATCAACAGGCAGGAAAAATGCAGCAGGCTGATATGGCCACGCCTATATCTACAGCGATGGTAGAGAAAGAAATTGTATCAGGCATCAAGAGTTATCCTTCCAATGTAGTACCCTTGCAAGAAACTGAGCTCAGAGCTGAGGTATCGGGATATATTACAAATATATACGTCACGGACGGAGCTTTTGTCAATAAGGGACAACGGCTCTACGAAATAGACCGAACACGCTATCAAGCTACTTTAGATCAAGCCACAGCCAACCTTGAAATTGCAAAATCTAATCTACAACGTATACAAACCGATCTACAACGTTACCAAACCTTAGCTGAAAAAGACGCGATAGCCAAGCAAACATTGGATTATGCAACAACAGATGTGAGCAACCAAAAAGCTCAGGTACAAGCTGCAGAAGCGGCATTGACTACCGCTCGTACCAATTTACAAAGAGCTGTTATCGTAGCACCTTTTTCTGGAAACGTAGGTATTTCCCAGGTTCGCAACGGGGCCTTGGTTAGCGCCGGTACGACATTGTTAAACACGATCAGCTCTACCGATCCTATTGCCGTCGAATTTCAAATCAACGAACGGGATATTACGGAATTCAGCAAATTACAAACAGGAAGCGCTAAAGCACAAATATATGTTACCCTGCCCGACGGAAGCCGATTTGAAAAAGCGGGACGAATCACTACAATTGACCGGGCTGTCGATAGCCAGACCGGAACACTGAAAGTAAGAGCTACGTTTTCAAACGACACGCACGTGCTACGTGCGGGTATGAGTGCGACGTTGAATATACAAAGTACGTCAGAACAAGAAGAGTTGATTATCCCCTACAAGGCTGTGTTCGAACAGTTGGGTACATTTAATGTATATACCGTCAACGATAGCAGCAAAGTAGAATTGAAACAGGTTTCGCTTGGGCAGAAAATCGATGACAAAATCGTTATTACCTCAGGGCTTGAAGCAGGACAAAAAATCGTAGTTGATGGTACCACAGCATTAAGACCGGGATCCAAAGTAACTGAACAGAATGTGCCGAACAACTAATAATATTTGCAAGAACGCTAATTAGAAAACAATGATTTCAGAAGTATTTATAAAAAGGCCTGTAACAGCCATAGTGATCTCGATTCTGATTACCATAATCGGATTGATTGCCATCACTACGTTGCCTATCAGTCAATACCCTTCCATAGCCCCGCCTACCGTTACAGTGACGGCGAACTATACAGGTGCCGATGCACAGACGGTCGAGCAAACTGTCACGACACCAATAGAAAGCCAGATTAATGGTACACCGGGCATGATCTACATGTCTTCCAATAGTACATCAAACGGTCAAGCACAAATTACAGTCACGTTCGAAGTAGGAACAGATATCGACATCGCCACACTGGATGTGCAAAATCGCGTAGGAATTGCAGAACCATCCCTACCAGAGGCTGTGCGTCGATTGGGCGTAACTACACGTAAAGCCAATACGGATATCCTGATGTTGGTCTCCTTGGTTTCGCCCAAGGGAACAAAAGACAATAAATTTCTGGCCAACTATGCCAACCTCTATGTAAGAGATGCCCTCATGCGTGTAAAAGGGGTCGGTGATGTGAATTCCTTCGGCCAGCCTTTTTCTATGCGCGTATGGCTTGATGCCAACAAATTGGCCAATCTAAACATGACACCCGCAGATATTTCTGCCGCGATCAATGAACAAAACATACGTATCCCCGGTGGTAGCGTAGGTGGTAATCCTCAAGAATCTTCTACGGTATTTGAATATCCTGTAATTACAGATTCGGACCTTTCGGAAGTCGAAGATTTCGAAGACATCGTCGTAAAAACAAATCGAGACGGCTCCATTGTATTACTAAAAGATGTAGCTCGGGTAGAATTGGGCCAATTTAATTATGGTACGTCTACCACAGTCAATGGCATGACATCTACGGGTATGATGATCAACCAAACGCCTGGGGGGAATGCAGTTGAAACAGCCGAAGGTATTTTTGCTTCGTTGGATAAGCTGAAAGAGTCTTTTCCAGAGGATGTAGACTATGTCGTCGGTTATGAGACCGTATCTGTGGTCAATGCTTCCATTAAATCGGTTATTCATACATTAGTCGAAGCCTTGATTTTGGTAACGTTAGTTGTATTTTTCTTCTTGCAAAGCTGGAGAGCAACCCTAATACCGGTCTTAGCTATACCTGTATCCATCATAGGTACATTTATCTTCTTCACGCTGTTCGGGTTTTCCATCAATAACCTGACTATGTTAGCTTTCGTACTCGCCATCGGTATAGTTGTGGATGACGCTATTGTCGTCGTGGAGGCTGTACAGCACTATATTGATCATAACAAGCTGAGCGCAAAAGAAGCCACCAAGCGTGCGATGAAAGACATTACTGCTCCTGTAATTGCTATTGGTTTGATTTTGGCAGCCGTATTTGTGCCTGTTGGATTTATCCCGGGAATGGTAGGTAAACTTTATCAACAATTTGCAATTACTATTGCCGTATCCGTATTGTTGTCTGCTTTTATTGCGCTTTCGCTAACCCCGGCACTTTGTTCGCTGTTATTAAAACCTACGGCTGTTACGAAAGATTCTAAAGGGCTCAACAAGATCTTCCACAAGTTTAACGGTTGGTTCAATAAGGTAACGAACAGCTATTCCAAAGGGGTCAATAAAGCGATAAAGGCCAGTCCTCTTGTATTAATTATATTGCTATGTATTTTCATCGGCACAGGATGGATGTTCCAGACTAAGCCTACAGGATTTATCCCTACAGAAGATGGTGGAATGTTCTTTGCCGGTGTGACTTTGCCCGAAGGAGCTTCGGCAGCCCGTACTAACGAGGTATTGAAAGAGCTAGAAGATGAGATACATCGCGATTTCCCGGAAATAAAATATGTAACAGCGATTTCAGGTATTAATATTCTAAACCGATCTTTCAAATCTAACGGCGCAACCCTATTTGTATCGTTAAAACCGTGGAACGAACGGAAGCGTACGGCAAGTCAAATTACCGGTGCTATCATGGGTAAATATGCCCAGTATTCCAAAGCCAGGGTACTTGCTGTAACTCCTCCAGCTATTCCGGGCCTCGGTTCGTCCGGTGGTTTTTCTTTATTGGTACAAGATTTACAGACTATAGATATTAAACAGTTCGAAGCGACCGTAGGTGATTTCTTAGCAGCTGCTAACCAACGTCCTGAAATCGGCATGGCCTATACGCTTTTTAACTCCAATTCGCCAAACTACAAGTTGGAGGTAAATCGCGAACAAGCAAAAAGAATGGGTGTTCCGATATCGAGTATTTACACGACTATTTCTGCTTATCTGGGCAGTAGCTATGTTAATGATTTCACGAAATATGGACGGAACTTCCGTGTAGTTACCCAGGCAGACGTAGGTTATCGTATGAATATTGAAGATATCAATAAACTTTATGTAAATAATATCCAAGGTAATCCTGTACCTATGGGTGCACTGGTCTCTTATGAATTAGTAACGATGCCTTCCATTATTAATCACTACAATATTTTTAGAAGTATTGAAGTATCTGGTAGTTCAGCTCCGGGGTATAGCTCTGGTGATGCCCTACGAGCACTGGAAGAAGTTGCTGTACAAACATTACCCGCAGGATTTGACTATCAGTTTTCAGGACTCTCTCTGCAAGAAAAGCAATCAGGCTCTAAAACAATACAAATCTTTGCGTTATGTATTTTATTTGTATTCCTATTATTGGCTGCCCTATACGAAAGTTGGTCTGTACCGTTCTCTATTTTACTATCTGTACCACTCGGCGTCTTCGGAGCCATACTAACATTGATCCTGTTACCAAAACTGGACAACAATATTTATGCACAGATTGGTCTAGTGACAATTATCGGGCTTGCAGCTAAAAACGCGATCCTGATTGTAGAGTTTGCCAAAGAACGTGTCGATATTGGCATGAACTTGCTGGAAGCTACCTTAGAAGCCGTAAAACTTCGCCTTCGTCCAATTATTATGACTTCGTTGGCCTTCATCCTCGGAATTATTCCGTTGATGATTTCTACCGGTGCAGGGGCGGTATCCAGGCAGACTATCGGATGGACGGTCTTTGGCGGAATGACCGCAGCGACTTTCCTCGCTATCTTTATCGTACCTGTTCTTTTTGTGGTAATTACCCGTTTGAGCTACGGTAAGAAAAAATTGGCTGAACTGGAAGCCGGCTTCGATGAAGAAAAGAAAAAACAGCTTAGCTCCCATTAATTGGAGCCTGTGTGGAGACTTACACAAAAGCCAACTTTTAGGTTGGCTTTTGCTATTTCCATCTTTTTTTGTTTAATACTCAGGTAGTTTAACAAAACATCTAAAAATATTTTTGCAAACACTCCAAGAAGACTTATATTTGCATCGTCGAACAACAAAACAGCTTGCCCAGCTGGCGGAATTGGTAGACGCGTTGGTCTCAAACACCAATATCTTCGGATGTGCCGGTTCGACTCCGGCGCTGGGTACTTGACAAGGAAAGCAAAAATGCTTTCCTTGTTTTTTTGTTTATAGAGTTGTTTGACACAGCATTCCTATGCAGCTCCTAAGAAGCTTCATCTCTCCCGCTACAATTTACCGTATGACCCTTCCGATTAATTCTCATGACCGTCGTCAGTTGGCGTTGTATCTTTATCCTTCGGAGGATCTTTCCTTTCTACGGTAACTTTACATTCTGTCAGTAATGCGGCTACCGCCCCCACAGCAGCAATTATCGGAGCAAAAATAGCCCCTATAACGCCTATTGTAGCAGGAAAACTGATGATCTCGTTTCCGTTTTTATCAGCAATACTGATCTTTGTCACATTACCTTCTGCAATTAACTCCTTGATTTTTTTCAGCAGGTTCTCCCCTGTCGTATAGAATGTTTCTTTGAATGACATAACTTTTTATTTTCTTGTGTTTTTCTTCCACGATTTATATCCTAAATTACCTAAATATTGATTTCAATCTTCAACGTTTTAGGTAAATACGCGCTTATCATCGGTAAATGCCCTTCGTGGCTCGGTAATGTTTGCCTAAGGGAGAAAAAGGAGAACCATACTCTTATTTTTTTGACTTCATGGCAGCCACTTTTGTTATACGATCATCCAGAAGCAACTTTTCATACTCTTCAGATCCACTGTCGATCAGTCGTACTTTACCTTCATTGTCATAATAAATCCCCCACCCATATGTTTTGGCAAGAGGTGAAGTCCGCATACAAGGCTGTCCTTTGGAATAGAATTGTATACGCTCTTGCTCATAATCTTGTGCTAAGATATCATTTCGTATAGCATATACCTTAAATATAATGTCATCGGAAGTATATTGCGATGGATTTTGCTGGATTAAGTCAAATTGACGGTTGGCAATGGTTCGCTTTTCTGGATGGAGGGGTGGAACGACACCTCGATCTGCTTTGCTATCTTCTGCTATCGTAATCAGCGTATTATAATAATTCGTAGTGTGCTGTTTCATACTATAAATCTATTAAGTATCGTGTTTAATCCTTGTATATCGGCTACTAAGAAAGTCAATAGTAGCTTCCATAAGTTTTATCAAAGTTCCCTCATGAATATCTTCGGTTTTCTTTATATAAATGCAAGCTTTGCCCAATTTAAATTTTCCTAATCCTTCCAAAAGAGGAACATGTTCGTCGCTACCCGTAAATACATAGAGGGAGATAGCCGCTTTGCGCGGAGAAAATCCTATCAAAGGAGCCTCACCTTCATGCCCGCTTGCGTAGACATAATGGTACTTACCAAAGCCTATAATAGAGGGACCAAACATCGTAGCTTTTTCGCCCGAAATCCGCTCCATCAGTTTAACGAGATAATAGCTATCCTTGCGTTTTCGCTCATCATCAACCTGCTCTATAAAGGCTGCTACACTCTCGCCTGTGTAGGTCGTTTTATTTTTAGCCATTATGTACCCCTCATAAATTCAAAAGCTCCTTTTCGTAAATTTATCCCATATTCTAGATAAGCTTTGAGGCAAGCTAAAAAATTAGCCCATCCCTCAGATTGACCTATAGCTTGCTGAATACCGCTGTCATCTTTGTCCATCGAACCTTCTTTAATGCGAACAATCGTACTGTCCTCATCATAACGCTCCAAGAAGATCTCCACCAGCATCCCTTCGGCTCCCCCACTCCAATCAAACGAGAGATAACTGTCCTTTTCAATAGTTTTACCTGTTACAGGAAAGCTTTCTTCAAATTCAGGAAATTTCCAATTTACAGTTTTTCCGTCCTCCAGTCGTCCCGTACTACTTTCAATAAAGTAATGACTCATTTTATCCGGAGCAACTATTGCCTCAAATACTTCGGCTATCGGTTTCATAATCTGAATAGATGCTTTTGCAGTTAGTTTATTGTCCATAAGTTCACCTTTTATAATTTTACAGATTTCAATCATCCGACAAAAAGACGACCGTCCCTGCACTTAATTAGCTCTGCATGATCTCCTTACGTATCCGACTGAGCGAACTATCCGTAACTCCCAGATAAGAGGCGATATATTTCAAAGGAGCTTGCTGGATGATCTGAGGTTTTTCCTGTATAAGCCGCAGATACCGCTTTGCCGCATGCTCGGTAATCATTTCCGTTGCTCTCATTTTATTACGATACAGCTCGAAAGCCATCCACGCCCTTCCCCACTCCCTAAAAGCAGGAATTTGATGAAACAAGTCTTGAAATGTATCGAACTCTATTTTCCACAGTACACAGTCTGTCAAACATTGGATATACTCTTGCGTGGGGACACGCTGAAAAATAGAAGCTACCTCGATGACTACCTCTTGATTTCCTGTAAAACCTGTTGTAATCTCGTTGCCCTCGAAATCATACAGATAGGTTCGAACCAGCCCACTTTCCATGATATAATATTCATTAGCGACTTGATCTTTTTGTAACAAAAACTCTCCTTTGTCGATATGCAGCTTGGTATGTGCCGCACAAATCAAGTCCAAGTCAGTAGTTTGAAACGAAGGGTGTTGATAGGCAAACCGTAATTTATCCATTCTGGATTAAAATTTTCATCCAATTTAAGAAAATGTCTACATTTCCTAAAATGGATCCATCACTTCAAAGGAAATTTTCTGCTTTGTGCGAGGATGAACAAATTTGATATAGCCCGCATGGAGATAAAGCCTATCCGCTCGTTTACCATAGAGGTCATCCCCAACTATCGGCGTATTTAAGCCCCGATGGTGCGCCGAATGTACACGAAGTTGATGTGTACGACCCGTCAATGGAAAATAATGAATTCGAGTACGGTCATTCTCGATCTGGACAACTCGAAAACGTGTACGTGCAGCCTTTCCATACACTTCACAGACGACCTGTCTGGGACGATCTTCCAAATCTACCCGCAGAGGGATATCAATTACACCTTCTGGAGAAAGAATAAGACCGTCCAAAAGTGCCGTATATCTTTTCTCGACGGTGTGCCGAATAAACTGATCTTGAACAAACTGATGGGCATTCTTATTTTTGGCCAACACCAAAATCCCCGATGTTGACATATCTAGGCGATGTATGATGAGCGGTCCAGTGATGTTCGGATATTTGGACAAAATTCGTGTCTGAACACTATCCTGTACCTGTATACCGGGAACGGAAAGAAACTCAGTTGGTTTGTTCACTACAATGATATCTTCATCTTCAAAAATAATTTCCATATCCTTACCGTCGGCAGGGTTTTGAAGCATTGGATTATCGTCCATCAATAGTCCCTGTAACATATGCCCTAAAATAGGCTCGCATTTTCCTCGACATGAAGGATAGTAGTAGCGATGTTTACGCACCTCCGATGCAGGAGACAATCCCCACCAGAATTCAGCCATACATATAGGCTTCAAATGCTGTTGATAGGCATATTGCAGTAGTTTCGGTGCCGCACACTCCCCGGCTCCAGCTGGCGGCAGCATTTTTGTTGCCTCCTCAAAAATGGAGCGCACGGACTTCACCTCACCACGAGCATTTAGAAACTGATATTGATCAAACAGTTTGTGCTGTAACTTCGCCGACTGCTGTTTCCGTAACTCTTTTTTTTCTCCAATACGAGCGAGAATGCTGTGCAGTGCTTGTTCGAGCTCGCTTACCTCCTGACGACAAGCCTGCTTTTGCACATCGTATTCATGTTGATCCCGATAACTTTGTTTGATTAAATCCTGCTCTAGATTTTTATATTCTTCGGCGGGAAGCTTCTGTTGCTGTTCGCTCCTGACCTGCTTCCTCCACGCTTTATTCGTTTTATGCAGTATCCGCAAAGAAGCCAGCTGCTCCCCGTGATATGCCTTCATTTGTTTCAATCGAAGCTCCAGATCTTCGATCTGCATATCATTTTCTGCCATTTCAATCTCTCGATTCAATCGATTGATGTCTTTCTCTTCCTTTAAGAAGAAGCCATTTTCCTCCAACATATCGAACACTGGTGGAACAAAATAAGGATGACAGTTGCTGCCTGCTAATTTACCCGAACAAGCTGCCAAATATCCCATTCTCCCTTCTTGATCTTCCACGACCAACACGCCAAACATCTTTCCAATAGCGTTCTCAGATGAGTGGGCAGATAATCCAAAATTGTGTTCAAAATCCGTTTGTTCCTGTAGGTAGCTTTGAAGTTCTTCACTAGCAGCAATGCTTAGTGGATGAGGCTCATAGCAGAAGGGAAAGGTAAACCTCGTCGGTTTGTCTAATAAGGAGACATCTTGTCTGAACGGGTGAAAAAAGGTAGGTATACTTTCCATTCGAGATATTGCAATTGGTTGCAAAACTAAGAAGATTTTTTGGTATATATATCCTTTATCTCGGACATACACTAGTTATTCAAATTACTTTATCTTATTCTTCCCGCTAGATTATGACACAAAAATGGGACAATTTTTTGACGAGAAGAATCAAAAGGGTTAACTTGTGATAAATAAACAAACATTTATTTTATGGCTTTCAACAAAAGAAAAATAGGAGTTTCCGAATTGGAAATAGTACCGCTGATTTTCGGAGGTAATGTATTTGGATGGACTTTGGACAAGACCGATTCATTTACCATATTGGACAACTTTGTAGATATAGGTTTTGATGCAATAGATACAGCCAATAATTATCCGCATTGGGTAGAAGGCAGAAAGGGCGGTGAATCGGAATCCATTATAGGCGATTGGGTCAAGGCGCGTGGCAACCGTGACAAGATTGTACTGATGACCAAAGTTGGCGGACGGTTCAGCTATGCCGAAAAACACAATATCCAGCGAAGCCATATCTTAGAGCAGGTAGAGCATTCTTTACGGCGTTTACAAACGGACTATATTGATGTCTATCAGACGCACTATGACAAGGAAGATACAGCCGTAGAAGAAATATTGCGCGCCTATGAAGAGTTGATCAAGCAAGGTAAGGTCCGGTATATTGGGGCTTCGAATTTAACCCCCGAAAGGTTGGTTGAAAGTCTGGACGTTGCAGCGGAAAAAAACTTACCAAGCTACATCTCTTTGCAACCAGAATACAACCTTTATGATCGGGCAAAATATGAAAATCTGTATAAAAATATTATTTTAGAAAAACAATTAGGCGTGATTCCCTATTATTCATTAGCAAGTGGCTTCTTGACCGGTAAATACAAGTCAGCAGCAGATTTTTCAAAATTTGCCCGTGGGGAAGGAATTTTCAAGAAGTACTGGAATGAAAGAGGACAACGTATTGTAAAAGCATTGGATGAGGTCGCCTCAGCCTATCAAACCTCGCCTTCTAGCATCGCGTTGGCATGGTTGTTGGCACAAGCTACGGTCACCGCTCCTATTGCTAGTGCCACTAAAGGTATCCATATACAGTCCTTTGTGGAAGCTGTAGAACTGAAATTAGATGAAAAGGCTATAGACAAGTTGAATGAAGCAAGTGCATATTAACATTTTAAATATATACAGATATGAAAACAAACATTGGAATTAAGGAAAAGGACATGACAGCTGTGGCTGCCATTTTAAACAAGTTGTTAGCCGACGAAAGTGTATTGTATCAGAAGGTTAGAAATGCACACTGGAATGTCGAAGGGCCTGGTTTTCATGAACTCCATATATTTTTTGAAAGTATTTACAACGAATTGGCTTTGGTCGTAGATGAAGTTGCCGAGCGTGTACGAACGATCGGCCACTATGCAACCGGTACGATGAAAGAGTATTTGCAATTAACACAGCTAACAGAAGTAAAGGACGGCAAAAATGATGGCAATACCTATATCAAAGATCTGCTGAATGATTTCGAAAGTCTGATTATTTCTATTCGGGGAGATATCGACAAAGTAGAGGAACATGGCGATGCCGGCACAGAAGACTTCTTAGGCGGGATAATCGAAAAGCACGAAAAAACCGCATGGATGTTAAGGGCTCACCTAAGATAGCATCTTTCTCTGATAGCGTGAATGAACTTCATAAATGATCGAGGAGCTAGCTAAAAAGCTCCGAACCTGGCGCCAGTCTATTCGACTAGCGCCTTTTTATTCTCCCACGCCCCCATTCACTACCCCGCTAGGCAATTTTAAATAACGAATATTCTCTCAAAATTCTTTAAGTTTGCAGGAAAGTTATAAAAAGACAACTAACTTAGTTTATTCAATATGATTATACAACCGCGCGTAAGAGGTTTTATCTG
>JBEBWF010000046.1:0-33419 GCA_040392285.1 Sphingobacterium sp. | reverse complement strand
GTGCAGTAATCCAATTAAACAGCGAAGGTGCTAATGCGACTTTTACCGTTCGTAAGATATCTAACGGTATTGGTGTTGAGCGTATTTTCCCTGTAAATTCTCCAAACATCGAAAAAATTATCATAAACAGCCACGGTAAAGTACGTCGCGCTAAGCTATTCTACTTACGTGGACTTACAGGCAAAGCAGCGCGTATCAAAACGAAACGCGTTTAATCTCGTATACAAGACTTTAAAGTAAAAAAAGGGCTTTTAGGTTTCTTTATAGAGCCAAAAGCCCTTTTTCCATAAGATTTCCGGTATACATTGCCAGACCATGTATAACAATATATCTTTCTTCCCCAACCTCAACGCTCTTCGTTTTTTTGCCGCATTATTTGTCATATTCCATCATGGAGAAGTTATTCGGGCTAAAAACGCTTTTCATTCCTTTGAAACCCTTAGCTTCTTTCTTAATGGCGGAAGCGCCGTCAAATTCTTCTTTGTACTCAGCGGATTTCTCATTACATACCTGTTGTTAAAAGAAAAGAAAAAGACACAAGGAATCCAAGTAGGTAATTTTTATATCAGGCGAATGATAAGAATATGGCCGCTTTATTTCTTGTTGGTTTTTATCGGAATTGTACTCTTTCCTTCGCTATTTGACTTTATAAAGATTGACTATACCTTTCCTTATACATTTCATCAATCCTGGCTCTTCTTTTTGTTTTTTATTCCAAGTATAGTAACCTATAAATACGGATCCCATCTACTCGAGCCCCTCTGGTCCATAGGTGTAGAGGAATGGTTTTATCTGATCTGGGCACCTCTCTTCAAATGGATCAATAAGCCGTTAATATTCATAGTAAGTATATTGCTTTTAAAATTAGGACTGTTGACCTGTATAGGATTAGATCTCATTCGATCCCCATTGACTATTCATCTTATAAAAACATATTCCTTCGAATCAATGGCATTCGGCGGATTAGGCGCGTATTTTCTTTTTCATACCAAAATAAACATCCTGCAACTTTATCAGAAATACAAACTAGTTAACATTATTCTTTTCACGTTGACTCTGGGATATCTATTTTTCAATGCAAACGCTAGTCTGCTAACGTATCTCCCTTTGTTCAAATCCGGAATTTTCTATTGGGTATTGCTGAATATTTTATTTCTAAATCTAATCGTCTACGCTGCTATAGTCCTTCCGGATACATCCTGGCTTAACAACACCTGGCTCGACATCGGGGGAAAGATATCATATGGCATATACATGTACCATATGCTTGTCATATTCACTGTTATCCATTTTTTCAAACAATATCTCCTTACACTTACCCCCCTTTATAGCTTCATAAGTTTTTATAGCCTTGTTATTATCGGCACCCTATTGATCTCCTATATTTCCAAGAAATTTTTTGAAGATTATTTCTTGCACTTTCGAAATCGATTTGTCTAATTTAAGGGACCTATACCTCTTGAGAAATACTTTTAAAAAAGCGCTGCGCCTTTAACCTTTCGAACAATTGTTTCCACGGCTCGTCTGCTCATTTATTTTCACACCACAGTTTTTATCAAAATAAAAACACAAAATACACGAAAGAATCTTATCTTTGTACCCCGTACATATAGTAGATACCAGGAGTTAAAATCTCCTCGTCTTTAGTTAGAAAACTCCATTAATTGCTATGACTAAATATATTTTTGTTACGGGCGGCGTAACTTCGTCGTTAGGAAAAGGTATTATTGCAGCATCGCTTGCAAAGCTTCTTCAGGCTCGTGGCTTTAAAGTTACCATCCAAAAATTTGATCCCTACATCAATATTGATCCCGGCACGCTCAATCCGTATGAACACGGGGAATGCTATGTCACCGAGGATGGTGCTGAAACTGACCTAGATCTTGGACACTATGAGCGTTTTTTGAATGTCTCTACATCGCAGGCCAACAATGTTACCACCGGCCGTATTTATAAACATGTCATTGAGCAAGAACGTGCTGGGGCTTATCTCGGCAAAACGGTTCAAGTGATTCCACATATTACGGATGAGATCAAACGGCGCATGCAATTGCTCGGACAATCCGGCGAATACGACATTGTGATTACTGAATTAGGTGGAACTGTAGGTGATATCGAATCACTTCCTTTTATAGAAGCTGTTCGGCAATTACGTTGGGAATTAGGCAACAATGATTCATTGGTCATCCACTTGACCTTAATTCCCTATCTCGCTGCAGCGGGTGAATTAAAGACCAAACCGACACAACACTCCGTAAAAACATTATTAGAATACGGTGTTCAACCCGACATCTTGGTTTGTCGGACAGAACATAAACTAAATCAGGAGATTCGTAAAAAACTGGCCTTGTTTTGCAATGTTAATGTCAATGCAGTCGTCGAATCGATCGATGCATCGACTATTTACGATGTGCCTTTATTGATGCTTAAAGAACAGTTGGACAAAACTGTGCTCACCAAGCTAAAACTCTCTACAAAGCATGAACCTGATTTAGAAAGCTGGAAAACTTTTTTGGGGCGTTTAAAAAACCCAACTACAGATGTAACCATTGGCTTAATAGGCAAATATGTAGAGCTCCCTGATGCTTACAAATCTATATCGGAAGCATTCATTCATGCCGGATCAACTAATGAAACCAAAGTTAGAGTGAAATTTATAGCTGCGGAGAGCATAAACAACACGAATGTTGCCGAAAAGCTAAATGGCCTGAACGGTGTGTTGGTCGCTCCCGGCTTTGGAGCCCGCGGACTCGAAGGAAAATTGGACACGATCAAGTACGTACGGGAAAACAAGATTCCTTTCTTTGGTATCTGCTTAGGCATGCAGTGTGCCGTTATCGAATTTGGACGGAATGTTTTGGGTTTGACTGGTGCAAACAGTTATGAAATGGATGCCAATACTCCCCACCCGGTTATCAACTTAATGGAAGAACAAAAAAACATTAAAGATATGGGTGGAACAATGCGTCTAGGGGCTTATGACTGTGACCTTAAGAAAGGAACAAAAGCATTCGCTATCTATGGGAAAACAAAAGTTTCGGAACGTCACCGTCACCGCTATGAATTCAATAACGCGTATTTAAAAGATTATGAAAAAGCAGGAATGATCGCTTCCGGGTTGAATCCTAAAACCGGATTGGTAGAAATTATTGAATTAAAAGATCATCCATTTTTTGTAGCTGGTCAATTTCATCCCGAATTAAAATCTACCGTTGCAAACCCTCACCCACTTTTTGTTAGCTTTGTAGCTGCTGCTTTAGCGCAAAAAAAATCAGCTGTTAAATAATTTAATATCGAAAATAACTTTTTTTAGATGGACAGAAATAATATCATTGGATTAGTACTCATATTTGTAATCTTCGCGGGTTCCTTTTACCTCATGAAACCCACCGAACAGGAATTAAAACAAGAACAAACGTTACAAGATTCTTTACGCAACGTTCGGGAAGGAAATGACAGCATTGACACACTCGTCAACACCACCATAACGGCCAACGATACTGCAACTGCAGCTGTTGATTCGGCCTACCTATCGAAACCATTTGGCCGGTCTAAAAATGGACAAGAGGATATTGTTACGCTCGAAAACGAATTGGTCAAAGTTCAAGTCACCACTAAAGGAGGAAAGGTAAAATCAGTCGAACTCAAAAATGAAAGCAATTTTGACGGAGCTCCACTTTATTTGGTAGAGGGTGACAATAATAAGTTTGGTTTTGTATTTAATGCAGCTGGACAAAATATAAATACGAATGACCTATATTTCTCATCCGTTAGCAGCACTGCAGATGGTGTAACACTACGACTTAATTACAACAATGAACAATACCTAGAATACAACTATTCGTTGTTGCCTGACTCCTATAACTTAGAATTAAACATACAGGCTATAGGTATCCAGAATTTGATCGATGTCAAGCAAAAGACCATCTTGTTGAGCTGGGAATCTACACTATTGCAGAAAGAACCGAACATCAAATCTGAGCGTGAAAAATCAACCATTTTCTACAGAGATAATGAAAACAAAGTTGATCATCTTTCTGAGACGGGTGATGACCAAGAAAAAGTTGAGAAAAATAAAATACAATGGATTGCTTTTAAACAACATTTCTTCTCCTCTATCTTGTCATCAAAACAGCCTTTGGAAAATGCCGATTTAGCGGTTACACTTCAAACGGAGGATCACAAAGTCAAACATTACAAGTCTACAGCTGAGTTAGCTTTCAACACCCAATCCAATAACCAATACGAATTTAATTTTTTCTACGGCCCTAACCAATATAAAACATTAAAGGCCGAAGGCAAAGATTACCAAGAAATTATCAATATGGGATGGGGGCCTATACGCTGGGTCAACCAACTTATTACCGTTCCTTTATTTAATTTCTTAGATGGCTTTCATATGAGCTATGGTATCGTCATCCTTATCTTGACCCTATTATTAAAAGGAGCCATGTTCCCATTGACTCGTAAATCTTACTTGTCCATGGCCAAGATGCGTGTATTAAAACCACAGTTGGACGAGATCAAAGAGAAAATCGGCAATGATAATGCGATGCTTTTGCAGCAAGAACAAATGAAATTGTATAAACAGGTTGGCGTAAATCCTCTCGGTGGCTGTCTTCCCATGTTACTGCAAATGCCTTTCACCTTAGCATTCTTCTTCTTTTTTCCGAATCTATTTGAATTGAGAGGACAAAGTTTCCTATGGATGAACGATCTATCCACCTATGATGCACCTATTACTTTTGCTCCCATATTTGGCGTAAACCATATATCGCTAATGTGTATTCTAATGACCCTGACTACATTATTAACGACGTGGTATAACAATGCTATATCGGGTGCTGCCGCAAATAATCAAATGAAATACATCGGCTACATCATGCCACTTATGTTTTTCTTCATGTTGAACAGTTTTCCGTCAGGATTGAATTACTACTATTTCCTAGGAGCTGTATTTACATTCTTGACACAAGTTCTTATTCGTCAGAGTATTAATGATGAAAAAATCCTATCAAAACTAGAGGATAATAAAAAGAATCCTAAAGCACAGAAAAAATCGTCATTCGGCTCACGCATGGAAGAGATTATGCGCAAACAACAGGCCCAACAACAAAGCAAAAAGAAATAAGCGCTTTAGGAATAAAGATTAAAGGATTGATTAAGGAACAAGGACATCGGTCTTTGCTCCTTAATCCTTGTTCCTTCCTTAATCTCGATTTACACAAAAGCACTATAGCCCGTAATACTACGACCTACGATCAAGGAATTTATCTCTTTCGTACCCTCATAAGAATAAATAGCTTCTGCATCCGCCAGGAAACGTGCGACATTATATTCGAGTAATATACCATTTCCACCCATAACTTCGCGTGCTCGAGAAACAATATCCCTAGTTCGTAAGGTACAGAACACTTTAGCCAAAGAGGCATGCTCATCTTTCAGCTTACCCTCATCCTGCAATTCCGAAAGACGGAAAACTAAGGTTTGCATTGCGGTTAAATTAGACAACATCTCCACCAAATGGTTCTGGATCAATTGAAAAGATGCTATCGGCTTACCAAACTGTTCGCGCTCTAATGTATATTCCAGTGCATTCTCATAGGCACCACGAGCACATCCAACCGCCATCCATGCTACCCCTGCCCTCGTCATTTGCAAAACCTTTGCGGTATCCTTGAAAGTATGTGCATGCGGCAATCGGTCTGACTCAGGTACAAGGCAGTCAGTTAGCGTAATCAAGCCGTTCTGAACAATCCGTAGTGCCATTTTGTCCTTTATTTTCTCCACGGCAAAACCGGGATTTTCTTTTCGAACGATAAAGCCTTTCACTTGACTATCATCCAGATCCCGAGCCCAAATAATCGTGATATCCGAAAAGGTAGCATTTCCTATCCACTTTTTTTGTCCATTGAGCACCCAACCATCATCAGTCCGTCTACAGGTGGTCGTGAGACCTCCTGCAGTACCCGACCCGACCAAAGGTTCGGTCAAACCAAAAGCACCTATTTTTTTCAGCTGCTGCATCGGAGGAAGCCACTCTTGCTTTTGCTCCTCTGATCCACACATATAGATCGACCCCATAGCCAGTCCGCTCTGCACCCCCAAAAACGTGGCTATAGAGGGATCAATTCGACCAAACTCACTGGCGATGATACCATCCATCAGCGAGGTTCCGCCAGCACAACCATACCCCTCAAATACATACCCACATACATTCAGCTCGGCTAGCTTTGGAATAAGTTCAAAAGGAAATTCGTCCCTCAACCAAAATTTGTTGACAATGGGCTTTACCTCCTTCTCTAGAAAAGCCCGAACTTTCAATTGCAAGGCTCGATCCTCAGGAGACAACTTCTCGGCTATATCATAGAAGTCAGCATCTATTGGCGGGGGATTTCTTTTCTTCTTGCTGCCGGTCAACATTTTCATCGCCATTTGCAGTTGCTTCTCATCCATTTTAGATACCGCACCTAAAACCTCTCCCAAGTCTACTTTCTTTGAAATTTTTTCAATCTGTTCGAAATCAACAGACCTCATCAAATTAATTATATTTTTCAGTTTCTTGAACATATCAAAACAGTCTAGATTTACAACGCTTTTTTCTCAATTTAGTTTTTTTATTGTTGTAATCCAATAAATACTACACAATATTTGCTATGACAACAGGTTTAAAACATAAATATAAGTCTGATTTTCAACGCAATACTCTGTTTTTGAAAAATATTTATTTTTTCGGGTTACCTTTCAGGGTTACGCGTATTAAGGAGTGTAAAAACAAATTTGTTTCAATTAAATAGAAAATTAAGAAAATGAAAAATTTATTCGCATTCGGATTTTTAGCATTCGCTTTGACAGCAGTTTCATGTGGTGGTAACCAAACTAAAACTGAAGAAACTGCAGATTCTTTAACAGAAGTTGTAGACTCTACTGCTGAGGCTTTGGTTGATTCTATCAACAATGTTGCTGATTCAGCTACAACAGCTATCGAAAACGCTGCTGATTCTGCGCAAAACGTACAATAATCCAATAAAGATTTTTTGGATACTCAAAGGCCTGTGTTTTTAAAAAGCACAGGCTTTTTCATTAGAATAATTTGCTTTTTTTAATGGCAATGAAGCTTGCATGAATTGTTCATGTCTTTTTTTTTAACGGTAATTCATACAGGTTTCATTTTAAAATTGTGAACGGCTGCTGATTTTCTTATTTTTGGATAAATTTTTTAACATGACTTTATCAGCTTTAACAGCCGTCAGCCCTGTGGACGGCAGATACCATAATACAACAAAAGAACTTTCAGATTACTTTTCAGAGTTTGCTTTGATCAAGCATCGGGTTCTGGTTGAAGTAGAGTATTTCATTGCTTTGGCAGACACGAAAATTCCACAACTAGCAAATTTCGACAGCAACCTATCCGAACAATTAAGATCAATTTATCAGAATTTTTCGATTGAAGATGCCCAGTGGATTAAAGACACCGAAAAAGTAACCAATCATGACGTCAAAGCTGTCGAATATTTTCTAAAAGACAAGTTTCAAAAACTTGACCTGCAAGACTCCCTAGAGTTTATTCACTTTGGATTGACCTCACAGGATATCAACAACACCGCCATCCCCTACTCATGGAAAGAGGCTATCCACAAAAGCTATGTCCCTTCATTAACGGAAATGACAAATGAACTGGACACATTGGCTTCAGCATGGAAGGATATCGCGATGTTGGCCAGAACACATGGGCAACCCGCTTCTCCTACCCGGTTAGGTAAAGAGATTAAGGTATTTACAGAACGTATACACAAACAAGTCGAGCTGTTGCTTCAAATACCTCACTCAGCCAAGTTTGGTGGAGCTACGGGCAACTTCAATGCACACCATATCGCCTATCCGAATCAAGATTGGGTGGCTTTCGGAAATCACTTTGTAAACAATATATTGGGGTTAGACCGTTCGCAAACGACTACGCAAATTGAGCATTACGATAACTTTGCGGCCAATTGCGATGCTATCAAACGTATTAACAATATTTTGATCGATCTATGTCGTGATATATGGACCTACATATCCATGGACTATTTTAAGCAAAAAATCACTGCTGGGCAAGTTGGATCATCCGCTATGCCGCACAAGGTAAATCCCATAGATTTTGAAAATGCAGAAGGAAATTTTGGCATAGCAAATGCTATTTTCGAACACTTGGCAGCCAAGCTACCTATTTCAAGACTGCAAAGAGATTTGACAGACTCCACCGTGTTACGTAATATAGGTGTCCCACTCGCTCATACTTTGATAGGAATAAAATCCACATTAAGGGGCCTTCGCAAATTGATCCTCAATGAATCAATACTTCGAAGAGATCTTGAAAACAATTGGGCGGTCGTTGCTGAAGCTATTCAGACCATTTTAAGAAGAGAGGGTTACCCCAAACCTTATGAGGCGCTGAAAGATCTTACACGAACCAATGCACAGGTTACCCAGGAAACTATCGCCACATTTGTGGATGGACTGAATATTTCAGACGAAATCAAGCATGAAATTAAAACCATCACGCCCTGGAACTATACCGGAGTAGCTTGGTAAGCTTTGACGATGGGATGACGAGAGCTAAAAAACAATTGATGTATATTTGTAAGCAGGACACTTTAGGCTGTAAGCCGTAGGCAAAAGTCTAAATACAAAATACTAAAAGTCTAAATACTAAAAATGGCTACAATAAACGTATATACCGAAGCGACACCAAATCCAGCAACGATGAAGTTTTTGGTCAATAAGTTATTGATCAATGGAAGTGTTGATTATCCCGACAGAGAAGCAGCTCAGGCCTCTCCTTTTGCAACAGAATTATTTAAATTCAATTTTGTCAGCGGTGTGTTTTTCGCTAGTAACTTTGTAACCGTTACGAAAACAGATAATGTTGAATGGGACGACATCGAGGCCATTTTAAAAGAGTTTGTTAAAGGAGCCGTTGAATCAGAATTAAAGGTAAAAGAAGTTGTTTCCGATGAATCGGCTCATTTTGAAGGAACCGAAACCGAAGTAAAAATTCAACAAGTATTGCATGATTATGTTCGTCCAGCGGTAGAGCAAGACGGAGGAGCCATCTCGTACAAATCCTTTGATCAAGGTGTCGTAACTGTAGAGCTGAAAGGGTCATGCAGCGGCTGCCCTTCTTCGATGATCACATTAAAAGCCGGTATCGAAGGCTTACTAAAACGTATGGTGCCTGAAGTGGACGAGGTGGTCGCGGAAGCCCTATAAAATAGCCTATCTACAAAAAGCAATATTTTACTTGTATAAGTACAAATATTTTTCGTATTTTTGCACTTCCGTAAATACGGAGTTTACTTAAAAAAAAATAATTATTTTAACAAAATGCAACAGTACGAATCTGTAATCATTCTTACCCCGTTGCTTTCAGAGGAAACTGCGAAAGAAGTAATCGCAAAGTTTAAAAACATCCTCACAGAAGGCGGAGCCGAAATTGTCGCAGAAGACAATTGGGGTTTGAGAAAATTAGCGTATCCAATCCAGAAGAAAACTACTGGATTTTATCACTTAACTGAATTCAAGGCTCCAAGTGATTTAATTAAAAAATTAGAGCTTGGATACAAGCGTGATGAACGTGTGATGCGTTTCTTAACAGTTTCATTGGACAAACATGCCCTAGCATACAATGAAAAGAAACGTAGCGGTGCATTCAACAAGAAAGTAGAACCTAAAACTGCGGAGGTAGCAAACTAATGGCAAACGAGAATATCCAATACGTAACTGCCCCTAAAGTAGAGGACAATCGTAAAAAATACTGTCGCTTCAAAAAGAACGGTATTAAGTACATCGACTACAAGGATGCCAACTTTCTTTTGAAGTTTGTAAATGATCAAGGAAAGATTCTTCCTCGTCGTCTTACAGGTACATCATTGAAATTTCAACGTAAAGTAGCTCAAGCGGTGAAACGTGCGCGTATCATTGGCTTATTGCCTTACCTAACTGATTCATTAAAATAAGGAGGATACGATAATGGAAGTTATATTAAAACAAGATGTTAAACACCTTGGCGAAAAAGACGATATCGTAGTAGTGAAACCTGGTTATGGGCGTAACTATTTAATTCCTCAGGGATTTGCGGCATTGGCCACCTCTTCGGCAAAAAAAGTATTGGCGGAGAACATTAAACAAGCTCAGTTTAAGCAAGAAAAAATTAAGAAAGATGCTACAGCACTGGCTACGAAGCTAGAAAATGTAAAACTTTCCATTGGTGCAAAAGCGGGTGAAAGTGGTAAAATCTTCGGTAAAGTCAACAGCATCCAAATAGCTGATGCGTTGAAAGCTCAAGGTTTCGATGTGGATCGCCGCCGTATCACATTTGAAACAGATCCTAAGACTGTTGGTGAATACGTGGCAAACTTAAATCTACACAAAGAAGTGAAAGTTCAAGTTCCATTTGAAGTAGTCGCTGAATAATCTTTTTATCCAGTACTAAAATATAAGGGAGATAGCGTAATGTTATCTCCTTTTTTTTATGTTTGTAATTATGAAACCAAAGACCATCATTATAGCTATTCTATTGGCACTTGTGGCCATCATCCTTTTCAACAACAAAGAAGAAAGTTCATTTTGGTTATTTACAGAAATCCGTACCTCGAAACTGATCATTCTAGGCACCTTTTTTCTTTTGGGCATTATCATCGGCGGAATATTATTCCGCAGACGAAAAAAACATCCTAAAGAATATGGCATCAGTAACCCCAACCCTACGGATATCCCCCCTTCAACATTGGAGCATCACCCCTATTCCACCTCTAATCTTTCTGATGAAGATCAGGATTTTATCCGAAGAGATTGATCGATAGAAAATCAATTCTCATTTCTCAGTTTAGAGTGCGAATAACCGTACATAAAGTAAATTAGCAAACCTATGGCTAGCCATATGACAAAGATGATCCAGTTACTGGCACCAAGCTCACTCATCAAATACAAATTGATCAGTATCCCCATCACCGGAAGCAAGGAAAAATTGTGCCTGTAACTCAAAATGCTCAACACACACCAGACGCACCAAAAGATAAAAACCAAAGATTTATGCAAGATTATATCTTTTGTTCCCAATGTTTTCCATTCCGCAAGACTATCTTGCCCATAGACATATACCAACACGAGCCCCAACACAAAGCTTAACCCTACAATATACTTTCCATTCACATAAGGAACTTTGAATGTAGAGCGCTGAGACAACCCTGTTTTATCCATATAAAGCACACCTCCACAAACCAGGATAAACGCAAAAAAAGTACCCACGGAAGTTAAATCCACAAAAAAATCCATCTTCAAGAATAATGCAGGGATGGCGACAACCAGACCGGTGACTTTAGTTGCAAAAGAGGGCGTTTTAAATTTCGGATGGATCGTAGAAAATTTTTTCCAAAGAAGTCCATCACGACTCATCGTCATCCAAATTCGGGGTTGTGCGAGCTGAAAGACTAATAGCGCGCTGGTAATCGCAATGACCGACGTTACTGAAATAACTCCAGCCATATAATCAAAACCTACATATTCAAACACATAAGCTAGCGGATCCTTGACATTAAGTTCCTTATAATTGACCATCCCCGTCAAAACCATTGTGATAGCCACATACAAGATAGCACATATGACCAGACAATATATCATAGCCCGCGGCAAGTCCCTTTGCGGATTTTTACACTCCTCAGCGGTCGTCGAAATCGAATCAAAGCCAATAAAAGCAAAGAAGACCGCAGCAACACCACTCAGTACTCCGCCAAGTCCATTTGGAGCAAAAGGTGTCCAATTATCAGGCTTCACAAAAAAAACTCCACCCACTATAACCGCTAAGATAACCCCGATCTTAATAACTACCATAATATTACTCGCCCGCTGCGACTCTTTGATCCCAATATAAACCAGCGCCGTCACCAACACGGTAATCAGCCCCGCTGGTAAATCGAAAATAATAGGAATATCTCCCACCCTAGGCGCTGTCAGATAGGCCTGCCAAGCAATTTTATCAATACCCGCCAAATTGTCAACCCCACCCTCCAAAACCTTCTGGTGAGCATCCAATGCATATCCAGGGGCCATAGTCAACCATTCGGGAATATGTAAACCAAATCCCGCACACATCGATGCAAAATACTGTGACCACGAAATCGCGACGACCATATTTGACACAGCGTATTCAAGTACCAACGCCCAGCCAATAATCCAAGCAAATAACTCACCAAAAGTTACATAAGCATAGGTATAAGCACTCCCTGAAACAGGAACGGTGCTGGCAAACTGCGCATAAGAAAGGGCGGTAAATACACAAGCGAATGCGACGAATACAAATAATAAAGAGACCGCAGGTCCCCCATTAAAAGCAGCCAACCCGATCGTACTAAATATACCCGCTCCTACGATTGCCGCGATGCCCAAAGAGACTAAGTCACGAACTCCTAAAACTTTCGCTAAGCCCGATCCGTGATTAATCGAATCAGACAATATCCGGTCAATACTTTTCTTCCTGAAAAGTTGGTTTCTCATATATACAGATTAAAAAACTAAATGTATTATTCCACTTTACCTTGAATAAAGGTATAAATTTCCCTATAATTTTCAAGATGGTTTAATTGGTATTCCTTTAGTCGAGACGATAGTTCGATCAGGTGCTTCCCTTGTGGTTCAAAATCCCATACCCGTTTACATATATTATATAAGGCATGCGGAAGATTGTCGATATCTGCATAGTCAAAAATGTATTTTGCCGCGAGGAAGTTATCATAAAACACAAAGAACCGATCGAGATCAACTGCTCCCAATTCTTTAAGATAAGAGGCTAAGACCTGCCGATCGACATGCTCCAAATGCTCGTACAAGCGAGCAACATTCAGGATATTCTGTTCGATTAACAAATGGTCTAAGAGTAATTCCAGCGCAATATGCGCCAAAAAGGACGCTCTGATTGGCAAATCATCGACAATGTCCTCTATATACTTACGCAATTGATGGGTATGCGTATAAAAAAAATCAGAGCTATGGAATAATTTGTCTACTTCTATATGCCTCAACCACCCCTCCGTAATGGCACTACTTTTAGGGTGGAAGTTCAGTTTGTGCTCCAATTTCTGAAGCTGGAATGAATAATTCTTATCGACATTCTTTAGCAGGTCTGGAAGTAGCCCTCCTAGCACTTGTTCCGATTCTGAAGCAAAACGTTCGAAGTAATAGTGCGATAAAAAGTTCACAACATTGATGCTATCTGGTAATTAATACCGTAAGATACGTCATAATCTCTTATCTTTGCAATCTTAATTCATTTTTTTAAATCATACCGTTTATGAATTTTGTAGAAGAGTTACGTTGGAGAGGCATGCTTCAAGACATCATGCCCGGCACAGAAGAATTGCTCAATAAAGAAAAGGTCTCCGGGTATATTGGGTTTGATCCGACAGGTGATTCTTTACACGTAGGTCATTTAACCCAAATCATGACATTGATCCATTTTCAGAATGCCGGTCATAAGCCCGTGGCATTGGTAGGTGGCGCGACAGGAATGATTGGAGATCCTTCTTTCAAGTCTGCGGAAAGAAATCTTTTGGACGAGGCGACTTTGCAATACAATGTGTCTTGTTTAAAAAATCAGCTTTCCAAGTTTTTGAATTTTGACGACCTTGAAAACGATGCTAAAATGGTCAACAACTACGATTGGTTTAAAGATTTCAAGTTCTTGGACTTCATTCGTGATGTCGGAAAATTGATCACGGTCAATTATATGATGTCTAAAGATTCGGTCAAGAAACGCTTAGAGGGCGATAATGGGCTATCTTTCACCGAATTTACCTACCAGCTTATTCAAGGATATGATTTCTACTACCTATGGAAACATCATAACTGTAAAATTCAGATGGGGGGATCGGACCAGTGGGGAAATATTGTCACCGGCAGTGAAATGATCCGTCGGCAGGATCAAGGCACCGCTTTCGCACTTACCACCCAATTGATAAAAAAGGCAGACGGACAAAAATTCGGCAAAACCGAATCGGGTGCAGTATGGCTAGACCCTAAAAAGACTTCACCTTATAAATATTATCAATTCTGGCTTAATACGTCCGATGATGATGCCAAAAACTGGATAAAGATTTTTACATTAAAGACGAAAGAAGAAATCGATTCGATCATCGCTGAGCATGATATCGCTCCACATCAGCGGATAGTACAGAAAGCCTTAGCGAAAGATATTACCATCCGCACCCATTCCGAGAAAGATTACGAAATGGCCATTAAAACTTCTGAATTCCTATTTGGGAATGGCTCTTTGGATTTTCTAACAAGCTTAGATCACGAAGCTGTATTGGAAGTGTTTGATGGTGTTCCACAGTTCAGCATTCGTAAGACTGAATTGTCCGAAGGCATTAATATCTTAGATTTATTAGCCGTCAAAACTGAGGTCTTCCCTTCCAAAGGAGAAGCCAAAAAGATGTTACAAGGTGGAGGTGTATCCTTGAACAGAGAAAAGCTCACAGACATCGAGCAAATAGTCCTTAGCTCCAACTTGATCAACGACAGGTATCTAGTAGCACAGAAAGGCAAAAAGAACTACTTTCTGATCATCGCAGCATAAAATAATAGCACACTAAAACAAAAGCCCCGATCAAATTGACCGGGGCTTTTATATTTAGAAAAATCCGTTCTTAATTACTTCGACTTTTTCTCATCACCTTCCATCTGCTCTTTCAATTGAGCCAATATACCAAGGTCACCTAAAGTTGACTTCTCTACAGATTCTTTAACTTTCTTCACAGCGTGAGATGCAGCTTTAGCATCTTTCTTGCGTGCATTAGTTTCCTCTTTACGAGCTTCTTCTTTAGCCTCTTCCCAAATACGAGAGTGAGAAATTACCAAACGTTTATTTTCCTTGTTGAACTCGATGATCTTAAATTCGTTAACATCATCTACTTTCAATGAAGTACCATCTTCTTTCACAGAGTGCTTAGACGGGCAGAAACCTTCGACACCGTATTGCAAAGCAACGATGTCACCTTTATCGCCAACCTTGATTACTGTACCCTCATGAATTGATCCTTCAATAAAGATCGTTTCGAAAGTATCCCAAGGATTCTCTTCTAATTGCTTATGACCTAAAGATAATTTGCGGTTTTCTTCATCAAGCTCCAATACAACTACCTCTAATGTTTCACCTACTTTCGTAAATTCATTCGGGTGGTTGATTTTCTTAGACCATGAAAGATCAGATATGTGAACCAATCCATCGATACCATCTTCCAGCTCAACAAATACACCGAAGTTTGTCATGTTCTTCACAACGGCAGTTTGTTTAGAACCGATTGGATAACGCTCTGCGATATTTTTCCAAGGATCCGGTGTCAATTGTTTAACACCTAGGCTCATTTTACGCTCGTCCCGATCCAAAGTTAAAATTTGGGCTTCGATTTCGTCGCCTACTTTTAAGAACTCTTGTGGAGAACGTAAGTTTTGAGACCACGACATTTCAGATACGTGGATAAGGCCTTCAACACCAGGGATAATTTCAAGGAATGCACCATAATCAGCCACGGTTACTACTCTACCTTTTACTTTAGAACCGATTTCTAAAGCTGTATCTAATGATTCCCAAGGATGTGCTGACAATTGTTTCAAACCTAAAGCAATCCGTTTTTTCTCATCGTCAAAGTCTAGCACCACAACGTTGATTGTTTCATCCAATGACAAAACTTCCCGTGGGTGCTCAATACGCCCCCAAGAAATATCTGTAATGTGAAGCAAACCATCAACCCCACCTAAGTCAATAAATACACCGAAATCAGTGATATTTTTGACAGTACCTTCCAACACTTGTCCTTTTTCTAACTTCGCAACGATTTCCGATTTTTGGTTTTCCAAATCATCCTCGATCAATACTTTGTGAGAAACAACTACGTTTTTGAATTCATGGTTTATTTTAACCACTTTAAATTCCATGGTTTTACCCACGTATATATCGTAGTCACGGATAGGTTTGATGTCAATTTGTGACCCAGGCAAGAAAGCTTCTACACCTTTGATGTCTACAATTAGACCTCCTTTAGTACGGGATTTAACAAAACCTTCTATAACAGCATCGTTATCCAATGCGTCATTGATGGCTTCCCATGATTTTTGAGTTTTAGCACGTTTACGTGAAAGTACCAACTGACCATTTGCATCTTCTTGAGATTCTACAAATACATCAACCTTGTCACCGATTTTTAAATCCGGCAAGTCACGAAACTCCGTTTTTGCTACAAGACCGTCAGACTTAAAACCAACGTTCAAGACAACATCTTTGCTGTTCATTGACACGACAGTACCTTCGATAATTTCACCTTGATTAATTTGGTTGAAAGTACTTGCGTATTGCTCTTCTAATTGAGCACGTTCAGCTTCGCTGTAATTACCGAAGGCTTTTTCGTCCTCATCCCAATCAAAATCTCCCTCAGGTGTAACCCAAGTGTTTGATTTGATTTGGTCGATTAAATTTGAATCTGCTTCAGACTCGATTTTTTCAGTGTCTTTCACTACTTTAGTGTCTACACCTTGTAGCTCTGCGTTTTTCGCTGCTAACTCTTTTTCTGCTTCTTGTTTTTTTGCCATTAAATTAATTATCTCCTTTTCCCTACATTGTAGGAAGTGCAAAGATACGAAAAAGTTTTATTTACAACATTTTAAGTAAAAAAAATATTAGCGCCCTTCATCCTGGCTTTTGAACGAGTTATATACTTTCGGTCTGACGATCTTTATACTTTGTTTGGATAAGGTGATACTTGCATTTAACTCAAAACCTATCAATAAAATTAACGAATTCAAATACATCCAGATCATAATGACGATGATCGTTCCGATCGAACCATATAATTTATTGTAGGCATTAAAATTATCAATATAAAAAACAAAGCCAGAAAAGGACAATATCGCCAATACGGTGGCTAATGTTGCTCCGGGATTGAATAGCTGCCAACGTCTGGACGCCGCGGGTCCATATCGGTATAAGAGACTGACTGTAAAAAAATAAATCGTAAAAAGGATAAGCCATCTGGATGTCTTAATCACAAATGTCCAAAACCAAGACAGATCATATGCAATATGGTTTTTCAAGTAAGTGATGACTACACCTGCCGTCGTAAAAACAGCAATCCCTACAGACAAGGCTAATACAATAGCAAAGGATAAGCCCAAAGCAATCAATCTCCTTTTTCCCCAACTTCGATTTTCCCGGGAAAGAGATGATTTATTGAAAGCCCTCATCAAATTAGCCATACCATTTGTGGAAAAAAAAGTCGCTAACAAAAAACCAAAAGACAGCAAACCACTATTTTGTTTCTTTATAATATCTTCAAGAGTTGACTGAATAGCGATATAAGCCTCAGCAGGTATGACTATAGCCAAAAACTCCATGAGGCTATCCTGAAAATGATTGATCGGTATATAAGGAATCAAGGTAAACAAGAAAATTATCCCCGGAAAAATAGCAAGCATAAAGTTATAAGCTAGGGATGAAGCCTTATTTAGAATCGATTCCCGTTTGATCTCCTGAAAGAAAAACACAGCAACAGTATACAACGGCAACTTCCCAAATCCCGGCAAAGTTGCTTGCTTAGACCATTCAATAAGATTATCATAAGGTTTAAACAGGAGCAAGCTGTTGTGGAGCTTTTTCATAACTAGCTAAAATAAACATCCATCTTATCCTGAAAGATTTGAGGAGCTTTGCATGGTCTGTTTTTTTTGATATCGACAAAAACTAACTGGGTCATCCCGGAGTTGAGCAGGTCGCCTTGTTCATTGAACACCTCATATTCAAACTTGATCCGTACGCCCGGCCTTTCACGAATTGTTGTCTTGATCGTAATCAGATCGTCATATAAGGCCGGCTGAAAATATTTAGTATGCAGCTCAATAACAGGAAGCATCACCCCCATATCTTCGAGCTCTTTATAAGATATGCCCGTACGACGAAGCATCTCTGTACGCGCTTCTTCATAGAATGCTGCATAGTTTCCATAATAGACATACCCCATCTGATCAGTCTCCGCGTATCTTACTCTTATTTTATGTTCAAAAATGTACATGTCCCACCCTATCTCTTTATATTACGTTCATCCAAGGCCTTTTGAAACTTCCGCGCATTAATCTGGTGTTCCGTAACTGTCTTTGCGAAACTGTGATACCCCGAAAAGTCTTCTTTAGCACACATGTATATATAGTCATGTTGCGCCGGATTGAGCACCGCATCGATGGCCACAATAGGAGGCATATTGATGGGCCCTGGAGGAAGTCCCCTATACCGGTATGTATTATACGGATTATCTATTGTCAAGTGCCTGTTCAACACCCGACGTATGGTAAAGTCATTATTCGCAAAAATAACCGTAGGATCGGCTTGAAGCAACATTCCCTTCTTGAGGCGGTTGAGATAAAGTCCCGCAATGGCAGACATTTCATCATTATGCAGTGCCTCCCCACGTACAATAGACGCCAGTATAGATACCTCGACGGGTGTTAGGCCGACTGCCTTTGCTTTTTCAAGTCGTTCAGCCGTCCAAAATTTCTGATATTCATTATAAAACCGTTCCATGATTTTATCCGGAGAGGTATTCCAATAAATATTATACGTATTGGGGATGAACATCGTGTAAAAGTTGTCTTTCGTAAAACCGTATTTTTCTGCCACAGCTTCATTGTTCAATATAGCACTAAAATGGGCAGAGTCTGCCTCAAAATTTTCACCCAGCAATCCTGCAAAATTCTCTTTTAACCGTAAGTTGGCAAACCGAAACTTGACCGCATCCTGATATCCCCCCCTTAAATTGCCAATAAGTCTTCGATTAGTCATGCCCGGAGTCAATTTATAACGCCCTGGATTTACCCGCTCCGCATATCCCATCCTTTGAGCAGCATAAACAAATAGATCGGGGTGTCTCACTATTTTTTGCTCCCTTATACGATCCAAGACACGCTCGTATGTATCATCCGTATACACATAAAGATATTCCTCCTCGTCCGTAACCGAGGGTCCCAAAAAAGTTTGGTAAATCTTAAAACCAATAAACCCTACTATCAACAGTACAATCGAAAGGATAATGCGCGTCCACTTTTTGGTAGATTTCTTTTTTGACATATATTAATAACCAAACTATTCGTTAGACAATGTTAGATTGATAGGCGTTCCTATGCTAATAATGCGAGCAGAAGTATCCGGCGACTGTGCAATTATTCGTGCCGAAAGTGTATCCATAATCTCCCCTGAAATGCTACCCAAATTCAACCCTAAGCCCTGTATAGCAAATTTGGCCTCCGAGAGCGTAAGACCTAATACGTTTGGAACTTCCACTTCATTAGCACCTCTTCCATTACCCAGCACCAATGTTATACCCGACCCCTTCGATACCATTCTACCGGCTTTGAGCGGTTGACCGGCGAATTGTACATCCAGGACAACATCTCTGGCAATATCGTTGATGTATACCGTATCCCGAATTTTTAAGGCATGATTTTTTAATATAGCCGTAGCTTCCACCAAATTTTTCTCGATAATATCGGGAAAAGCAACTTCCGGAGCCACTTGCGTAATAATAGTAAGGTATATTGTTCTCCCACCTTTCACTAATGCTTTTGCCTCCGGATCTTGTTCAATCACCAATCCTGGCTGAGCATCGACTTGATACACGGAGTCAACCTGATATTCTAAACCCGCCTTACCCAGTACCTGGATAGCTTGGCTCACCGTAAGCCCTTTGAGAAGCGGCACTTCCTGTGCATCCCCATGCTTGGTGTACATACGTAGACCAAAATAAATCACCAAGAAAAATACACCTAAAAAAATCAATGCGTAAATGAGGTTCTTGCGAAAAGTCTCGGTGCGTAAGTAAAGTAATAGTTTCGACATGTGATATCTATTTCAACAACGTGCTTTTATTAAACAAAAATATTCGTTTTTCTGTGGATCACAAATTATATTTGCGAACAACAACTAACACCATGAACCCGACATGATTAAAATAATCATTAAATACACCGGAAAATGATTATTTTAACCATCAAAGGCTCCATCTGACAGATGAAAAACAAAATAAACAGATGAAAACAAAAGTAGCATTAATTACTGGAGGATACACGGGAGAGGCCGAAGTATCGTATAAAAGTTCACAATTTGTTTACCGCCAATTGGATAAAAACAAATATGATATCTTTCTCATTGACATCCGTCATGATGGTTGGTTTTATAAAGATGATAGCGGTACACTTCACACGCTTCAGAAAGAGGATTTTTCGTTACGTTTAAATAACGAGACGATCACCTTTGATGTTGCATTTATTATCCTTCATGGCAGCCCGGGTGAAGACGGGCGTCTGCAGGGGTATTTTGACATGATCGGATTACCCTATACTTCTTGTGGAGCCTTAACATCGTCACTGACGATGAACAAAGGGTATACAAAAGCCATTATTCAGGACATTCCCGAGTTATATGTCGCCCAATCCGTCCTTTTATTCGAAAATCACCGAAGTGAAGCTGTAAGATTGGTTGAAGAAAAGCTATCCCTTCCCTACTTTGTGAAACCCAATGCCGGAGGCTCCAGCATAGGTATGACGAAAGTAAAGGTCATGGAAGAACTGCAAGAAGCTCTGGACAAGGCCTATGATGCTGAAAATACAGGTAAACAGGTTTTGGTGGAAGAATTCGTCTCGGGACGCGAATTTTCACAAGGCATCTTTCGAAATACAAAAGGCGAGTTGGTGGTATTGCCTGCTACAGAAGTCAGAACAACACGAGAGTTTTTCGATTTCGAAGCAAAATACCTACCCGGATCGACGGAAGAAATCACACCCGCAGATCTAACAGCAGAACAACAAGAACGTGCTGCCCGCATTATCGGGGAAATATATATTCGGTTGAACTGTAAAGGGATGGTTCGTGTCGACTTTTTCTTGGAAAATGATACAGATAAGTTCTTCTTTATTGAAATCAACACCATTCCGGGACAAACTGAACAAAGTTTCATCCCACAACAAGTACGCGCTTTTGGAATGAAAGAAACAGATTTTTATGGAGAGTTGATCGAAGCGGCCTTGGTTTAGTAGCTTAAGTCATCATTTGTCTTTCCATCCGGATAAGCCAAAAAATCCAATCTCGGGGGAGTGAATAAATCAATCAATTCCCCCGCTTCCAGACATTCGCATTCGTGCAGGGTATCTGAAGGAATAATACAACTATCCCCTGCCGTAATGATACGTTCGATATTCCCAATCGTATATTTAAAAGTGCCAGCGCTGACATAAGAAATTTGAGTATGTAGGTGACTGTGCAATTCTCCAACAGCACCTGTTTCAAAGCGAACCTTGACGAGCATCAAAGTGTCGTCGTGAACAGCTATTTTACGCCTCACACCTTTCCCTAGATCCGTCCATTCAGTTTCTTTGTCGTTTTGGAATAGTTCGCTTTGCATGATTATCTTCGCTCCCAAATTTCAAATGTATAATCAAAAGCATGTTTTTCGTCCTTTAGATGTTTGTCTTGACTGATGAGCTGCCACTCGCTTTCCGGAAGTTCGGGGAAGAATGCATCTCCATCGATCGTCGTATGTACACGGGTCATCAGTATGCGATTGGCCAGAGAGCGCGTTTGCTCATAGATATTAGCACCACCAATAATAAAGATCTCGCGCTCGTCACGGCAATATGTCAACACATCTTGAATACTGTTGGCAACATCCACCTCGGGATTTGCATAGTTTTGGTCACGCGTGAGTACAATATTCCTTCGCTCGGGTAAGGGTTTGCCAATAGAATCGAAAGTCTTTCGACCCATAACGATCGAATGCCCTATCGTATTCCGCTTGAAATATTTAAAATCATTAGGCAAATGCCACGGCATCTGATTGTCTTTACCAATGGCATTATTTTCAGCAGCCGCTACGATCAAGGTTATTTTTAAATTACTCATTTTTTTGTTAGATCAAGCTTCCTTGTTCCTTATTCTTTGTTCCGCGATTACACAGCTACAGGCGCTTTAATATGCGGATGAAATTCATAATTGACCAATTCGAAGTCTTCAAACTTAAAGTCAAAGATATCCTTCACCTCCGGGTTGATCTTCATCTGTGGAAGTGCTTTAGGCTCCCGGGAAAGCTGCAGTTCCGTTTGTTCGAAGTGATTGCTATAGATGTGTGCATCTCCCAATGTATGTATAAATTCTGCTGCTTCCATATCGCATACCTGAGCCACCATCATGGTCAACAAAGCATAGGAAGCGATATTGAAGGGTACTCCTAAGAAGATATCCGCGCTACGCTGATAGAGTTGGCAAGACAACTGCGGTTTGAGCACCCCCTTTTCAGGATTGGCCGGAGCGACATAGAACTGAAAAAAAGCATGACACGGCGGAAGCGCCATATTTTCGATTTCACCCACATTCCATGCCGAGACAATGATACGACGCGAATCCGGTGAATTTTTCAGCTGATTGACAACCTGCGTAATCTGGTCAATGTGTCGGCCATCGGGTGTCGGCCAAGAGCGCCATTGTGACCCATATACCGGACCCAAGTTTCCATTTTCATCGGCCCATTCATCCCAAATACTAACCCCATTTTCTTTTAAATATTTGATGTTGGTATCCCCTTTTAAAAACCAGATCAGCTCATGTATAATAGAGCGCATATGCAGTTTTTTGGTAGTCACCAACGGAAAACCCTCCTTCAGATCGAAACGCATTTGATAGCCGAATACACTACGGGTTCCTGTTCCTGTACGATCGGTCTTCACGGCCCCATTAGTATACACATGCTGTAGCAAATCCAAATATTGTTTCATCTTAAATCGTATTTTGTAGTTGTCCCTACGAAGATAGCGGTTTTTTACATCATTCAAATATCACTTTTTTTCAACAACTCACATTTTGTATGTTTTTATGTATTTTTGCAAAATCATTATGAATAAAAAAGTTGCTTTCTACACCCTTGGTTGTAAACTGAATTTTTCGGAAACATCATCGATAGGCCGGATCTTCAAGGATGCAGGCTATGAAACCACCCCTTTCCATAGCCAGGCCGATGTATATGTCATCAATACCTGTTCAGTGACGGACCATGCAGATAAAAAATGTAGAAAAGTAGTCAAAGAAGCTCTTAAATACTCGCCCAATGCCTACATTACTATTGTAGGCTGTTATGCCCAGTTGAAGCCAAAAGAAATAGCGGATATTCCGGGCGTAGACATGGTATTGGGAGCCGCAGAAAAATTCAATATCATCGAGCATATCGACGATCTGACCAAGCAAGAAAAAGCTGTTATTCGCAATTCACCCATCATCGAGACCAACCAGTTTGTGCCGGCTTTCTCCATCGGAGACCGTACGCGTACTTTTCTGAAGGTACAAGATGGTTGTGATTACTCCTGTACTTTTTGTACTATACCTCTGGCGCGTGGAGCGAGCCGTTCCGGTGCTATTGAAGATATCATCCGTCAGGCACAAGAAATTGCCGCATCGGGCGTGAAAGAGATCGTATTGACGGGCGTAAATATCGGAGACTTTGGCGTTCGCGATGGAAAACGACAAGACAAGTTTATCGACTTGGTAAAAGCATTAGATGAAGTGGAAGGAATAGAACGGATCCGCATTTCGTCTATCGAACCTAATTTACTATCCAACGAAATTATTGCATTTGTTGCTCAATCAAAACGATTTGTGCCCCACTTTCACATGCCACTACAATCGGGAAGCAACAAAGTATTAGCGAATATGCGCCGTCGGTACAAACGGGAGTTGTATAGCGAACGGGTGGCCAAAATAAAATCATTAATGCCAAACTGCTGCATCGGCGTGGATGTCATCGTCGGCTTTCCGGGGGAGACACGTGATGATTTTATAGACACCTACAACTTCCTCAACGAAATGGATATTTCGTACCTTCATGTATTTACCTATTCAGAACGGGAGAACACCATTGCCGCCCAAATGGAAGGGGCAATACCGGGTGCCCAACGTTCCGAACGTAGCAAGATGCTGCATATTCTTTCCGAGAAAAAACGTCGTGCCTTTTATGAGCAAAACTTGGGTCAGGTCGGCGAAGTATTATTTGAAAGTGACATCAAGGACGGCTATATGCATGGTTTTTCTAAAAACTATGTAAAAGTCCGTACCCTTTTTGATCCGCTGTTGGTCAACGAAATCGTTCCGGTCAAGTTCTTGCATATCTCAGAAAATGGCGAAGTCGATGTCGAAGAATTACCCGAAGTATTAGCCCATTAAAAAATCTTCTATTTTATACAATCCAACCAACTTTCCGCCATCAAGTTAGCCCCTGCCAATGTGGTATGCACCCCATCGCTCGTCCAATATGCCCCGGTGTTCCTTTTCTCTGCCTCGTCAAAGATTGCTTGATAAGGGATCAATGACGCCTTATATTCCTTAGCAATATCACGTGAGACTTCCTGATATTTTGCAAATTCCGGAAACCAGCTATCATCCACATGCTTGACATTTTTTACTCCGAAAGGTTCACCGATAATCAATTTCACCCCTGGCAATCCGGCCAAGGTCTTATCCAATAGTTTCCGATATTGCTCCCGATAAGTTTCCGCCGTACCCTCATAATTGCCATTCCGTTTGTGCCAATAATCATTTACACCGACAAGAATACTCAAAATATTGGGTTTAAGATCCAAGCAGTCTTCCTGCCACCGTGCATCCAACTGCGGAACTTTATGCCCACTTATTCCTTTATTGTAGATTTTGATATTTTTATCCGCAAATTTATTTAGGAGTATACTGGCCGCAATCATCGCATATCCCCTTCCCATAGCCGTGATATCGTTGGGCGCGGAAGCGTCACGATTTCGACCTGCATCCGTAATCGAATCTCCTTGAAATAAAATGGTATCGTTGGCGTTAACCGCTATTTTGGAATCCTTAGAAGTCAGGCTTTCCGCTTTTAAAAGCGAGCTTCCAGCTAATGTCGCACCAATGGAAAGTGCCGATTGTTTTAAAAATACTCTTCTATTGCTCATTTTGGTAGGTTTGTGCTAAAGTTATTGAAACTAACAGAATTTATCAATAGCTTTCCTGATAATTTGACAAGCTTCAAGGATCTGGCTGGTAGTGATCGTTAATGGAGGGGCAATCCGCAAAGCCGTCTCGCAATGAAGATACCAGTCGATCATGAGGCCCTGTTCAGCACAATATTTGCTTACCGCATAGACTTGTTCAAAATTTTCAAGTTGAAGGCACATCATCAATCCCAGACCACGGATTTCTTTAATCTTCGGGTGTTGAAGTTCCTTCCGGAACAAAGCAGCCTTCTCATCAACCGTTTCGATCAACCTTTCGTCGAAGATCACCTGTAGCGAAGCAAGTGCAGCAGCGCAAGATACGGGGTGTCCCCCAAAAGTCGTAATATGACCCAACATCGGATTATCTTTGATAACATCCATCATCCGCTTGGGGGCGACAAAAGCACCTAAAGGCATACCTCCACCTATACCTTTAGCCAATAGCAATATATCCGGTACAATCCCAAAATACTCAAATGCAAATAAGCGTCCTGTCCGGCCAAAGCCCGTTTGAATTTCATCAAAAATCAATAAAGTGCCCGTTTCATCACAGCGCGTACGCAATGCCTGCATATACGCTTTCTCAGGCACACGTACCCCAGCTTCACCTTGGATCGCTTCAATAACGACAGCAGCGGTTTCCGTCGTAATATTTTCCAGATCAGCGATACTATTGAAATCAATAAAAGCGATTTCAGGTAATAACGGTGCATAGGCCGTACGGTACTCCGCATTACCGATCAAGCTCAAAGCACCTTGTGTACTACCATGATAGGCATTATTTGCAGCAAGGATCTGTCTCCGGCCGGTGTATTTCTTGGCCACTTTCATTGCTCCCTCGACGGCCTCCGCACCAGAGTTTGTCAAGTAAACCGAACCAAAAGAGTCGGGCAACTTTGCCAATAGCGCCGTTGCAAACTGCACCTGTGGTGCCTGTACAAATTCCCCATACACCGTTACATGCAAGTATTTTTCCAGTTGATCCTGAATAGCCTGGATTACCTTCGGATGGCGATGCCCAATATTGCTGACATTGAAGCCAGAAACCAAGTCCAGATACCGTTGTCCTTCAGGGCTATATAAATACGATCCTTCGGCCCTTTCGATTTCAATCAATCTCGGACTATCGGAGGTTTGTGCTGTATTACGTAAAAAAAGTTCTCTATTACTAAGCATGTCCAAAAGTAAAGAGTAAAAAGCGAAAAACGTATTAATTTTAGCGATCAGAATAAAAATGAGCAGACAACGGAATGTTAAAAAAGTGCAACGTGGTAAAAAACAAAAGGCTATCCCGTTCTCTTGGGATAGCCTTTCTTCAATTATATGGTTTGGATTAAAATTCCAATATTTCCACTTCTGTACGTCTATTAGCCTGATGATCAGCGTCCGAGCAGGGAACACCATTGCTACATCTGTTGATCAATCTCGTTTCACCATACCCCTGAGCTACCAAACGGTTCTGATCAATACCTTGGCTAATGATATAATTTACCGCAGCCAACGCCCTTCGTTGTGAAAGATTCAGGTTATAAGCATCACTACCGCGACTATCCGTATGGCTGGATAACTCGATTTTCAAGGTTGGATATTTCCGCATAGTCTCCACCAATTCATTCAGAATCAATGCCGCATCGGGACGAATAAAATGCTTATCAAAATCGTAATAGATATCCTCTAACACAAATCGATCTCCGACTTTGAATACAGGCTGCAAATTCATGACTACCTGAATAGTGGTATCCCGTTCGATCCTCGGAATAGCAATGCTCAACGAATCTGCATGGTATCCTTGTTTTTCTCCTAAAACCTTGTAGGTCGTATTTTCATTCGCCGCAAACAAAATCGTCGCTGCAGAATCCGTTTCACCTTTAGCCGATAGCGTATTCACATCAGCAAATAATGTCACGGTCGACACAGGCAAAAGGTTTCCTGTCGATTTATCGCGCGTCAGCCCTTGGATGCTCACCTTCGGTTTAGCCTTCACATTCCTAAACGAATAGATATCGTCCGAACCCAATCCACCGACGCGATCCGAAGATAAGTATCCAATCTCTTCGTTACCATCAACTTTTGATAGGACGAAAGCAAAATCATCCGAAGCCGAGTTAACCGGGTATCTCAAATTCACTGCTTTTGTAAAAACATTTTTAGCACCTGTAGATTTGAATATATCCAATCCGCCCATTCCGATGTGTCCCGTACTCGAAAAGAAAAGTGTATTCCCTACGACACTCGGAAACATTTCATCACCATTGGTATTGATATTAGCTCCTGCATTCTGCGGTTTACCCCAACTACCATCACTTTGTAATTCGCTATACCAAATATCGACACCACCCCATCCACCAGGCATATCCGAAGCAAAGTAAAGCACCTTTTCATCCGCACTTAAAGCCGCATGACCTAAGGAGTATTGTTGGGTGTTATTATACTTAAAATCTTTTTCTTTCCACCCTTCGCCATCCTTCGTATAAATCTTCAATGCTAGATTTTGTCTTTTCCATTTTTCACTGCGAACAGAAAAACGTTCTACTTCCTTACCGGTATAGGTAACCGTTACGTACAATACATCTTCTTTAGCATTGGTTATAATTGGGCCCACATGATAAGAAGATTGGTTAAATTGTCCCAACATCATTTCCGGTTCTTTCAGGTTTTCCTTCTCCTGCTGCGTTGCAGAAAATAACCGGAGATAAGGTCTACCCGTCATTCCACTCTTAGTGCGCACCCGACTATTCGGCTCACCAGCATACCATACTGCATCCTTCGTTGGAAAAGCACCAAACTCTGCATGAGCTGTATTCACGGTTTCCTCATTTTTCAGCTGATGTGTTGTCGGATGTTCCATCCAGACAATAGCTGAGTCTGCCCCCACTATGGCATGTTCGATATTTATAGCTGTACCAAACTTCTCAGCATACTTTTGATACTGTTCCTTAGCCTCCTTATATTTCCCTTTTAGTTTTAAAACCTCCGCGTAGTTCAATAGCGCCTCTTTGCTTGCTTTAGGAGACGAAACTACTTTTTCAAACCAATTTTCCGCCGAGTCATAATCATTGATATAAAGGTAGCTATTTGCCAGTCGTTCCATATCAGCGATATCTGGATTTTTCTTATCCAATATCTTTTCATAGAACGCAGCAGCCTTGGCATACTCCATCCTATTGTAAAGCGTCTCCGCTTTCTTCTGTCGGCTTGGCTGTTCCTGTGCATAGGACTGTCCAGCTAGGATTCCGACAGTTAATACGAGTAAGACAACAGTCTTAGGGAATTGAATTAATTTCATCCGTTTAATTTTTTTGTCAATGGTTGATGAGAGCTCTCCCGACAGGTCGGGATCGGTTTCATCATAAACATGTTTTAGAAATAACGAGGACTTAAAACCTGTCTCTGACCTCGACCAAAAGTAACGCCTAAAGTAACCTCATGCGTACCATTTTGAAGCCCACTCATCTTGTTCAACATATGATCGTATGAATAACCGATACGAAATTTTGGTGTCGCATAAAATTGTACCACTCCACTAAATGAATTGAGCGAACTCAATTTGTTGACAGAATAGTCTGCATAATCACGTTTAAATATCCTCGAACGGGTTCGGTATCCACCCCCTATCCAAAATTTATCGTTAAATATAAACATAGTATTGATATCTAACGATGTTGGACCTTGAAAATCATCTTTTAGCAATACACTCGGACGCATCAGCAACCCTCGATCCAACTTAAACAATGCTCCTGCAATAAAATAGCCGTGAAAGTTGCGATAGATACTCTCCAAAGAATTTTGATTAAATTGAAAATCCTCGTCACTGTCCGTACCGGCAAACAGATCCTGTACGGATACGCCAGCATACCAACGGCTATTGCTGTAATATATGCCCAACCGAATGTCCGGACGCCAGGTATTAATCATTCCCCCCGGTATCTTACTATCCCCTTGGTCATTGTATTCCAGTTTGTTACCATCCAAGCTATACTGTGTAACTCCACCAGCGACGCCAAGGCTAAGCCGGTGTTCGTCATAGCTATCCAATTGCAGACGAATAGCATAGTTTGCATAAGCACTCAATGCACTTTGGGCACCCAGCTGATCACCGGTAATCTGAAGCCCTACGCCATGACGGCGGTTGACCTCATCCAGTACCCCATCTATCGAGAGCGAGCCCGTCTGTGGTGCCCCGGTCCAACCCGACCACTGACTACGCAATCCCAACTGGCCGAACCATTCTTCCTTATAACCGGCATAAGCCGGATTCACGCTCATCGAATTGAAGATGTACTGCGTGAACTGGATATTTTGCTGGCCATAACCCTTCATGCTCAGAAGGGTTATGGTCAGGATCTGTAGTGTATACTTTAGTGTATTTTTCATTAACCGATACTTTTATTATTAATTGCGCTTGATCGTAACATATCCCTTATGGACTTGAGACTTACCTGCCCTTGTCGCCTTGACGATATAGAAATATGTACCCTCAGTCAGTCCTTGTCCGTCCCAACGGTTGTTATAGTTTTCATTTCTGTACACCTCGTTACCCCAACGGTTAATGATCGTCAGATCAATACTGTCGAAAGCTTCATAACCCACTATCTCGAAGTACGGATTATATTGGTCACCGTTTGGCGTGAATATATTCGGTATGAACAATTCAGGAGCCTCTACAATGATCACCGCAACCGCATCGTCACAGTTCGTCGGGTTCAGCACCTCACAAATGGTGTACGGATACTGATATTCACCTGGCTTCGTACCTGGAGCTACGTTGATCGTACCATCCGGGTTCATTGTCAGATCAGGACTACTTGGCAGACCCGGTGTAAGCGTAAACTCGCCATTGAGCAACGGTGCACCGTTTAAGCGATCGTTGGTCAATACAGTCTCAATAGAAGTTGCACCATGACGTGTATTCTGTACATATATGATGTCGTCTACCGCATGAATAGGTGCCGGAGCTACCCGTATTGTCGCCGTTGCCTCGTCACAGTTTGTCAAGTTCAACACCTCGCAGATACGGTATGTATGCGTATATATTCCTTCTGCTGTACCCGGAGCTACGGTGATAATACCGTGTGCATCCATTGTCACTGCCGGATTATTCGACACAAGCGGTGTAAATACCACATCACCTGTCGTAACGGCAACCAAATTCAACAGATCGTTGGTCAGTACAGAAGCATCTGTAACACCGCCGGTGTAGCCATTGATCGGTCTGGACGTATAATCATCGTCGATCGCTTCGATTGTTGCTCTGATAACCGTAACAGTGATTGTCGAACTACTACAGTTTGTTGGGTTCAACACCTCACAGATTGTATATGGATAAATATACGTGTTTTCAGGCGTATTCGGCATGACCGTCACCGTACCATCAGGATTCATCGTTAATCCTGGATGAGGAGTCAAGCCCGGCAATAATTTCACCTCATTCTCATCCACCGGATCACCGTTTAAGGTATCGTTGTTGAAGACACTTGGCGTCTTGCCACCAGACTTCCCATTGATGCTTGGAGGCGTATCCGGATTAGCTACAATTACTGGTTTTGTTACCACAATAGTTGCTACAGCATCATCACAGTTGGCCGGATTTAGCACTTCACAGATGCGATACGGATACTTGTATGTACCCTCAGGTGTACCCGCTGCTACGGTAATCGTGCCCGTACTGCTCATCACAATATTGATGTGAGGTGTAGCACCTGGTGTGAAGATAACCTCACTTGGTACAACCGCTGCACCATTCAACAAGTCATTAGCCAATACCGTAGGTATTGTCAAACTTCCACCCACATATCCATTTATGGATTGGGACGAATAATCATCATTCACCGCATCTATCGTTGCCGCCGTCACGTTTATCGTCACGATAGCATCGTCACAGTTCGACAGATTGATCAGGTCACAAATCCGGTAATGTATTTGATAAGTCGCTGCCGGAGTTCCTGCAGGCACACTTACAACACCCGTAACCGGATTAAGCACTGGCACGGTTGTATTCACCGCCTCATGATGAGGTGTCGCAGGCGCCGTTACCGTAATGCGTACATTACCTGTCGTTGCACTACCCGATGTAACGCTGTTGAAACGATCGTTAGCCAAGACATTACCCACTGATGGGTTGCCCACACGACCTATTACCGGACCAAAGTCATCATCTTCCGCAACGACCTCCGCACCAAACACTTCGACTTTCACGACTGCTCGCGAACAGTTTGTCGGATTGATCAGATCACAGATCTCGTACTGTATTGTATAGTTACCTACCGGTGTTGTAGGCAGTACACTGACCTGACCAGTAGCCTCGTCAAGAAGTGGCACCAGTGTATTCGATGCACCCGCAACTGATTTTGCCGGATCAACTACACGTAGACTTACACCCGATAAGGTCGCCGTAGCTCCATTGTAGGTGTCATTTGTCAATACATTGCCCAAGTTGGAGTTACCGTCTGTACTGTTGACAGGATCATACGTATTATCGACAGCCGCAATTTGAGGTAAAGCCACATTGATGTATACTGTAGCATGATCACAGTTGGTCGGGTTCAGCAGTTCGCAAATACGGTAACGGATACGATACTCCCCTGCCCGTGTACCCGCAGGTACGCTGATCTGACCAGTAGCCTCGTCAAGTAGTGGCACATTTGGAGATCCATTTATCGATGCCGCAGCACTTATTTCTTCAATACTTACATTAGTAATTGTAGCACCTACAAAATTCAACTTATCGTTACCCAAGACATTGCCTGCATCAAGTGTTCCCGATACACTGCTAATATTGCTGTAGAAATCGTCATCTGGATCAATGTTCGCCGCAGTGATCCATACCGTGATCCAAGCTTGGTCACAGGTAGTCGGATCCGCCACTTCACAAATCTCGTATTGGATATCATATCTACCCGCAGGCGTATTCGCTGGTGAGGTTACTATTCCGGTAGTTGTATTCAATACCGGAACATTCGCCGCATAAGCCACAGGAGCACCAGGTTGTTGCGCTGCAGGAGTCAGTACTTTGATATCAACCTGACCGTTTGTCAGGGCCGTTGCAGCATTCTTTCCATTAAATGAGTCATTGCTCAATGCACTACCAAAGTTATGCGGATCGATACCGACCACTGGTCCATAGTTGTCATTGACAGCATGGATCGGAGAGCGACTGACAATTACTGTTACAGTTGTATTTGCACAATTGGCCACCGGGTTCAATGCCTCGCAGATTTCATACGGAATAGTGTACGTTCCTGCAGGTGTACCTGAAGGCACACTAATCTGTCCCGTAGTACTATTCATAATCGGTACAAGCGTATTTGTATTCGCCGGATCCAATGGAGTAGCTGGTGTAACAGTCAAGTTTACCTTATCCAAAGTCACAGGTAGACCGTTCAAACGATCATTTTCCAAGGCATTGCCTAGGTTCGGATGACCATCCACTGTCGTCACCGGACCGTAATGGTTAGGATTTGCCACGATCGGCGCTGCCACCACATTTACCGTGATGGTCGCGTCGGTATCGCAGTTGGTCGGATTTAATATCTCACAGATGTCATACTTAATCTCATAAGTTCCCGCCGGAGTACCTGCAGGTACGGAGACAATGCCCGTTGCCGGATTAAGTACAGGTACATTCGTATTAACTGCACCCGGCTTCGGAGTAGCAGCCACCACATTCTCTATGGTTACCTTGTCTAATGTAGCCAGCACATTGTGCAGTTTGTCATTCGTCAAGGCATTGCCTACGTTCGCATTGCCCGTAGCACCGTTCACCGGCATAGCCGTATAATCGTCGTCGTTTGCTACGATATCCGCATCGGTAACTATAACCGTTGCCGTAGCCACATCGCAATTCGTCGGATTCAATATCTCACAGATACGGTAAGTATGTGTGTAACTTCCTGCCGGTGTACCCGCTGCAACACTGACCGTACCGTCACCGTTCATCGTAATACGAGAATCACTGGATACAAGCGGTGTCAGGTATACTTCTGCCGGAACGACAGGTAGGCCATTCAGCAGGTCATTTGTAAAGACATTTGCCGTCGTTTTACCTCCCGTATAGCCGTTGATCGAACCAAGAGGATTCGAGCTAGTATTATCGTCAACCGCATTGATCACTGCAGCTGTCACCCTAATCACTGCAGTTGTATTCGCGCAGTTGGTCGGGTTCAAAACTTCACAGATCGTATACGGATAAGTATATACACTTGCAGGCGTATTTGCTGCGACCGTGATGATACCAGTTATCGGATCCATCGAAATACCCGGATGAGGAGCAGTGCCCGATGTTAGCTTCACAAGAGCCGGATTGGCTTCCACACCATTCAACAGATCACCGTTTAACAGATCGT
>JBEBWF010000045.1:0-33988 GCA_040392285.1 Sphingobacterium sp. | reverse complement strand
TTGAAGGATTGCTTGTTGCACGGGCGTTAATGGGCATTAGCGAAGCATTTTATATTCCGGCGGCTATGGCGCTGATTATGGACTGGCATACAGATAAGACGAAATCGACAGCTGTAAGTATACATGTAGCGGGTGTAACAGTGGGGCAAAGCTTAGGCTTTGTCGGTGGGTGGATTGCCGAAACGCATACTTGGCATTATGCTTTTTATATTTTTGGGTGTATAGGGGTGTTATATGCTATTGTTTTAATCTTCTTGTTGAAAGATCGGAAGAAAGTTTCTGTTGAAGTGATCGACGGAAAAGAAATTACGGCCGAGAAGATCAACTTCAAGTCGGCTATGAAGTCACTGTTTCGAAATCATGCTTTTATCCTCATTGTTATAATATGGGGGTTGGCGGGTGCGATTAGCTGGATGATCAAAGGGTGGCTACCGACGTATTATAAAGAGCAGTTTGGGCTTTCCCAGACGGAAGCTGGAATTTATTCTACAGCGTATTTCTCTCCGGCAATACTGGTGGGTGTACTTATGGGAGGCGCTATAGCAGACTGGTGGTCCAAAACAAATAGCAAAGCGCGGATATGGTTGCCGGCTATCGGTTTTTTGATTGCCGTTCCAGGGATATTTATAGCTAGCTATACAACTTTATTATGGGCGACGGTTGGTGGTTTCTTAGTGTACGCCTTGACTCGACCGTTTATAGATGCCAATATGATGCCGATTTTAGGGATGATTGCCGATAAGCGGTATCTTGCTACTGGCTATGGGTTTTTGAATCTGTGCAGCTGCGTTATTGGAGGTATAGGGATATATGTTGCCGGCGCATTGCGTGATGAGGCCGTAAATCTTAATATTATCTTTCAGGTGGCGGCAGTGAGTATGATTATATGTGCGTTTTTATTGTTCCGTTTAAAACCGAAAACTTAAGGTCTTGTCACCACAGGGCAAACGCATCAAAAATCAACTATTATTCTCAATCATGGAAAATACACGTAGGGAATTTATCAAAAAATCACTTTTGCTGTCAGGCGCGGCAGGACTTTCGATCCTATTGCCACCTTCTATTCAACGGGCTCTGGCTATCGATCCACAACCTGGAAGTACCTATCTGGACGCTGAACACGTGGTGATCCTGATGCAGGAGAACCGATCATTTGACCATTGTTTCGGTACATTACAAGGCGTGCGCGGATTCAATGATCCTAGGGCAATGAGTCTGCCCGATGGTAATCCGGTCTGGTTACAAAGCAACGCCGAAAGAAAAACGTACGCCCCGTTTCGCTTGGATATAAAAGGTAGTAAAGCGACCTGGATGGGCCCTTTGCCCCATGGCAGGCACGATCAGGTCGATGCGGGTAACGGTGGTAAGCATGATGGGTGGCTGGAAGCAAAAAAATCCCGGCGTAAGAAAGAATACGCGTACCTTCCCTTGACTATGGGCTATTACACCAGGCAGGATATTCCATTTAATTATGCCTTTGCAGACGCCTTTACCGTTTGCGATCATAATTTTTGCTCGGGTAACACCAGTACTTTCCCCAACAGGCTCTATCTGATGTCGGGCACGATCAGGGATAAGCCGGGACATGAAAATCAGGCAAATATCCGCAATACGGATGTTACCAAAGGGGGGCATCTATGGGAGACATTTCCCGAAGTACTGGAGAAAAACGGTATATCATGGCGGATCTACCAAAATGACCTCAGCACGGGAGGAGGGTATAAAGGTGAGGAAAAGTCTTGGTTGGCCAACTTCAATTGTAATGTCATCGAATTTTTCTCCCGCTACAATGTGCAGTTCAATTCAAGGTATATCCGGAGTATAACATCACAAAACAAAAAGCTGCCCGGCCAGATCAAAGTGCTTCAATCCAAGCTAAACGGACTCAGTGAGCGCTCCGAAGAATATCAAAAAACACAAACGGCCATACAGGCCAAACAGAAGGTATTGGACAAAGCCGCTCGGAATTTAATAAAATATACAGAGGAGAATTTTAAAAAGCTGTCTCCCGAAGAAAAAAATCTCTACAATAAGGCTTTTACAATCAATAAAAACGATCCTGATTACGACAAACTGACAACCTTGACCTATGATGATGAGGGGAAAGAACGCACAGTCAGGATTCCAAAAGGTGATATACTGCACCAGTTCAGGGCAGATGTCAACAATGGAAAACTGCCTGCAGTTTCGTGGCTGGTTGGCTCAAGCAAGGTTTCGGATCACCCGAGCGAGCCTTGGTACGGAGTATGGTATGTATCGGAAATACTGGACATCCTGACCAAAAATCCCGAAGTATGGAAAAAGACCATTTTCATCCTGACCTACGACGAAAATGACGGCTATTTTGACCATGTTCCGCCATTCACGCCACCATCGCCCATACATCCCAATTCGGGCAAAACATCCGAAGGAATAGACATCGACACTGAATTTATCCGGTTGGAAGACGAATTGGCGGCAGGTGTCCCTAAAAAAGATGCCCGGCAAGCCCCAATAGGATTAGGCTACAGGGTTCCCATGATCATTGCCTCGCCGTGGAGCCGCGGTGGCAAAGTCTGCTCGCAGGTATTTGATCATACTTCCTCCTTACAGTTTCTGGAGGGATTTTTGGGGGCAAAAACAGGAAAAGACATCAAATGCCACAACATCAGCCAATGGCGCAGAACGATATGTGGAGATTTGACAACCGTATTCAGGCCTTATAATCCGGGCGTGAAAGATTCTAAAATATCCTTTCTATCCCGGGACGGGCAGATAGAAAACATTCATAAAGCACAGTTTAAAGATATCCCGTCAGGATTCAAAGAACTGACAAATGCCGAAACAGAAAGGGTCAGACAAGGCGACCTGTCCGTACCTTTTATGCCGAAGCAAGAACCCGGCATACGCACTGCCTGTGCCCTGCCTTATCAATTGCAGGCGACGGGCAAGTTGAGTGTCGATAAAAAGACTTTTGAGATCAACCTCGGTGCAGGAAATACGATGTTCGGAAAACGATCAGCAGGTGCTCCTTTTAAAATCTATGCCCCGGATAAATATCAGGACGAGACATCAGAAAATGGTTTTGAAACAGCTCGGAGCTGGAATTATGCGGTAGTTCCGGGAGACAGTGTCAGCGATGAATGGGCTATCACATCGTTTGAAGGCCAAATGTACCATCTCCGCACCTACGCTCCCAATGGATTCTACCGGGAATTTAAAGGAAATTCACAGGATCCGGAAATACAGCTGACAACGGTAGAAGAACGACACACACAATCCGGAAAGTTTACCGGAAACCTCATTTTACACGTAGAGAATCTGCACAAAGAGAAAGAATATACCGTGCTGATAAACGACAATGCCTACAAAACTACCGCTATCCAAAAGAAAGTGTCGGGACAAGGCACCCAGAACATCACACTGAATCTTGAAAAAAGTTTTGGCTGGTATGATTTCAGTGTCCGCATTGCAGGTTTTGACACTTTTGAACAACGTTTTGCCGGACATGTAGAGACAGGGGAAGATACTTTTACCGATCCGTTTATGGGGCGTATGATTTAAAACATTCATCAGTGTTTTTATTGTTTCTGTTTGAAACCGAAAGATGAATTATAAATTGCAATTGACGAATTACGATTGATGAAGAGTGAAATCATGAATCCAAAATTGTCAATTTAAATTAGATATTAGACAATATGAGAAGAAGCAAGGTTTTAGAAAAATTGCGAAACGGCGAGACAGCCAGTTGTTTTAAGATCAATCTGAAAGATACACAGGCTGTAGAGATTGTGGCGTTGAGTGGTTTTGATTGTGTCTGGGTCGATTTGGAGCATATCGGGCAGGATTGGTCTATTATAGCGTCGCATGTATGGGCGACCAAAGCACATGATACAGATCTCATGGTACGGGTTCCTCGTGGCGCATACAGCGATTACATCAAGCCTTTGGAATTGGATGCTACAGGTATATTGGTGCCTCATATCATGGGCGTGGAAGATGCCAAAAAGGTGATTCGCATGACGCGCTTTCATCCGATAGGAAGGCGGCCCATAGATGGCGGGAATGCGGATGGAGGATATACGACGATGGATTTCAATACCTATCTGGACACCGCTAATCGAGAACGCTTTATTGTTTTGCAAATTGAAGATCCGGAACCCTTAGACGAACTGGAGCAAATTGCCCAACTCGAAGGTTTTGATATGCTCTTTTTTGGTCCCGGAGATTTTAGCCAGGGAATAGGAGCCCCGGGGCAGTGGGACCATCCCCTGCTCATCGACACACGCAAGCGTGTAGCTGAGGTGGCCAATAGATATGGCAAGTTTGCCGCAACGGTAGGCTCTACCGCCAATCTGCAAGAACTGTTTGACATGGGTTATCATTTTGTAAGTGTAGGAGCGGACGTGGTAGGGTTAAAGAATTATTGCACGGAGATTATCCATGCTTTTGGAACACAAAAAGACGACAAAGGAAAGTCTTATTTGGAAGAGTAGATTATGATGAAAAGAAGGATATTAGGACGTACGGGATTATCAGTTTCAGAGATTGCCTTTGGCGGTGTGGAGATAGGTATGCCTTATGGTTTAGGGGCGCACGACATGCCGGATGAGGCATCTGCTATTCGACTTTTGCAGAAAGCTGTGGAATTGGGTGTTAATTTCTTTGATACGGCTCGGCATTATGGGGAAAGTGAACGATTGATGGGACAGGCATTTCAGGGAATACGTCATGAAGTGGTCATTGCGACAAAATGTATACACCTAAAAGATCAACAAGGCAATATTCCTTCCTATTCCAGATTGAATGATATTATCCGGGAATCGTTGGAGGTGAGTTTGGAGAACTTGAAAACAGACTATATAGACCTGTTTATGGTCCATTATGCGGATATGGATATTCTTCAAAATGAAGATGTGACCCGTGTATTCCTCGAACTGAAGCAAGAAGGGCATGTTAAAAATATAGGTATATCGGTATATAAGGCAGAGGAAACCGCTAAAGCTATAGAATGTGCCATTTGGGATGCTATCCAACTACCATTTAACCTGATGGATCAGTCGCATGGAGATTGGTTTCGGGAGGCAGCAGAGAAGGGAATAGGGATTATTGTACGTTCTGTCTTGATGCGGGGTATGCTGACCGAGCGGAAGTTTAAGATGAATGAAGCTCTGAAAGATGTAGAAAATCATGTGGAAGCTTATCGTACTATTGCGAAAAAGCATTTTAATAATTTTCCGGAGTATGCGACGAAGTTTGCTTTGAAGCATCCGGAGGTCTCCAGTGTATTGGTGGGAATTGACAAAGAGGAATATCTGTATGCTAGTTTAAGGAATATTGAAGGCAGTGGGTTTTCTGATGAACTTTTCATACAGTCACAAAAAATGCAATATCCCGATCCGTCGTTTCTAAATCTAGCAGAATGGGATAAAAAAGGTTGGTTATGAATGTAAAAGAACTATTTAGCTTAAAAAATAAAGTTGTTTTAGTTACCGGAGGTTCGGGAAACTATGGAAAGTGTATTGTAGAAGGGCTTGCCGAAGCGGATGCTAAGGTAATTACTACATCCCGTGACATGCAAAAAGCAGAGGCTACTGCGGCGGGATTTAGAGAAAAGGGATTGCTTGTCGATGCGATGTCGGTTGACCAGGATAACTATGCGTCGATGTTGGCCTTAAAAGATAATATTCTGGATCGTTACGGCCGATTGGACGGTTTTGTGAATAATGCGGTCTCTCGACCTGTGAAGGGGTATCGGGCACCTATTGAACAGTTTGAAGCGTCAATGCACTCTAATGCTACCGGAATGTTCTTTTTGCTGCGCGAAATGACTGATCTTATCGTTCAATCGGGTGGTGGGAGTGTGGTCAATATTGCTTCCATGATGGGAATGAAAGGACCGGATCTGTCTAATTATGAAGGAGTCGAAGGAATGGGTGATTTACCGGCCGATTACTTCTTCCACAATGCGGGGTTGATTAACCTGACACGGTATATGGCGAAAATGCAAGCCGGGAAAAATGTACGGTTTAACTGTATAAGTCCGGGTGGGTTATTTAATCATCAACCCGAGCAGTTCCTTAAAAATTACTGTAAGAAAGTGCCCTTGGGAAGAATGGCTAATTCTGATGATATTAAGGGATTGGTTGTATTATTAATGTCAAAAGCTGGTGAATATATAAACGGAGAAAATATCCTCTTGGATGGAGGGCTTAATGCTTAATTTTCTAGTCGGGATATCCTGACTAGAAAATTAAGCCGTCATCGGCTCTGCTTCCAGCGCTCTCCTATATTCTTTGGGTGTAATGTCTTTGAGCCTTTTGAATTGTCGGTTGAAGTTGGCCAGGTTATTCTTAACTGACCATGGCATTCCATACTACATTCGAATAAGGCATAACTTCAAGGTCTACTCGTATCAACGACAGGCGGTGATAAATGCATGCTGGCTATTTAACCACCTGAAATTGAATGAACTCTATCACTACCCCAAGTTTGGTAAAATGCACGGATAGGGTTGCTATCTATTGGGTTGCAAAATAAAAAACCGAGACGGAAAGCAAGAATTTCTATTCCTGAAACAACTTCCCTGGCGCAAAGAAAGCAGGTGTAGGCTCCTTTATTACGATGATGGTAGAGGACTGCTATACAGTTGAGGAACAAACCTTCTTTTTGAGTGGGCTGCAGGAGTTTGATAAACTGTCGAACACAAAGTTTAATAAAGGGTTCCAGAAGCTATCTCTCGATCAACAAACAGAAGTATTTCAAGAAGTAGAACAACTATCAAACCTTTTCCAGCATCAAAAACTTGCGCAAATGGACGACATGAATCCCTTCGGATGTGATGCCTAATGCAAAGTCATCGAGTGTGACAATGTATTTCGGGAAGTTGTCTGCTGTTTTTAATAGACTGGCAACTTCTCTTTTTCGTGTGCTCTCGCTGTCTATTCGCATGGATACTTGTATATATACACGCTCCTGAAGGAGCTGGCCTACAAAATCAATTTCGAGTTGATCTGTTTTGCCAACGTATACGGTATAGCCGAGTCGAAGCAGATGTAAATAAACAAGATTTTCTAACCATTTTTGAATCTCGGTAAGAGGATTTATACCACGGATTGCATTTCGAATACCGAGGTCTTCAAAATAATATTTCTCACCTATTTCAAATATTTTAAAACCTTGGATATCGATACGTGGAACTTTATAAATGAAATAGGCTTGGGTAAGGGCTTGACTGTAGTCGATGACCATTTGTGTTGGTACCTGTTGACGTTGTGATTTGAGATACTTGGCGATGTTTGTTGCGGAAAATAAACTTCCTACATTATCAGCTATATAATGAACTAAGCGTTCTAGAAAGTCTACGTTACGTATTTGTTTCCGAGCGATTACATCTTTCAAAAGTATGGTTGAATACAGATTACGTAAATATTCAAAGCTTAATTTTTCATCAGCATTGAAATGTATAAGATAGGGCATACCACCTATCCGCATATACTTTTGAAGACTTTCATTGCTGTCTTGTAATTGATGAAAGTTCAGAAACTCTGCATAAGAAAGGCTGTGCACATTGAATTCCATATACCTTCCTGCTAGGTAAGTTGCCAATTCCCCAGATAACATGTTGGCATTGCTCCCTGTGCAGTAAAGGTCACAATTGCTCTCTACTAATAAGCTTCGAAGACAGTGCTGGAAATTTTTGATTTCTTGTATTTCATCGATGAAAACGTAGTTTTTCTTATTTAAATCGAGCTCTTTTTTAATGTGTTGGTATAAATCATTTTCGTTTTGAATATCTTCGAAGTCTTTTAACTCTTTGCTAATATAGATAAGGTGTGCATCTGGATTCTCGTTTACAATGATTTCCATAAGTTGCCTTAATAGATAACTTTTTCCAATACGCCTTTGACCTGTAAGAATTTTGATCAATGGCTTATCGATATAGGGGCGTATTTTATCCGTGTAGTAAGGGCGGTGTATGATATTTAGTTCCTTTTTCATGAGTTATAACTAATGTTCTACGCAAATATATGGTTTTATTAGTTATAACTAATAGAATGGAGTATTTTAGTGTTTTCATTAGACATGCCTAATGAAAATGGCGCTAAAATCAAGTTTTTACTGATGTACCAGCAGATTAGGAAAAATAAGCAGCCTAGTCTAAGCCATAGAGATTTTAATGCATTATTAACACCCGTTGTGCATTTTACATAATGCTAATTTTTAGATTGTTAATATTTCTGTTGAATATGTTTTTGTTGATGTACTGAACGGTTGATGGGACTGGATGTCCATGCTATGGCTCTGGATCAGGACAGTTGTAACATCCATTTCCAGGCTGGTATGATTTTGATGTGTACCTCGTCAATAGTTAACTCTTCATCATCATCGAGTGTGATTATCCAGGCTTCTTTGACCTTACAGTACGTAGTAGCCTTTAGTAATCCTTTTATTTCTCTGTTACGTGTGTCTGGATCAGTGAGTGTCCAACTTACTTGTACGGGTAAAGCGATTCCACCTTCGGGGTAGACTATGAAGTCACATTCGCCGGAGGGTTCTGCATAGTAATAGATGTTATCGGTATAGATACTATGGTTTTACTTTTACCCAAGCTGTATCCTGATGGCTTGAAATTACTGAATTCGCAATACTCTATGAAAGAAAGCGGCAATAATTCGATAGCTATGCTGCGACCTCGCAATACAGATTTAAGTTCAGTGTGAAGTCCGGAGTCTCTTTCATAATACACAAATATATATAATCGTCTTTATATAAGGTGTGATTATTTAATAATTGTCTTTGTTGGAAAGACGATTATGTGATAAGAGATTTGTCTCTGCTTATGTTGAAACGTTTAATTTATGCCGTCATAGGCTCCGCCTCTAAAGCCTTTCTATACTCTTTTGGTGTCATATCTTTCAACCTTTTGAATTGTCGGTTGAAATTGGCAAGGTTATTAAAACCACATTCATAGGCAACAGCAATGATTGTTTTGTCCTTATTGGTCAGAAGTTTACAGACATGTCCAATACGTATCGCATTGAGATACTCGATAAAGGTCATTCGAAAGTGTTCTTTGAAAAAATTGCAGAATGTCGTGGTAGCCATATTAGCTTCATCGGCAACTTCCTTGAGTGTAATCTCCCGATGGAAATTACGTAGGACATACTCTGTGATTTTACTATACCTGTCTGAATACGTTTCTTTGGTATTCTCCATATAAGAAGGGCTGGCTAACAGTTCATATTCCGTACTATTAGCTAAAATGTCAAATATTTCGAACAACGAAGCGAGTCTTTTGAGACCGTTTTGCTCCAACATATTGTTCATTATCTTAGCAATTCGAATACGGGTAGTGCCTTGGATAACCAAACCTCTATTTGCGAGGTTCAATACTTTCTTTAAAGACGCGGCTTCGGGGAGGTTTAAAAAGTTGTCACCTAAAAAATCATCCAAAAAATGTACTACTACGGCGTCAGCAGAAGCTGTGTTTTCCTTTTCAAAGTATTTTTTATCGTTTACCCAAACATGAGGAAGGGCTGGCCCCATGAGCACAAGATCTCCTTCCGAAAAGGTCCCGATATGATCACCGACCATTCGTCGTCCGCTACTCTTATTGACTAAGACGAATTCGTATTCCGGATGATAATGCCAAGGGCAAGGGAAGAATAGTCCCGTCTCTTTGAAAACGATAAACGATTTGTCAAATTCTTTAGGGAGTCTGTATTCGATGGCTTTCATAAAATATGACTTATTTTTGGTATGATACTAATTTATGGTATTTTGATGATCAAACCTATAATAAAAGTATCTTTTTGAAAAATAATATTATAAATGTAGAATATACTACCAAGAGAGTAATACATCTTGTAAAATCTGTCTACTGTTTGTACTTTTAATAACTCGATATAAGAACTTATGCACATCGAAGAACTGCGAGAATACTGTTTGTTGAAGCAAGGGGCGACTGAAGAACTTCCCTTCGGTCCTGATACATTGGTCTTTAAGGTTGGTGGGAAGGTTTTCCTTCTTGTTGGTCTGGATCAGGTGGACGATTTGAAGTTTAATGTAAAATGTAACCCTGAGCGTGCCATTACCTTGCGTGAACAGTTTACCTATACGGTGTTACCCGGTTACCATATGAACAAAAAGCATTGGAACACGATTTATTGCAATAGGCAACTGGATGATGACTATCTAAGGCAACTTATCGATCATAGTTATGATCTGGTGTTTCAATCGTTGTCTGCCAAAATAAAAGAAGAAATCCGTCACTAGTTACTTATTCACGATTAATACCCTTTGAAATCAGATTAGTGGTAAACCTTAATCTGGATGGCGGCCACATACCATCATTTCATGGGACAAACAATTTAATAGTTAAACTATTTGAAAATTGAAATCAAAATCCTAGATTTGTTATGCTTGCATAACAATATGCAGGAATATCAATGAAACTTTAACGATGAGTCAAAATAATACAATAGACTATTTTCTAAAGGCCGCCTGGCAGACTGTAGCGAACAAATATAACAATATTGCTTCACAGCATGGCTTTACGCAAGCGGCCGGATATATCTTAATCAATATACACAAAGAAGGTACACCTGTTTCCCAGATAGCTAATTTCACGGGTGTGAAAACAACTTCCTTGTCCAGGGTATTGAACAATCTGGAGAGCTTAGGGTTTGTTTATAGAGCGACGAGTGATAAAGATAAGCGTTCAGTGAAAGTATATCTGACCCCTTTAGGGGTAGAGAAGAGAAAGATCGCAAAGGACGTGGTAAGGGATTTTAATGAATACCTAGAGGCACAGTTTTCCGAAAGTGAAAAGGAACAACTGATAAAGATGTTAGCGAAGGTAAATGACTTGTCGGCTAGGTATGAACCAGGTATTATATTGGAGCAAGGATAATAGAGTAGAGATAAAGGCAAGTCATCTTAATACTCATATCTCATTACTCAATACTATTTAACACTAAAAGAATGAATAGAACGATTAAGAAAGTAGCTGTTTTGGGATCCGGTGTGATGGGCTCTCGCATTGCCTGTCACTTCGCTAATATTGGTGTGGAAGTGTTGCTCTTGGACATTGTGCCTATGGAACTCCTTCCTGCCGAAGAAGCAAAAGGGTTAACATTGGAAAGTGCAGCTGTACGCAACCGTATTGTTAACCTCTCATTAGACACTGCGGTAAAATCGAATCCTGCGCCTTTATTTAGTAAATCCTTTGTTAAACGTATCACGACTGGTAATTTTGATGATGACCTCGCTAAGATATCGGAAGTAGATTGGGTTATTGAGGTCGTCGTCGAACGATTGGACATTAAGAAGTCGGTATTTGAACGTGTGGAGCAGTTTCGTAAACCTGGAACTTTAATTACATCTAATACATCTGGAATACCTATTCATACGATGACTGAAGGACGTTCGGAGGATTTTAAAACTCATTTCTGCGGAACCCATTTCTTTAACCCACCACGTTATTTACAATTGCTGGAGGTTATTCCGGGTCCGGAAACAAAAAAAGAAGTTATAGATTTCTTGACCTATTATGGGAATAAAATGTTGGGGAAGACTGTCGTGCTGTGTAAAGATACCCCGGCTTTTATAGGTAATCGTATAGGCGTGTACTCGATGCTAGCACTTACGCATTTGGTAGATCAATTGGGGCTGACGGTGGAAGAGGTCGACAAATATACGGGGCCTGCCATGGGGCACCCGAAGTCGGCTACTTTCCGTACTGCCGACGTTGTTGGTTTAGATACGCTTGTGAATGTCGCAAAGGGCTTAGTACAAAATGCACCGGATGATGAAGCCAAAGGGGTATTCGAATTGCCTGCTTTTATCACAAAAATGGTCGAAAATGGGTGGCTAGGCGAAAAGACGAAGAAGGGATTTTATGAGAAGGTCAAGGGAAAAGAGGGAAAGTCGGAAATTCTGTCCTTAAATCTAAAGACATTTGAATATGGCGTTCAGGAGAAAGTCAAGTCTGCAACAATGGAGGCGACAAAACCGGTAGAGAATATTCGTGAACGTATGAAGGTTTATGAGCAGGGCACAGATAAGGCGGCTGAATTTTTCCGTGCCATGCACTATCCGTTGTTTGAATATGTATCCAAACGTATCCCTGAGATCACAGATGACTTTTTTCGTATCGATGATGCGATGCGTGCCGGCTTTGGTTGGGAAATCGGCCCCTTCGAAGTATGGGATGCCTTGGGTGTACGTGAGACTATAGGTAAAATCGAAACCGAACCGAAGCGTCTGCCTGGGCAAGAGGGTAAGGTCGCACAATGGGTACACGATATGTTGGCTGTGGGTTGTGAAAGCTTTTATAAAGTGGAGAATGGGATTCGCCATTACTACGATATTTCCTCAAAATCCTATAAACCTATTCCAGGCTATGAAGATTTGATCGTCCTGGATCATATCCGTGGTACGAGAACCATTTGGAAAAATTCAGGCGTTTCGATCATCGATTTGGGTGATGGGATCATCAACTGTGAATTTCATACCAAGATGAATACTATTGGAGGTGATGTCATCCAGGGTATCAACAAAGCCGTCGATATGGCTGAAAAGGAATACCGAGGATTGGTAATCAGTAACGACGGGACGAACTTTTCGGCTGGTGCTAACATTGGGATGATTTTCATGATGGCTGTGGAACAGGATTATGATGAGCTAAATGCAGCCGTACGTATGTTCCAGAATACAGCTATGCGCTTGCGCTATTCATCGATTCCTGTTGTTGCGGCACCGTTCCAGTTAACCTTGGGTGGGGGATGTGAATTCTCCATGCATGCTGATTTTGTGCAGTTACATGCTGAGACGTATATGGGTTTGGTCGAGTTTGGCGTAGGGGTAATTCCGGGTGGTGGTGGTTCCAAGGAATTTGCACTTCGTGCATCGGACGAGTATAAGGAGGACCAAATTGTGCAGAATACGTTGAAAGATCGTTTCTTAACGATTGGTCAGGCTAAAGTATCTACATCGGCGGTTGAAGCATTTGAATTGGGCTATCTGCAAAAGGGTAAGTATGCCATTACGATGAACAGAACAAGGTTGTTGGCCGATGCCAAAGCAAAAGCGTTAGAACTGGCTGAGGAAGGGTATGTCCAACCTATTCCGAGAAAGGATATTAAAGTGTTAGGTAATCAAGGTTTGGGTATTGTTTATGTCGGAGCATCCTCGATGCATGCCGGAAACTACATCTCCGATCATGATAAGAAAATCTCCGAAAAGTTGGGTTGGGTCATGTGTGGAGGTAATCTTTCTGCACCAACAGAAGTATCGGAACAGTACTTACTCGATTTGGAGCGTCAAGCGTTTTTAGAGCTTTGTGCCGAGCGCAAAACCTTGGAAAGAATTCAGCATATGTTGACGAAGGGAAAGGCGTTGAGGAATTAGATTTGAGACATGAGACAATAGACTTGAGGTAATAGATATTAGATTTGAGACGAGAGATATGCATAATCTGAAGGAATTGAAGGTATGGAATAAAGCAATTGAATTATCTACAGAGGTATATGAGACTACTTTGGCATTGCCATCCGATGAAAAATTTGGGCTTTCATCTCAAATTAAACGTGCTGTAGTTTCTATCGCTTCCAATATTGCGGAGGGGGCAGGTAGAAATTCAGACAAAGAGTTTATACATTTTTTAGGTATTGCAAACGGCTCAGCCTACGAATTGCAGACTCAAATAACCATCGCTTGCAACTTACATTTATTGAATGTTGAAAGAGGTAAAAAGATTTGTCTTCAAATTGAAGAGATTCAAAAAATGATTTTTGGATTCCAAAATAAATTAAAAATGACAAAAAACGGTGTGTGAGTAGAAAGAATCTAATATCTCACATCTAAAGTCTATTGTCTCATATCTAACTACTAACTACTAAAAGACATGGAAGCATATATTGTAGCAGGATACCGCACTGCGGTCGGGAAAGCACCAAGAGGGGTGTTTCGCTTTATGCGGGCGGACGATTTGGCAACACATGTGATTAAACACTTGGTGGCCTCTATTCCGAACTTGAATAAAGAAGATATCGACGATATCATTGTCGGAAATGCGATGCCGGAAGCGGAGCAGGGCATGAATATGGCAAGGTTTATCTCTCTGATGGGTTTAGATACGGACAAAGTACCTGGTGTCACGATGAATAGGTATTGTGCATCGGGACTCGAAACCATTGCTACCGCTACGGCGAAGATAAAAATGGGGATGGCGGATGTCATTATTGCTGGCGGTGCTGAAGTGATGTCGGGTATGCCTTTTGGGGGATGGAAGATTGTCCCTAATCCGATAGTGGCCAAGGAACATCCGGATTGGTATTGGGGGATGGGTTTGACGGCAGAGGCTGTGGCGAAGGAATTTAATGTGTCGCGGGAAGATCAGGATGCCTTTGCGCTGAAATCTCACCATAAAGCAATCGCGGCTATTAAGAATGGTCATCTTCAGGCCGGTGTTGTACCTATTACCGTTACCGAAAATTACCTGAAAGATGGCAAGATGGCCACCCGCGAATATGTGGTCGATACGGATGAAGGGCCTCGTGCGGATACCACCTTGGAGGCTTTGGCAAAGCTACGGCCTGTATTTGCTGTGAATGGTTGTGTGACAGCAGGGAACTCTTCGCAAACGTCGGATGGAGCGGCATTCGTTTTGGTCATGTCAGAGAGGAAGATGAACGAATTGGGGCTAAAGCCCATAGCGAAGCTTATTTCCTATGCAGTGGCAGGAGTACCTCCTCGTATTATGGGAATAGGACCTATAGCAGCCATTCCCAAGGCCTTGCAGATGGCTGGTCTGAAAAAAGAAGATATCGATTTATTTGAGTTGAACGAAGCTTTCGCTTCGCAGTCGTTGGCGGTCATTCGTGAATTGGGACTCGACGAGGAAAAGGTGAATGTAAATGGTGGTGCTATTGCATTGGGTCATCCTTTGGGATGTACAGGTGGGAAGTTGACGGTGCAGATACTCCACGAACTAAAGCGTCGAGGCAAAAAATATGGCATGGTGACCATGTGTGTAGGTACCGGACAAGGAGCTGCAGGAGTGTTTGAGATGATGGATTAGATAGTAGACTTGAGATATTAGACAATAGACTTTAGACGTGAGATATTAGACAATAGACTTGAGATGTGAGATATTAGACTTTAGATAATAGACGCTTGATATGAAATTTGAATTCTAGAATCTCACATCTCACATCTCAAGTCCCAAATCTTATAAAAAGACATGAACGGAACAATTAGAGGAGGCGAATTTGTAATTAAAGAAACGCCCTATACAGACATTTTTATTCCGGAGGAATTTGATGAAGAGGCCCAGATGATCAGGCAGACATGCCTTGATTTTTTGGAGGCCGAGGTCTTAGATAAACTGGATAGCATAGATTCACAAGAGGAGGGGCTCATGCAGAGCTTGTTGGATAAGTCGGGTGAGCTGGGGATGTTGGGGGTGTCTATTCCGGAGGAGTATGGCGGCTTTGGAAAGAACTTTAATACTTCTATGTTGGTAGCAGATGCTGTAGGTGGTGGATATTCCTTTGCCGTGGCACTCTCTGCACATACAGGCATCGGTACCTTGCCCATTTTGTACTATGGAAATGAGGAACAAAAGAAGAAGTATATTCCGAAGTTAGCTACCGGCGAATGGAAAGCTGCATACTGCTTGACTGAGCCAAATGCTGGTTCGGATGCAAATTCGGGCCGAACATCAGCGAAGTTGAATGGAGCAGGAACCCATTATCTGCTCAATGGTCAGAAAATGTGGATTACCAACGGTGGTTTTGCGGATATATTTATTGTTTTTGCTAAGATTGATGATGATAAAAACCTGACGGCATTTATCGTCGAAAGGGATTTCGGAGGTATCACGATGAATCCGGAAGAACATAAGATGGGTATCAAAGGATCCTCGACAAGACAAATATTCTTTAATGATTGTCCGGTGCCTATTGAAAATATGCTCTCCACGCGGGAGAAGGGGTTTAAGATCGCGGTTAATATCTTGAATATTGGCCGTATCAAATTGGGCGCTGCGACGATAGGTTCGGCGCGTGCTGTGACAACTCAGGCCGTTAAATATGCTAATGAGCGTGTGCAGTTTGATATGCCGATATCCAAATTTGGCGCGGTCCGGTATAAGTTGGCGGAAATGGCCGTACGGCTGTTTGCTGCGGAATCGGCAACGTATCGTGCGGGACAGCATATCGATGATGCTTACGATGTTTTGGTGGCAGAGGGGATGGATGAAGCTAAAGCGAAGCTGAAGTCCGTGGAGCAATTTGCGATAGAGTGTGCCATCATCAAGGTTTGGTGCTCGGAAATGCTGGATTATGTAGTCGACGAGGGTGTGCAGATATATGGTGGAATGGGGTATTCGGCGGAGGCACCTATGGAAAGAGCTTATCGGGATTCACGTATCAACCGTATCTTTGAAGGGACGAATGAAGTCAATCGGCTGTTGATTGTCGATATGCTGCTTAAAAGGGCAATGAAAGGTGAACTGGATTTGATGGGGCCGGCACAGGCTGTTGTAGGAGAACTGATGTCGATCCCGGAATATGGTGATGAAGATGATTCGCCTTTCGCTGCGGAGAAGAGAACACTCGCGAATTTGAAGAAGGTGGGATTGATGATCGCGGGAGCGGCAGCCCAGAAATTCATGATGTCCCTAGCCAAAGAACAGGAGATTCTGATGAATATAGCAGATATCATTGGCGATGTGTATGTCGCAGAATCGGTATTGTTGCGCGCTGAAAAATTATATCACCTTCGAGGGCCAGAAAACTCCAGCTATGTAATGGATATCGCGAACACGTATTTATATACAACTATTGATCGGGTATATAGCGCAGGAAAAGAAGCGCTTTGTTCTTTTGGTGAAGGCGATGATTTACAAATGATGTTGATGGGATTACGCCGTTTTACAAAAGTAAAACCGTTTAATGTGAAAGAAGCACGGCAAAGGATTGCTAAAAAAATGATTGAAGAAAATAGATATTGTTATTAAATTGTTAAAATATTATCGATAATATTGAAAATCTACCGTTAAATGGTGGGTTTTTTTTATTTGTTTTATAAAAAGAATATAATGTCTATTAAATTAGTAGACTTTAATAAAAATGTTTTTATATTTGTCGGGTCGTCAGTGGAAAACTGGAGCGACACATAAGAGATAAAAGAGATTACATAAAATCATGGAGAAAGCGATAGCATTATTACGACTGAATCAAATAAAAGGCAAAATCACATTGAAGCACGTGGGGTGGTTAATGATTTTATTAAAGGCAGTGATTGCAGGCTATTTTATTTATTTGATAGTTGAGGGGGTTCGTGTTAATGCTTTTGAATTTGGTGAAAAATTTCTATGGTTTATTTTGGCAGGCTTTATTGCGCAGTTGATTGATGGTGCGCTGGGTATGGCTTATGGGGTAAGTTGTACGAGTTTACTGCTTTGGGTGGGTATCCCTCCGAAGTTTGCTTCGGCGAGTGTGCATACGTCAGAGATTTTTACGACCGGTGTTTCTGGGCTTTCGCATATCAGATTTGACAATATCGATAAGAAACTGTTTTTCCAGATTGTTATAACGGGTGTTATAGGTGCTGTCTTGGGGGCTTATCTTATCGCTGATTTCTTTGATGGTGCTGCGGTAAAACCTTTTATATCGTTGTACTTGCTTTTCTTGGGGGGCTATTTGATTTATAAGGCATTCAAAAAGAAGCAGGTTGAGAAAAAAGAGGTCAAAAGGGCACCATTACTGGCTTTCGTGGGAGGACTGTTGGATGCAATCGGTGGAGGTGGATGGGGCCCAATCGTGACATCTAATTTGTTAAGCCAAGGCAAGAGTCCGAGGTACACCATTGGGACAGTTAATACGGCTGAATTTTTTGTCACTTATTTTGCAACAATTGTATTCATCTTCATACTGGGCGTCCAGCATTTGGAAATCGTATTAGGCTTGATTATTGGCGGAGTAGTGGCTGCACCTATAGGTGCATATATAGCCTCCCGTATTAATCAGCGTCTTTTACTGAGTATCGTGGGAATAGTAGTTGTGCTGATGTCCTCCTGGGGTATTATATCTTTTTGGTTATAGAAAACAATTAAATAAATATATGAACAACAACTACCTTAAACCATTCTCAAAGGATTTGCGAAAACAGTTGGATCGCATTAATCTATATTGTCTTTCCTGCCGAATGCGAATGTGTAGATAAATAAAGGGGGAGACAACTAGCCTCCCCGGATGTCTAATAATAAAAACAAGTATTCAATTGGCGTTGGCACTTGTACGTATTCACTATTAAACTGTATAAAAATATGAAAAATGACGGATTTTTCCGAATTTCCTTTGTCCTTTTTGCTTTAATCCTGGTATATTTCCCAACTCAGGCTCAGATTGAGACAAAGCCAATCATCAATGCATCACTAACCGGAACAGTTGTTGATGCGATAACAAAAGAACCTATTTCAGGAGTAACGGTACAATTAGAAGCTGTAACACACCAAGTCAAAACAGACCGTGACGGTAAGTTTCAATTTGTCACAGGACAAAAGCTTCCTTTTACGCTTATTGTATCCTATGTAGGATATGCAACACGGAAAGTGGTTGTGGAAACTTCACCCACGGTGATCGAACTAAGTCCTAGCTTAAATGCGTTGGAACAAGTTTTGGTAACTTCACGTAGAAGAACGGAACAGATTCAGGATATTCCCATTCCGGTTTCTATTGTACGGGCAAGTACAATAGAAGATGCAGGAGCTTTTAATGTCAGCAGAATCAAGGAGGTTGTTCCTACGGTACAACTATATGCTTCGAACCCACGTAATACGACATTGAATATTAGAGGGCTAGGCTCTACTTATGGTTTGACTAACGATGGTATAGACCCTGGGGTAGGCTTTTATTTAGACGGTGTTTACTTGGCACGTCCTGCAGCGACAGCCTTAGATTTTATTGATGTCGAACAGATTGAGGTCCTCAGAGGTCCCCAAGGAACATTATTTGGCAAGAATACAACATCAGGAGCATTCAACATTACTTCCCGCCAACCGGAATTTACGCCCGGGGCCAATTTTGAGTTGAGTTATGGTAACTACGGCTATATACAGGCTAAAGCTTCTCTAACGGGCCCCTTGGTTAAAGACAAGTTGGCTGCACGGGTTTCTTTTTCAGGGACGCAGCGCGATGGGATCTTGTATAATGTGTATTCGGATCGTAATATTAACGACATTAATAACTTAGGTGTCAGAGGACAGTTGTTATATACACCAAACGAGAATCTAAAGATTGCACTAGCAGGGGATGTGACCGCACAACGTCCAGATGGCTATGGTTGGGGGATTGCTGGTGTGGTGGAAAACGAGCGATCGGACTACAGGCAGCTCAACAGTATCATCGAAGATCTCGGTTATGAAATTCCCTACAAAAGTGCCTTTGAAAGAAAAGTTGATTTAGACACGCGCTCCAAGGCAGATAATGAGTTAGGTGGAGCATCGCTGAATGTGGATTATAAAATTGGAAAGGGTACATTGACTTCCACATCGGCATGGAGGTATTGGAATTGGGTACCCTTAAATGATCGGGATTATTTAGGTGTTCCGGCCTATACGATATCAGCAGGTAATTCGGTGCACGACCAGTGGTCGCAAGAATTCCGTTACTCAGGAGATATCAGTGACAAGGTGAGCGGTGTGGTCGGCGTATTCGGATTGTGGCAAGATTTGAGCACAGATCCGGTACATACGGAAGAAGCGGGAGACGCACTATGGCGTTTTCAGCAAAGTAATGCATCTCAAACGCAATGGGCACCGGGCTTGATCGATAAGGTGGGTATCCGTACAAAATATGGTATAAAAAGTACAAGTTTGGCCGTTTTCTCACAAATTGACTGGGCTATTACTTCCAAATTACACGTGTTGCCAGGTATACGATACAATTACGATAAAAAAGTAGCAAACTATGACCGAAAAAAATACATAGATAATGACATTGCTTATACGCCCGATCAACTTGCTGCAGTAAATAGTATCTATTCGGATCAAGAATTTGATGTCAATGCAGATGCGGGAAATTTGTCGGGACAGCTCTCCTTACAATATAAATTTACACCAGATTACAATGGGTATGTTACCTATTCGAATAGCTATAAGCCGATTGGTATTAACGTAGGTGGATTACCTGTGGTTGATGGGCAGGTGGCGATAGATTTGGCTGAGGTAAAACCGGAATCCGTAAATCACGTGGAATTTGGTGTAAAAACCAGCCCTAGTAGAAACTCTTTCTTAAACCTTACTGTATATCAGACCAATATTAAAGATTATCAAACACAAGTTCAAACACCAGACCCTGGCGTTAACAGAGGTTATTTAGCGAATGCTGAAGAAGTCCGTGTACAAGGTGTAGAATTGGATGGAAGCGTTAGACCATGGAACTTCCTTCGCTTGAATGGTGCATTCGCTTATACAGACGGGAAATACAGGAAGTTTACAAATGCACCGGTTCCCTTAGAAGAAACGGGAAGCGCGCAAGCATTTAAAGATATTTCTGGTGGTGAACTACCCGGAATCTCAAAATGGTCTTGGTCGTTAGCGACAGAACTGACGGCAAAGGGAAATTTACTCAGTCTGCAGGGCAATTACTTTTTAGGAGCAGACCTGTTTTACCGTTCAAAATTTTCATCTAGTCCCTCTCCATCGCAGTACCTCAACATCGATGCCTATACATTATTGAATGCTCGTGTTGGATTTAGAGCCACAAACGGGATATCTGTTATTGCATGGAGCCGGAACCTGACCAACAAAGACTATTATGAGCAATTGCTTGCAGCGCCAGGTAATTTTGGTCAATATGCGGGTGTAGTTGGCGACCCATTAACTTATGGGGTAACGTTGCGGTATAATCTTAAATAATAAGGAGTATTATGAGAAATAGCAATCTTATCCTCACAAACAATTTTATAATTCTCTTTTGCCTTTGCTATCGTATGCGAATGCATCACTAATACTTTCCACTTCCCTTCAGAAGCATATAGGGAAAATCTCTTTTCCCTATGCTTCTTCCTTTTTTAATAATGTTACAAGTTTTCAATTGGAGTTGGGACTTGTAAGTGTTCACTATTAACTTTTTAAAAGTATGAAAAATTATAGAGTATTCTATTACTCGCTGTCTATTTTTTTGTTTTTGATTGTAGCAAACTCGGCTCAATCACAAGAAACTAAACCTATTATTAATGCAGCATTGGAGGGTAAAGTTATCGATGCTGTCAGCAAAAACCCAATTGAGGGGGTCACGGTTCAATTAGATGCGGTAACCCATAGTGTTAAGACAGACAGGCATGGTAATTTTCAATTTATAACGGGTCAGAAGTTGCCATTTACCGTTATAGTATCCTTTGTAGGATATGAAAAGAAAACATTGGTTATATCCGCTTCTCCGACAGTGATTGAATTGACTCCTTCTGAAAAAGAGCTTGATGAGGTGGTCGTGGTAGGTTATACCACCATAGACAAGAAAAATTTGATTGGCTCCTTAGAGAAGGTGTCGCAAAGCGAAGTCAAGGACATCCCTGTTGGAAGTTTTGACGCACAGTTACAAGGTAAAGTCGCTGGTGTTCAGGTGGCTACCAGTACAGGTGTCCCGGGGGAGGCTTTGCATATCCGTCTTCGGGGGGCGACGTCGATAAATGCGAATAACAATCCCTTGTACGTAATTGATGGGGTCTTCCTGAACTCTGAAAGTCTCCAGACTATTAATACCGGAGGTAAAGCAACTTCGCCGATAGCAGATCTAAATCCCGCGGATATTGAATATGTAGAGGTATTAAAGGATGCGGAGGCAACAGCTTTATATGGATCTAGAGGAGCTAACGGTGTTATCTTGATTACCACAAAAAGGGGTAAAAATTCACAATCGGCCAAGATTGATGTCAACCTATATTCAGGAAGGGGTAAAGCGGCCAAGTTGTGGGAGCTGACAACAGGACCGGAACATGCTGAATTAGTAAATGAATATTTTAGAAATATTGGTCAGGCCGAACCATTCAGGCCGGTTGCTGACGGTGGTAGAGGATTACCTTCTGAACAGCAAACATACGACCGGTTGTCCGAAGCTTTTAGGACTGCGGGGGTATATAATGCAGATATCTCCTTGTATGGAGGAAGTGATAATACGGCATATTATCTGAGTACGGGATATAATAAGCAGGAATCGATATTAAAGCCTATTTCTTTTGATCGGGCTAGCTTTAGATTCAACCTAGACCAGAAAGTAAATGATAAATTTAAGGTCGGTTCAAGTAATGCTTTGTCACGTACGGGTAGAAATCAGGCCCGGGCGGGAGATGGCCCTAGAGGAGGTCTTTTACAGACGGCTTTGCATACACCTACCTATTTGTCACCCTACAATGACGATGGTGTGCCAGTAGGTAGAGCGGGGTTTGATAATCTTACGTTGTTGTTGGAGAACTACGATATAGGCTCATCTAGTTTACGTTATATCGGTAATGTGTATGGTGAATACCAGCTGACTCCCACGATTAAACTTCGTTCGACTTTTAGCTTGGATCATAATATTTATGATGAACATGAGTATTGGAATAATTTGTTAATAGAAGGAAGTCCTAACGGTTTAGCAACGTCAGCTCTTTCTCAGTCTACTACATGGATTAATGAGCAGACATTAACCTATAGAAAGAAGTTTGATCCTAAAAATACATTGGGTGTGTTGTTCGGAAATACGTTACAGGGCAGCTACTTTAAATTGACGTCGGCTGAAGGGCGAGGCTTTGCTACCAATGATTTTAAATTGATCAGTGCCGCAGCGACAACGACAAGTTCTCAGGATTGGGATACGTACAAATTAGCTTCATTCTTTGGTCGTGTAGATTACGCTTATGATAATAAGTATTTAGTCGATTTTTCGCTTCGTGCGGATGGTTCTTCGAAATTTAATAACGGCTATCAATGGGGGTATTTCCCTGCAGTAGGTCTGGCGTGGAGATTGAAAAAAGAGCATTTTCTTGCAAATGTCAACTTTTTCAATGATTTAAAGCTTAGAAGTAGTTACGGTATCACGGGAAATCAAAATGGAATTAATTCGTTTGCTTCTCGCCAGCTTTGGTCCGGCGTAGGGACTTCTTACCAAGGGGTAGCTGGTATCGTACCGGAGCAGTTGGCAAATCAGCAGTTGAGTTGGGAAACTACATCTCAATTCAATATTGGACTAGATGCCATAGTTTTGAATAGTAGGCTGTCTACAACATTTGATTATTATTACAAATATACCCGAGATGGATTATTGACAGAAGTTTTGCCTGGGACGACTGGATTTAGTGATTTTACGAATAATGCGGTTGAAGTGAGTAATAAAGGATTTGAGGTAGCCATCAACTCCATAAATATTAATAGCGCGCATTTTAAATGGAGTACTTCATTGAACGTGGCGAGAAATATTAATACTATCGAGAAACTTGCTACTCCACAAAACTACGGAAGTCGAAATTTGATCCAATTTAAAGAGGGTTATCCAATGTATTCGTTTTGGGTGTACAATCAATTGTATGTAGACCCCCAAACTGGTGATGCTGTTTATGAAGATGTGGATGGCAAGCCTGGAATTACCACCGATGATCGCCAGATTTTGGGAAGTATATGGCCGGACTACTTTGGTGGGCTTAGCAATAATTTTACCTACAAAGGGTTTGATTTAAATACTTTTTTCACCTTTTCTGTCGGTAATGAAATATACAACCATAACCGCTTTTTTGGTGAAGCTGGAGGTGCACGGGATGCTGCTCGTATAATTTTTAAGAACAACTTAAATCGTTGGCAGAATCCCGGGGATATCACCGATGTGCCTCGTTCAGACGGCGTTAATAACAACAATTATAAAGATGGTGGAGGTAGATGGCTAGAGGACGGGTCTTATCTTCGGTTCAGGACATTGAGCTTGGGATATAACTTCAGCCAGAAGACTTTAGGTAGGTTGCCGCTATCCAAGTTGAGGATATATGCCCAGGCAACCAATCTATTCACAATAACAAAATATACTGGATTGGATCCGGAAGGAGCTGCCAGTAGTGATGTAAACCAACAAGGGATCGATCTGGGCACACCCCCACAACCGAGAAGTTTTCAACTAGGTCTTAATTTAACACTATAAGAAAGTTATGAGAAAGTATTTATATTTATTATATATAGCCCTATTCACCAGTAGTTGTTCGGCATTTTTGGAAGTCGATCCGAAGGCTTCTATATCGGGTGAAAATATCATCAATGACGAAACATCGGCAAATGCTGCTATCAACGGTGTTTATTCAGCTTTGCGTGATTACTACAGCGTCAACTATCAGTCGATCGCTTATTTGTCCGGGGATAATGTACAATGGACTGGTTCGCAGTCCTTGGTTCAAGAGTTTATTAACCATCGTGTTAACGCTGAGAATGCCACGTTGTCTGTTACTTGGATCGGTATCTATCGGGCCATTAATAGAGCGAATAATGTGATCAAAGCTTTGGAGAACTATGAAGGAGATAAAATATCTGCCGCTGTTAAGGACAATATATTGGGACAAGCATACGCTATCCGCGCATTATCTTATTTTGATTTAATACGTGTTTGGGGCGGAGTGCCGCTTATTACAGAGCCTACCGAAAAAGTAGGGGATAATATAGGCATATCGCGTAGCACAGTCGAACAATCATATAAGCAAGTCATCGATGATCTTAATCTGGCAGAAGACCTTTTGCCTGCTACGACAAGCCGTTTTATTTTCACGAAGAAAACTGTCTGGGCGTTAAAGGCTCGTTATTACCTTTATCAAGAGGATTGGGAGAAAGCAAGGGATTATGCGAAGTTGTTGATCGACGACCGATCCAATTATGAGTTGCTAAATCCCTATTATTCTTTCTTTAAGAATAATGTTGCCGGAACGAAGGAGTCTGTGTTTGAATTGTTTTATAGTGTTAATGAGACCAATCCGCATCGGTTGCAATGGCAGCCTCAGACTAACGGAGGAACGAGACAATGGGCACCTAGCGAAGCATTGATTTCATTATTAAATAATCCGGCAACAGGAGGAGCTAGAAGTGAACTGATAGACAAAGATAATCAAGATCGCTGGTATGGAGACCTTTATTATCGAAGTACAGGTGCAGATCCAACATACGTTATCCGCATCGCTGAACTTTATTTGATCAGAGCGGAGGCTTATGCGCAATTGGATGAATATGATCTCGCGATTGACGATTTGAACGAGGTGAGAGCAAGGGCCTTGCTTACGGATAAACCCTATACAACAGTGAAGGCTGATGCATTACTGTGGATAGAAGAGGAGCGTCGTCTGGAATTTGCTTTCGAAGCGCATCGTTGGTTTGATTTGGTACGTACGAGCAGGGCGCAAGCCGTATTGGGAATTACAGAATCTTTCAGGTTGTTGTTGCCAATTCCTTATAGTCAAAGATTGGCCGATCCCGCTATAGACCCGAATCCAGGTTATACATTATAAAATTTGTATTAAGATGACACAGCTTAATCCCACCCCAACATGGAAGAAGTATCTTCTTCGTGTAAGTATTATTTTTATACTGCTGCTTAGTATCCCTTTACAGGGAGACTTTTACGGTATTTTGTTTAGTATCAGTTGGCGGTACTATCTTACTGATCTATTCAATCTGATGACTTTCTTGCCCCATTATTTTGGAGAGCAGAGTAGCTTGCTTGATTGGATATTGATCTTAGTTATTGCATTGGCTGGTGCAGCAATATGGTTAAAAAAGGAGAAGAACACAAGTGATGAGCGCGAGCGCACGTACTATTATTATTTGAGAATATTTGTGCGGTTCAAACTAGCAGCCCTATTATTTGTCGCGGGCTTTCTTAAGCTTTTCCCAATCTTTGCTCCGGAGTTATCTCTAAGCCATTTGAATACAGCTTATGGTTACTTTGCAGACTGGAAACATTTGCTATTAAGTTTATCTGCAGCACCCGCATATGTCGTGTTTTTAGGTATCGTTGAGGTGATTGTTGCGGTAGGGTTGCTTTTTCGTAAAACGGCTTTGCTAGCGGTCATTTTTGTTATACCGTTTTATGGAAATGTGTTCTTGGCTGATTTAGCTTATCAAGGACCGTCGTATTTTGTGTCGATGTATATCGTGTTGTTGACTTTACCGATTTTCGTGCATGATGTACAACGGTTGGGTTCGCTGATCGTTTATTTTAAAGACACGTTACCTGCGACCTGGACTTTTGAGTGGAGCAAGGTGCGCTGGGCAAAATGGCGGCTACCGTTGAAGGCTGTTTTTTCTTTCATTTTCATCGTATTGGTAGGAGTCAAGGCCTATTCCATTTATTCTGACCCCGACTCATCGTTACACTATCCGGATCAGGCCGGCCTGCCGAATATTGAAGGAAAGTATTTGGTAGACACCTTTGTCTTAAATGGTGACACATTGGGGTTCTCGCCAACGGATAGTGTGCGATGGAAAGATGTTGTATTCGAGCAATGGAACACCCTGAGTGTGCGAAGAGTAAATACTTCTTTCAACGATGAGCCGACTACAGGGATTTTCCAACGAGAGAATGAAAACAGGAATTATGAATATACGCAGGTTGGGGACCGTTTGTATTACCGTTATGCTATAGCACAAGATAGTATTATACTGAAAAATCCCAATAAAAACTATGGCAATGATGTGTATACATTTAAAGTCGAACGACCAGATAGCCTCCATGTGAATTTATCAGGTTTTAACCTACAGGGAGATACTTTGCATGTTGGGTTAAGTAAGGTAGATAAAAAGTACCTGTTGTACGAGGTAAGAAAAGTCGGACGTCGTGGGCTAGGGTATAAGTTGTAAACATTTTAAAATCATTTGAAAATGTCAGTTAGTAATTTATCACAGTATAGGGGCCAATGGACTACCTTTCAACTCATTGCTTTTCGTATCAGCTTTGTTTTCTTTATCATTATCTCCATTCCTAACAATCCATTGTGGTACCAGCATGTCTTTGCCATCGATTGGTTCAATTTGGATTACAGAGATCTCTATGATATTTGTCGATTTGGATCTGGTGTGAACTGGTTTGGCCGTACCACATTTGGTTCTCGCTTAGAGGGATATAGCATTTGGGTGAATACCCTGCTCTTCTCTATCATAGCTGGTTTTATATGGACTTTTGTGCTCAAGTTGGTTAAACGAGAACGGATAGCCTATAATCAGTTGTTTTATTGGCTTAACGTTATTGTACGGTACAGAGCAGGCTTGGGAATTATCGGGTTTGGCTTCACCAAACTTTTTCCGGTACAGATGCCTTATCCTTCTTTAGGAATTTTGGATACTGATTATGGGGACTTGACCGCACAAAAAATCTTTTGGTTGTCTTTTGGTATTGTGCCTTGGTATCAGGTGTTTGCAGGTGTGTTAGAAGTGTCAGCTGGCGTACTTTTACTCTTTAGAAGAACCGTTGCTATTGGAGCAGCTTTGCTTGTAGGAGCATTAGGAGCTATCGTTGTTGTGAATTTTGCTTATAATGGTGGCGTTCATGTCTACAGTTCTTACTTTGTGTTGTTGAGCTTATTTCTGTTGGTGCCTTATTACAAGCCATTCTATGATGTATTTGTGAAAGAAATACCAGCGAAAGTTGAATTATACCTGCCCAAGTTCACACCTGCCTTCAACTATATTAGAATAGCTTTTAAGGCATTGGTCATTTTTATTTTTGTGGGTGTATTTTTCTATCTACAGTATCTGGACCACAGATACGACCCATACAAGCAGCCTTCGTCAGCGGGAGTGCACGAATTGCGAGGCAATTATAACGTAACCGAATTTAAGTTAAATGGGGAAACAAGACCGTTTAATCCTTATGATACGATACGTTGGCAATCGGCAACTTTTGAGAAATGGTCTACATTGACTTTCCGCGTAAATCGACCGGTGAGATTGGATCTTTCAAATGGCGGGGGAGATCCTAAACGGGATGTGAACCGTACATTCGAGCTGTCCGGTGTGGCTGGTGGACAACGTGCATTTCATTATTATGCGGATACGGATAACCAGACATTGTATCTAGAAGATAAATATAAGCTTATTCCGGATCAACGCAATGTGACGGCAGGTGAAGGAGGCGATGGAGGTGTCCGAAACTATTTGAAAAATCAAAAAGCTAATGCCAATGCTCCGGCAATTTCTCTGGAAGAATGGATACCTGATTCGGTCAAACACAAGTTTGCTGATGAGGTGAATTATGTCCATCCGAAGGCTAGGACGACCCGACGTATACGCGAATTTGCCCAAGCGGATGAATTGGCGAAAAAAGAAGTCAGACAACGTTTTGTCGTCAATTATAAAGTATACGATCAGGGGAATAAGGTTATCCTAGAGGGGATAGATGAAAACCGAGACTCACTTTATGTGGTTTTGGATAAGATTGTTAAAGACTATAAGCTTGCTCCTGGTAAATTGGTTTCGGGACAATATGATTAAAAGCTTGATCATATCCATACTATTGGGATGTATTGTGGTGATACTTATTCGTAGCACTTACGTTGACAAATTCACCTCGGTAACACAAATTCAGCGTCATGGAGCAGACTGGTCGGAAGGACTTGAGGCCTATGAGGCAACATGGCCCGAAAAATTTGGAATAGGTAGACCAGCAGATAAAAGTTTTATTGCCAGATGGGATATCGATGTACGACCGGATGGGAAAGGATTGCCGATAGGCGAGGGAAGGGCTAAAAATGGAGCTGCAGTATATGCCGCAAAATGCGCGTCGTGTCATGGGATAAATGGTTATGAAGGTCCGGAAGATAAGTTGGTGACGGATTCGACTGGGCGAAATACGATAGGGAATTATTGGCCTTATGCAACAACCATATTCGATTATGTTCGACGAGCAATGCCTTTCAATGCTCCCGGTTCATTGACCGATCAGGAAGTGTATGATATCACGGCCTACCTGCTTTACCTGAATGGGATAATTGAGGAGGAATATGCAATTAATGAAAAAACTTTACCACAAATAGAAATGCCTGCACGAAAACGATATGTATTGGATGACCGACGTGGAGGTTTGGAAATTAGATAACATAGTATGTCAGTAGAGAAAGAATATTTTCAACAAATCCGAAAACTTGTCAACTGGTTGGTTGTCATCGTTGGTGTTTTTTTAGTTTTTGCCGTAGCCTTTGTGGTTTACCAGCATACCTCAAATCAGATTATAGAGCCAGACTTTGACTCGAAGATCGTCGTTGATCCAAGTAAAGTACAAGGAGCTCCTTCTTCCGAGGTGGGGTATCGATCCAAATTTGAAAACCCCAAAAGGTCGGCAAGCTATGCAACGGCTTCACGAACTCCTTTGCAGGACTTGCAGGGAACAATTACACCATCAGATCTGCATTTTGAGAGGCACCATGCCGGGATACCCGAGATAGACCCTGAAAAGCACGAATTGCTTATTCATGGTTTGGTTGAAAAGCCGATACGGTTAAAGCTTTCGGATCTTAAGAAATATCCTTCGGTATCACGGATTTGTTTTATCGAATGTTCCGGGAATTTCAGGTATGGCAAGCGTGAAATGACACCTCAGGAAGTGTGCGGTTTGACAAGCCAAAGCGAATGGACAGGTGTGCTATTATCGACAGTGTTGCGTGATCTGGGCGTCAAACCGACAGCAAAGTGGCTGTTGGCTGAAGGAGCCGATGGCGCTTTGATGGCACGTAGTGTACCCCTACAAGAAGCCCTTACAGAAGCGATCATCGCCTATGGTCAAAATGGAGAGGCCATCCGCCCTCAGCAAGGTTATCCGATGCGACTGGTTATTCCCGGCTTTGAAGGCAATACACAGATTAAATGGTTGCGACGAATAGAAGTGACGGACGAACCGGTGATGACCAGAGAGGAAACCTCAAAATATACTGAAAAGATCAAAGATGGAAAAATCCGGATGTTCAGTTTGGTGATGGATGCCAGGTCTATCATTACCTATCCGTCGTATCCCAAGAAAGTAGAAAAAGGTTGGCAAGAACTGCGGGGTATTGCCTGGAGTGGCAGAGGTAAGATTACCAAGGTGTTGATCAGTGTGGATAATGGCAAAACTTGGCAGGATGCCCATATACAAGGTCCTGTATTGGAAAAAGCACATACTGCTTTTAAGTTTATGTGGAACTGGGATGGTAAACCCACTCGTGTGTTAAGTAAAGCGATCGATGAAACAGGTTATGAACAACCGACGTACAATCAGCTCGTGGAGTCGAGAGGGCAAAAAGGAGGTTATCACTTTAACCCGGTTGTCGGTTGGGATATCGAGAAAAGTGGAGCGGTGTACTTGGCCGATGTCAAGGATATTTAATAATTCAACAAAAGACATGAAAAATATTTTTAAGCAATTAACCGCAATAATAATGGTAGTTCTAGGACACGATGTTTTGGGACAAACTCAAACGGACAGCACAAGGCATTATTATGCTATTCAAGAGGTGTCCATTTTTGGAAAAGAGAGGGATAGTGGTTTGATTAATCGTGTTTCATCCGACCAGATACAAGATTTCAACAAACATGATGTCGTTGAAGCCGTCAATTTATTGCCCGGGGTTAGTATAACGCAACTGGGAGCAAGGAATGAAGGAAGTATTTTAGTAAGAGGCTTTAGCTCCTTGAGAACTCCGATTTTTTACGACGGCATACCTATATATACACCCTATGACGGTACTTTTGATTTGAGCAGATTTAATACGTTCGATATAGAAGGTATTACTGTAGATAAAGGTTTAGTATCGGTACAATACGGACCAAATACAATGGGTGGTGCTGTCAATATTATTTCTAAAAAGCCCACCAAAAGACTGGATATCAATGGTCAATCGGGATTAATATTAGCAAAAGGGGATGCTGCAAATGGATATTTTTCTTCTTTCAATGTGGGGACTAAGCAAGGGAAGTATTATGCGCTAGGCTCTGTTTCTATTTTGGACCATAAAGATTTTGTATTGTCCGGGAAGTTTGAACCAGCGGATGTAAGTCTACAAGATGCAGGAAAGAGGAATCATGCCTCGTCTCAAGATCTAAAAATAGGAGGCAAAGTCGGCTATACACCAAATGAAACGGATGAATACGTCGTCAATTTTGTCTATCAAAATGCACGTAAAGATATCTCACCAAATGTATTGCAAGCAGGAAACAGCAATTGGAGAGATTATCCGATATACGACAAGAAAAGTGCCTATTTCAAGACAAAAACCTTGATAGCAGAAAAGACATTTTTAAATGTCACGGGGTATTATGATACGTATTTCAACGAGATGCGGCAGTATGACGATAAGGAATATGTGTTGCAGAATAAGAACTCTTCTTTTTCGAGTGTCTATGACGACTATTCATTGGGAGGAATCGTGAATCTAACGTCAGAGGCTATTAAGAATAATTTTTTGACGTTGTCATTCCATCAAAAGTTTGATGTACATCGGGAGCACAATCGTGAAATTGCAGCTCGGGAAGATTTGGGACAAAATCTTAAGGTAGGAGAACCTGTTCAAGAATATCGTGATCGTACTTTTTTTGTAGGCCTGGAGGATGTTGTGGTATTTAACTCCTTCTTAAAGGGAATTCTGGGGTTGTCCTATAACACTAGAAGTAATGCAAAAGCTCAGGAATATGGAACGCATTATGATACCGGGGAGAGCGGTGTGTTGTTTGATTTTCCAACAGGTTCAAATCAGTCTTTCGACTATAAGGGAGGAGTTGTCCTCGAACCGGCTGTTCATCATAAGATCACCTTGTCTGCTTCGAAAAGAACACGCTTTGCTTCGCAAAAGGAGAGATATTCCAGTCGATTTGGAAGTCAGGTGCCTAACCCGGATTTAAAATCGGAATATGCCTTGGTATTTGACCTGACCTATTCCGGCAAGGTAGGGCAGGTGGTTGATTATGAGTTATCTGGTTTCGTGAATGCTATCAACGATGCTATTCTGGTCAGGACGGTAGGTGAGTTGGATAATGGCGATCCGATTAGTCAAAATGTAAATATTGGAAAAGCCGTGTTTCAAGGTTATGAGCTTGCATTTGGATATAAGCCGCTCCATTTTTTAACGCTGGGGGGTAACTATAGTTTCATCACATTAAAGGATAAGACAGGGAACGATGAGAAATTTACCGATGTGCCCAATCATAAAGTTATTGCGTATACCAAAGTCGATATTCCAAAGATTAAATCGGCGTTCCATGTGAACGTAGAGCGCTATGGTAAACGTTATATAACCAGTACGGGAGATGAGGCTCCGGACTTTACCTTGTTGAACGCAAAGTTTTCCGCGCGGGCCTTTAGCGGGATTTCACTGGACTTAAGTGTTAGAAATTTGTTGGATAAAGATTACTATTTAGCCTATGGTTATCCAAGGGAAGGGCGTTCTTTTTTGACCGCTTTGTCCTATCGGTTTTGATATTGGCTTAACGTAAGGATTTAGCTAACTTCGTAAGACAATTTATATGAAAAGATACGACGCTATCATAGTTGGCTCCGGCCCGAATGGGTTTGCTGCTGCGATTACCCTACAGCGACAGGGGCTTTCCACGCTGATCGTGGAAGGGGCAGATACCCTAGGTGGGGGGATGCGTACACAGGAACTGACTTTGCCCGGGTTTTTTCACGATGTCTGTTCGGCGATACATCCCATGGCGATGGCTTCACCTTTTATGCATTCATTGCCTTTGCAGGAGTACGGATTGGAGTTTGTGCAGGCCACCTATGCTGCGGCACATCCGTTGGATAGTGGTGATACCGCCTTGTTGTACAATAGTTTGGAAGAAACGGCTCATGGTCTGGGCATAGATGGGCAACGCTACAAAGAATTGATTTCACCAATAGTTAACCAGTGGGAAAGCTTGGCTCTAGATACTATGGGGCCATTGCGTTTCCCTAAACATCCATTGGATCTGGCTCTATTTGGTCTCAATGCTTTGCAACCAGCCACATGGACGGCAGCACGATTTAAAACCCAGAAGGCTAAGGCCCTTTGGGCAGGGATGGCGGCACATGGCATACAGCCGTTGTCCAACTGGACGACATCGGCGATTGGGATCGTACTGATGGCTGTAGGCAACAAGTATGGCTGGCCTGTCCCTGTCGGTGGATCCCAATCTATTGCAGGAGCATTGGAGAAATATTATAAAGATCTAGGAGGAGAAGTGCAAGCAGGATTTTGGGTGAAAAATATTGCTGATTTACCCAAACATAAGATATTGGTTCTGGACTTAACACCCAAACAGATCTTACAATTGGAGGGACTCGATTTGTCCGAATCCTATAAACGTAGCTTGCAAAAATATCGGCAGGGAATGGGCGTTTTCAAGGTCGACTGGGCACTGTCTGAACCGGTTCCTTTCACAGATTCCCGATGCGGAGAGGCGGCTACAGTGCATATTGGCAATACTTATGAAGAGATCGCCCGTACGGAAAAAGAAGCGCACCAAGGTAAACTGGTTGACAAGCCCTTTGTGCTATTTACCCAACAAAGTGCATTCGATACAGGCCGTGCACCGGAAGGAAAACATACAGGCTGGGCGTATTGTCACGTTCCGAATGGTTCGACCGTAGATCGTGCGGACGCGATCGAAAGCCAGCTGGAACGTTTTGCACCGGGATTTAAAGACACCATTTTGGCGCGATCTACGATCAACGCTCAACAGTTAGAAGTATACAATCCCAACTATATAGGCGGAGATATTAATGGTGGTATCATGGATATACGACAGTTGTACACCAGACCTATCTTCTCTTTAACACCTTACCGTACGTCCAATAAACAAACTTACATTTGTTCATCATCTACTCCTCCGGGAGGAGGGGTACACGGCATGTGTGGGTTCAATGCTGCAAAAACTGTGTTAGAGGATCATTTTAATAAAGGTGTTACATTGTGATAAAGGTTAAAATTCTTTACCTTTATTCTACTTTTTTATTCATTTAATCAACTTAAACATATGTCATCCAAA
>JBEBWF010000044.1:0-34175 GCA_040392285.1 Sphingobacterium sp. | reverse complement strand
GATAAAAATAAAATAAACAGATGAAATATAAACAATGATTTATACATTTGGGAGATGATTACGCAATCCACTAACGGCATCTTAATTTCGGTAGAATGTTATTATCAGCAAGAATATTCTAATCCGGAGAACATGCATTATATGTTTGCCTATCGCATTACCATTGAAAACAATAGCGATTATACCGCCAAGCTTATCCGTCGGCATTGGGATATATTCGATTCTGTGGGAGAGCGCAAACAAGTGGATGGAGAGGGAGTAGTAGGTGAGCAACCGACTCTCGCACCAGGCGAATCACATCAGTACACTTCAGGCTGCAACCTTAAGAGCGATATAGGTTATATGGAAGGCTATTATACCATGGAGCGCCAATTCGATGGCGAATTGTTTGAAGTAGAAATTCCTCGTTTCACCCTAATTGCTCCTTACAAATTGAGTTAATCCACCTAAGCCTTTAAAAACGTACTTTTGCAATATGTCAAAAACAAGAATATTTGCATTACTTTCCACAGGCATCATACTAGTGGCGATTGTGACTAATCCGAACAAACAACAGTTTGAATCTGCCCTTACAGCGAAAGCAAGAGAAGTCCTCCAAAAACAACTTGATTATCAACACGACGATGCTATACAACTAGGTATGACCTTATTTGGAGATAAGCTCATTCACAACTTTATAGACAATAATACGGTGATAAAAAATTACTACGTATTCTCGTTAGTCCAGATAAAATGGCAAGGAGAAGAAAGTACTATAGGCGGTGGCGCATTTAAGCAGGTTTGGTTCAGTCCTCAGATTGACGAAAAAGTGGATGAAATTATTGGTATTTTACAAAGCTTATAACTCAAATGCTTGAAGTTCTATATCAAGATGATCATTTGATAGCGATTAACAAACCACACGGCCTTCTCGTACATCGTTCAAACATTGCTACAGACACCTCTAGGTTCGCTTTACAAATATTACGGGACCAGATAGGACGCATCGTATACCCAGCTCATCGTTTAGACCGGAAAACAAGTGGTGTATTGTTATTCTCCCTCGATAAAGAAACCGACTCAACTATTCAAAGCCTATTTATGAATAGAGAGGTACAAAAGACATATCTAGCTATTGTACGAGGATACACCGATGACTACGGAATTATAGACTATCCCCTTCGCAAAGAAAACGGAACCATACAGGAAGCTATCACCAATTACGAGACCCTCGCCAAGTCAGAAATTAATTTGCCTCATGGACAATTTAAGACTTCACGTTACTCATTTCTTAGGGTTGATCCACAAACGGGACGTATGCATCAAATACGTAAGCACTTGGCCCATATTTTCCACCCTATTATTGGCGATCGCCCACATGGGTGTAATAAGCAAAATAAGTTATGGAAAGAAAATTTTGATCTAGACACTATGATGTTGCACGCATCCTCACTCTCCTTTAGTCATCCGCACACAAGTCAGCTTCTCTGTATCAATGCCCAACCCCAATCCGAATTTCAACGGGCTTTAGATATCTTGTCCTTCGACAAATTATAACTGGATAAGATAATTGCACTTTTAGCAGATAATACCTTATAAATATGTTTTTTACTGCTATTTTTGCAGCAGGACTTTAAATTTAAACAGTACGAAGCCTATCCGTTGAAATCGGAAACTAAATTATTATATTGATGAAAAACACAGCATTAACAGACTTGCATATTTCCTTGGGTGCCAAGATGGTACCTTTCGCAGGCTTCAACATGCCCGTACAGTATTCTGGTATCAATGATGAGCACGAAACCGTACGCAATGCCGTTGGCGTTTTTGACGTCAGTCATATGGGCGAATTTATCTTAAAGGGCGAAAAAGCTTTAGATCTTATCCAGAAGATATCTTCAAACGATGCTTCTAAATTGTATGATGGCAAAGTCCAATATGCATATATTCCGAATGAAGAAGGCGGAATAGTAGACGATTTCTTAACCTACAAAATTGATGACAAAACCTATCTTCTTGTCGTGAATGCGTCCAATATTGAAAAAGACTGGGACTGGATCAGCAGACACAACACTTATGGCGTAGAAATGAAAGATATCTCCAACAAGACCTCTCTCTTCGCTATCCAAGGTCCTAAAGCTGCTGATGCATTACAATCTCTGACCGATATTGAATTGGCGTCCATGGAATATTATACCTTTACTAAAGGTACATTTGCGGGAGTAACGAACGTCATTGTATCTGCGACAGGTTATACTGGGGCAGGTGGTTTCGAGATCTATGTTGCCAACGAAGATGCTAGAAAAATATGGGATGCCATATTCAAAGCTGGTGCCGCATATGGTATTAAACCGATAGGCTTAGGCGCCCGTGACACGCTTCGTCTAGAAATGGGCTTCTGTCTTTACGGCAATGATATCGATGATAAGACGTCGCCTTTTGCAGCAGGCCTAAGTTGGGTTACAAAATTTACTAAGGATTTTGTAAATTCCGAAAACCTTAAAGCAGAGAAAGAACAAGGCCTTTCACAAAGATTAGTCGGTTTTGAGATGATTGATAGAGGGATTCCTCGTCATGACTATCCAATTATAAATAGTGTCGGAAATGTAGTCGGTCGTGTCACTTCTGGCACACAATCACCTACCTTGAAAAAATCCATCGGTTTAGGCTACGTAGATGCTCCTTTTGCCAAGGAAGGCACTGAAATCTTTATCAGTATCCGCGATAAAGCAATAAAAGCTCAGGTCAAGAAACCTCCTTTTGTAAAATAAGAAACCTTCTAGTTGACGAATTAATTCGTCAACTAGAAGGTGTTATAGGTTAAAATCTAAATTTCACACCTACATTAATTACTATCTCTTCTTTTTCTGCTGAGGCGACGGTTTCTGTTTCTGTACAATCTCCTTTCTAACGTATTTCAGGAGTACCACCTTCAGATAAATCAATACGATCCCTATCGCAATCGAAAGACCGAGAATAAGCATATTCCCGCTCTGATAGGCCGCCACGCCACTCATAATGAGAAAGATGATTCCTAGATTCAATAATAAGTTTAAGATAAAATGCTTTTTCATGACTTCATTAATTTCTTACCAATGACATGTTCCCGAATAAATATAAAATAGATAATACCGGCTAAAATATTTCCAAAGATGATAAACAGAACCAGAAGGATACGTTCTATATCCGATATTTTCTTGGACAACATTATCTCCCGCAAAACCAGTACTACCCAAATCAAAGATAGCAGTAAAGAAATACTGATAACGACTGTCCCAAAAGAAAAATTTAAAATCGTCGCTAAAGCCCCCAGTACATAAAAAACCAGACTAAAGTAAAAGGCCTGTTTAGTCTGGTGGAATAAGTTCTTCATATAAGGCAAAAGTACAAAATATTCTTTTTACCCCTTGATTATTACGGGAATATACCTAGTTCTTCGTAAGAAACGCCTATTTTGTTGATTGCACAGATAAATGCAGCTGTCCGCATATCGTCTACGTCTGGTGTATTCACATAAATATCGCGGATCTCCCGATATGCACCCATCATCGTATCTTCCAAACCCGAGTGTACGAGGTCTATTTCATCAGGCCCTTTCAATATAATTCTGCGTTGCGATTCGGACACTTTTTTCTGGGTTAGCTGCTCAATAGAGTTAATAATGTCTTCATAGCGATTTTCACTAAAACGTTTGTCCAAACGCCCATAGCGCACATGACTAAGGTTTTTTACCCACTCAAAGTAAGAAACTGTCACACCACCCGCATTAAGATACACATCCGGAATAATCAACACGCCCTTTTTGTTTAATATTTCATCGGCATCGGGTGTTAAGGGGCCATTTGCAGCCTCTCCAATTATTTTAGCTTTAATTCGGTCAGCATTATCCTTATGAATGACCGATTCCAATGCTGCAGGGATCAAAATATCACACTCTTGCTCCAAACCCTCTGCCGCTTCAACGATATTTGTTGCTCCGGGATAATTCAATAGCGAGCCCTGCGTAGCGCGATATGCCTGAGCTGCTTCAACATCAATGCCGTTTGGATCATAGATGGCGCCATTGTACTCGATAAGGCCAACAATGATTGCTCCTGCATCCTGACAATACTTTGCAGCATGATAGCCCACATTTCCTAGTCCCTGTACAATCACACGCTTCCCTTTAATACCAACCTCTAGCCCGAGCTTATCCATATCCTCTTGTATTGCACAGGCTTCGCGAATGCCGAAAAACACCCCTAAGCCCGTAGCCTCCGTACGGCCCCGAACACCTCCCTGAGAGACCGGTTTACCCGTTACACATCCTCTTGCATTGACATCATTCGGATTCAACGAAACATAGGTGTCGACAATCCAACTCATCTCTCGACTACTCGTACCATAATCAGGAGCAGGCACATCTATACCGGGGCCGATAAAATTCTTTTTACACAACTCCGCAGTATACCTTCTCGTGATTCGCTCCAGATCGGCTATACTATATTTATGCGAATCGATTTTAACGCCTCCTTTAGCACCTCCAAAGGGGACATTTACTACCGCACACTTATACGTCATCAAAGCCGCTAACGCCATTACCTCATCCTGATTCACCTCCATACTATAGCGAATTCCTCCTTTACACGGTGTTTTATGATGCGAATGCTGGACCCGATAGGCTTCAATCACTTCCACGTTATCCCCTATTCGTACAGGAAACTTGACCCGTAAGATCGAATTGCATGCTTTAATTTGTTCTAAGATTCCCTTAGAAAATCGTGTAAACTTTGCCGCTTTGTCAAAGTTGCGTTCTACACCCTTAAAAAAACTGTACTGATTCGCTGACATGAGTTTTTATTTGATAAATTTTATTTAAAAAAAAACGGGACAAAAAGTTAACTTTGTCCCGTCGTTAATTTTTGTATTACTAGCTAATAGACATCCATTTCCGGATCAATTTCTTCTTTCCAGGCCAATATGCCTCCTTTCAGATTGGATAGATTGGTAAAACCCTGCTGCTCTAATAACATAATAGCCTGCGCGCTACGTTTGCCCGACCGGCAATGTACAACCACAGGAATATCTTTTGCAATCTTGTCTGATTCAATACTGATTCCTGCTAAAGGGATATTAAGACCATTAAGGTTAGACACCTCATATTCAAAAGGCTCACGAACGTCGATCAACTGAAATTCAACATTTTCGTCGATCAAAGAATTTAACTCTTCAACGGTTATTTCTTTCATAAGAATCTATTTTTAGTCAAATATAATGTGTTTATAGTTATACTTCGCAAAATAAATAAGAATATTAATCAGCGGATTGTAAAAGCATAGCAATTCGATTACTATAGCCCTGTTTTGACTTGATAATAAGTTTAAAAAATCATATGTTGGGCCTATGGAAAAAAAGACCTTAGCCATTGTAGGTTGCGGAAAACTGGCAGCAATAATTGTCGATGCTCTGAACGCTAATTTATTGGAGGAATATCAGCTTATTGCCGCTTATTCCAGAACTACAGAAAAAGTGCAAAATATCGCAAACAAAGTCAATTCATCTTTATCCAAGCCTACCTGTAAGGTATGCAAAACCCTAGATCAACTACTGGATACCAAACCCGATTATATCGTGGAGACAGCTTCCCCTGATTCGTTAAAAGAGTTTGCGGTAGAAGCATTAAAGAACGGCTCTTCTATTGTGACATTGTCCATAGGAGCATTTGCTGACTTTGCTTTTTACGAAGAAGTCATCAAAACCGCGAAAACGCATAACAGTAGAGTTCATATCGCATCGGGAGCTATTGGCGGTCTGGATGTTTTGAGAACGACAGCTCTTATGGGGAACTCTACCGCAACATTCCATACGGAAAAGGGACCCAATTCGCTCAAAAATACATCCGTGTATCATGAGTCGCTCCAAACCGAGAAAAAGAAAGTCTTCGAAGGTAATGCTATCGACGCCATCACACTTTTTCCCACTAAGGTCAACGTCGCCGTGGCCGCCTCTATCGCCTCTGTAGGGCCGGAGAACATAAAAGTGTCCATGACATCCACGCCTGGGTTCGTAGGAGATGACCACCGCATAGAAATCAAAAATGACCAAATCCATGCGGTGATCGATGTGTATAGCTCTACGGCGCAAATTGCCGGCTGGAGTGTTGTAAATACCCTAAGAAATATTGTGTCCCCTATCGCCTTTTAAGAAACGTATCCAAGTTTGCCAGTACCTTTTCGCTTAGGCGATCAAACGCCTGGCGGGTACGGCCAACTGACACCCCCATACAGTTTACATGGGGGTGTTTTAAAAATCTCTCATTACCAAGAGCAATCAATGTATCGCAATAGCAAACATTGTCTTGATTTATCCATTTGGCAAAGGGTTCTTCATCCCAAGCCGGAGAGAGACCTGTATTGAACAAGATTTTCCGATCACCCATAGCGCTGAATTCTTCTTCGTGCAATAATATCGTATTTCGATTTAAGCAAGTGACAATAACCTCACTTTCTTTTAGTAATTGTTGTAGCGGTAAAAACCGATAACCTTTCTGTTCGGCCTCTTCCTTTTCTGAACGAGCAAAATAAGAAATCTCTGCTCCAAAGAATTTCAACGCGTCAGCAACCATCCCTCCAGACTTCCCTAACCCCACAATACCGGCTTTAATACCAGTTATTTCTCGGGGCACTCCATCCCAAGGCTCTCTCAGACTACCGTCATTTTTGATACCAAAGCCATGTAAACAACCAACAAGCTCACTCACCACATATTCCACCACCCCTTCATCGCCATAATCCCTAACGCCTAACACGCTAATGCCTCTTGATTCAGCATACTTAATATCTACATTGGCACTCTCGGGCGTATATAATGAACAACACATCCCCACATATTTTACGTTTGGACATTTTTCTAGGGCATCTCTTCCCAAAGTGGAGGTATAGCTAATCAATACCGCATCGGCATCATCAATACGTGAAGCCATCTCTTCTACCGTCTTAGGCATATCATCATACATCACGACCTCACGTGCGTACTCAGATAATGCTTTTTCTGCTGAAGGAACCAAATTCAATGGTTCTACAGCCACGAGTTTTTTAAACATCTTATCTATCTTTCCTTTACTAATCTATGAAGCCATTATGATAGCTAAAGTTTTTATGAAAAGCAAATATTCAATCTTTATACACACAAAGATCTATGCACTATGCGTTAAATACTTATTGTTTCATTATAATGAACATCTCTCTGTTCAAAATGTTATATCTTATAATAACATCCTTTAAGGGGAATTCCTTCTACGATAAAGAGATACGGTGTCAGATTTTAATCACCGGACAAACCGAAATAAAGGATTGACATCTTTCAAGTGATTCACCAACATATAATATTATGCAAACTATTGATTTGAATTTATTAAAAGAGCTGACTGCGATAAAGGAAGAGCCATGTATCTCTCTTTATATGAAAACACATCGTCGTCATCCCGAAAGTGCAATAGATCCTATTACCTTTAAAAAACTGTATAGGAAGACGCTAAACTATATCCAAGAACACGCCTTTACTGATCATGAGGCCTTATTAGGTCCCTTAGAGGGTTTAATTGATGACAAAGCGTTTTGGGACAATAGCGCGTGTGGACTCGCTATTTTTTGTTCATCACATGGGACAAAAATCCTTCAACTGCCCAAGGCGGTAGGAGAGATCTCTTGTGTGGCTTATTCCTTCTGTGTAAAACCCTTGTTTAACTTTTACAATGAAAATCAACCGTATTATTTACTTGCGTTAGGCTTAGACAATGTCAAGCTTTACCAAGGAAATAAATATCAGCTTGAAGAAATCGATATTACAAAAAAGATACCAAGGAACATGAAAGAGGCTCTCGGACATGAGCTCACCGACAATCATCTGCATGGTTCCGCTGTCCCAGGTGTAGGCCTTCATGGATATATGGAGAAAAGTCAAGAAGAAGATATAGATAACGATCGGTTTTTCCGAAAAGTAGACCGCGCCATTCATGAAAATTTCGACATATCCAAGGAAAGACCTCTTCTACTGGCGACGCTCCCGGAACACCAGACACAATTTTTGCGAATCAGCAAAAATGCTAATTTGATTCCCTTACCTCTTGGCGTTAACCCGCACGCTCTTACAAAAGACGAACTTCTGAAAAAGGTCCAGAATAGTATGGAACAAAATGCTGAAAAATATAAAGAAACCCTCTTGAAGAAGTATCAATTAGCCGTCCAAGAAAAACTAAGTAGCACAGAGCTTCAGGAGGTCGTCCAGGATGCCCTGGATGGCAAGATAGACGTTCTTTTTATCGAAAATGACAAAACCATTGCTGGATCTATCGACGCAGAAAATAGAACTATAGGACAAAGACAGCCCTTTCACACCGATGTGATTAATGAACTGAGTTGTCTGGTCTTCGAACAAGGTGGTCATGTCATTGTATTGGATAGTCAGGAAATGCCTACCGATACAGGCGCTTTCACGATCAATCGTTATTAACCACATAATGTTTGTGTGGAGCACATCATCTAACCGAAGGCTATCATCAGCATATGCAGCGATCCCTTATAAAACTTATCAGGTGATCATTTGTTAATCGTATAAATCATTGATATAGCACAGTATGAGAGCAATTTGGACAGGAGCAATTGGATTTGGATTAGTCAATATACCCATTAAGATCTACAGTGCTACACAAAGTAGCTCTCTGGATCTGGATATGTTGGATAGAAAGGATAAATCCAATATCAGATATAAAAGAGTGAATGAAAATACCGGAAAAGAAGTCAGTTGGGACAATATTGTTAAAGGCTACCTCCTGAAGGAGCGCTATATTGTTTTGGAAGAATCGGATTTTGAAGAGGCGAGCCCTGAAAAAAACAAAATGATTAACCTCCATTCATTTGTGAAAATAGATGAGATAGACAGTATATATTTCGAGACCCCTTATTATCTGGAGCCCCAAAAGGGCGGTGAAAAAGCTTATCAGCTGCTGCTGAAAGCACTGGAAAAAAGCAAGACTGCAGGATTAGGATCTTTTGTGATGCGTAATGTAGAAAATCTTGCCATCGTAAAACCTTATAATAATTCATTGATATTAAACAAACTGCGATTTGAGGAAGAAATACGGAGCATGGAAGAACTCAAGCTACCTGGCAACATCCGAATCAAAAAAGAAGAGATGGATATGGCTTTGCAGCTCATCAAGCAGCACAATCAAAGTTTTGACATATCACAATATAGAAACGAGTACACCAAGGAGTTACTGAAAATTATCAAACAAAAGGAAAAGGGTAAAAGAGCCTCTATACGAAAGATTAATGTAGAGAATACAAAATCTACAGATCTGCTGAACAAATTGAAAGCCAGCTTGGCATAAAAAATTCAAATTCCTAAAACTTCGAAACTGCTCCCTTAATATTTACAGGACTATCCCATATCGCTTTCCAAGGGTCTTCGTCTTTCTCTATCCGTTGTATCATCGTTTTTATCGTATAATCGACAATCCTAAGTTGAGGTGTCAGTTCTTCCCAAAATAATGGGGCGCTGGCCGTAGCTTTGGCTTTAGGGCGTAACGAATACGGTGCCACTACAGTCTGACCTCTTCGATTTTGAAGAAAATCCAGATAAATCAACTCTTTCCTTTTTTTAGGATCACGCACCAAACTAGTTGTCTGCGGATGGCGTTCATGAACCATTTGTCCGATCCATTCCACAAAATCCCGCACAATCTCAAATGTATATTTCTGTTTTAGAAAAATATAAATATGCAATCCCGTTGACCCTGATGTTTTAAGAAAAGGTTTGATCCCCATCTGTACAAAGATATCATGTGCCGTTCGTGCTACCTTGATAACCTCCTGAAAATCCGCCCCATTAGGATCTAGATCCAAAACCGCAAACTCAGGATATTCTTGTTTTTGATACGTAGAAAGCCAGGGGTTAATCTCTATCGAACCTAAATTGGTTATATAAAGGAGAGTTGCCTTGTCGTTACAAATGATATAATCGACATCTTTATCGGTGCTTTCCGAATAAATCGCGTTTGTTTTGACCCAATTAGGTATCTTATCGGTATCTACATCTTTTTGGAAAAAACCTGCTTTAGTTATCCCATTTGGAAATCGATGCAAGGATATAGGTTTATTTTTTATATAAGGCAGTATGTGAGGCGCCAACTGTTCATAATATGCAATCATTTGCCCTTTGATATAGCCTTCCTCTGGCCAATAAACCTTGTTCAAATTAGTCAATTGGATTTTTTTACGCCCTAGTGTAATCAAAACGTCGTTTTCTTCCTCTTTCATTGATTTTTCTATTTCAACCTCTTGCGGATCCTTATCCTTTCGTATACCTTTAAAGATAGGATGACGCAGATGTTTATCCTGTGTCCATTCTGAGTAGTAAACCTCACATACGATAATTGGTTTTATCCACGTCAGATCTTTTTCCTTGGCAACAGTCACACCAACGGAAAAAGGTTTTGCCGCTGTCCTCAGGCCTTCCATCTGGGCATAGAGCTCTTTTAAAGCCTTCTCATCGAAACCAGTACCACAGTTGCCTATATATCGTAACTCGTTTCCTTTATACACGCCCAGTACCAACGCTCCGAAATATGAACGGTTCCCCTGCGGCTTGGTATATCCACAGATAACTGCCTCTTGACTTTGGCGCAATTTGAACTTCGCCCATAAGCTATTTCGCTTACCTTCTTGATAGATACTCTCCTTTGATTTAGCGACTATCCCTTCCCACCGTTTTGTTTCAGCCAATTTTTGTATAGTCTTAGCAGAGCCATGGATCTGCTGGGCCAAATGAACGATTTTCTTTTTCTTCATTCTTTTTACAAGCAAAGAGAGCAGTTCTTTTCGTTCTTCAAGCATATATCCGGTAAGATCCTCCCCCTCCAACTGTAGAAGATCAAAAACGTAATAGCGCAAACGCAAGGAACTAGGGATAGGTTCACCGCTTTGTAAAAATTGGAAGTAAGCTTCGCTGCTTTTGTCTTCAATCACAATCTCCCCATCTAATGACATGCTCTTATCGAAGGATCTCAGCTCCTCGACCAATGAAGGAAACAAGTTATTCATGTTTTTCCCATTACGTGAGTACAACTGAACTTCTTCTCCTTTGCGCACAGCTATAATTCGAAACCCGTCATACTTCTTTTCATAAATCCAATCACTTCCTTCCGGAATCTGATCGACCAATTTCGTCAACATAGGCTTAGGTATCGCTTCCTTTTCTTTCTGATCGTGATGGTTTTTCTGAACAGCGGCTTTTTTGCCTTTCGTGTCTTTAAAGGTTAATCCGGCTTGTTTGATTTTGTCATTAACTTTATCTTCACTGTTAAATGGCTCTTCCGTAGCATAACGATCCTTGTGTTTAATAAGCAGCCAGGATCTGTCGTCATCTCCTTTGATACGTACCAATGCAAACTCACCTTTCAATATATGGCCATGTAGTTTGAATTTGAGTGATCCCTTTTCCAAATTTTCCAAAAACTCCTGGGCACTTGCGCAATCCACAAAGTCATAATAACCTGAATCAAAAATGCTGACTACTCCCGCACCATAATTTCCTTTGGGAATTATTCCTTCAAATACAGCATAGTCTATGGGATGATCTTCGACCTGCACCGCTAAACGCTTGTCCTTGGGATATAAAGACGGCCCTTTGGGCACAGCCCAGCTCTTCAGCACCCCATCCAGCTCCAACCGAAAATCATAATGAAGGCGGCTGGCATGATGTCTTTGAACGACAAACCGTAACTTTTGAGACACTTTCGCTGAGGTTTTCCCTGAGGGCTCCTGTGTCCTCTCAAAGTCTCTTTTCTTCTTATAATCTGCGAGTTTTCCCATGGTCCTTTATTAAGTAACACTTTAAAGACCTACAAAGTTTACGAATCTTTTAACCACCCTAGCCCACAGCTATTGTTTAGGAATAGGAGAAGGCTGGAACTAATTCATACTACAAATCTAGGCTAGCTATTTAATTCATCCCTTAAAACTTCATCTACTTGACTAATAGCATAGTCTATATCTTCCTCGTTATGCGCCGCACTTATATACCACAGACCTCTTCCGATGACACGTATTTTTCTATTATGTAAAGCCGCAATGAATTTACCCAACTTATTCTTATCTGTTTGAAAGGTGTCTCTAAAATCAACAATGGTCTCTAAATTGGTAAAACTTACGTTAAGCATAGGGCCCAACCCTTGTACCAACAAATTTTGGTTATACTTTTTTGCGGCTTGACGAATCCCATCCATCAATTTTATACCCAGTTTAAATATCCTTTCATAAGGTTGCTCTTTTTGAAGCACTTCGATGGTGGCCAAAGCTGCAGCCACCGTAGGATTACATGAATTCATCGTACCGGCATGAATAACCTCTCCTCTTTCCACACAATCCATCCATTTCCGTTTTCCAACAATAGCACTGATCGGATACCCCGAACCCATGGCTTTAGCAAAGATAGACAGGTCCGGAACTACTCCAAAATAGGTTTGGGCTCCACCTAGCCCTAATCTAAATCCAGTGATAACCTCATCAAAAATCAATGCGATTCCGTATTGATCCGCCAGATTTCTCAGTCCTTGGAGAAACCCTTCCTGAGGTGGGATACAACTATTGTTACACATGACCGGCTCGGTAATAATCGCTGCTATCTCCTGATGTTTATTTGCCAATACCGTTTTGATTAATTCCAGATCATTCCAAGGGATGACAATAGAATCCTCTTTGGAATTGACAGACAATCCCTCAGACCAGGCAAATACTTCCGGGTTATCCCGACTACCCAGCGCGTCGGCTGACGGAGCAGAATTACCCCAACAAACATTATCCAACCATCCATGATAGTGTCCTTCAAAACGTAAAAATTTTTGCTTGCCTGTTTTCGCCCGGGCAATTCGAAAAGCTGTATGAACTGCCTCAGAACCATCCAGACAAAAGCGCATCAATTCTGCCGAGGGAATAATCTGATTAAGTTTTTCAGCCAATTCTATCTCTTTAACATGCTGTCCAGCAAATATTTGTCCCAAATCCGAATATTTGTGAACAGCCTCCAAGACTTCCGGATGAGAATGTCCCAAAATTAAAGGGCCTTGGCTCAGTGTAAAATCTAAATATTCGTTTCCATCTACATCGTATACTCGGCTCCCCTTACCATGGGTATAAAAGATCGCATGAGGATGATTATATTTCCGAAACTCCGATGACACGCCTGATGCTAATACTTTTTTTGCGCGCTCAAGCAAAACACTTGATTTGTTATATGTTATTTTCATTTTTTATTTAGCTTTCTATAAACTCCTTTTTCGGTCGAATAAACAAAAGTGTGACCGCTGCGGCAATGATGAACAATACTGCAAATTGATATATTGTACTTAAATTGATGTTTGCATCCCTTAAAAAACCTCCATAATAAAGCGCTATACCACCAACTATAGTACCGCAACAGTTAAGAATGCCATACCCTGTAGCTCTGTATCGAGGGTCGACGACCATACTCAGTATAGGCATTGTATTTGAATCACTAAAAGACTTTGTAATCGTATAGGTAATGAAACAAAATATAGCGATCGGTAATACTGTTGTATAACTCGCCAAGAAAATTGCCGGAGCCGCAATCAATAATCCTACAGCCGGAACCCATATCCTGCCCTTCGGATTGCGGCGACTGAACCTATCCGCCAAGAAACCTCCTAAAAGCACCCCAACAATAGCAGAAGTGAAGATGTATGCCGTTGAATACACTCCCGCCATCGTTTGGGACAAACCAAACTGTTCTTTAAAATATGTGGGCAGCCAACCGACAATTAACCAGGTCAAGATACTCACTAAAGCAAAAAACACAAGTAACAAGATAAAGGAACGCTGTTTGAAAAGATAAATCATTCCCTTACCAAAGCCTATCGATTCTTTTTCCGGCTTTTCACCCACCGCTTTAACGGACGGAGCATCTTTTAATAAGAAAGCTAATACCAATGAGTAAAATATCCCAAAAGCACCAAAAAACCAAAACGCAGTATTCCATTGGTGATTCTCCGCCATCCACCCCCCTACAAATCCCAAGCTCTGACCAGCCATGATTCCAGCCATGTGTATACCTGTAGCTAGCGAACGTGTACTGCCTCTATGATAATCCATGATCAGTGCCAAGGCAGCTGGGATATAACATGCCTCGCTGATGCCCATTAACGCCCGTGTCAACAGTAATTGTTCAAAAGTTTGAGCATAAGCTGTCATCCATGTCACTAAAGACCACACAGCAAGGCTGATCAATACCACTTTGCTTTTGCTAAAACGATCGGCCATATAACCTGCTACAGGGCTAAGAAATCCATATATCCATAGAAATACCGCGGTCAAAAGACCAAATTGTGCATCTGTCATAGGAATGGCATCAACAATCGAGCTCCGCATCGTTGTGATCATGGTGCGGTCTATGTAATTCAGCAAAGCCACTACACACAACAAAGCCACGATCAACCAAGCTCGGGGTGTTGTTTTATTTTCTATTAAAGTCATTATTTATCATGTTTTAGATTTCCTAACTTTCAGATGAATTACCAACTTGTCCACCCGCCATCCACCAACAAATTGTGTCCCGTCACATATGCAGAAGCCTCCGAAGCCAAGAATAATACAGACCCTTGAATATCCTCTTCATCAGCAAACCGGCCTAAAGGCGTTAATTTTTTATAGTTATGAACAAACTCATTCTCACCAATCGCTTCGGCAATACCGGGCCCATAACCCCCTGGGCTGATACAGTTCGCTCGAATATTGAATTTTCCATAATAATTTGCAATCCACTTCGTAAAGCCAACCATCGCAAACTTATCGTAAGTATAATTAATCGGGCTTGTCATTCCTGTATCTCCATACACCGGAAAATTGGGTCCAACAGCACCTTGAATAGATCCGATGTTGATGATATTACCTGAACGCTGTATACACATATAATGCAAGACCTCCTTCGTAATCAGCATCATTCCCGTGGAGTTTATGCGTTGCGATGCCTCCCATTCTGCTTTACTCATATCGGCAAGATTTTTAAACCCTTCGCGCGAAACGGCATTATTAATCAACACATCAACTCTGCCATAATTCGATACAATATCTTTCACACAATCTTGGATATTATTCTCATCAGCCAAATCGAGTGCTTTTCCTACAGCTTGATATCCTTTTTCGGCGAGCGAGTTTGCAAAATCTATGCACTTTTTCTTGTCACGAGAAGCGACGACAACAAGAGCTCCTGCCTCCGCTAAAGCAGTACAAATGGGCTGCCCGTATAGGCCGGCACCTCCAGTCACTATGACAACCTTTCCCTGAAGGGAAAATCTTTTAAAAATGTTTTCCATCTAATGTTTTTTATCTTATGCATTTATGATTTCCATAACCCCGGCGTAATGATTTTTTCGCCGACATCGGCAAATACTTTTTGGGCCTTTTCGCTAATGTCTTCCGGAATCGACTTACCTTCAAATAATTGTACATTTTGCTCTACCTGTTCTACAGTATCAGCTCCGAAAACAACACTGCTAACACCTTTGGTATCCCTAACGTAAGAGAAAGCAAATTGCGCGACAGACATCTCCGCCTGATCTGCTAACTTTTTCAGCTTATCAATATAACATGACGCTTCTTTCAATACAGGCGGTAATTTATCCTTGGTTAAGAAAAACAAGCCTTGTAAAAAAACACTTCGGGCAAAAACCAGTTTTTCTGCATCAGCAAGTTTCTGCATAGTATCGTTGGCGAGTAAACGTTGATCTAACACATTTATTGGCAATTGCGTTGCCATGATTTCTAGTTCATCCAAAATAGCCGTAGCATCCTGTGGATAATATAGCGATATGCCTCCCATTTTAATCAACCCTTCTTCTCTCAAGGATTTCAATACTTTCGGCAAAATCTTCATTACGTCTGCGATCGTTTGATCTTTATCGGTGTGGTAAAGTAATAATGGAAGACTTTCTTGCCCTAACACCTCTAAACTCCTCCTCACTTGCGCGAATGCTTCTTGTCCTGCCAACTTTTCATTTCGAAGTGCGAGAGCACTCCACTTAAATTTGCTGATAATGCAGGGTCTACAGGAATTGTCTGTATTCAAAAAATCTCCAATCACTTCTTCCGAGACCCCATAATGACGAGAGGTATCCCAAGTCGACACACCGAGCTCTACTGCTCTCTTCAAAATTTGATGTCCAACCTGCATATCAGGTTTACCTTGCCCGTTAGCTATACCATACACCATTCCGAGCTGTACCGTCCCCAACGTCAAAGGTGAGACCGAATTTATTATTCCTTTTATCATCTTATTGCCCTTATAGAGTTTGTACGTGTCCCAGGTTTAATCTCACCACTTATATAGTAATGACGTCCCCTATACAAAACTGTTGGCAACGTTACCCGACCTCGATCATAGGAGTCCTTTACATCATACTGCCAAGAATCTGTAGCCGGATAATACCAGAGTACTGTAGATGGAATTCCAGGATGTGTAACTGGATCCGTGTGCAAAGCAGTTACCCTATCCACTCCGCCCCAAAACCTAAACTTTTCTCCATTGACTAGAGGTACCGGACTGGCACCAGCTGACATACCTCGAGGAATATCTACTAAACTTTTCCACTCTCCTGTCCAACGATCACCGTCTTTCCATGGATAAAAACAATAAGCATCATGAAGAATATTCCGATGTCTTTTACCCTCCAAGTTCTCTATTGTATTCTCCCCACTGAACATATAAAATCTCCCTTCATATGATCCGCATATTGGGAATATTCGTTCTGCTCCAGGCCATGCAGGTAAAGAAAACCAACCGCTTTTAGGCTCATCAAGATCGAGCGCATAACAGCAATGAAGAGCCGGAGACGTAGGTGTCTCCATACCGCCAACAACAATCAAAAGACTTCCTACGACTACTCCAGACATATTTGCCAAAGTATGAGGCAATGGCAGCTGTTGTTCCCATTTTATCTTTCCTTCCCGGTATTCTAAACTCCACGTGGCGGACAAATGTCTTTGCGTATTACTTCCCCCAACAATCCAGATTTTTTCGCCATAAGAAACTGATACACCATAGCCCATTGCAGTAGGCATCCCATCTGAAATATATCGCCACGAGTCATGTTCTTCATCAAATATATAGAGATCATCATACCATTTTTTTTCTCCTCCTTCCCATGGATATCCCTTTGGAAAGTCTGCTCCCCCCATACATACCAGCTTCCCGTGACTAACTCCTGCAAACATACCCGCCTTCCCGCCCGTATTAGGCAACGGAGGCAAATCACATGAAACTTGGCTTTCTTTCGGGAAGTTTACCCCATTACTACTTAACACAATTCCCATAAGCAAAATACTAATTATTAATCGTCTTGTACCCATCTTTGATGTATTGGTTTATGCTGTCAAGCTCAATCTGTAATACCACGCCTGGCCCCGGCTCCCCAAATCCACCGGTTACTAACAAACTATTTTTTTGCGGAACAAAACACACATTACTGACCAAAGGAAACCCTGTGGATACCGTAGCTATTAGTGATCCTTTAGGACTCAACACTTGCAATCCCCCCATACCATAATGTGCTACCCACAAACGTCCGTCGTCATCGAAAGCTATTCCATCTGGTAGATTATCTTCTGCCCTTCCCGAACGGTGAGTGGGTAGATGAGCAAAAACTTCCTTTTCCCATTCCTGGGTAGAAGGATTCGGTTTAAAACAAAGAATTCTGTTCGCATAGCTCTCCGCGACATAAAGGATATTCTCTGACGCGGATAAGATAAGACCATTTGGATAATCAAGGCCATCCGCCAATACACTCTCTTCTCCATTTATATCAATATGGAAGACCTTTCCTTCATGACGAACAGAATCTGTAAAATAAACTGTACCTTTTTTATCTACGATTATATCATTCGGTGAACATATTTTATGACCCGCGCAATTTGCAGCGACCAATGTCCCTACATGCCTCCCTTCCTGATCGAGCCTCACTACACTTGCCTGCTCACTATCGCAAACTAAATGAAAGCCCCCATTATCATCTATTGTTTGTCCATTTGGACAGGTCATTTCTGACCACTTTTCCATTATACCCTGTGTATCGATACGGAAAATAGATTGTCCTTTTAGATTCGTAAAATAGAGATGCCCCTGTTTGTCGACTACAGGTCCCTCTGTATAAAAAGAGAGTTTAGTAATATTCTTTTTCGATAATTCAATATGGATCGTGTTTATCTCATCTTCAAAGGGAAACAAAGGATATCGTCTATTTTTGTATATAAATCGTGTCATATCCGCTTGCGTAACTCCAGGTGTATCCACTTGAACGATGCTTTTACATACAGACGAGTACGCTGCTATGGGAGCGTTCACCCCTTTAGCGATTAGCACATCAAAGTCTTCAGGCCTTACACCAAAAGACGTTACCTGTTTCAGGCTAAACGGCGGAACACGTAGCGTCGATAGCATAAGTACTCCCCCTCGCTCTGTCTGAACAATTGCAGTTCTTCCCATGTCATACCTAACTTGGCCTCCATGCCGCGGAACATCCTCCTGAAATATACCATCTGCCAGGTCTATCAAACGCACTTTTACTGCTATATGCGTTTTTCCGAATTCATCAAAACCTTTCAATACAAGAAGAAATGATTCGCTTATTTTTTTATTCTCTAGGAACAATACAGCTTCTGGATCATGCAGATAGCTAAAATAACTGTGGCTTCCATTTTCTTCCAATGCTCGCACCAAACTCAATCCATTACCCGAAGCCCCTCCTCCAATATTATCTCCCATGTCCAGCAACAAAACAGGTTTAGCTAAAATTTGCAAATTTGAAATAGCATCCTCCACACTGTTTTTCTTCCCTACATATGTCTGTCTGTTGCCCCAAATATATTCTTTCATTTTTTCAGCTACCTGCATAGCCAAAACTTCGTTTTCTTCGGTTACTACAAGCACAGACGTTCCCATTTCAGCTACATCCGCATAAGGAAACCCTAAAGCCACGCTAATCGCTAAAACTTGTTTTTCTTGATCTAGCAAACTTGCCTGCTCATACAAACTTTTGCAGGGTTCTTTTTGGGTGAATTGTTGCTCAATGCTGATGGCTACCGGTACCTGAATTAAATGCTGAACGACCACTACTTGATCTTTTAGCATACGTACCAATATTCGTGCGGCATCCTTTCCTCTTTCGCGCTGATCCAGATGCGGGTTCTCCTTATAAGCGACCAAAGCATTCGTTGCGTCAACCATCTGTTGACTGACATTGGCATGCAAGTCTAAGGTACCCACAATAGGAATAGAAGAGCCGACTCTCTCCCGCAACTGCCTCAACCAATCTCCATCCATATCTTTTACGTACTCGCTGACAGCCGCACCGTGCACAGCAACTAAACAAGCATCTATAGGGAAAGCTTTCTTTAGTTCCTGAAACATCCTATCGGTTAAAAAAGTATAAGCATCGTGCGTAATAATACCTCCAGGTGTAGCCTCTGCAAATAAGACAGGCACAACCTCTATCCCTTCCTCTGCCATCACCTCCAACATGCCTCCTATTTCATGGTGTGCATGATCATATTCTTTACGTATTGCCTCTCCTATCAGCAAATGTCCATGCTCAAAATCAAGCATTGTAGTCGATACATCGATAAATGTATTCGATTCATGATATATCCCCAAAAGCGCTACGCGATAGGCCATATTCCTGCTTATTTTGCCTTTGCAATTACATCCATCTCGAACTTTAACAAATCACCTAGACATCCTATCAAAGTGGTGCGAGCGGGATAAGGCATTTCAAAATATTCCTTATAAATCTGGTTAAACAAGGTTAAATCTTCTTGTTTGCCCACGTAATTCCTAACCTGCACAACATCTTCAAAAGTTAGACCCGCAGCAGCCAATATGGCCCGCAAGTTTTCAAAAGACCGTCTACATTCCTCTTCAAATGTTCCCACGACTATATTTCCTTCCCCATCTACCGATGCCTGTCCCGAAACGAATATGAATTCTCCAGATTGTATGGCAGGAGAAAAAGGAAGGAAACTTTTTGGCACGTTGCTCCCTAATATTACTTTTTTACTTTCCATTTTTTATGCGACTGATAAATTTGCCATTGATTCTATTTTATCCAAAATGGACTTGACTTCATGATCGTCCCAAACCTTTTGCCCCGTACCCAATGGAGCTTTTGTCTGACCGATATCAATTTGGTACTTTAACAGCATCGCTTGTCTTAAAAATGTCCAAATATTTGGTAGTACATGCAGAATGACATGCTGGAATTCCAACATAAACTCCTTCGCCAACGCATAATTACCTTGTTGAAAGGATGTCAGCACCGACTTGCAAACAGGACCCCACAAATTGTAAAAGGTTCCGATAGCCCCGGAGGTCCCGCATAAAGCCGCATGGCACATCAGCTCATCCGCGCCACTAAACAATTGTAAACGATCCCCTACATAGTTTTTTATAGTACTGATTTCCATTAGCTGACCAGTGGTCAATTTCATTCCTTCTATAGTAGGTATTTTCAATAGTTCGTCTATAAATGCCGTAATATTCCCCATTGTATTGTTCCCCAACTGATAAGGAAAAAAAGGTAAATCAGATGCCGTAGCTATTTGACGATAATGCTCTAATGCAGTATCCTGATTCCCCGAGAAATAAATAGGCCCGACGGATGAGATGCCATCCACACCCAATGCAGCTGCATGTTTTGTCAATCTAACCGATTCTTTTGTGGTCATTGCACCTACCTGAACCATAATAGGCAATCTACCTGCATTAACCGCTACCACCTGCTCCAAAACCTGTTTACGCTGGTCTTCTGTAAAAAGAACACCTTGTCCTGTTGATCCCAAAATATACAACCCGTCCATATCTTGAGCAACCAACAACTCCACCAATTTTTTCAATTCTGTTAGGGCAACATTGCCTTCATTATCCACAGGTGTGAACATTGCAGGCCATAGCCCTTTAAATTTATTTTCCATATCCAACTTTTTATTATCGTTTAACTCTTGTTCCTATATATTCGCCTAATACTGTTGTATCCGCCATGTACAGCATCTCTGAATGGGCTGCCATCCGCTGTATGGAGAGCGGATCCTTAAAACCGTGCCCTGTGACGATACAAACTATCGAGTCTTTTGTATCGATTTCTTTATTCTTTAGTGCATTAGCCAAACCTGCTAAAGCAACAGCTCCAGCTGGTTCACAGTAAACACCTTCGTCTACAGCTAACCTACGCTGCCATGAAAAGACCTCCTCATCCGGCACCGTATGCCCCATGCCTGCATTATTCAAACAATAACGTACTACCTCATCGCCATCTAATACATTAGGAACTTGCAAACCGCTAACGGCTGTTGTACTGGCTGGTACCGCAGTAGCTTTGTGTCTCTTTTTCTGTATAGAAGACGCTATGGTGTCATTACCCTCCGGTTGCACGCAATGTACAATAGGCTTTATATAGACAGGATACTCTTGCTTCCATCTCTCAAAACCTTTGCAAATCGCCAATGTTAATCCACCACCACCTGCAGGCACAAATACCAGTACTTTTTTATGCGCCAACTGTTCGGCGATTTCATAAGCTATCGTTTGTACACCTTGCATAGCCAATGGGCTATAGCGAAAGGCACTAACCTGTACGACACTGTCGTGTTCAATGGCTATTCGTTCTAACAGAGACATCGTTTCCTGTGTGACCCTGATGTCCTTTCCAAAACCCTTTACCATAAGCGCTTCCGCTCCATAGGCTCTCATTTGGGTTAGCTTACCTTCAGGAGCACCGTCCACAATGGCCAACAGACAGGACAACTTGGCAACAGCACTGTAAGCCGCCAATGCTGCACCGGTATTGCCACTAGATGTCGCTAGACAGAAACCCACCTGTTGTTCTTGTATAAGAGACACCGCCAGAGCCGCAAACCTATCTTTGTAGGATCCTGAGGGATTCAAGTTTTCCAACTTAAAGTATAGATTGTCAAGCCCCAAAGACGGGCCGATATTTCTCGATCTGACCAAAGGGGTTCCTCCCTCTCCTATGGTGAGTTGGTAAGTGTCGCTGACCTTGGGCAACAAATGCGCATATTTCCAGATACCTTTCAAAACAAATGGGGGAATTGTAGCTTTTTAATGGAATAACTGTTAAAATTATGTGTAAAACCACCGTCGACAACTAAGGTCGTCCCGGTAATAAAAGAAGCTTCTTGTGAAGATAGCCATACTATAGCATTGGCGATTTCATCCGGATGAGCCGCTCTTTGAAGCGGTGTATGATCGATCATATCTGCGCCTATTCTAGAGCTCACATTATTTCCTTGTTTGTCCTTATAGTCTCCACTCATATCTGTTTCTACGTTACCCGGATTTATACAGACAACACGAATGTTGGACGGCCCATATAATGTTGCCAATTCATAAGTAAGGCTTTCCATACCCCCTTTGCAAACGGCATACGCAGGGCTATATCCACCTGTTCGCTGAGACATGACACTAGACACATTGATAATCACACCTCCTTCGCCTCGCTCCAACATTTTTTCAGCAACTTTCTTTGCCAAGAAAGCTGGAGATGTCAGACAGATTCGAAGAGTTTTGTCCCAGTTTTCGACATCTATCTCCGACATTGGTTCAATACTCCTCCAAGCCGCATTGTTCACCAAAAGATCAATACGGTTCCAGGCTTTCATAACGTCTTCTATTACGCGATCCCAAAAACCGATATCCGCTAAATCGCCTGAACAAACAATAGCATGAGCCTCAACCGCCTGTTCGATTACGGACTTAACTTCAGTTAGTTCCTCGTGATTTCTTCCAACCAAAGCCACATGATAGCCCTTTTCGGCAAGGCTGATGGCTGTACAGCGGCCTATCCCTCGTGTTGCTCCCGTCACAATAGCTATCTTATGCTCTATCATATCACTAAATTTCTTTTATTACTTTTTTGCTAAACAATTCAACGGGCAATATGCCTCCCAAAGCTTCTCCTACTTTGGCATATACACTTGTTCGCAACAAAAAGACCAACCCATCTTCTTCGGCAAATACATTGTATGTGGTTTGCGACAGAGGATCCACTATTTCTCCAAATAACTGTCCTTTACGGATGTAGTCACCTGTTTTCACCACAGCTGTGAAGATCCCATCCGCAGGAGCTGGCATTTTTATTTGTAGATGACCGCTATCGGGTCGTTCATCCTCCAACCAATAGCTGTATCTTTCTTGTACCGGAAGCTTTCCTTCAAAAAGTCCTAACGCGACCAGTATTCGTATACAGGCTTCCTTATAAGTCTCTACTACCTGCTCACGAAAACCTGTTCCTCCTCCATATTCGAAATATATAGCGGGTATATTCTGGTCTCTAGCTACGGAAAGCGTACGTCCCTGCGGCCGGCTATCTGTTCCCCAGATCAAAGGCAATCCACTGGCTATAGCCATTTGCTGCTGCTTGTCAAGAATTACGGGATCCGTATGGAGCATATAGCCTACCATAGGGTAGATATCATACAATAACCCACCTGTATGCATATCAATAAGGTAATCGGTTTCTTTTATTAATTCACTAACTACATGAGCAATTCGCTCCGTAGCATTTCCTTCTTCATTCCCAGGACATACACGGGCCAAATCTACTTCATCACTTGCGCATCGATTTCCGTGAATATATGCAGCTTCATTCGCTACCGGAACAATAGTGACACTACCTTTAAGCAGTAAATCTGGTAGCTCCTCTAGAAGCTGCATAGCAACCAACATCGGTTCATACTCATCGCCATGAACACCGGCTAGTATAAGAACTCGCGACCCCGCTTGTTTAGTTTTTATGGAATAATGCTTGATCATGCTAGTGTTCTCCCTCATAATATGGAGCTCCTCCCGTAGGCTGTGCCGGATCAAAAATATCCAGAGCTTTGAACAAGGATATCGCAATCTCTTTATGTCCTATTCCATTTGGATGTAAAGGATCATTCAATAGTTCACGGGAAACTCCTCCATTGTACTTTTCTGCCAGGTCCGTCTTCCAGATTGCCCAATTATCAACAAAGATGACCTGTTTTTCATCTGCGATGTTCTTCATAGCTTTTACATACAGCTTCAAATTACTCCGTTCTGGTGCGAGGTGGGTAATAATTGGCGTAGGACTTAATAAAACAGGAATAGCACCGATATCCCTGATCCGTATAATGATTTGGGATAAATTATCTGCATATTGGGATACTGAAATTTTCTTTGTTGCTGCAGCATCATTTGTACCTATCATTAATACCACAATCTTGGGCTGTAGTTTTGCAACTCTCCATTCAAAATCTTCCAGTATATCTTTGGTCGTATGTCCACTGATGGCTGTATTGATCACGATATCTCTATACCGACCCATTTCAAAACGTACCCGTTCTGAAAAAATTTCCGAATAAGATCTTTGCCCATGTGTATGCTTCACCCCCTGTGTAATACTATTCCCCGTAAACAGCCAGGTTACCGGGACTTTGTCTGCCAATAATTGATTAATTACCTGCCTGTCTTGCAGTGTTCCTTCCTGAACGCCAAAAAATATTTCCGGCTTAATCTGTACATCTGCTTCATGATCTACGCTCTTAACAAATGCAACACAGATCATAAAAACAGATACAAGAAAAGCTAATCGAAGTATATACATCTTATTTTAAATCATTTATAATCCCCTATCTTTCATACGATATACTATCAGGGCTTTTTAGAGAAGATTTTCTTGATTCTTTCCATATCGAACTTAGCCGATCGGTCATAATTATAAATACCGTTCTGTTCCTGCTCAACATCCGTCAGCTGCGTGTAACAGTAACCCCAAACATGTCCGGATAAGGATAAAAGCTGATCTACCTGACCCTCAAGACGTTGATAAAACTCCTCTAAAGTGTGCGGAGCATCGCCGTATCCCCAGGTCTGCGTCTTCGAGTCCAGTTGCTGAAGCTTCTCATCGCTCACCCATTTGATGCCGCCGAATTCGTCAACGAAATAGGGCTTTTGCCCATCATAAACGGGAAATACATAATTGTTGTTGTCCCTGACCTCGTTGAAACCGATGTTCCTGTTGCCGGGATGTGCCCGGTTAGGCGTCTGGAAAAAACTGCCCTCCTTATAGATGATATCCCTTAGCGTTACCGGATCCTGCTCATAGTGATGTACCGTCCAGATATCCGTAAGGATGTGCGCACCCCCACTTACCCCGTTAACAGGACGTGTCGGGTCAATAAGTTTGGTAAGGCTATAGATATCCCCTGCAAGACGCGGATAGTTCGCTTTGTCAGGCCACCACTGTTCGTTGAACGGTGTCCATATGATCAGCGAAGGATGGTTACGGTCCCTTTTCACGCATTCCGCCCATTCCGTGATAAAATTGCGGGACGCCTCTATGCTGTTCGCATCCATGCCCCAGCTCGCACTCTCTCCCCACGTCAGGTAGCCCAACTTGTCGGCCCAGTAGTAGTACCGCTCCTCAAAAACCTTCTGGTGAAGCCTCGCTCCGTTGAAGCCGGCCTCTTTTCCCAGAACAATGTCCCGTTTAAGGGCTTCATCGGATGGGGATGTCCAGATACCTTCCCGATAGAAGCCCTGATCCAGGACCAGCCGCTGATAATAAGGCGCGTTGTTCAGGTATATCCTGTTGCCCGCCACATGGATCTTACGCATTCCGAAATACGAGCTCACCCTGTCCACTTCCTCTCCCGAAGTAGAGGTGATCGACAGTTCGAGGTCATATAGAAAGGGGCTCTCGGGAGACCACAGCTTCGGGTCTTTTATCGGGATAGCTATGGCGACCGAACTGCTGGCCGCAACGGTCTTCGCAGCGATCTCCTTTCCTTCCTCCCTGATCCGTACGGTCAGTCTGTTCCTGCCTTCACGGTAATACCGGGGGTGGATGACCACCTGGCCCTGGTCGATGTCCGTGACCACATGGATATCCTGCAAAGCATGCGCGTCAACGGCCTCCATCCATACCGTCTGCCAGATCCCCGTGGTCCTTGTATAATTGCAGTTGTGCGAGGCCCATTGCAGGGACTGTTTCCCGGCTGTCTGTAACCCCGAACGGACATCGCTCGAAGCCACAACGACCAGATCATGGGTAATGCCTCCCCGTACATAAGGAGTGATATCATAGCTGAAGCTGGAACTGCCACCGTGATGCCTGCCTACAAACTGCCCGTCTATGTAGACTTCCGATTCGTAATACACGGCCCCGAAATGCAGGAGTACCTTTGTTCCCGTCCATCCGGTGGGGACGGCAAGGGACCTGTGGTACCAGATACACGGGATGAAATCTGTGTGCTGTACACCAGACAGGATACTCTCGGGAGCAAACGGAACAGTGATCGGGCTACCGAAGCCTTTCGACTTTATGTTGTCCCGCTCGAAACCGGACCTTACCGGATCCAGCTGGTATGTCCATGTACCGTTCAGATTTATCCAATCCCTGCGTTCGAACTGCGGACGCGGGTATTCGGGCTTGGGGATGCCTGCATATGTATGGGACACAAACAGAACGATGGCAAATAAATGACCGATGTATTTCATATCTTATATATAACGGAACGTTCTTCCTAAAAATGTACTATTGATCTGATACTTACCGGGCTGATGCGCCTGCCGTCCCGGAATGTAGCTGCACGGACAGTTGTATGTACAGGAACCTCAAAAGGTGCCACGAAACGGCTTGACTGAGGCGTCGGCTCGCTGCCGTCCAGCGTATAGTAGATCTCCGGACGGTAGCTATCCGTCAGCAGGGTCACCGTCGACCTGTTGTCCGCTGCATCGTCCGTCACCTCGAAATAAACCTGGTAGGCACTGCGGGAATAGTTGATCCCTTTCTGTTCATAACGTCTATACTGCTCTTCCAGACGTCTCTTGAAGTCTTCCCAATTCTTCCTTTCCGGGCTGCTCCAGGCGATCTCGGCCAATGCCGCGCCACGGGGATACGTCATATAGTCGCTCTTGTCCGGCGAATGGATATATTCGCTCCATATATTGCCCTGCACCCCCAATACATACTGCTGCTCTTCGGTCGTAAGTTCCTCGGGCAAAGGCTCATAGACATAGACCTTACGCAAAGGCGTATGTCCGGAAATCGCATACGGCTCCAGATAAGGCTCTCCCTGGAAATAGTCGAAGTACATGTGGGAAGTCGGTGTCATCACCACAGGGTGGTGCATACGGGCGGCAGCGATCCCACCTTTGGTGCCCCGCCATGACATCACCGCAGCATTCGGGGCCAGCCCCCCCTCCAATATTTCGTCCCAGCCGATGATCTTTTTTCCCTTGCTGTTCAGGAATTTCTCTATACGCGTGATGAAGTAGCTCTGAAGCTCGTGCTCGTCTTTAAGCCCTTCTTCCTTTATCCGCTTCTGGCAGTGCGCACAGGCTGACCAGCGCTTTTTGGGTGCCTCGTCCCCGCCGATGTGGATGATCTCACTGGGAAACAGTTCCACCACTTCTGCCAACACATTTTCGAGGAAACCGAATACCTCTTCTTTCCCCGCACAATAGATGTCTTCCTGTATACCCCATCGTTCCGGGATCTTAAAGGGACCGTCAGTGCACGAGAGTTCAGGATAGGCCACAAGCGCCGCAAGCGAATGGCCGGGAAGCTCGATTTCCGGAACGACAGTTACATAACGGTCTTTAGCATAGGAAACCACTTCCTTTATCTCTTCCTGCGTATAGAACCCGCCGTGGGGATTACGGTTGATGTGGTTGCCGGACTGGAAGTTAGTACTTGGCCGCCAGGCCCCCACTTCGGTCAGCCGGGGGTACTTCTTTATCTCTATACGCCAGCCGTGATCCTCGGTCAGGTGCCAGTGGAACACGTTGAGCTTGTGCATCGAAAGGTAGTCGATGTATTTCTTGATGTAGTCCACCGAATAGAAATACCTCCCCACGTCCAGCATCAGGCCACGCCAGCCGAAACGGGGCTTATCTGTTATGGAAAGGGACGGCAGCGAAACGGGCTTCCCCCGGTAACCGGCAGGGATAAGCTGGTAGACCGTCTGCATACCGTAGAATATGCCGCTGCCTTTAGAGGCCCGGATAACGATATCTTTACCGCTGACAGACAGCCTGTAGCCTTCATCCCCCAGCGTATCGGGTACGATCTTCAGAAGGATGGATCTTCCCTTCACGTCCGGCTTGCCCCTTTTGAGGGACAGGCCCGTACGCTCATATACCCCCTGTACGAAAAGATCTGCCAGTTTTCCGAGCTCCGCGTCCCTATCGTCCACCCTAACAGTGACGTTCCCGTCCAGCCTGAAATAGCCGCTATGCACCTCTACATGCAAAGGCTGCGGAACCAGTGACAGTTTCTGTCTGGACTCTTGGGCTCCGCTTGTTAAAAAACAAAACAGCAATGCTAAACAGTAAAAAATCTTTCGTATCATGTTATTTGTTAAAACTTTGTATAATACCTTTATGAATTTGTATATGGAATATTCGGACAGGGTTATACCTCTTCCAGTCCATCTATTTCTTCTTAAATACAGGTGCCGGTTTTTCAGTCACACTGGGTGAATTCCCTTCAATAACAGGCCATCCGTCCAACCAGGTTATCCTGTCCAGCATCAGGGCTCTCCGGCTGGCTCCGCTGGAAACCGTTCCTCTTTCTTTATCTATAGCATGGTATATAAACCAGTCCGTCCCCTCATCATCGGTGACCAGACGCGCATTGTGGCCGGGACCGGCATATACCGCGTTGCCCTGCAGAAACAGTGTACCATTTCCGCGTTCACGGATATCGTTCCCGTTTTTGTCCAGATAAGGCCCTGCGAGCGCCGTGGACCGGGCAACCCTGACATGGTATGTACTGGATGCCCCGGCACAACAGCCCCCTTTTGATCCAAAGAAATAGTAATACCCGTCCCGTTTGTGCAACATCACCCCTTCGAAATCTCCTGCGGCGATCTTAAACTTTTTGCTAAGGTCAGGAACCGATCTGCCGTCCGATGCCAGCTCTATTCCATAGGTACCCTGATTGGATGCTGAACTAAAGCTTCCCCAAAACAGGTACTTTTTCTCTCCCTCTTCCCAGTACAGCGGATCGATGGAATTGGGCACGCCTACTTCACTACTGGTAAATAGCTTGCCCTGGTCCACAAACGGTACAGATGGACTGGGAGATGTGGCCAGACCTATTCCGGGATCTGTGTCTCCCCACAGGGAATAGGAATAATAAAGGAAGTACATGCCATTGATCCTGTTGAGGTCTGCTGCCCATAGAAAACCGCTGTTTTTCCACGTGGGCTTGGTAATAAAGGCATTCCCCAATACTATCCAGTTCACAAGGTCTGTAGATTTCAATAGGGGCATCAATCGGTTGCCTTTCCCATCGCCCCAATTGTCCTCCGTACCGACTGCGTAAAAAACACCCGTATTAAGGTCCCTAATGACTGTCGGATCTGCCAATATCGGCTCAAAAACGGGATTCGTATAGTTGCCGGAAACCTCTTCGCTTGTATTTTCTTCAGGCTCCAAGGGTTTTTCCACCTTTTTATCCGGACTGCTGCCTTTTCCACATCCAATAAGGGATAGCGTTATGGCAAGTAATACGATATATTTCAAATGTTTATTCATCATCATATTTATTGAAAACGTAGCGAATAGAGATCAGCATCACGCATTTTAAATCGTAACCGCACAGGTTTACCAGCTAACGCAGATACGTCTGCCCCTTTTTTCCAGTATACGGTTCGCTCGACTGCGTCGCCAAAGACAGGCTCACAATCATCCATTTGGAAACCAGGTATAGGCCGCATCTTTTCGTCGAGTATTTCTACGTAAATATCTCCTGCAGCAGACGTCGCAAAGTTCAATTTAAGCTCGTTGCCTTGGAAAACAAATGGTTTGGTTAACAATTCTGCTCCTGCATAGGGCGCGTTTACCGATACGAATCCATCCAAGCGTAGCGTATACCTTCTCAATGCGCTGGCATTGCCTTTCCAATAATGTTCGGTCGCATAAAGCGACAGTTCGTTGGGAGCTCCCTTGTCTGCGGATTTCGTCTCCACCACGTGCCATCCGATATATTGATCCCCATAGGTCCAGGTACCGGGCTTTTCAATACCGGGACGAAGAAATGCTTCGTTCCACCTTTTAAACAAATGACCATCACGACTGGTGATCAACAGGCTTTCTGTAAGGGCTGTTCCGTATCTCTTCGATTTTTCAGCCCTTTTCTTCCGTTCTTCTATTTCGGGAAGCAGGGTCATGGATTTAGACCATCCCCGATCAATATATCTGGCCGGAAACCCGATCAGAATATGTGGAGCACGATGATATGACTTGATCTGGTTTGTGTAAAGTTCTTCTTCGGGCGATTCGAGATAGTCCAAATTGGTTTGTTGCTCCCAATGAATAAAATCGGTAGAGACGGCTGTCCGGATGCCCCGGGTACCTTTTGCGATCTTAGCCCATTCTACGTTGGGTCCTTTTGGAGCTTCTCCCTTCGTAAAATAACGCCAATACGCACGGTATTTACCAATAAAAGGATCCCAAAAGGCCAAATTCTGGGAATCGAACGCACCGTCAGTAATGATTGGCTTCGGGGTCATCAGCGACCAATGGATTCCATCCGGCGATTTAAACGCAGCCAATCCAAAATTTGGCTTTGCAGATACCAAAATAGCCTTATAGCGTGCGTCTGCGGGTGCTTCGGGATTATCGTCCCTAAAGACAGCCGGATGTCCGGCATCCACATTCAGCCCATTGACATCACCACTGATCATGACAATATTGTTGTCGGTAGAACCTTTAAATTCATGTAGTCCTAGACTGGGCTTATACCAATGAATCCCATCCCTGCTTTCTGCATATGCACAAAAAAGTGGATGATAAGTAGACAAATCGCCACTCGCCTCATGTTGCCAGGCTTTATAATACATACGGTACAGATTTCCGTCTTTAAAGATGCTATGATACCCGCTACCGCTTCCTTCCCAAGGCTCGTCGTGGACGAGTACAATTTCACGCTTTTGAGGCTCGTGTAGTTTGAGTACACCATCTTTCAGCTCTTCAATCAGATAGTCATCGACAAATAATTCCAATCTGGAACCAATATCAATATATTGCTGTGCACGGCAAATAATAATTTGGGTAAAAACAACTAAAAAACAGCTTAAAACTCTCATAATAATCAATATTAACTTAAAATTTACTTGAGGAACACTTGGATCCAAATCTATTTGTGCCTATCAGATCTTACTTAAAAACGATTAATCTATTTCAAAAAAATTCACTTCGGATACGGCTACGACGGGTTTACTATCCCAGGTATTATACACCACATACCTTATATAACGAACCGGCGGAGCCGAAGGATCGATCATAAAATCTTCACCATTTGCTGCGAAAGCCAAATCTTCTGCGGTCTCAGATCCTACTGCCAGACCTGAAGGTTTCCTCGATTCAAAAACACCAAGCCTGGTCCAACCGCTAAAATCTGCGGTTACATTTGAAGATGCTGTTCCCCATATTTCGAATCGTTGCAAATTCTGAACACGATAGACTACATTCTCTGTCAATCGCTGCCATTGTCTCACCCGGTTTAATTTGGAAACCTTACCCGTATCAAAAGTAAAACTGTGAGGAAGAGTCGATCCCGTCTGTATGAAGAAGCTGGTTGTTGTGTTATCCCAAATCTTTTCAATAGAAAAGTTAGCGCCCGCATCGCCGTAAGGAATTCCCGGTGGATTCCACCGCACAAAAGTGGTCTTATTAACAGGGATGTCAATCCGAGTGTAATTTGCCGTAATGCTATAAAAAGTATCTATAGCTGTCGGATTAGGAAGGAATAGAGTACGAAACGTCAACTCTTCCTTATATTCAGGTAGTATTGTAGTCGATTCATTCATTGGTGTACGTATAGTCACCTTTTTGTCCTGTTGATCGGTATATGTCACCTCCGTAACATAACCATTTTCACTAGGCCCATACCATTCCAACGAAACCGTATTTTCCAGTTCTAATGTGGCATATTTGATCTGTCTTCCCAACAAGCCGGATTCGAAATTGGCACCGTATGATTGTCCCGACACTTTTAACGAAATTGATCGGTTGGCCAATTGTTCATTCATCGTAACCAGTTCAAACTCGTACTGTTTTTCAGGAAGATTTTCGATCAGGATATCCCTAGCCTGACCCCTTACTACCGGGGGCAAATCCAACAATAGTGAATCTTTCCGGATATTCCAGTAAACAATCATTTTTTTAGCTCTGGGGTCGGAAAGCCAATACCTTATCTTGATGCGATTGTTTCCCGATAATACCTTTGCCGAATCCGGCTGCCCCAGATAAACTTTCTCACCCGTATCCAAATACTTTTGGTGCAAGTCGTTCATCTTAGAACAAGCACCGAATACGCTTAACAATATGGCTGAATAAACTGCCATTTTTACGCCTTGTCTCATAATATTTTTATTTGATTTCACCATAAAAATCGACTTCCATTATCTGCATTGCCCTGGATCCGCCCCACGTTGCCTCAATCAGGAAGCGTAGATACCTTACCTCCGGCATCTCGTCCAATTCGATAAAGTAATCCTCTCCAGATACACCGGCATATGCCAAATCTTCAGCCGAAGTCTCTCCAAGTGGCAGGCCGGAAGGCTTGTATGAAGAGTAATCACCTAGAAATATCCAACTGTCAATATCTGCGGAGACTCCTGGGTGCGGAGATCCATACAACTTGAATTTCTTAACATTGCCGCCGGTATATAACTGAGCTTGTGAGGTACGTTGGTATAGCTTAAATCTTCCCAGTTTAGCTGTCTGTCCCAAATCAAGTGTAAAACTGCCAGGGATGACAGCCGTTAAAGGCCAACTGAATCCTGGATCATTCAGACTGTTGTTCCACAACTTATCTATCGTCCAATTATTGTCGAGCTGTGTATAAGGTATTCCACTGGGATTCCATTTTTCGAACTTGGTTTTATCTAATCGTTGTTCAAAGATCGGGACATAAGTAGCAATTAGCGTATCCGTATGATTCCCCCATCGGTCACGTACATGCACACCGAATATCTGTTCAACGGATTCATATCCCCGCACGTTCGCTTTGCCAATCCTAGCATGCGTATAAAAGGTCTCGGCATCGACCATATTATTCCTTTCGTCGGGCTTGGTTACAACTATGGCAATCTGCGCACTTGAAGGGTTTTCCCAGTCTATCCGGATACCACCAAAATCTTCCTTAACTGTTAGTTGTCTAGCAATTGTATAGATCGGAGCATCCAATGGGTGGATTATAACTTCAAGAGGTGATGATTCATTTTTACTCCGATCTCCAGTCACTACCTGTACTGTTTGCTGACGAGATCTTCCGATACCCTCTATTTTGAGTTCACTGGCATAGGCAGAGGCTTTCTGCTCCATCAAAGTACCATCGTCTAACCGATAGATGGCTTTTACATAGAGCAAGTCGTCATCATTTGGAATTGTATAAGAAAGTGTGGCTCCACCTTCCAGATTTGTGACTACAATGTCAGATACGTTTGCAGGAGGCATATTATCTATCGGTGTTTGTCCGCGTTCTGCTTCCTTGCATCCTGTGATCAGAATCAAAGCAGTAACCCACATTAAAACTTTTATATTTTTCATAATTAATAATTTATTACTCTACCAACCTATATTTTGCAAAAGATTGCGATTTATCGAAAGTTCTCGCTGTCGAATTGGCCAAAATACATCCCGTTGTGTATAATTCGGCAGATCAATCGTGCGGACACGATAAAAATCAACATCAACTTCTCCTTCAATATTCCACCCTCGTATAGGTTGATTAAAATATTCTATAGCTTTGTTCCACCGCCTTACGTCCCAAAACCGGTGCCCTTCAAAAGCAAGTTCTATACTTCGTTCCATTTGGATAATCTCACGCATACCAGCCTGTGTAGTAGGTTTAGAAGGAAAGCGGGAAAATGCAGCCCAACTATCCACTACACCGGAAAGCCCTGCCCGCAACCTAATCAAGTCTACAAAATGATACACTTCACTATTGGGTTCAGGTAAGCTTTCATTGAGCGCCTCTGCATAAAGTAAATAAAGGTCTGCCAACCGGAATACGGGGAAGTCCCAACGGTTGTCCACATAGGTAGTATTATTATAGGCAGACTGGTAATTGGATAATTTCTTAATAAAGAATGAAGTGA
>JBEBWF010000043.1:0-37054 GCA_040392285.1 Sphingobacterium sp. | reverse complement strand
GAAAAGAAAGCCGTCATTTTTTTACAGCAGCAGAGACTATCATCCAGAATCTTTCCAAAGCACCCTATAAGGCTTCCTATGGAGATAACGGTGGCTATATTTTGAAACATAGTGTAGGAGCTCTACCTCTTAATTCGGAGGTCGATGTGCCGTTGACCTATGCCGATTATTACTATGTGGAAGCTTTGGTCAGGTATAAAAGGCTATTTGACTAGGGGATTAATGAGAGAAGTCCGATGGGTTGACCCCAAAGTGCTTTTTGAACTCTCTACTGAAGTATTTTCTATCTGAAAAGCCAACCGCGTAGGCAACTTCGCTGATGCTTTTCTCCGACTTTAACAACTGGACAGCTTTTTTGAAGCGGTATTGTTTGATGAAGTTATTAACAGAAAGATTCGTGATAGCTTTAATTTTCTTGTAAAGAATAGGAGGACTCATGCCTATTTCCCTGGACAGAAAATCTACACTAAAATGGTTGTTAAGAAGATTTTTATCAATAATCTCCTCGATTCTTAATAGAAATTTATGATCAATTTCAGAATGAAAAGAGGGACTCTGGATATTAAATTCCTTTCTTTTGTTTGAGGCAATCTCTAACAGATTTTTTACGGTAAAGAGCAATACATTTGTATTGAAAGGTTTTTCTAAATATACGTTTGCTCCGTATTTTAAACCCGATATATGGGAGGATTCGCTAGTGTCTGCCGTAAGTAGGATCAAAGGTATGTGTGCGGTCAATATATTAGATTTTATTTTCTCACACATGTCTATTCCGTTCATTTTAGGCATCATGACGTCGGAAACGATAACATCAGGGAGGTATTTTAGGGCATTTTCAAGGCCTTCTTCTCCATCATAAGCTGTTAAGACGTTGTAATGGTCATTAAAAAGATTAGCTATGGTTTCGGATAATTCCCGATTGTCTTCGACGAGCAAGAGCGTTTCTTTTTCCAGCCTATTCATAGAAAGGAACGCTATCACTCTTTTTTCTTCATTATTTTCGTATTCGGTGGAGTCGCCTTTAGCGAAGTATTTCGTTGGTATTTTAATGGTGAAGAAGGTGAATTTTTGCTCGTCGATGAATTGTGTAGTACATTCTATTTCGCCCTTGTGCTGTTCGACTATCTTTTTAGTCAGGGCTAAGCCTATTCCTGTACCGATGGTGTCTTGTGCCTTGGGATCACGATAATATTCTTCAAAGATTTTGAACTGGTTGTTTTCAGATATTCCTATTCCATTATCGGCTATTCGGATAATATATTTGTTATCGATTATTTGCGTCTCCAAAAATACGGTTCCTCCCTCATAACTATATTTCAAGGCATTGGAAAGTAGGTTGAAGAGTGCTTTATCAAATTGTTTGGTATCGAGTGATATCGTACCAATATCTTCGATATCCTTGATGTAGAAGTTGAGATGTTTAGCAATAGCAAGATCGCTGAAAAGATAAAAGAACTCTTCTAGATAAGGTTTTATTCTTACAGGTCTTGGGAGGAGTTTTTCTTTACCATCATCTATCTTCTTGAAGTCCAATAATTCGTTGACGATACCGAGCAGTTTATTGGCATTCTTTTGCAATCTTTTTGCCTTAGCTTGTATGGAAGGCATTTCTTGGGTAGAGGATATAATTTCTTCGATAGGAACCGTTATCAGTGTAAGGGGAGTCCTTATTTCATGGGAAACCTGTGTAAAGAACCTAATTTTCTTTTCATGTTCTTTTTCTGAGTTAATAAGAAGCTGTCGCTCAACAATAAACTTGATGACAAAATGAAGAAGAAGCAAGCCAATCAGTGCATATAAGAGATATGCCCACCAGGTTTTCCACAAAGGTGGAGCTATTTGGATACGAATCCCCAAGGGATTCTCCGTCCATACACCATCATTATTACTAGCCAACATCCATAGTGTATACTCTCCAGGATCAATATTCATGTATCGGGCAACAGGATACGATGTCTGTTTCCAGTCTTTGTCGAACCCTCCGAGTTTGTATTTGTATTGGTTTTTTTGGGGCTTTATAAAATTGGAGGCGGCAAATTCTATAGTAAAGTAGTTTTGATCGTAGGATAAATGGATGTGATAGGGGATATCCTTTTTGCCATCTATCGTCGCCAAGCGAGCCTCTTTGTCAAAAATACTAAACTTGGAAAATAACACCGTTGGAGGGCGATTGTTGAGTTTTATTTCCTTTGGGTTGAAGATGTTTATTCCTTTTAATGAGGTGATATATACTTGGTCGTTATCACTGACATAAAACTTGGAGCTTTGAAGAGAATTGGCTGTTAAGCCGTCTTCGATGTTGAATGTATGTAATTGCTTAGTATTCAAATTATAGCGTAATAAACCTTGATTGGTGCAAATCCAAAGAAGATTGTGCAGATGTAGAATATTTCCAAATTTAAATTCTGGATCTTCATATACTAAAATCGTATTTTGTGCATTCAGCAAGAAAACCTGGTTGTCTGTGGATATCCATAGGTCACCATTTTCGTCCAATGATAAGCTGTATATCGGCTTTTTTATATTTTTTGTCTCGATGGGTTCAAATTTCTGGTCTTTATATTTTTTAAACCATAGTTTGCCCCTTATGATAGTAAAGAGGCCGTCCATCTTATTATCCAAGATTTGATTGATGGCAAATCCTTTTGTTTCTTCAAAAAAGAATTCCTTTTCGCTATCCCATTGGACGATTCCGTTATCGGTGCCTAAGAATATGTTGCCGTTTACATCAGCTATTATTTCATTTACATTGTTTGCGCGCGCTATATCTTGTTTTGACAACCTATTGTTCTGGAGTTTGTTGGTTCTAAGGTCGAGTATGCTAAGGCCTCCAATATGTTGACCGATGTACAATTTGTTGTCCGTCAATAATAGAGACTTGACAAGATTGGATGAAATAGGGCTATTTTTTGAGCTTCCAGAGAGTTTATCAATGATTTGGAGACCTGTCTCTTCTGTCCCTATATAGAGCTTACCGCTATCCTCTACAATGGAACTGATGATCTCGGATTGCAATCTATATTTTGAGGTGGATTTACTGGTCAATGTATTGATCGGAAATGAATTGGGATAAATGGCATTGATCCCTCCAAAATATGTTCCTACCCACACGATATTTTGGTCATCTTGATAGACGTCATAAATAGAGTTTTGTGAAATCGACCAAGGCACATTGATTTCATGGGTGAAGTTGGTGATGTGATCACGTTGATCGACAACTGTGAGACCTTTTAATGTACCGATTAGTATCGTGTCGTTTATTTTAGCAATTTTTCTGATATTATTGCTTAAAAGGAGAGAATTGTTCTCGTTTATTCGCTTAATGAGTTGGTTTCGCTCATACACAAATATCCCACTATTATGTGTGCCAATCCATATCTTCTTATCATAGCTATAGATGGCTGTAATGAAATCATCGGTAATAGGCAACATGATTTTGCTTTTGGGCGTCTGTGCAGTACCTTTTAGTTGTTTTGTAAATATTTGATTTTTTGATGAATACATTAATGTATTTTCATCGATAAAGCCTATTGTCTGAACGCGCTGATCGGTAATTTGCTTTTCAATAGCGTATTTTTCTCGTTTTTTGTCAAAAGAAATAAGAAAAAGCCCTTTTGAAGAGGCCACAAAGGCTTTACCTCGCCATAATTTAATATCGTTGATCTGTGCATTTAATAAATTATGGTTTTTCGGGGCTATATATTGTTGTTCGGTTGCATTATATATCAAAAGGCTATAGGCAGTACCCAAGAATATGTTGTTTTGTTCGTCAATGGCAATTTTGTTTAAATATTCTCCATTGATGAATAAGCTATCGTTTTCGAAGATGTTTTTAACACTTCGGGAGTCATATACATATAACTTGTCTTTTCCGCCAAACCAAAGTCTGCCTTCTTTATCCTGATCAATGCTTAAGATACTCTGATTGTCTAATATCTGATTACTTTGTAGCTGATGAAATTTAAAGTCTTGTCCAAGACTAACCACATATAATAAAATAAAAAAGGGGAGAAGCAGGAAAGGACGCGAAATTCTATCTATTGTGACCATATGATTCAAGCATTATAAAATTTAGGCTATCTGTCTCGACTTGTTAAACCAGATAGTAAAAATAGTCTTTTTTAGACAGATAAAGCGGAAATTTAGGATTTTACCCCTATTTCTTTAAGATTTTACCCCTTTCTATAGTAGGCTTTGTGCGTTATTTGTTCTATCGAAAGTTATACACTATATTCAGTGTATAAGCTCGGTGCCTAAAATTTTGAGCTGGCCTAAATTAAGTTCGTTTGCAATAGCCATATATGTTGATGTTAAAAGAATACAATAGTACCATTTATTAATACTTGAAAAAGAATGAGATTAATCTGTACTTCATTAGGGTCTGTTTCCACACTTGTCGTATGTGTGTTGTTATCTTTGTCGGCTACTAGCGCTGTAGCAACCCATGAGGGTACATTGTGGAAACAGGATACAGTAAAGCTATCGTTGGTAGATTCGCTAAGGATTGTATCCAAACTTAATACGCCTTATGTGAGTCTAGGGTCATATGATACCGTACATATAGGTCATGTAGACAAACTGCCGCTGTTGTCCTTGCAGCAATTATTAAAAGGGCAAACTACCAGCCTGTTCATCCAGGAAAGCAATGGAGAGCCCGGTGTAGAACAACAGATGTATCTCAGAGGGTTGAGCTTTCCGATTTTAAATGAAGGTACTGCGGACAATATACAGCCTCAAGTTTATATTAATGGCATTCCAGTCACGACAGTAAATCCGTTTGTGTATGATGTTCAGCAATTCAAGAGTACGAAAATAGGGCCTGCGACGAACACATTTGCAGGAATTAACATCAACAATATTGAGCGTATAGAGGTGGTGAAGGATCCGTTTCATTTGGCCAAGTTGGGACCTTACGCATCAAACGGAGCGATCTGGATACAGACCAAGAGTGCTAAAGCAGGTCGTAACGATATTACGGTTAATGCCTACACAGGCTTAGGGATTAAACCATCTATTGCGCCTACCAATGCCTATTACGAAAACTTGTTCAGACAACAGTTTTATGGAAGATATGCGGATTTGGAACAAAAGCTGAAATATCCTTCATTCTTGGCAGACTCCACCAATACGCATTATTACGGAGCGTCGGACTGGTCGGATAAATACTATCAGACAACACCATTATACAATGTAGACTTTGGATTATCTGGAGGTTCCGATCGGGCCAATTTTAGGTTCTTCGGCGGTCATACCCGAAATTCCAATCCGGCTGATGCCACCGACCTCAAAGGCTATAATACCAGCTTCTTCATCAATATGGCACCTTTCAAATGGTGGACCATTTCAGGGATGATTAATGGCAAATTGACTGATCGTGGACGCAACAAAAATATGCGAGATAGGCTAGAAGAAATGCGCTACCTACCCGATCTTAGTGTACCTATTCCTCCTGATGCTGGCGTTTACCAAAATTTACTGGACGAATATGGAAAGTCAATAGACGACAATCTTTCTACTATTATACAAGGTGATGTGTTGTTTACGTTGAATCATGCTGGATATTTTCTGAATACAAGATTGTCTTATGATTATAACGAAGGAAAACGAGATCTATTCTATCCATCTACTATGATGGAAGGCAACAATTACGCCTCTCGTTATTTCGGATATAGTGAACGCATATATTTTAATAATTTCTTGCAAAAAAGTTTTAATCTATCCTACAATTCGACCTTGAATACAGAGATAGGACAGACTTTATCCTTTGATTTGTATAAATACAACTATTCCTATGGATACCGGGGACCGAGCGACTTTATCAAAGCCTTTATCGTGAAGGGTGCAACCTCTGACCCCAACTATCTTAAACCTGTAGCAGGTGAGCTGTATCGCAACACAGACAAACAACGTGTTCGCATCGCTTCTTATTATGGACAGCTAGAGTATAAGGTTAATGCGTTAGAAGTGGAAGCTTTATTACGTTACGATGGTGCTTCCAATATACAACAAGATAGTCGTTGGATATTTTCTCCCGCTTTTAGAGCCGCATACACTTTTGTAGATCAGGGAGAAGGGCTGTTCAATCAGTTGAAAATGAAAGCATCGTGGAGCAGATTTGGTAAATCCCTATTGGATGACCGTTTTAGTAGAGGTCCTCAATATAGAGTAGATATTGGTTGGGAGAATGAGGTCAATATACCTTCTTTCAATGGTTTTGCTGTGATTTCACGCCCGTATTCACAGGGTTGGGTGGGCTACGATATCAAATGGCCTATTACGCAGCAGGCGGATGTCACTGTTAGCACCACATTGTTGAACAATCGGATGCAAGTTGACTTGAGTTTGTTCCAAAAGGATGATATCGATCAGATACTTAATGTACCAGTGGCATCAGAGTACGGCTATACGGGATCTTTTGTCAATGGGTTAAACGTCAGAAATAGAGGTGTAGAGCTCGGTTTGGGTGCACATGTGCTTAAAGGTACTAAGGTAGCGTGGAATACACACTTGACGTTGAATCATACGACCAATAAATTGATGGACTTACCCTTTCAGCAGAAACAGCTGGTCATCGGTGACCGTCTGTTGAAAGTAGGCTCTCGGCTAGATAGTTTCTGGGTACTGGAGGGCTCTGGTGCTTACAAGAAAGTATCCGAAGTGCCTACAATTGCTGGACAGCGTTTAACGGCCGATGGCGTGGAACTTGGCGTAGGGGATCCGAAATGGATAGACCACAACAGTGATGGTAAGATAGATCAGGGAGACCGCTTGTTCAAAGGGCAAAGTATGCCGAAAGTCTTTGGAGCATTCAATAATGGCTTTACTTACAACAACTTCTCGCTTAATGTAGATATGTATTTTGCATGGGGACATTCCGCCTTAAACCAACGGTCGGCCAACGTGTATGATTTTGTCAATATGGAGAATAAAAACGATATCAACTCGGTTTGGGAGATTTTCTTTTGGCAACAGGATGTTGATATTTCCAAGTATCCGATCTACAACCCTTGGAGTGGTGTGAATCCTTATCGACTGCAGCAAGATTTATTCTTGGAGCGCTTAGATTACCTTAAAATTCGTTCTTTGACCTTGGCTTACAGCTTTCCGGTGGGAGATGCTACGAATGGGTTGTTCAATAAGTTTACCCGCGTTACCGTATATGCGACTGGGAATAATTTACACACATTTAGCAAGTTTTCGGGAGGTGATCCAGAGTTGATCACTTCGATGAGCAACTATTCAGGCTATGCGTTGCCGATGGTCAAATCGTTTACACTAGGGTTTCAATTAGGCCTATAATATTAAACATACTATGAAGTTGTCAAGATATATATTACACCTGTTGTTATTAGCTATATCGTATCAAGGCTTGCTGTCTTGTAACAAGATATTGGATGTGCCTTCGGAGCATTTCTCCCCTGAAGAAAACCATTGGCAAACTATTCAGGATTCGCGGGCTGGTTTATTGGGTATATATTCTTTAGTGCGAGCAGCGACCACGGCCAATAACGCACACTGGATTTATGGAGATCTGCGTGAAGGAGATTTTACTTCCTATAATCGGAAGGAGTTGGAAGCCGCTATCAAAGGTAATCTCAACTCATCGTTCAAAGAATTGGAGCAATTGTCCGATTGGCGCAGGCTCTATGCCGCAATCAATGCTGCCAATCTATTTTTGGAAAAGGTACCTCAGGTGTTGGTATCAGATAGATTGTATACCGAAGAGAATATGATTTTGGACAGGGCACAAGCTCGGGTTCTGCGCGCTTTTGCTTATTACTATGCGACACGTATTTGGGGTGATATCCCATTTGTATTGAGTTCGCATGACAACGGTTCTTTTCCACAAATTAAAACGACTGATCAGCAGGTCATTTTAGACTACTTGATTAAGGACTTAGAAGGGGTACTTGATCAGCTTCCGTATCGTTATGGCGTATCGCCCATGACATATTATGGGTATTTTGACAACCAACGCTGGACCGGTGTTCTCCTGAACAAGATTTCGGCCTATGCATTATTGGCACATATTGCTGCTTTGAAGGAAGATTATATCGCTGTAGAGCGTTATACCCGCCTTTTATTCAATGAGTACTCCAATTTGTCAAATGGAATAGATTACGTCTCTATAGGAAGTTTGACAGCAGCCGGCCAGAGTGGCTTTTTCTCGGGCACAAAAGTTGGGCATCTGATAGGGTTTGGCTTTCGCTACGACTTTGGAGAGGCAACGACAGATGGGCATATCGAAAGTTTAACATTAGCGGCACCAGTGATTTCTAAAGCCTCTCCCGATATCTATATTACCAAGGATTCCATTAATGCAATTTTCTTTGAGCCGGGTGACGTACGCTATGGGATAGATACGTTGACGGGCGACTTGAATAGTGCCTATTTTGTCAATGCAAATGGAGAGACCCCCGTATTTAACAAGATAAAGGCGCTCGTCGTCGATGATGGAACCTATACTAAATATTCCTCAGCGATGGTATTTACCAGACTGGAGGAGATGGTTTTGCTACGGGCTGAAGCCTTGGCTGTTATCAAGCGAGATGCGGATGCCGTAGGTATGCTCAACAATATACGCAGCCGTCGTGGATTGCGCTTGTTCAATGCCAGGGGTAAAACGAATGAACAGGTCTTGGATGCGATCTTTGAAGAGCGTCGTCGAGAGCTGATGGGCGAAGGTTGGAGATGGTACGATCTGGTACGTTATAACAAGATAAAAAAAGATAATGTACGATTTATGGATCTGATTGCCAGTGGTGGAATATACTGGCCGATTGCACAAACCGTACTGGATAACAACAAGAGTTTGAGTCAGAATCCCTATTGGAAATAACACGGATAATTAGCTATACAGATGAAAGTATTGAAATATACATTTTGGTTGGCATGTGCCTGGATAGGTTTGTTTTTCACCTCTTGTGAAAAGTCAAACACCTATTTTCGGGACTTCCAGATTTCGACGACAGAGTTCGATGGCAGCACATGGGATTATATTTATGAGCAGTACGGTGTATACGACTCGCTGGTGATGGCGGTTGAGCGTTTTCCAGATTTAAAGAAATACCTGCAGACCGCAGATGGGGTGACTGTATTTGCGCCTAGTAACAGAGGGTTTGAATTGGCATTGCTCACATTGAATAGAGTGCGTGAGCAGGGTAATAAAAAGCCATTGTCGCTAGAGGATCTAAATGCAGTTGAATTAGAGAAGTTGCTTTGTTATTATATCATACAGGGGGCTTACAACACGGAATCTATAGCCGACCTCCGAGACGGCAAGTATGTGTATGGGTATAAATATGATTACCAAATGCATATGCAATACCAGACCACGGCTGCATCGGGTCTGGTGGAGTTTGGTCCGCAGCAGATTATCTATAGTGATACTAACGGGCGCATATTCCATCAGTTTTGGACAAGAACGACCACGGCATCTATTAATGTCAAAACTAACAACGGCTATGTACATATGTTGACTCCCGGTCATGACTTCGGATTTAATAAGCTTATAAAACTATTTAATAATTAGATCTTTATGACACAATCGATATACAATAAATCTTTGTTTTTTGTTTTTCTACTCTTCGCAGTGCTATTGAGCTCTTGTGAAAAGTTTTTGCCCGAAGATCGAGATTCGCTCGAGATAGAGGCACGCTTCACCCAGACGCAGTACGAACCTATACTCGGACGACACAATTGGATACAAAATAATTTCTCGCATGCCAATTCGACTTTGCCTTTGCATTTTCGTTTGAATAATATCCGTCGTTTTGATGGGGAGCCAGCTACGGAGTTGACTCAGAAGTACCCAGTCAAGGTATGGATAGACCAGTACACTGGGTTGGAAACGTCTTTGGAAGAAATCGAAAGAAAACGCGTCAGTGAGTACCGCTCCCTATTGGAGATCGGTGAAAGCAATGGGAGTATCCTATTTTGGTCGGCGGGTCGGTCCTCTTTTGTTAAGAATCAGCCAGACTCAGGCTATCTATTTGACGTGGAGGTTAGCAATTCTGGGGGACGTAAATACTTCAAGGATCTTCGCCTAAAGCCTTTTAAGGAGCGGCCCTATTCGCCTATTAATATGAATTCTGTATCCGGGTTGATTACCAACCCCTATTTAACACCTTCTGTCTTCAATATGGCGGGGGATAGAGGAGGATATATTTCCAGTTCAGATATACGGGTCAGTATCAATAAGGATGAAGATAGTAAGTTGGGCGGCAATACGCTGACATTCCGTTTCATTGACTCGGTAGGTAATAGTATCAATCCCGAAAAATTCAATACCACGGAATGGAAGCACCTCGTGCATGGGTTTAATATGGAAAAGACAGCAGATTATGTCCGTTACAAGGTTGCTTATCCTATTCCGTTGGTTGAGGTGCCTACCTTCTATACCAATGAACAAGGAACAGCGACTAGTGTGCTTTTTACATACGAGCGACTCGGTTTTGGTCAGTTTGTTACTCAGGGAGGCTTGTCATTTGATTTTGCCATCTATGAGCCGGGAGATTGGGAGATTGTGTTTTTGTTTCAGCGGGAGAGTCCCAAATTTGAAGACGAGTAATATCCGATAAAAGACTTGATATGAATATGTTAAAGATATATATAGCCCTCTTTTTTACTGTCCTGACATCTGCTGGCTATGCTCAAAGCAGGATGTTGTCTGGTCATGTTGTGGATAAGGAGACGAATTTAACGCTATCCGGGGCAACTGTACATTCGCGTGAACTCAAGATAGCATTGGGCTCTACCGACGATAATGGGCGTTTCTCGGTACCTGTCAATGAGCGTACGAAAACACTGGTTGTAAAAGTTTTGGGCTATAAAGATTATGTTTTGTCCGTGGAAGCCAAAACAAATAACGTGGAGATTATGATGGAAAGCTCCAAAAATGCGATGGATGAGATTGTCGTTGTCGGTTATGCACAGCGCTCCCGGGAAACGCTGACTGGATCCAACGTGATTATTTCTGGTAAGGATATACAGGATCTTCCGGTCGGTAACGTCATGGAGCTGCTACAAGGACGTGTCCCCGGATTAAACATACAAAACAACAATGGGGCACCGGGTATGCGTGGTGCCGTGACTATACGGGGTGTCTCTACACTCAATGTGACCGGAGGTGGTAATGATGCCTTCCTGACACCTACCTCTCCTTTATACATTGTCGATGGTGTGCCTATCGATGACAATTCGGGGTATTCCTACGGTTTTGAGGAGGCAAGTCCTGGTATCAGCCCAATTTCTTTGATCCCTACCGAAGATATACAACAGATTGAGGTATTAAAAGATGCTTCGGCAACTTCCCTTTACGGTAGTAGAGGGGCTTACGGTGTCATTATTATTACGACCAAGAGAGGGCAATCCAAAATCCCGATTGTACAGTATACCAGCAACTTTTTCATGAATACGCCACCTCGCCTGCGTGATATTATCGGCGGTAAGGGTGAACGTCGTATGCGGATCAATCAGTTGATTGATTATGACTTGAGTTACGATAAGTCCTTGGCTTATGAAACCATCGACGAGACCGCTTTCCTGTCGGATAGCTTGAACCCTTACTATAATAACAATACAAATTGGCAGTCTGTCTTTTACCGGACTACCTACAACCAGTCGCATAACGCCAATATCTCCGGAGGAGATATCAATTTCAACTATAAGCTGAATGCGGGGCTTTACAGTGAAAAAGGTATTGTGCGCAATACCGGCTTTACGCGATATTCTTTGCAAATGAATGGACAGTATATGCCGAACACGAAATTCAAAATGATTTCGGCAATCAGCACCAATGTGGGCAAAAACTCAGAGGGTAGTGGAAACTCTCTGCGGCAAGCGGGTGTAGCCGATGGGGCTAACACTTCCTCCCTCATGCCATCGCCGTCTATATACACGGCGAGCAATAGCGTATTGTCTGCCTTCAATGTACTCAGTACAAATAAGTCTACCAACATCAAAACTAATTTGGAATTGCAGTATGAGCCTGTTGAAGGATTGCGTGGTGTGAGTACGATCAGTTACGATTACATGGTGGCCACGAAGGATAAATTTACCCCATCTAAACTGAACAACAATTCAAGTCTATATGATGCATACAACGATAATAGAAGAACGCTTTACAACCGGAATATGCTATCGTACGTGAAACAGGTTGCTGCAGTACATAATTTCTCGGCCAACGTGTTTAACGAGTTGAATATGACTTCATTTGGCGCGGATCAAATCCGTAATATAGGTGCTGCCAATGACATGGTGCTAGGTCCTATAGGTTTGAACTATGCTTCCTCTCGTGGAGGGACCTTGGATAACCTGTCTGAAATACGTTCGGTTGCTTTTGCAGGTTCTGCCTCGTACAACTACGATACACGCTATGTGTTGGACTTCAACTATCGGGTAGACGGGACCTCATCCAATGGACCACTCAACCCGTACAAGGTCAATCCATCTGCAGGAGCACGTTGGAACTTTGGTAAAGAGCGTTTTATGGAAGATGTATCCTGGTTGGACTACGGGTCTGTTCGTTTATCTTGGGGTAGAAATATAGACCCTAGCGGTAATATATTTGATATATATGGGCGCTACATCACCTTAGGAGGTAAGTATAATCATCAGTTGGCTACAGCATTGAGCAAAAGTATTGCGCCCAACCTTCACCTGGAACCGGTATCCAATACCCAATGGAATATAGGATTCGAAGCTGGTTTTCTTGATGGACGAGTGGGCTTTACCTACGATGCCTATTACAAAGAATCCTTGGGTATCATGGACAAGAAAGATATCTCTGATATCGCCACATTCAAGCAAGTGAGCACCAACGAGAAGGCAATGGTTAACTATGGCCATGAGTTGAGTATAATGATCAGACCCTTGAGCCCCGAAAATAATTTTAAATGGACGTTGAGCGGTAATGCGGCTTATAATAAAGACGTCACTACGCGTTTGCCCGACAATGTGCGGCAGTGGGTGATCGATGGTGGGGATACGAAGCAGGCTATATTGAACCGTTTGGGACGCAACGCATTCTCCAATCTATTGTTACATTATCGGGGCGTCTATGCAACCGATGAAGATGTGCCTATTAATCCGATGACGGGTCTACGTATGCGTTCATCCTCAGGGAGGTTCTTCCAAGCTGGAGATCCGATCTGGACAGATTTGAACGGAGATTATATGATTGATGATAATGACTATGTTGTTATCGGAAACTCGCAGCCATTGCTGACAGGAGGTTTATCCTCGCATTTGCAGTACAAGGCTTGGACATTGAATATCAACACCTCCTTTACCCTGATTCGAGATGTGCTAAATAATGCCAATGCGGATCTGTTGCGAGCTTATTCAAATCCCGCAAATACCAGTAACGGTGGGCTAGATTACGATAATAACCAAGGTGATATCAAAGCATTGGTGCCAATAACAGCTTTTGACTTTTGGCAGAACTATGGCGATCAGAATGCCGCTTATCCCAACCCGTTCGATTACCTGCGCTATGGCGATATACAGCCTTTTCGCTACGATCAAACCTTGTGGATGGAAGATGGCTCTTATTTTAAGATCAACCAGATCACGCTATCATACAATATCAACCGTGCCTTTTCGCAGCAGTACGGCATATCATCTATGCGGGTATATGGTACGATGGGTAATGTGTACAACTTTAACCGGTATAGTGGACCCGATCCGGAGATTGTATCTTCTGCTGGGCGAGATAGCTCGGGAGGGTATCCAAATAAGCGAAACTTCACCTTTGGTCTTAGTATACAGTTTTAATACAGGAATATGGCGATCATGAAAAATATAATTATTACAATACTGATGAGCGTTTTGCTTATCACGACGGGAGGCTGTAGAAAGTTCTTGAACTTAGACCCTATCGATGATCTCTCGGGCAACAACTACTGGAAGACACACCAAGATGTAGAGCGATTTGTCTGGGGGTTATACCACCAGTTCAAAGGGGCAACAATGAATAACCTTTATTTCCCAGCAGTAGGCGATTTGCGTTTGGCTCCGGTTGGTATGGGTGAAAATCAAAATAGGACCTATATTATACAATTGAAGAACAACGATATCCGCCGTCTCTTGGATCCATTGGTGTCGTATTATGCAACGGTATCGGGGTACGGCTTGTCCAAAAACACCTCTTGGGCCCGCTTTTATGAGATTATCGGGATGTGCAATATCTTGGATTTCGAGATTGATAGGCTGACCGACGGCATCTTGACCGATCAAGAAAAGCTACAATTCAAGGCAGAGGCCTCTTTCATGCGCAATCTTTGTTATTTCTTTATCATTCGACAATTTGGAGATGTTGCCTATTACACCGATGCCTACCATACGGCACCTTTGGGTCGGGAAAATATGCTTACGGTTCTCCAATATTGTATCGATGATATGGCGAAGTACAAAGATGATCTTCCATGGACTTATGATGACCCTAATATCGTCGGCGTACGTGCTATGCGTGGTGCAGCAGTAACCTTAATGATGCATATGAATATGTGGATTGCTGGTTTTTCAAATGGTGAGATCAAGAAGGCGTATTATCAGCGTGTGGCCGATCTGGGCAGAGAGATTATGGAAGAGTCTGATGATGCGTATAGATTATTGCCGATTGAAGAGTTTAATACCATTTTTATGGGAAAATCACCCGAGTCCCTCTTTGAGATCACACAAGACCTCAACTATGGGGAGCAGTTTAGCAACCCCCCGTTTTTCCCCAATCAAGTACTGCGCCCACCTTACAAGTTTACCAACGGTAGTGCAACAGGCAAAGCGTTCGTCTATTATGAGCAAGCCTATCTTCGGAAGCTCTATCCCGAGGGGAATACAGATCAAAGACAGCAACTTTGGTTTGACCCGACCAATATGTTCAGTGGAGATGGGCAATTTGTATTCTTGAAGTTCTCCAATTTTTACGTGACAACTGGACAGGATGCGGTACCAAATGATTCACAGATTATATTCCGCTATGCTGACCCGATCTTGTTGCGGGCAGAAGCTCTGGCCGAATTGAACCAAGATGATCAAGCACAGGTTTTTCTGAATATAGTACGAAATCGTGCTGGCTTGGGCAATTCGGCGAATACCGGTAAGGAGTTGAAAGATGATATCTTTTGGGAGCGGAACAGAGAGTTTATGGGAGAAGCACAGTTTTATTTTGACTTGGTGCGAACCAAAAAGGCGGTTGACCCGGAGTATGTATTCTGGGGTAGTTCTATCAATGTGGAGGATTTTGAGGCGGGAGCCTGGACCTGGCCCGTATCCGTAGAAGCACAAAAGAATAATCCTTTTATGACACTTAATAAATATTGGTTGTAATCATGAAAAAGATATTATTATATATCCTATTGGGAGCATTAGTCCTGCAGTCCTGTCAGAAGAACGACTATTTCCAGGACACAGGTGTACATCAGACGACTTACGATGGTACGGTGATGAAGTACCTGAAGGATCATCCAACTCATTTCAAGACATTGGTCAGTATCATTGAATACGCTGGTATGCAGGATATATTCGAGAAGGAGAAGATTACCTTCTTTGCACCACAGGATGTTAGTATCCAAAATGCGGTACGAAGAATTAATGAAGCCTTATATATTAACGGGATAGATACGATCAAGTACATCAATGATGTCAAGCCTGAAGTTTGGAAAAACTATCTGGAGTTATACCTGATCGATGAGGCCTATGAGCTGAAGGATATTGTGCAGGTCGATACGGTAACGTTCCGATTTGAGGGACAGTCTTTCATCTCGCGCAACGGACGGGTGATGAATGCGGGTGTCATGTACCACAATGCGGGTGGTGTGGAGTACGCGGGCTACCGTATGATCCTTTATACGTATATCCGTGATTTTGCAGACGTACGGGGGACACGTATCAACGTGCCCGTGTCGTCTTCCAACATCAAACCGTATAATGGCGTGGTGCATGTGTTGCGAGCTAAGAATCATTCCTTTGGCTTTGTAGTCGACAAGCTATATGATTCAATTATCAATGGAGGTTTAACGGAAGATTAATCGGAGTATGATGAAAATATTGAAGTATATATTGTTTTCCTTTGTTCTCTTTCAAGCGTGCAAAGACCGGGAGATGATCGGTGAGGATCCTTATGCCGGAGGAAAGGAAGCACTGGACATAAAATTCAAGAACAGCAACCCTAGTCCGCGTGCGGGCAACCCGGGTGATGAGGTACTGTTCAAATTAGAAGGATTGGAGAAATACCGGGGACGATTAGCATTCTATATCAACGACGAGCGTGCCGAGATTGTCGAGATGACGGATACCACGTTGCGGGTCATCGTGCCTGAGTTTGTCAGTACTGGAGGAGCTTCTGTCGTTGTGGATGGGGAGGTGGTTTTTGGTCCTCGCTTTGTCGTTAATGGTAAGGTGAGCAGAAATACCAACTATAACCTCACGACCGGCTTTGCCTATAAGGGAACTGGCGTAGATGGATCGGCTACCTCGGCACGAGGTGCCGTGTTTGACTATGTGAGTCTTTCTTCCTCTTCCTATGTGTATGTGGGCATGTTTACAGACTACAATTCTTTAGCAGTAGTACAAAACCCGATCAATGGCTTGGTGAATCTCAATAACCAAGGAGATAAGTTGACCAACGTGGCATCGTATCTAGGCATAGAGTCGAGTGGGTACCTGAGTTCTATACATCGCTTGGCCGATGGTAAGCTGATTGTGTCGGGAAGTTTCAACCAGTATGAAAGAGATCCATTAGCAAGCGGAATCACACGCTTGCAGCCCAACGGGTACCTGGATACTATGGTGATTCGAGTAATCAACGATAGCAATGACCCCCTGCGTAACGTCGACACTGTACCAGCATTTAATGGAAACATATTGGGTGGAGTACAAAAGTCTTTTCTGGTCAATGACGGTGGGAAAGAGAAAATCATCTGCGTAGGTAATTTTTCAATGTACTATAAGTACCGTTATGACTATCGTCCGACGCCCGAGATCAAGCGTATGGAGCACAGGTTTATCGACAATATTCTCCGTATGGAAACAGACGGTACCCTGGACTCTACGTACAATTATAATCTGGCGACGAAAGCAGGAATAGGAGGTGCCAACGGTATCATTGCAGATGCAGCCGTACAGGAAGATAATAAGGTTATTCTTGTCGGTAAATTTACCAAATTCCAAGGCAAGGATGTACCAGGAATAGTACGTATAGCTAATAATGGCGAAGTCGATCCAAGCTTTAGTGTAGGCACAGGTGCCAATGGGGCTATTCTGTCGATACAGCGTGCCAATGGTAAAATCCTCTTGACAGGGCTGTTCAGTAGCTTCAACGGATTTGTGACCAACGGAGTGGTGATGCTAAATCTGGACGGAACAGTGGACGAAACCTTTCGGTTTCGAGAAACCGATGAAGGTGTGGCGAGCTTCGCCAAGCTGCTTTCTAACGGTAAGGTGTTGGTGTCTGGATCCTTCGGTAAATACGATCACATAAAACGTAGCGGATTGTTGTTCTTGGAACAAGACGGTACCGCGTTACAGGAATACAACAATATAGGTTCGTTTGAGGGAAGCGTATCGAATGTCTATGAGACCACGATTGCTACGCGCAAGTCGGTTGTACTTATGGGTAATATACGTCGGTTTGATAACCAGAATGTATCGGGGTTATTGGTATTGGAAGTTAAAGATTAGAGCTATGAAAGTGTTATTATATCAACTGAGATGGAGCTTGGCCTTTGGGCTGCTGTTGGTGTTTGTTGCTTCCTGTAACGAGGATTATACGAATCTGCTGAAAGACAAGTATAGCGAACCCGAATTGACGAAAACCAATAAGAAGGTGTTGTATATCATTATGGATGGGGTCAATGGGTCAGCCTTGGGAGAGTTACAGCCTACCCATATTATGGGTATGACCCAAAACGCCCTGTACTCCTTTGATGCGTTGTTGGATTTAGAGGACTACCCTACAGACAATCTTTTGGGCTGGTCTAATCTTTTAATAGGAAAGAGACCGTCAGAGCACGGGGCTATAGGAGGAGGAACTGTGCCAGACTTGGAGGCTAATCCGACGATTTTGTCCTTGGCAAAGCGGAGTAGCTTAGTGGCATCTTCACAATTATTCTACGATACCTTTGCTGCGGAAGCAACCTCGGCTTTGAAAGAAGCGTCAGATCAAGAAGTATATGAAGCAGCCTTGACCTTGGTTGGTTCCTCTGATGCTGATTTAGTTATGGTCGAGTTTAACGGTGCAGAGCTTGCTGGTGAAGCAGGTGGGTACGCTTTGTCTAATGGGGGGTACGAGCAAGCTATCATTACATTGGATAGTTATGTGGGTGCGCTGAAAGAAGCGGTTGTCGAAAGAACGACGTATGGTAACGAGGATTGGCTGATTGTGGTCACCTCAAACAAAGGAGATGTAAGCCCTGCTAATCCATCTAATAATCATTTTCTAAATACAGCAAAAAACATATTTGCACTCTACTATTCACCAAAAATCGCACAACGTGTATATATTGCACCGGATGACTTTAATTTTATTGGCGAAGGAGCTCATTTTACCTATACAGGGTCTAATCAAACACTCCTGACGTTAAATTCTGATAGCAAATTTAGTGTAGATTTATCGGCGGTGGGGAAAGGCACAACCTATCAATTTAAGGTAAAAATGAGCGGGAATGCGACAAGTAGCAGTTGGCCGACCTTAATATCAAAAAACCCAGTATCAGGATCTAGTACAGGAAGTACCTTTGATGTGTTGTCTAGTAGTGGATCTGGAGCTATACAAGTGAAAACTGGAGGAGGGAATACAGCAAATATTGTTAGCCCCTTTGGAGATGGCACATGGCATACAGTCACGCTGGTTTGGGAAAGAATCAGTTCAAGCGAGATTCGAGTAAGAACCTATCAAGATGGGAGTGTTGGTGGAACCGTGACGTTCAGCAATTCTAGCCAACGAATTGGAGACACATTTCCATTACGCATAGGTCGCAATAACGCGACCGTAAACGGTACGCCTGTTGCAGTGTTTTACGATTTGAAGGTTTATGACGTGCCGCTTCCACAGAATTATATTATGAACAATTATTGTGAGACTGTAGTGGATGAGAATTCGGAGTATTACGATAACCTGAAAGGCTATTGGCTGTTGAACGACATTCGGGATAGCCAAATTCCTAATCTGCGGAATCCAAACGATAATTCAGAGAAATTTACCGCTGCAAATGTCGGCCCTGTGCCTATAAATGAATTTGTAGAAGTTTTTTGTCCTCCATTTGTGGAGGAAAGCTTTCGAGTTGTGCCTAATGCTGTGGACAACCCATTTATGGTGGGCAACTGGCTTCGGATGGATAGTTTCTCCCTTCGAAAAATGGATGGGCGGGTTTGGCCGTTTCTTTATATAACTAATGAAGATTAATCTATAGGAATGATGAATAGAATACAATATACGGTGAGTATCCTGATTCTGGCTCTGGGGATAGTCTCTTGTGCTCGGGATTATAACCTATCTTATGTAGACGGCTTCAACCCAACTGGTGGAGATTCTGTCGCCATGGAGGTTGATACTTCCTCCTCGTTAATCGACCGTTCAAAATATGGACGTGCACGTATATATCCGGGTCTGGTCGATATGGATGTACCACGACTGAATGATGTGACGGCAGAGATCGATGTGAGCGTATTGCCGCAGCCCAACTCCGTGTACAGGATATCTGTCTCGCAAATACCGGCTTTCAGTGTCGGGTACTACGCACCTCCGGGGGAGTTGATTAAGATTAACGTGCCTGCGAATAAATACGGATTGTACGTGCAGGTCGGTGTGCATACCGACAACTTGTCGGCTTTAGAGTCGCCACGCCGCGATCCACTGATTTTTACCCGTAAGTCCTTGACGCCTGGTGCGACGAATTATATACGCAATCCTTACGGTGGATTGATATGGATATTTGCGACGGTTCCATACCCCGACCCGATCATGTTGACTTTTTCTGGTGTGGTCAAATCGCCAGACTTTGTCTATGGCGTATCTCAGGATGAGAGCTGGAAGGCAGAGGTATTGCAATCCAAGGTGCCATGGCTGGAGTTTAGAGCTCCGTCTATCGTGTTTTCCGTACCTACAGAGCGCGTCAAGAATTTTATACGCGATGGAAGAATAACATCCATGGAAGTAGCTATGGAGGAATGGGAAAATGTATTTGCCGAGGACTATTACAAATGGATGGGCTTTGAAGAAGACGTGAATGCCCCCCTTATCGATAGAAAACCACTGTCGCCAGAGCGTTTGGTACTGGATATTCACCCAGTGGTCGGCTATGGGCACAATGGTTCACCAGTGGTGGCACAGGATGATAACAGTTGGTTTAGCGAAACGGTAGATATCGATGCGATTCGCGGAGGAGACGTGTGGGGTACTGCGCATGAATTTGGCCATAATTATCAACAAGGTGGGGTATGGAGCTGGGCCGGAATGGGCGAGACCACTAATAACCTTTTTAGTTTCAAGATAGCACATCGCAACGGTGTCAACCGAGTGGGGCAGCATCCACAAGTACGTGCACAATTTCCTATTGCTGTAGCAACAGCAACGGAACGTGGAGGAGCAGATAACGCTTCTCTGCATGCAGGACACCATAATGCAGGTAATCCATTTTATAAGATTACCCCTTTTGCACAGATTTTTCAGAAACTACGTAGTCTAGACAACCCATCGGATACAAACTTTGGATGGCAATTTATGCCTTACCTGTACAAACGAGCTCGACATGCAGAATTCATGGCAATATCTGATTTGGATAAGCGGGATTTCTTTTACGAAGCCTTGTGTGACTATGCGAAACAGGATATGTATCCTTTCTTTATCGCTTGGGACATTGGACTCAGTACGTATTCTAAAGGCCGCATGGCTGCAAAATATCCCAAGATGAAAACAAAACTATGGGAATACCAACCGTTAGACGGTACGGGAGGAAATGCTATTATCGATTAATAAAGGTGATGAATATGAAAATATTGTTGAATAAGATACTTTTTGGGATAGGCCTATTGACGGTATCTTCCTGTACGGTGTTTGATGACCCTGCCCCTATATTTGAAGAGGAGGTTTCTTCATTGAATATCAATAAAAGAAGAGTGCTTTTGATTAATGTAGATGGAGCTGTTGGCGAGATCGTTAAAGAAGTGATGCCTCCTCGTATAGCTGCTTTATTAGAACACAGTAAATACACGTTTGCTGGACTATCAGACTTGAATGCAAACTATGGACCAACTTGGGCTTCCATCGCAAAGGGGGTGTCGGTTTCAAAACATCACGTGGTCAACGATGAGTTTATGCCAGAGCTTGGTAACGATGAATCACATGAAGAAGTACCCTACTTTCCCAGTTTTATGTACCGGTTGGAAGAGGTCAAACCACATTATCAATCCAGTATCGTAATGCGGGATGAGATAATGGCCAAAGAATTGTTTAATGAGGTGGAAAACAGACATTTCTTTGATACAGATGCTGAGGTTGCCACCTATAGTGAGAATTACCTCAAAACTGCCAAGGATATGTTGATGGTCGTGCAGTTTTCCTCCGTGATGGAAGCCGGACGCGCTTCGGGCTTTGCGGCTAGCAATCCGGACTATATAGCGGCGATAAATGCGGTGGATGGTTACATGGGGAGATTAGTCGATGCGGTCAAGGAACGAGAAACCTATGCCGATGAAGAGTGGCTCATTATTTTACAATCCAATAACGGAGGTTATGGACAGGAGACCGGTGGTGAGGAGGTGGAAGCGAAGAATATCTTTATGATATTGAACCACCCCCGTTTTCAACCCTACGAGTATACACCTCGTTTTCTATCCGGCTCTCGGTTTTATAAAATTGGAAATACAGAGCGCAATGGGGTACAGGCAACGGATAATACCTCCTACAATTTGGTAGGGGATGAGATGACTGTTGAGTTTTTCGTCAAGGCCAATGAATTTGCGTCCAGCGGTGTTAGTAACACTTTCATGTTCGGCAAAGCGATCATTCAGACACAAACGAATACAGATAATGTAAATAATGCGAATACAAGAGGATGGTTTTTCTTAGAGCGTAGCGGGGCGACAGCTTTTTATGGAAAATTTTCAGATGGTACGAGTTTGAACTCTTTTGCGGATGGAGCGATAGTACCCTATACCAAAGGAAAGTGGGCTCATATGGCAGTGACCATCAAAAAGACAGGCACAATGGTAAACAAAAGTATTTACACCGATGGAAAGCTGACGAAGTCAGACAATCTTTCAGTAGCGGCGGATGCAAAACTGGAATCTGCTGCCCCATTTCGCATACAACATGGGACAGCACACAATGCAGACGGGTCCCATAATCGCGATACCGAACTGTCCGAGATTCGTATTTTCAACAAAGCGCTGACAGCAGAGCAGATTGCGCGCCATGCCTGCCTATTGAGCCTGCCTGAAGATGATGACGCCTACGACGACTTGACGGGCTATTATCCATTAAAAGAAGACTTTAATAATAAGGTCACTACGGGTCCAAACCTTGAGTCAATAGGAAATGGAGAGGTCGACCGTTTGCCGGCAAGTGGAATAACGACAGGCTGTGATATGGCAGACCCCAAAAAGACCACGGTATTGACCAATGTGGACACCGCTCCGCTTGTTTTCTATTGGTTAAGGCAGCGCTACGAAACCTATGGTTGGTCAAAGGCAGATTTGTTAAAACCTTTTGAGCTGGAGTTTTTAGGATCTAATGCTAATTAAGTGAGCTATGAAGAAGATATATAATATTCTGTTTGGATTGTTCTCTTTGTTTGTGCTGCATTCCTGCACAGAGAAAGAGCTGATCTTGCCCGAGACAACCACAGACGACCTGGAAGTGTTGCCTACACGCCCCCCTTTGAGGCCCGATGGGGTACAGGTATATCCTGCATTTTACCATACGGTAGAGATTGTTTATCCAGCGGTACAGCCGGATAGAGCGATTAAAAGTATCATTACCTACACAGGAGATGATAATACGACGAAGACTATTGAAGTGACTGATTTTGATCAGATTGTCAAAATTGAAGGTCTCAGCCTCAAAGAATATGAGTTTAAGATAATCTATTTGACAGCAGATGACATCACGTCTCGAGCGGTGTTGCTGAAGGCGACGCCTTATCCCGCATTGACTGATTATGTCTACAACACCTTGGCTGGATACGGTGAGTTTGGCGTTGCGTATATACACTGGGAGAACGTGACTGATCAAGAAGTTGAAGTTGTCGTTAGCTACGAAGAAGGAGGAGAGTCAAAGTCAGTGTCCAAATCCAGTTCAAAATTGAGAGACACCATTGCTGTCCCGAAGATGCCTAATATAGACTTAGTTTTTAATGTGCAGGTCGAGGATTTGGTACGTGAGCATAATTCTGATGTGAAGCAATTAACAATTAATCCTGGATTGTCCGTGGAGAATTATGCATTGTCTACCTTAGCAATCACACCCGGTTTTGGACGTGCATTTTTGACTTGGGAAAACCCAGAAGAAGCAGACTTGAAGTTGAATCTTTCGTATACCGTTGCAGGGGAAACGAAAACGACTACATATGAAAGCGCAGCAGTATCTGGGACTTATACCTTGGTTAACCTTCCACAGGGAGCAATGAATATTCAAGCCAAGTTTACGAATGTAGCTACGAGCGAGGCTTCGGATAATAGAGCTTTAGCTGTAGTAGTAGATAAGGGGGTAAAGGAGACGGTGAGTGAAAGTGTCACACTTGGTTCCTATCCTTTCAATTTTGCTCTAGTAAATATAGCAAACCCATCTTCGATTCCCATAGAGGTAACCGTTTCTTATGAAAAAAGCACGGGAGGTTCATATGAGGAGACGATTACTATAGCCAGTAACACATCAAATCAACCAGTTCCGCTGTATGAGGTCAAAACAAATGCAAAGATTACCGTAACTGTGGTGGATGACATTGGTGATATAGACAGGGAAATTCAATCCACAGTATCTAATGTTGTGGTCGTTCCGCCAAATACAGAACTCAATAGAACAGGGTGGAAGGCGACGGCCAGTTCGTCCAGAACTTATCAAGCTGGACTTGATCAGCTTTTTGATGGGCTTGGTGGAAATAATGGATGGCAAAGTAATCATGGGTACGGTAGTCTTCCAGCTGATCCACCAGATCCTATTACCGGGACCGGCAGCAATAGGTTTCCGCATTATATCGTAGTGGATATGTTGGATGTCAAGTATATAACAGGACTTAGCTTTTTGAATCATTCGAATGGCGTACAGAATGGACCAGGAACATTTATTGTACAATACAGCTTTGATGGTGAAGTTTTTCAGGACGGAGAGACTATGCAAAGGCCCTTAGGGAACACAGCTAATGGTAATGGGGCAAATGCTAGAACGCATCATTATCTTAGCAATCCTTTGATTGCGAGATATATTCGGATTTGGATTGTATCTGGTGATAATGGCAATCCTTCCGATGGTGTTGTACGGATTGCAGATCTTTATATGTACGGGATAGAATAATTGTTGTCATGAACAGAAGAACGATTATTAAACTAGGGACTTTAGTTGGGTTGGGCAGTTTTTCTGTTGATACCTTAGCCACAGGAGCCCACAATAAGCAGGAGTCGGTCAATGATCGTGCATACTGGGTAGCTGTTTTATCAAAGATAGCGACTCCCATCTTAAGTAATATAAGCAAGCAAGAGTTTCGCAAGAATATGCCTATGGTGGTGAGTCCGACTTTTGATAAGCGGGACCCTGGGGTGGGCTACTTGGAGGCTTTCGGGAGATTGCTCGCCGGTATGGCCCCTTGGCTGGCTTTGCCAGATGAAAATAGTGAGGAAGGCCAAATCCGGGAGACCTTTCGCGAGCAGGCGCTCTTGGGTATTCAGTATGGTGTCGATCCACATTCACCCGATTATTTTTCGTGGCGCGTGAATTCGACACAGCCCTTGGTTGATGCGGCACATCTGGCACTTGCTTTTTTGAGAGCTCCACAGGCCCTATGGCAACCTTTGTCGGAAAAAACCAAGGGTAGGGTAATCGAGGAACTCAAACTACTCCGAAGGATCAAACCTAACGAGAGCAACTGGCTTTTGTTTGCTGCGATAACCGAAACGTTTTTGTATAGCATCGGTGAGCAGCCTATACGGGAAAAAATAGATTATGCTGTCCATAAATTTGACCAGGACTGGTATGTGGGTGACGGTTGGTACAGTGATGGCCCTCAGTTTAGCTTTGATCACTACAATGGATACGTGATACACTGCATGCAGGTCGAAACTTTGCAGCACAATATGAACGCGGACCCAAAGTACAAAGAAATGTATGACCGCGCGTACAAACGGATGCAACGCTATGCCCATCATTTGGAGCGTATGATCGCTCCGGATGGTACGTACCTGGTGGTGGGACGGTCTTCGACCTACCGAACCGGAGCCTTCCAGCCGTTGGCATCGATAGCATTGGACAATAAATTGCCGCGGGATCTAAGTAAAGGTCAGGTGCGTGCTGCCTTGACCGCTGTTCTGAAACATGTTTTTGTGGATACATCCTTTACGGCAGAGGGTTGGTTGACCATGGGTGTAAGAGGAGATATACAGACCGATTTAGCGGATTACTATACGAATGTCGGCTCGATGTATGTTGCTTCGTTATCTTTTCTGCCGTTGGGTTTGCCAGCAGATGATGTGTTTTGGACGGATAAGCCCGAAAAATGGACTTCACAAAAAGTGTTTTCTGGGGAAAAATTTCCGAAAGACTATTACGTAACTTATTAATTTATTCTATAGTATTTTTTAATCATGCTCAAGCTTATTAATGTATTTACGCTGTGTGTTTTATTGAATTCCTGTGGGGCTCGTTATAATGGGCAGCCTAATTTAAAGCTATCATTGGATAGTCAGTTTGTCTCTACACAACTTGATGATGCGGCAAAACAAATAAAATATTTGGCTTCATCGGTATCTGAAGAAGCGATGCCTACCACCTTTTCCAAAGGTAAACATGTCAATTGGGGCACAGGATGGTGGTGCTCGGGCTTTTATCCCGGTACAGTATTGTATCTGTATGAATATAGTAAAGATCCCGAGCTGCTAGCTGAAGCAAAGACTAAGCTCAAGTACTTAGAAAAGGAGAAGAACAATAAAGGAACCCACGATTTAGGTTTTATGTTGTTTTGTAGCTTTGGTAATGCTTTGCGCCTTACAGGAGATTCTGCAGCCTACAAAGATATACTTATGACAGGGGCGGAGTCCTTATCAACCCGTTATAAGGATGTCACTAAAGCGATTCGCTCTTGGGATGGTGGTAAAAACTGGGATGGACAGCCTTGGAGCTATCCAGTTATTATCGATAATATGATGAATTTGGAATTTTTGACCCAAGCGACAAAGATCAGCGGAAACCGCAAGTATTATGACATAGCGGTACAGCATGCCAATACAACGATGATGAATGCTATTCGTCCTGACTACAGCAGTTACCACGTCATAGATTACAATGCGAAGACTGGAGAGGTCATCGGAAAGAAGAATGCGCAAGGTGCTTTTGATGAGTCTGCCTGGGCTAGGGGACAAGGCTGGGCTTTGTACGGTTATACGACGATGTACCGAGAGACCGGTGATACGACATACCTGGATTTGGCACGAAATATAGCGAAGTTTTATTTGAATCATCCGAATTTGCCAAAGGACTTAGTACCCTATTGGGATATGGACCAAAATAAATTAACGCCTGAAAGTCCTTATTATTCGAAGAAAGACTTAAGGGATGCTTCTACCGCCTCCATCGTCGCTTCTGCTCTATTGGAAATGACACAGTACGTCGATAAAGAAGAAGGACAGTCCTACATTGATCATGTGGAGAGAATGTTAAAGAGCTTGTCTTCGGCGCCGTATAAGGCAGACTATAAAACAAATGGCGGTTACGTGTTGAAGCACAGTGTGGGTTCAATACCGCATAAAACCGAGGTTGACGTGCCCTTGACTTATGCAGACTATTATTACGTCGAGGCCTTGATGCGTTACAGACGCTTGTTGAAAGGGGAAGAGGTTATTAAACAATAAAATAATTAGAGGAACAGATTTATGAGGCACCATATGCGCTATACAATATTGATTACGCTCTGTTTTCTTATCTTGTTTCCAAGCAAACAGGTTGCTCAGGATAGGAAGGAGGCAGCCTATCGGTTTGATCATGGTCCTTACTTGCAGGGGTTGAGTGACCGGGGCGTGTTTGTCTATTTTACGACATCGGCAAAAGGGTTTTCGAGTGTGGAGCTACGTGATCCTAGTGATGGAAATATCACACGGCATGTCACGATTGACGATGGGTTAATCGAAGCGAATAATACCCAGAATGCGATTGAACTGAAGGGCTTGAAGCCTAATACACGCTATGAATACCGCCTGTTGTCTAGCAAGATAAAACAGTTCCGGCTATCGCGAAATGTATATAGTGATACCATTCGTAGCGATTGGTACAGCTTTAATACGCTGGATCCAAAAGCGACAAGCGCGACTTTTATCACCACGAGTGATATACATGACGATGCCGAAAAATACAAGCGATTGCTTGCTTATATGCCACTTCAGCAGACACAAATGGTGTTTCTACTGGGTGATATATTGAGTCACTTTAGCCGAGAGGGGCAGCCCTATAGCAGCTTTATTGATGTTTCCGTAGATGCGTTTGCCAAGGAAGTACCTTTTGTGTTGATTCGAGGCAATCACGATACCCGTGGGGCATTGGCACGTACATATGACCAATACATCCGTCGCCCTGATAGGCATTTCTATGGCACCTATTCTCTTGGAAATACCTTTGTTATTATGTTAGATACAGGTGAAGACAAACCCGATAGCCATCACGATTACTCCGGGCTTACTGCCTTTGAGGATTACCGGAAGGAGCAGGAAGTTTGGTTAAGAAAGGTGGTTAAATCCAAGGAGTTCAAGTCCGCCAAACATCGGATTGTCCTCGCCCATATTCCTCCGGTCAAAGATGATGGTACGAGTAAGAGGGTCAGTGTACACGGACCCGATATGGTCTACAAACTTTATTTGCCCATCCTGAACAAAGAAAAAATAGACCTGATGGTATCAGGACATACACACCGCTATGAACTTATTGAAGCAAAAAAAGGGGTAAATAATTTTCCGATACTGATCAATGACAATAAGAGTATCTCGTTTTATAAAGTTTCTTCGGAGGGTGTCCATGTGAAAACGGTTGATGATAAGGGAGAAGTAACTTTGGAGCGAGTCTTTAAGAGGTGAGGGTGAACTGTTAATTTAAAAATAACCTGAATTATACATATAATCTAATTCAAATGAAAAGAGTAAAATCAATCGTATTGGCAGTCGTGCTATTAACAAGTGCTTGTCTTGCGTTCGCGGCCAAGGAGATGTTACCAAAAGGAGTCGGGGCTAAATCTACTCGAATGGAGGCCAAATCCGATTTGAGAGCAATGAGACCTGCGGTAATGTCTGCTGCACTTGCTGAAGCGCAGACAACTATTCCTGTTATTGCGGATGCGCGTTTGGAAGGGCCGCAAGGCAATAGTAATTATGGTGGTAGTACCGATTTGGTGGTGAAGCAAACGAATGCCAGCAGCGATACCTATAATCGTATGTCGATATTCAAGTTCAACTTAGGAGGGATTGATGTAAACAAAGGACGTATTATTAAGGCTGAGCTGCAATTGTTCGTGAAAAGCAACTATGATGCGATGAATTCAACAACAAAAAGGCAAAATTTTGACGACACACCTTATATTATTGCACTTTCGAGAGAAGACTCATGGGAAGAAAGCACGGTAACATGGAACAACTATACACCCTCTGCCAAAGCTGCTCCTGAGATAGCAAGGGTGATGGGGAATACCATACCCTATACTTCTACTGGAGCAAACAATTGGGCCATAGTACCCAATCAAAAAGTAGTGTGGGACATCACTGGAGACCTGAGGAGAGATTATTTAAAAGATGACAGCAAGCAGCTGTCGTTGGTTTTGACTTCTACCTCGGTTGCGGCTAATATGGGAATTACTTTCCACAGTAAAGAAAATGGAAATCCAGACTATGCACCTCGCTTGGTGATTACACAAGAATCTGGACTTCCCTTTATTCTGCCGGAAGATACAGCACCGACAGTATATGAACAGCTCTTATCTAATATTAGCACGGTCTTGTATGATGAGGCTGGAAGTTATGCGACGGTAAGTTCATCTGCTCAAGGTTATTTAGATGATATACGGGCAGATGGTTCTTGGCCAGGCCTCGTCTATACCGGTGATGTGCCCACGGCACATCTGGATAGGTTAAAAACAATGGCTTTGGCGTATACCAATAATCAAAGCTCTTTATATGGAAATATTGCATTACATACAGCCATTGTAAACGGTATACAATGGTGGTATACGCAAAATCCAAATCATAGCAATTGGTTTTACGATCAGATCGCTTATCCACAGCGTATGGGTGAAGTTTTGGTGTTGATGCGTAATGGTATGCTGAAAATCCCAGTTACGCTGGAGTTGAATACCCTTTCCCGAATGAAAAGTCTGGGCGGAGCACCTGACCAAGGTGGCTCACAAGGTACGGGTGCCAATAAGATGAATATTGCGATGCATTGGATATACAGAGGCTGTTTGGTGGAGGATAAAGCCGTTGTCGATAAGGGCGTACAGCAAGTGTTTTATCCTTTGTCGCTCACGACGGGTGAAGGTTTGCAAAATGACTATTCCTACCTGCAGCATGGGCAACAGCTCTATATCGGTGGTTATGGTTGGGATATTGTAAACGTAGCGACGCGTGTTGCCTTGTATACCATCGAGACACCCTATGCGGAGGCTAATGCTGATCTCGATAACTTGGGTATCTTTTTACGACAAGCGTATTTACGGGTCATAAGAGGGCAAAATTTTATGTTTAATGCGTTCGGAAGGGGGATTGCGCGAGTCAATGGCGTCAGTCAAGCGGGGTTTGGAGGATTGCTCAAGCGAATGAAAGTTGTTGAGCCCGCCTATGCCACGGTCTACGACGCTGCTATGAGCCGATTAAATAAGAGCCAACCGCCTAGCTACGGCGTAGAGGCTAAGCACACTCATTTTTACCGTGCAGATTATACCTTGCAGACGAAGCCAGACTATACTTTTGAACTTCGAACAGTATCGACCCGAACCCTGCGAAATGAAAATGGGAATGGCGAAAACTTAGAGGGTTATTTCTTGTCGGATGGGGCAACCTCTATTGCCGTGACTGGTACAGAATATTACAATATTTTCCCCACTTGGGATTGGTCTATGGTACCCGGTACCACCACACGAAGAGGCACAATGGTGAGACCTGGGCAATGGGGTACAGCAGGTAATACGACCTTTGTGGGTGGTGTGTCTGATACGACTCGCGGGGTCAGTGTGTACGATCTGGACAATAACAGTACCAAAGCCAAAAAAGCCTATTTTTTCTTTGACGATGAAGTGGTCTGCTTGGGGGCCGGCATAGGTACGACCGGGGGGACGCAAGAGGTAGTGACAACCTTAAACCAAAGCCTATTGCAGAGTGATGTCATCACATCTACAACAGGAGGGCTGGTGACGACATACAGCGGCAATAATAGAGACTTGTCGTTTAATGATAACTTGAAATGGGTGATACAGGGCAATATTGGTTATGTGTTGCCCAGCGGTGGAGAGGTTGGGCTGACGGCCAAGCCACAAACGGGTAAATGGTCGACGATCACTACGGGGGCATCTAGTGCTGATGTGACTGCGGATGTGTTTAAATTATGGATGAAACATGGTGTATCGCCAGAGAATGGTAAATATGCCTATATCGTGGTGCCAAATATACAGACGACTGCCCAAATGCAGAGCTATACTGCGAAAGAGAATATTCAGGTCATGAGAAATGAAGCAAGTGTTCAGGCGGTCAAGCATAAAGGACTGGGGTTACATAGCTTTGTTTTTCACAGTGCCGCATCCCATTTTACCAACGATACATTAGCTATTGAAGTAAGCAATCCTTGTTTGTTGATGATACAACCATTGGAGAAGGGCAAGTTGCGTCTACATGTCGCCGATCCTACAAAAACGCTTTCCAAGGTTACTGTCAAGGTGACATGGCCGGGTTTTCTTGGTGCACAGGAAGTGACCATCAATTTGCCTACAGCAGACGAATTAGCTGGGAAATCTGTGGTTTCGTATCTTGTTGATGATCATCCAGACTTGCTTGTTCTGGCTGCTGCTGATGACTTTAGCGGCACGGCTATCGCTGTAGGAGCGTCTACAGAAAGTGTCATCGCAAATGACCGCTATAGAGAGGGCGCTATTGTTATTGGTACGGTGCCGGGTGCAGTGACATTGAGCAGTCCTAATGTGCCTAGCGAACTGGAATTTAATGCGGCAACAGGAACGATTAAAGCGAAGGCTAATGCACCGAGTGGCACCTATACTTTTGATTACAACATCTGTATTAATGGAGCAAGTGCCGATAAATGTGCAAGTGCCGAGGTGACGGTCCGGGTATCCAATGCCGTGGTAGCTGCTCCGGATGATTTTAGTGATACGCCGGTAGTCGGGGGAGAATCGACAGCGAGTGTGCTTGCCAATGATACCTATAATGGGGGAGCAATTGGCATTGGTACGACGCCGGGCACGCTGGTGTTGAGTAGCAGCAATGTGCCGAACGAACTGCTCTTCAACACGACGACGGGAGTTATTACCGCCAAGTCTGACGCGCCGATTGGAAGTTATTCTTTTGATTACAGTATCTGTGAAAATGGAGCCAACCCTGCCAATTGTAAAACTGCGCGGGTAACCGTTCGGGTTCCTAATCAGGGAGTCACCGCAAGTAACGACGATTTTAGTGCTACTCCAGTAATAGCTGGTGGATCTACAGGTAGTGTGCTTGACAACGATACCCATAATGAACGAGAAGTCGCTGTCGGCACGACGCCGGGTACAGTGGCATTGAGCAGTGAGAATGTGCCAAACGAACTACTGTTCAACACAACTACGGGAATTGTTACGGCTAAGCCGGATGCACCGAGTGGGGACTATACTTTTAATTACAGCATCTGTGTCAATGGAGCGGGCTCTAGCGGCTGTGAGACGGCTGAGGTTAAGATTCGGGTACGTAATGTATTACAAGCCGTCGACGATAATTTTAATAGTCTGTTGACAACAGAAGTGACGTATACAGGCAGTGTATTATCCAATGATACGTTCAATGGTGGAACCCTTCCGGCAGAAGTGTTTACCCTTGCGGTGGTTGAGCCCGCCACAGCGATTCAGGCAGGTCGAGTTCCAGAATTGGATATACAGACGGGTAAGATTAGAGTCGATAATCAGACACCTGTGGGCCGATACAAAATAACATACCAGCTATGCGAGGTGGGTGCTTCGTCTCCTAATTGTACCGCTGCTTCTGTGACAATTGAAGTGTATAGAGAACCACCCGCACTATCTGCTCCCAATATTTTCACACCGAATGGGGATGCGAAGAACGCCTATTTTCAAGTTGCGGGAGTCGAAGCGTATGATCGTATCGAATTGACGATTCTGAACAGATGGGGTGATCAAGTCTACACGAACAAGGACTATGATAATCGTTGGAATGGGGGTGATCTACCGGGAGGAACGTACCTGTATCATGTACGGGCGACCAAAGGAAAGGAGACAAAAATCATAAAGGGGTATACCACCATAATACGTTATTAAAACAAGCAATTCATCATGAAGAATATACAAAAAAATAAAGTTATACTGTGTCTGTTACTGTTTTTGACGGTAGATACCTATAGCCAACAAGGTATACAGTTTACACAGTATATATTCAATTCGATGTCCATCAATCCCGCTTATACGGGGTATAAAGAAGCTTGGTACGGGCAGTTGGGTATGCGAAGTCAGTTTTCAGGCTGGGAAGGTGCGCCATATTCTGGTTCGCTCACTGTCGATGGGGTGTTGGGCGGTGCAGATAAGCGACATGGAGTCGGTCTGCAGTTGAGCAGTGACCGCTTTGGTGCGGAGAGCGCGGTCGATGCCTATGCGAACTATGCACTTCGGTTAAAGTTGAGCGACGACGGAGCGGAACGGCTGAGCTTGGGTATCGCTGCAGGGCTGACCCAATACGGGCTGAACGGTAACAAGTTTCAGTCGGACGAACTGGATGACCAACTCGTACCTGAAGATAAGGTGTCGACGACCCGTCCCGATGTTCGTCTGGGGGCCTATTACCACAATCCGCATTGGTTTGTTGGTCTTTCGGTGCACAATCTGTTTGCCGGCACGCGAAATGAGGAAGACAGTCAGTTCGTCCAGACCTCCCTTGGCAATACATCATCTAATCCGCAGGGTTATCTGATGGCGGGTGTGCTACTGCCGTTGGGCGAGGGCATTATGCTACGCCCAAGTTTTCTAATCGGAGAGGATTTTGATCAGCCGACTACGCTGGATCTAAGCTCGGTATTGATTTTTAACGACAAGCTGTGGGCAGGTGCTGGATACCGGACAAGAGCGTATTGGTTTACCCAACCCGGCAATGTGTCGACACCAAGTACAAGGGTCAGACGGTCGAGTTCATTGAATGCTATCTTCTTGTTTGCGGTGAATTCAAAGTTCAGAGTAGGGTACTCCTATGACCATCAGCTCGTCAATAGCGTGAGTGGAGGGCGAAGTGGTAGCCACGAAGTAACTTTGGGTGTTTCTTTTGGAAAAGAGACGGCAAGTCGTCGATATTTTTAGGGGCTGTAACACAAGACATCTACTTAGGGAACTTGATTCAAAACTTCCGAAGTTAATTTCGAACCTGTTAAAAACTTCGGAAGTTAAACCAGTGTTTTGACTTCGGAAGTCTCTAACAAGCTGATTGACCCAGAGAGTTTGATTTTGAAACTTCGGGATCTTGTTTTCCAACAGCTAAACACCTTTTCGGCAAGCCTTTCTTACAGTACATCTATCCTTTTTCCATCCCATCCGACTGCCTTTACGGAAGTCGTGCCTTCTGGTGTGTGTACGGTTGTTGTTTTTACCTCGGTCGATCCGGCGCCGCAAAACGCAATCTTGGCGAGCTTGTCGCCGATATATGTTTCAAAGGCTACCGCATTTTTCCATAGCTCGTGGTTTATGATGATTTTATTTTCCAGCCGTTCGAATCCCGTATTTTTTATACCCGACACAGCCTCTTGGTTCTTGTAAATATCTACGCTATTTGCGGTAAGGTAATGCAGGACGGGTGTGTTTGGTTTTGGATATTTGGAAGCATACAATTTTATTTGCTGAATGTCTTCGGTCGTGATTTTCATACGGCCTACCGTATAGTCGTCCACGATGAGGTCAATGGGGGCCAACATACCTGAATGTTCAAAGAAGTCGGTTAGATCCAGCTTGGAAACATCGCACGCATTTTTGATGAACTCCAGTTGATAATAGCTGTGCTGTTCGGCTTTTGTAACCGGATTATCGATTGCTTTGATAAAGACATCGCCATAAAAATCTGCATTGCCCCATCCCTGTCCTTCGCCGGCAACGGCAAAATAGAGCTGCAATTGCCATAGGGGTATTAACTTGACAAAATGGTCTCCACCCCAGTCGCGGGGACGTTCGCGCTGCCAACGGTCAGGACCGGCTTGTGTGAGCCAAGGTTGTTGGTGTACAAAGGCAGATTCCATGTACGACGTGATGCGGCCTCCTATCGTGTGTTCATCATAATCCTTCAGTCGTTCGCGTTCTAATTTCGGGTCGTTGAGGTTAAATAAATATTGTGTCCAAGCCGAATAGATGTTGTTTGTGACTTCGGTAGTTCCCACCCACTTCATGTTGGGGCGTACTTGATTTACGTGCCCGAATTCATGTGCCACTCCCCATGGGTTTTTTCGAAGGTTGGGAATGTTGGCTACAGTTTTCATGGTGTTATCATGAAAGGCAGCTCCTAGACCATCGGCGTGCATAAAACCTCTCCAGATGACACGTCCAAACATATGGTTTTTTGGTTCGCGATTATATTTAACTAATCCCATGATTTCATGTTGAATATGGATGATGCTATCGTATAGCTGCATCAATTCCACACCTTTTTCGGGATTTTCTTTTTTTAGCGATTCTACAGCATAAGCGAGGTGTACTTTCTTGCCAACCAGGTCAACGACAGGGCCGTAAGCTGTGGCGAGTAGCTGTTGATAGGCGGCATTGTCATCCTGGGCAAGGTCAAATAAACCATTTATCCTGCCTGAAAGGATGTGTACATCGATAGGTGGCGTTTCTTTTCCATCCGGTGTAAAGTACTGGATATAGCTGTTTCCTTTGGTTTGCATAGTAAAGCGGTTCAATCCTGCGGAAAGGGGATAGGTTTCCTTCTTGAAATGCTCGTCGTCCCAGTTGGCTACAACAAGCGCTATTTCTTGTCCTGAGGTGTTGCCAACCCATATCAATGCTTCTTCGCCAGCAGGAAAGTAAATCCCGGTTGGGTTTTCAAATTGTGAATAGGCACCTGTTTTCTGTTTTTCCGAAAGGACTTTTGGATGGAGATAGCTGCTGTAGGATTGATGTCGTTTGCCCAAAGCGTATGTGTTGTGATAGATAGCTGTGGCCACATCTTTTAATATGGAATCTTGAATTTTGGCAATGTTTTTTATGGATGCCGTAGAGGTTAATCCAGTGAGTTCTTCATTGCTGAATAATTGTAGATCTTTTTTGCTTTGGGAAAAACTACTGATAGATACGGAGACAAGCAGGCTCGTCAAGAAAAGTTTATTCATTGGTTTCATCGTTATTCTGTGTGCGTTCTAATCGTTCCATATGCGTTTTAACTCCTGTACATCCTTAGTCAGCTGTGCTGTCTTTTGCAATACAGCGCTGTATGTCTTGTACAATATATTATAATGTTGAACGTACTTGTCCAAAAGGAGGTAGACTTCCTGAAGCACGGCGAGGAACTGTTGAAGGTCTTTATCGAGGGAGACGACATCCACTTGCATGTCGCTATAGTTTTCGAAGACTGAATCAAGGATTTTAAAATGCAAAGGATCAATAGGTTTTCCCCCGCGGTAGTAGGTGTCCGTGATAGTGATATATTCCGCATCGCGTGTGCCGATGACGTCGTAAAACCGGATCACTTTGCTGTGTTGCCGGTTCACGTTGTTATAGAAGTCCCGCACTTCAACCTGAAACTTGACGTCCATTTCAATATGGAGGCTTTCGCCGGACAGATCGATCTCCTCTTTATAGAAATTCAACATATCGTTTAATTCCTGCCGTTCAGCATCTAGTTTGTGCAGGTCGATAAGGGCAAGCTGGACTTCGCCTTTTTCTTCTTCGAACAGACGTTTCATACGCCAGACCTGATCGTGTGCCAACCGATAATTGTCCAAAGCCCGGGCTTCGGTATTGAGCGGGAAATAGTTTTCGCGTATTTTATAGCTGATGGAGCGAAGCGGGTGATCGAGTGTAATGGTTTTCATTTTTTATATTGGTTTTAAAAATACGAAAAAACAACTGTAATCATAAGGATTGGATTGTAGAATTAAATATCCGACCTGCTTTCTGTTAGCAGGTCGGATAAGCCAACGGTTACACCACGACACATCGTACGGTATCACTGTAATTGGGGGAGGGAATACTACCGAGGTAAGTTACTCTAAATTCGTATTCCTGCAGGTAATCCAAATCCGGAATGGCTATTCTTGATTTGGTACTGAGGACCTGTGTCCATTCATTGAGACTGTCTGCTTTGCGGAATTCGAATCGATAGAATCTCGCCGGGCGCCATGGACGGACGCGCAACTGTACCGTATGCGTTCCGGGATGGGAGACTACTGCACGTAGGTCATTAGCCTTGGGCGATATCCCGATGCTTCCTGTGTTGTCTTTGCCGGGAACAAACCCTGCTGCTAATAGCATGTTGGGGTCACCCTTGGCGATAGATTCTACGTGTAATGACAGATCATAAAGCAGTTGTCTGACTACAGTTGCCTGTTGGTTTTTGATGACCACCTGGCGCATGTCCCTGAAGGCTGCTTCCGATAAAGAGGCTGTGTAATCTGCGAGTGCTGTTTCCAACAGCG
>JBEBWF010000042.1:0-37455 GCA_040392285.1 Sphingobacterium sp. | reverse complement strand
GCCGATAATCTGCGCTATTTTACCAATATTGGGCATATTATAAGGACTAAATTTATTATTCAATTCTATGGCCGCATAAAAGCGGCCGCATTTTGGAATGCAAAAATAAGCTTTATCCGTTTAAAACCAAAACATTAAAAGAAATAAATGAAAGAATGTTTTACGAGTTCTTCTTCAACTGTTCGTCCAATAACTGTCTTCGAAGTTGTTGCTCTTTTTCCAATGCTTTCTTTTTAAAGCTATGAAGCTCGTCTTGCACTTCTTCCGCTGTTTTTCGGTGCTCTACAGCATCTACCCGTGCTTTTCTAAAAGAGGCTATAATAATAAGCAGACCCAAGGCTAGTACAATGATGATGGACCATACCATGGTATGATAAAAACCCTTATCAAGGTTGGTTCCTAGAAATCCTATAGTTTGTGTTTTTGATTTTTCGTCCGCCAAATGTTGTTGCAATGATGTGATAGTATCCTGCAAGTTTTTGATGGTACTGGAGGAATTGCCAGTTAACGCTTTTAATTGTGCTATTTCTTTTTTATAGGTATTGAGACTATCATTTACATTCCTTTGGATGATTTCGACATTGGATCTTCGGATAAGTTTAAAGTCGGCGTCTTGTGACTTGGATTGGCTTAGCAGTGTCGAGAATTGGGTATTAATGTCTAACTCGGCTTGCAGTTGTTGCTGTAACGTTAATTGGCCTTTTGACGTGGAAGTACATAGTATAAGAAAGGTAAATAATAAAAATCTTGCCATGATATATAAATTAGCGCGTTTTGTGAATCTTAAAGTTCATAAATAAACTCCAACTAATCAAATATCGGGCCGTTAATTGATATTTTTTACCTTTTATAGTTTACAACAAAGTCATCATAAACCCTGCTAACTTTGAGCGAAGTGTTTTAAATGCTTTACCCAGATGTGCTTCAACTGTTTTTTCAGAAATACCAAGCTCCTGTGCAATTTGTTTTTGTGAATATCCTTCCTCTCGACTCAGCTGGAATACCAACTTGCATCGGTCAGGTAATCGTTTTATATACTTTGCCAATTCCTGCTGTAATTCATCCAGTGCTAAAAATTGTTGTGTAGAGTCGTCAACAAGTTCTTGTGTGAGCATAGCGTCCACATAACTCTGCATTTTATAATATCTGTCCATTACTTTAATGACGCGATATTTTACCGAAACAGCTAAATAACTTGCGAGCTCCGAATTAAGATTTAATTTGGCTCTTCTATTCCAAAGCGACGTGAAAATATCTTGAATGATTTCTTCTGCTTCTTCCAAGTTTTTGATACGATTTGCAGCGAGGGTGAATAGTTTTCGCCAATAACGATTATAAATTTCCGTAAAAGCCTCTTCATCACTAAGACTAAGCAATGTTACTAACTCAATATCTGTTTTTTGAGAATACGAACGCATAAAAGGCTTAATATTATAAAAGGTTACACTTCCATTGGGAGAAACAAATATAAGTATATTTTATTAAATTGTGCATCCTGTGCTATCATGGTCTTGCTTCTAAAAACCCCTGTTCCAGCGATGTAGTTATGATAAGTGCGACATGTTTGTTGAGGTTGACTAAAATAAATTATTCTCGACTAAGGGATTTGCTTTGCTGAGGGTACATATATGTAAACGGTCTAATTATGAGCAACCTCAAACGATATCAATATCTGGCTTCAAAGTGGCTAAACGGAACGATAACCAAGGCGGAGAAGATTGAGTTTTCACAATGGTATAATAGTCATAGTGATGAGAAGATCTTTATACCGACTTCTTTTGCTAAGGATGAATCAGCGTTACGGGAAAGGATTTTGTTGAAAGTGAGACAAGGTACACATCTATCTATGTCACGCCGGATTTCTCTTTATTCGTCGAAACGAGTGGCTATCGCAGTTTCATTGGCGGTGTTTATATTATGTGGTATCGGATATTTTTTGCATTTACGGTCAGATGATAACCAAATTCAAACGGTAGAATTGGATAAGATACAACCCGGGGGCAATAAAGCGACATTGACCCTTACAGATGGTCGTATAATAGATTTAAGCGAACAGCAGTCCGGGTTGATTATCGGGGATAATATACAATATCTCGACGGCTCCAGCCTTTTAGGAGAAGATCGGAGCCAAGATGGTAATAAAGCGCTGTCCTATGTAACGCTGTCGACTCCCAAGGGAGGACAGTATCAAGCCACCCTGCCTGATGGAACACAGATATGGTTGAACTCCGCATCTTCTGTTAAATTTCCGAGCCGGTTTGAGGACGCATATAGAGAAGTTGAACTATTGGCTGGAGAGGCGTTTTTTAAGGTCAAACCATATAAGAAAAATGATTTTAAAATCCCGTTTTACGTAAAAAATGGCCATCAATTAGTCGAAGTGCTAGGTACACAGTTCAATATTAATGCTTATGAGGTTCAGGCGGGTGTCGTGACTACTGTAGTAGAAGGCTCCGTTGCGGTCCAACCTTTTGAACTTAGCCAAGATGTACATAAGAGTAGGGTAGTGTTGACATCTGGCGATCAATCTGTCATTAAAGGGGCAGAAGTAAGTGTTCTTCATGTTGACTCAGAATCATTTACTGCATGGAAAGATGGTTACTTCTACTTTAACGATGCGGATATCTATACGGTCATGAAAGAATTTGAGCGATGGTATGATATTGAGGTAAAGTATGAAATATCAAAATCGGACGATCTTTTTGTCGGTAAGATACCTCGGAAGGTAACTTTAGGAACGGCCCTGAGTGTTTTAAAAAAAGCAGGGGTGAGTTTTGAAATGAGTGACTATCGTTACCTTGTCGTAAAAAACAAGACAAATAATTAACCTTCCAAATTATGACAACTATGAAAACAGGAGAAACTTAACAGACAGGGTGGTCCTAAAGATAAGGAAGCTGGAAATGCTCGTAACATTTCCAGCGGAAGTCTGGGTAAACCACAATACATCTAAATTATTAGGAGTAGATAATATAATGATTAATAACCCCAAACCATACAAAGGTATGTTTTTTAAACTATTATTACGCTTTTTACCGCCTTTTAACAACGAATTTATTATGCGTTTGAAGCTAACAATTATACTATTAACTATTTGCTGCGCACAGCTTTCGGCCAATGTATTTGGGCAAAGAATAACACTCAATGAGCAAAATGCCTCGTTGATTAGTGTGTTAAAGAAAATAGAGAAACAAAGTGGTTACACTTTCTTTTATAACAAGCGTGAAGTTGATGTAGAAAAAATAAACATCAACGTCCGAGAGGGAGAAATTGCACAGACTTTGGATGTCCTGTTCAAGGATAAACCCTATGGTTATGATATTCAGGACAAAATTATTGTCCTGAATAGAAAAGTATCCAATGAGAAACCGCTGTCGACGGTGAATACCACTATACAGCAGAGAGTTGTAACGGGTACAGTAAAAGATGGTAATGCAACGATGTTACAGGGAGCCTCTGTACGTGTAAAAGGAAGTCCCGTCCTGACCAAAACCAATGAACGGGGGGAATTTACCTTGTCTGTTACCCAAGATGCAGTCACTCTTGTCATATCTTATCTCGGTTATACCAATAAAGAGGTCACAGCAAAAGCGGGTCAGATCATTGCAGTACAACTTTCTTTGGAAGAACAGGCGATTGAAGATGTGGTCGTCATAGGCTATGGTACAGTCAAGAAGAAAGATCTGACAGGTGCCGTTGGAAGCCTCAGGAGCGATGTACTAGAGCAGACTAAGAACAGCTCATTTATAAACAGTATGCAAGGTCGGATATCGGGGGTACATATTACCACGGGATCAGGAGAACCAGGCTCGGGATCCAGGGTTGTGATTCGTGGTGCCAATTCACTGACCGGTAACAGTGATCCCCTTTACGTGATCGATGGTATACAGATCAATGAGAGTGATGCTCCTGTAGCTTCCTCGCGATTTGGCACGAGCGCACAACGTAATCCCTTGAGCACGATCAACCCTTCGGATATCATTTCTATCGAGGTGCTTAAAGACGCCTCTGCTACGGCTATATATGGATCCAGAGGTGCCAACGGTGTTGTCATTGTGACGACACGACAAGGAAAAGAAGGTGCTCCTATCATAATTTATGATGGAAATATGGGTAAATCCTCTCGAGCCAAGAGCATAGAGATGTTGAATGGTGAAGATTGGATCGACTACAGGAGAGACTATACGTTGATGCCTGATGGCAAACGCTATGAATATGGCTATTTTACCGATTATCTTTTCTTTTTGAATCCGGGAGAAAGAGATCTAGGCCTGCTTGAGCCAAGGGATGTTTATGCCCTGCCTGAATACAATTGGCAGGATGAAATGTTTAGGACGGCTAATTCTACTATGCATGCTCTATCGATTTCGGGAGGGACAGCTTACACCAAATATGCAGGAAGTATAGGTTACAATAAAGAACAGGGATTGCTGATAAATAACGATTATCAGCGGTTCAATGCACGTTTAAAATTTGACCACTCCAAAGATCGCATCAATGTTTCCCTGGGATTGAATTCCACGTATTCCATTTACAATGGAGCAGCACAATCCGGGGATGGATACAACAATATGGGTATATTGCAGACAGCATTGATTTCGAGGCCATTGGTGTTCAACAATCCTTTGGCTGTACAGACACAGGGGGGCTGGCGTGAACCTACGGCCAATCTCAAATATGTAGACCGTACAACCACGATTCCGAATACATCGGCCAATGCAACTTTGAGCTATAAGCTATTGGAAGGCTTGTATGTCAGCAGTACGGTCAGCGGTACCATTGTGCCTTCGAAGAATACCGAGTTTTATGGCAAAGATACTCCTTGGGGATACTACCTGCAGGGGCGTGCGGCCGTGACGAATTCCGAATGGAGGGGATGGGCCAATATCAACGCGGTAAGCTATGATATCGTGTTCAAAAACCGTACAAGGCTCAATGCGTTGGCCGCATTTGAACTGAACGGAAGCCGGTATGAGAACAACTTTTTAGCCAACAGCAATTATGCGGACGAAACGACTGGCATATATGATATAAGCAAAGGTGTCACGCTAGAGCAACTGGGTTCCGGGGCAGGTATCATGCACAGGATGTCCTATCTCAGCCGTGTCAATTACAATATATTCGAAAAGTACATTGTTACTGCCAGTCTTCGTGCGGATGGAGCAGACCGTTTTGGAGAGGACAACCGTTGGGGCTATTTTCCTTCGGCAGCCGTGGCTTGGCAAGTTAATGAAGAGCCGTTCATGAAAGATTTAGGACTATTTGAGCAACTGAAACTACGTCTGAGCTATGGCCGTACGGGCAATTCCAATATTCCGGAATTCAGGTACATGGCGAGAATGGGCAATTCGTTCTATGGTGATGAGTTGGGACTGGTGCCATCTTCTCTTCCGAATCCAAAATTGAAATGGGAAGGTACTGACCAGTACAATGCGGGCTTGGATATCAGTAGTAAAAGCAACAGGATCAACCTGACGGTAGACCTGTACCACAAGCGTACAAAAGATATGTTGTATCTGGCTATTATTCCGGCACAGTCAGGATTTAAGACCCAATGGCAAAATCTGGGCCGCGTGGACAATAAAGGGATAGAGGTCACCTTGAATACCAAGAATATTGTCCGTAAGGATTTTGATTGGACCAGTAGCTTTACCTTGGCCAGCAATAAGAATAAGGTCATCGAGATCGGTAATGACCTGACGGAAGCCCCTATAGGTGCCGGCAGCTGGACTCTTTCCTATATCAAATTGAATGATGTTGGACGGATCCGTGTGGGAGAGCCGATGGGACAGATGTACGGCTATCAAATGGATGGAATCTATCAAATAGATGACTTTGATGGCTGGTTGGACAAGACCGGAATCTTTGCGCCGAATGATCCGAATATTCCATGGCAGGAAAGAGCCTGGATACTTAAACAGGGTGTCGCGGATCCTGGCAATCTGGGTGCTGCAAGGCCTGGAGCCATGAAGTTCAAGAATCTAGATGGTTCGGACGACAACAAGATTACGGAAGCGGATCAGACCGTGATTGGCCGGAGTGCGCCAAAGCTATACGGTGGTATAGGCAATAATTTCAGGTATAAGAACTTTGATCTTGCTGTCTTCTTTACCTATTCATTAGGTGCAGAGGTGTTCAACTCGACTAAATTTGAACTGGAGGGAGGCTATCCGGGCGAATATTACAATATTACCAAAGATTTTTGGAAGAATAGATGGACTCCGACCAATCCTACCAACGAATATCCCGCCTATTCGGATATTGGGTTTTACAATTCCTTTGCGGCATTACCCAGCAGCTATTATGTGGAAAATGCTTCTTTCCTGCGGTTGCAGAATGTGGCCTTATCCTATATCCTGCCCTCACGTATGACCAGGACTGTGGGGGTGAGTACTATCAAGGTGTACTATACCGGAAACAACCTATTTACACTCACACCATACAGCGGATACGCGCCGGAAGTAGATTCGGGTAATGCGCTCTTAACAGGATTTGATTTTATAGGGTACCCGAGATCCTCTACGCACATGTTGGGCATTAATGTCACTTTTTAAGATTAAGAACTATGAAAAAGCTTATTTATATCAGTCTATTTTTGACCATAGCTACATTTAGCGGCTGTTCCGGTTTTTTGGATACCGAACCACTTTCTTTCACCACGCCGTCCAATTTCTATAAGGATGTCAATGATTTTGAAACTGCCCTGACCGGATGCTATGGTCAGTTGGGACAGAGCTATGCGGTCAATTACAGGACAGGGATGTTTTTACTTGCCAATGTGGGAACCGATGAGTTGCTGGGCAATCCGTATTCCACCCCGGATCCGGAATCCAATATGGATCAGTTTATCAGTGGCCGGGTGGTGAAAAGCAATCGGAATGTACGGGATTTATGGGAAAAAATGTACACCGGATTGTACGCAATAGATGATTTGCTGCACAACCTCGACAAGATCGATATGGATGAAAACAGGAGATTGGCTATTCGTTCCGAAGCGATGTTTTTGCGTGGTTGGCACTATATGTACCTAGGTATGATATTTGGTGGAGTGCCTGTATTCAACAGTGTGCCTCATGTGGCAGACAAGGGCAGGGACAGGCTGGAAGTCGTCATGAATCAAGCTATTTCGGATCTGGAATTTGCTTATGAAAATTTGCAGGCAACGGAAAATGTAGAAATTACCAGAGCCAATAAATGGGCAGCTGCCGGATATCTGGCCAGGCTCTATTGCTATCTTGCGAGCGCAAAGAAATACAATGTAGGAGCTGATCTTGGCTTTGAATTGAATAGTTTTCAATGGGTAAATGTCGATCAGAGCTATGATAGTGCACTTCAACTCATCAATCAAATAGAAAACAATAGTTCTTTTAAGCTAACGGAAGATTATAGACATCTTTTCGTAGAAGGATCTATGGCTAAGCAAAAAGAGGAAATCCTTTTTTCTTTGGCTCCTTCACCAGAAAAAAAGATAGGTTTTGGTCTGATGTATTACCTATTGCCGGTAGGTAGCCAAGGAGGAGGCTGGGGTACTTGCCGGCCTACACAGGAAGTATTGAACCGTTATAACCGCCCGATGGATTCGCGTGCACTATGGGTAGTAGGTGGTTTGGCGGACGAAGATATTGGTGCGGAAGAGATCGATGGCAAGACTTATAATAAGCATAAGGCTTTGACGATCAATGAAAGTGGTGAAGCGTGGGATGGTGATTACAATGTCACGAAGTTTAGATATCTGAGAACATCAACGAAGCACGATGACGTCTATTATGGTTATTTTCCTTTATTACGTTTTGCGGAGATAATTTTGTTAAAGGCCGAAGCTGTGGCACATAAGAGTGGGGTAGACCAAGGCAGAGCTGTACTAAAGCCTTTAAGAGAGCGGGCATTAGTAAAAAGTGCCGGTTATCAAGCTGATGATCTACAGTCTCTCTATGCCCGGACCGACTTTGTTACCGAATTGCTGGAAGAGCGATCGCGGGAATTATGTTTCGAACACTACAGGAGGTTCGATTTGATTCGTTTCAATCGGTACGCATCCACTATTCGAGCTATATCGGCTACCTATGGGGTCTGGAACAGGAATGCGGCAAGGCAACTCATCGATAACATTTCAGATGAGCGCATATGGTGTCCGATTCCCGAAGAGGATGAAATCGCAAACCCAAACCTGGTGCCTAATAATCCTGGATATTAATCAAGAAAAGTAAAACAAATGATGAGCAGAACTTATTGTATAGCAGTAATTATTGTATTGTTTTTTCCCACTTCATGCAAAGGGCAGGAGAGAGAGGGAGACAAATCGCCAAATGATGAAACAAAAGTAAAAGTAGGCAGCTGGTATTTTGGTGGATGGAGTTTTCCACCCGAGAACGCAGCCGGACATACCTTTCATATCAGCCCCACACTGATGAGTAGCTACAGCCACCGAGAGCCTGTATGGGGATGGAGGGAAGATTCTTATCAGACGATGGTCGACCAGATCAACTATGCCTCCAATGCGGGATTGTCATTTTGGGGCTTTTGCTGGTATGAAAATTCATTGGTCAGCAGTCCTAAACTCATGGACAACCTGAACAATGCACTGGATATATTTTTAAAAGTACCCAATCGGAAGAATCTGGATTTTTTTATCCTTTCCTGCCATCCTGTATCGGAGGTTAATTGGGACAAGGTATGTGACAGGACTATCGCTTTATTCAAGGAGCCAAATTATCTGCGAGTTGATGGAAAGCCTGTTATTATATTTTTTAATTCGGATGAAGTTATCGCAGGTATGGGCGGAATAGAAGGCGTGCAAATGGCATTGGCACATTATAGGCAAAAGGCACGGGAAGCCGGGGTAGGAGAGATACTTATCGGAGCGCGCACAAGGCCTATGGCTTCCAATCCTAGCTATCAGGATAAGTATGCCTCGAGTGGTTTTGACTTTTTGACCACTTATCAAAATTCAGATGAAGGGCGGCAGAAGTCCGGGGCAAACCCTTACCAAAATTTAATAACAGGAGACAAAAAGGCTTGGAAAGAGATTCCGGAGCACAGTAATTTGCCTTATGTGCCGACTATGGGTGTAGGTTACGATATGAGGCCTTGGGCAGTAGACCATCCGACCATACCTGCATCGGACTATTGGTACGAGCAAGCTACGCCTACCGAGATTGCTGACCACCTTGAGGAAGCCATGACATGGACTCGGAGCAACAGCAGTAAAGTATTGGGCAATTTACTTTTTATCTATGCTTGGAATGAGAATGGCGAAGGAGGCTGGTTGACCCCGACCAAAGCCGAGGGAACCGCCCGACTCGATGCCATCCAGGAAGTGATTAAAGAACAGAATAATCGATAATCAGAAAGCCATGAGAAGAAGCAAGTTAATATTGATTTTTACAAAACTCGGCTGTATGCTCGCCTTGATGGTGCATGCACAACACGATAATACAAATGAGACCTTTATTCGTTCGGTGGAATTACGGGGTTATTTAGGCAAGAGGATAGATCAATGTATTCACCAGCGTATTGTCCCTCAGGATTTGGATCATATCATTGAACCTTTTAAGTATAAAAACGAGACTTGGCAATGGCAAAGTGAGTTTTGGGGAAAATGGACACTTGGTGCATGTGATGCCTATCGGTACAACCGGGATCCGGCATTGCTCGAAAAGATTACCTATGGAGCGAAGGAATTGATGAAAACGCAGTTGGAAAATGGATATATAGGGAATTATGCTCCCGATAAGTTGTTGGAACAGTGGGACGTATGGGGTCGAAAATACAGTCTATTGGGACTACAGGATTATTACTCCATTACCAAAGATCCAAAAGCCTTGATAGCCTGCCGTAAATTAGCCGATCATTTGTTGACCCAGATAGGGCCGGGCAAAGCAGATATCGCCAAGATCGGTAATTATAGAGGACTGGCCGCAGGATCTATTTTAGAACCTATGGTCTATCTCTATAAAAATACGGGGGAACAAAAGTACTTGGATTTTGCACAGTATATTGTACGGCAATGGGAAACGGAGGCCGGTCCCCAGCTGATTTCAAAAGCACTGAACGATGTGCCTGTTGCAGACCGGTTCTTACCTATATACCCGGCCAGAGAGTGGACGCTTAATGGGCATAAGTCCTATGAAATGATGTCCTGCTATGTCGGGCTTCTCGAACTATACAAGATCGTAAAGGATCCTAGTTATTTAACAGCTGCTGAGATAACAGCTAGGCAGATTATGGAGCAGGAACTGAACATTGTAGGTGGAGCGAGTTCGACCGAGTGCTTTTGGCACGGTGCTAAAAGGCAGACGACTCCAACCTTTCTTTCGAATGAGACTTGTGTCACCTACACCTGGATGCAGTTTTGTGACAAGTTGTACCAGATTACGGGTAATTCCATATATATGGATGAATTGGAACGTACAGCATATAATGCATTACAGGCCAGTATGAATCATTCGGGTACGCAGATTGCCTCTTATATACCTTTAGAAGGGTTTAGACGGGAAGGAGAGAGACAGTGTGGATTAGACATTAATTGCTGTGAGGCGAATGGGCCAAGAGGATTTGCGATGTTGCCGCATACCGCACTACATGTGCAGGACAGTTTGCTTGTCGTTAATCTCTACAATGAGATGGATGCAAGGATCGAGCTTGCTAAGCAAGGTGCCGTACAGTTGAGCATTACGACGGCTTATCCAAAGAAGGAGGATATCGAACTCCGTGTTCAGCCCGAACAAGAGACTGAATTTACGCTAGCATTGCGTATTCCACTGTGGAGTAAGAATAATCAAGTTCGTGTCAATGGACAAGCTTTGCAAGGCGATATCATTTCGGGATCCTATGTCAACATACAGAGGGTGTGGAAAAAGGGAGATGTAGTGAAGCTGCATTTGGACCTAACTGGTAAATTGGTCGAGCTCAACAACCACATAGCGGTTACCAGAGGTCCTATTGTATTGGTACGGGACTCTCGCTTCAGGGATGGATATGTAGATGAAACCATTGCCATAGCGCATAATAAGGACCGTATTGTGCCTTTGGTCGTTGTTCAGGATTACCCATTTGCGTGGATGAGTTTTGCTGTAAATAGCGTCACCGGTATATACAACGGCAATCCTGAATATTTCCGCAAGATAAATCTGTGTGATTTTGCATCTGCGGGGGATACTTGGAATGAGGATGAACGCTATAAGGTATGGTTGACCAATACTATTGAAACTGCCGATAGAGAGACTTGGTGGTAAAATGTAAAATAAAAAATAGAATAATATGTTACGTATAAAAAATATAAAGCTTATCGGTATGTTGCTGGGGGCCTTTCTCCTTGTGTTTTGTGGCAAAAGAGTGCAGGTACAACAAAAAGACAGGAAAACCATTTCAAAGGTCGTCATCCTGGGTAACAGTATCGTCGCCCACCCGCCTAAGGCAGAAATCGGCTGGACACATGACTGGGGGATGGCTGCAAGCTGTGCCAAATGTGACTTTGTGCATATCCTTCAAGACTCCATCACACGGACGAATCCAGATATCAACGTGGAGTGGGGTAGCATTGCTGAATTTGAACAAGATTACACACAATATGATGTCAGCAAGGTAAGCAAGTACAGAGATGCGGATCTCCTGATCATCAAGATTTCGGAAAATGTGACTTATAGTTCGGATATGGAAGAGGAATTTATCCAACGTTTTGATCATTTGGTCGATTATCTGACACCGTCAAAGAAAACTACGATTGTCATTGCGGAGGGATTTTGGCCTAGCCCGGTAAATGCTCTACTGAAAGACTATGCCATCAAAAACAAATACCTACATGTTCCGATAGAAGATCTGTTTGCCTCAGACAAGAGAAATGCAGCTATCGGTCTGTTTGAAAATGAAGGCGTGGCCAACCATCCGTCTGATTTTGGTATGAAAAATATAGCAGAACGGATATGGCATGTAATATACCCATTGTTTCAATAATCTAAAATTAATGAAGATGAAAAGAATACTTGTTTTATTCAGCCTGCTCTCCTTCTTTTTTGTAGGATGCAAGAAAGAGCAAAAGGCTGATGTGTTTACAGTGACCTTAGCGTCAAATGGAGGGATGAAGATCGCACCCATCCGGGTAGAGGCAGGTGAAGTTATTCCGCAGAACAAACTGTTTCCATCTCCTATCATAGCAGATGGAGGTACATTTGACGGTTGGTATGCTGATGAGGATTTGAAAGAAAAGTTTGATTTTAATACCAAGGTAGAAAATGACCTTACACTCTATGCAAAATGGGTGTATAAAACCTATAACATCAGTTTTGTCATGAATGGAGGACCGGACAAAAGCTCAGTGGACGTCAGGGAAGGGGGAACCATTGAACTGGATAGGCCGAGTATGGAGGACAAAGTGTTTGTAGGATGGTACAAGGATGCCACACTAAAACAATTGTACAATATGAGTACCAAGGTACTCGCCGATGTTACCCTCTATGCCAGATGGGTCGATCCATCGCCGGCAGAATGGTTTGCCGTGGATGGACAAGGCACCTTGGTGGGGTGTGCTCCGCCAGATGGTACTGCAATCGTGGTCATACCTGAAGGAGTAAAAGAAATCCCTGCTTGGTTTGTGCTGGCTAACGGACTTAATGAACCGGGTAAACCGGGATTCCCAACGGGGAAAAACATCAAGGAATTTATTCTTCCTCAATCTTTGGAACGTATAGGAACGGGATCATTCAAATTTGCAGGGATAGAATCCATTATTATTCCGCCTAAGGTAGAAGAACTGATTCCTGTTTCTTTCGAAGGCTGTGATAGGCTTACACAATTTGCCTTTGCACCTTATAGTACCTTTGAAAGATTAGTGTCCGATGGTAGTAATCAGGGTGTTATAACTTCAACTTCGTTAGAGTACCTTACTTTTCCACCATCCTTACAGTATGTTGGACGGTATACTTTGAGTGGTTGTTTGGCGTTGAAGACGGTTACCTTTGAACGGAAAGAGTCTCCAGTTATATTTTATGATAATCTTCCAGGCGGGGGAATATGGTTATTTGAGGGATATTTTCCACAGTCTGTCCGCATGCCTGATGAAGTAAAGGCAAGTTTCTTGATAGGTATTCGGTCCGTTATGCAAGATTACGAATATAACAGGTGGTACGATATAGTCGAGGGATATTAGGCTGAATGCGTGAATATGTCAAATAGCCATGGGGTAACCTATGGCTATTTGATTCCATTGGTCATACATGACAGTTCATAACAGTTAAATATCATATTTCCATTACATTCGTGTCTCAGTAATCAATTATATATAAAAATATAATCTATGAATGCATTAGCGGGAGTATTGTTTCACTTTATCGGAGGATTTGCTTCCGGAAGTTTTTATGTGCCTTATAAGAAGGTTAAAGGATGGTCTTGGGAATCCATGTGGATCTTAGGAGGTGTGTTTTCCTGGGTATTGGTTCCCCCATTAGCTGCGTGGTTGACCATTCCAAACTTTTTTGAGATCATTGCCGCGGCCGATGCAAGTGTACTGGGTTATACCTATTTATTCGGTTTGTTGTGGGGGATTGGCGGATTAACTTACGGGCTTGGTGTGCGTTATCTCGGGGTTTCGTTGGGTAGTAGCGTGATGTTGGGATTGAGCATGGTCTTCGGGTCCCTGATGCCGGCAATCTATTACTTCTTCAATAAAGCAGACGGCAAACACGGAATTGATTATTTCTTTACCACGAATGCAGGAATATGTATCATGATTGGTCTATTGGTGTGTGTCGTGGGTGTTTATTTGTGCGGTAGAGCCGGGATGCTGAAGGAAAAAGGTATAGCCTCCTTGTCCCAAGAAGCTAAACTGGGTTACAACTTCGGGATAGGTATTGTTGTGGCAATAGTGTCAGGGATATTGAGTGCCTGTTTTAATTTTGGTATCGAATCCGGTAAGCCTATGGCAGAGGTAGCCAATATGCTTTGGAAGGAGGCAAACCCTGCTCAAGGGGAATTCCTGTTTCAAAATAACGTGACTTATATCGTGATCTTATGGGGTGGGTTTACAACTAATTTTATTTGGTGCCTCTACCTATTAATGAAAAACAAATCCTTTAAGGATTATTCCGATAAAAAAACACCACTGACAAGGAATTTATTGCTCTGCGCATTAGCTGGAACAACCTGGTATATGCAGTTCTTCTTCTACGGAATGGGAGAGAGCAGATTAGGTAACGGTGCCAGCTCCTGGATTCTCCATATGGCGTTCATCATATTGATTTCCAACGCTTGGGGTGTAGCGCTGAAAGAATGGAAAGGAGTGAATAAATCAACCTATACGGCTATTATTGCAGGTATAGTTGTTATTATGCTGTCTATCTGTATTGTAGGGTTTGCCAAAACTTTAGAATAGTATGAAGTACCTAGTATTAAGTATGAAGACACGAGCTATTCCTACCACTAGCGCTTGATGAGTATTAAAGAATTACAACAGAAAAATTATAAAATGAAAGTGAAAACATATAATCATGTCAACTATCTATGGAATGACGAAGCCGCAAAAGCGTTGGAGGGAGATGAAGTGGCTTTGTTATTGTACCGTTCAAATTTGTTAGGTTCCGATTTAAGGATCACGAATTACGGTGGGGGAAATACATCATGTAAATTAATCGATAAAGATCCCTTGACAGGTGCAGAAGTTGAAGTCATGTGGATCAAAGGGTCGGGTGGCGATATCGGTACATTGAAAAAGTCAGGATTGGCTGCTTTATACGTCGATCGTTTACGTAATTTAGAAAACGTGTATCGTGGTATCGATTATGAAGATGAGATGGTCGAGCTTTTTAACCATTGTATTTTTGACCTGAATTCAAAGGCACCGTCTATCGATACACCTTTGCACGGCTTTTTGCCTTTTGCACATATCGATCACCTGCATCCGGATGCGGCTATAGCTATTGCAGCAGCCAAGGATGGTAAGAAAATTACACAGGAATTGTTTGGGGGAATAATAGGCTGGGTAGACTGGCAGAAGCCTGGTTTCGATCTGGGACTGCAACTGCGCGACTGCTTAGCACAAAATCCAGGTATTAGAGGTATTATGCTGGGCTCACACGGTTTGTTTACTTGGGGAAATACGGCCCACGAATCGTATGTCAATTCGCTGGATGTGATCGAAGCATGTGCCGAATATTTAAACCAAAACTATGGAAAGTCCCGCCCGGTATTTGGTGGATCGAGGGTAGAAAGTCTAGCTGCGAAAGAAAGGAAAGAGCAGGCGGCGAGAATTGCACCTGTTTTACGCGGCTTCTGCTCAAGTGAACGTCACATGATCGGACATTTCACCGACGAAGAGAAGGTTCTGGAATACATCAACTCTAACGACTTGGAACGTTTGGCTCCGCTAGGTACGAGTTGCCCGGATCACTTTTTACGTACCAAGATCCAGCCGTTGATCTTAAATTTAGATAAAGGAGCTGATTTAAGCGATGTAGAAACGATCAAACAACAGTTAGCACCGTTGTTCGACGACTACAGGGCCATGTATACCGAATACTACGAAACGTGTAAACATCCAAACAGTCCGACTATCCGCGACAGAAACCCGGTGATCATTTTGTATCCTGGTGTAGGTATGTTTGCTTTTGCAAAAGATAAACAAACGGCACGTGTAGCAGCGGAATTTTATATCAATGCGATTAACGTGATGAAAGGATCAGAGGCAGTGAGCGAATATACTTCACTTCCTCGTCAGGAGGCTTTCAATATTGAGTATTGGTTATTGGAAGAAGCTAAATTACAGCGTATGCCGAAACCAAAAGCATTATCTGGAAAGATTGCTCTAGTGACAGGAAGTGCCGGTGGAATAGGCAAAGCCATTGCCAGGAAGTTTGTCAGTGAAGGCGCCGTGGTAATTCTAAACGATCTAAATGAAGAACGCTTAGCTACAGCTAAAGAAGAGTTTATTAGTTTGTTTGGTAAAGATGCTGTGACTACTACTTTATTGGACGTAACCAATCAAGAGCAGATTGAAGAAGCAATGAAAAAAGCGGCATTGGCTTTTGGAGGGATTGATATTGTAGTGAACAACGCCGGTTTATCTATTTCCAAAACCATCGAGGAGCATACACAAAAAGATTGGGATCTGTTGTATGATGTGTTGGTCAAAGGACAGTTCTTAGTCACACAAGGTGCTACCCATGTGTTGAAAGCCCAAAACATAGGTGGCGATATCGTTAATATCGTCAGTAAAAATGCCTTGGTAAGTGGTCCGAATAATGCGGGATATGGCAGTGCAAAAGCGGCACAATTACATTTGAGTCGTCTCAATGCTGCCGAATTGGGTGCGGCCAAGATTCGTGTCAATGTGGTCAATCCTGATGCGGTCATCTCGGATAGCAATATCTGGGCCGGAGGCTGGGCCGAAGGCCGGGCAAAAGCGTATGGTATTACGGTAGAAGAATTGCCGGCTTACTACGCTAAACGTACTTTATTGAACGAGATTATACTCCCGGATGATATTGCCAATGCTTGCTTTGCTTTTGTAGGTGGGCATCTGAACAAATCGACCGGAAACGTATTGAATGTTGATGGAGGGGTAGCAGTTGCCTTTGTTCGGTAATACTGCTTTTTAGACTTTTTAATTATCTTCGATGAGCTTGTAAGCTCGGTTTTGACTTTTTAATTTGAAAGATGAGAATAGAAAAAGATATAATAGCTCAACATAATGCTCAGCTAGAGCAAAAGCATCGAAAAGCGTTTGAATATATTTCAGCAGATATTACGCAAGTAGAGGAGATCATAGAAAAACTACAGCAGTTTCAGATTGCTATCCCAAGTTGGGCGTTGGGAACTGGCGGTACACGTTTTGGTCGTTTTTCGGGCAAAGGGGAGCCGGGAACGTTGGAACAAAAAATCGAGGATGTGGGACTGTTGCATGCATTGAACAGATCAAGTGGTGCGATTTCATTACATATTCCATGGGATATCCCAAAGGATAGTGTCAAAATCCAAGAACTTGCTACCTCTTACGGTTTAGTTTTTGACGCGGTCAACTCCAATACGTTTCAAGATCAAAAAGATCAGGAGCACACCTATAAGTTTGGCTCCTTACACCACGTTGATCCCAAGGTAAGGCAGCAAGCCATAGACCACAATATCGAGGTGATAAAATATGGTAAGGAATTGGGATCGAAAGCACTGACTGTATGGTTGGCAGATGGGTCTTCCTTTCCAGGACAGCTGAATTTTAGAGAGGCATTCCAAAATACGCTAGAGAGTTTGAAAACAATTTATGCAGAGTTGCCTGACGATTGGAAGCTTTTCGTAGAGTATAAGTGTTTCGAACCATTTTTCTATTCCATGACCATTGGTGATTGGGGCCAGTCTTTATTGTTGGCTAACAAATTAGGCCCGAAAGCCTACACGTTGGTGGATTTAGGACACCACTTGCCAAATGCTAATATCGAACAAATCGTTTCGTTATTGTTGATGGAAGGAAAATTAGGTGGATTCCACTTCAATGATAGTAAATATGCAGATGACGATCTGACTGCCGGCAGCATCAAACCTTATCAGTTGTTCTTGATCTTCAACGAACTGGTGGAAGGTATGGATGCACGCGGTCTTGACCATGCTACAGGCTTGGGTTGGATGATCGATGCCTCACATAATTTGAAAGATCCTTTAGTTGATCTGCTGCAATCTGTAGAAGCGATTAAAATCGCCTATACACAGGCGTTACTAGTGGATCGGGAAGCTTTAAAGGTAGCACAACAAAGCAATGACGTGGTGCTAGCGCAAGAAATTTTGCAAGAAGCTTACCGCACAGACGTGCGTTCGATGTTGGCAGAAGCGAGATTGAGGAGCGGAGCAGCTTTAGATCCCGTAAAATTGTTCCGGGAAAAGTATATCAGAGAAGAATTAATTAAAGAACGTGGAGCTCATACGGTAGCTACTGGATTGTAAGGAATGGTGAAAGAAAGAATACCCGTCATAGCCATATTTGATGTAGGGAAAACGAATAAAAAATTGTTTTTATTTGATGAACGCTATCAGATTGTTTATGAAAGATCGGCAAGATTTCTAGAGACAGTGGATGAGGATGGTGATCCTTGTGAGAATCTGGAGAGCCTAAGATTGTCTGTCTTTGACTCCTTGCATGAAGTTTTACGTCGCCAGGAATTTGACATACGAGCGATCAATTTTACGTCTTACGGAGCAAGCTTTGTATATATTGATGAAGCAGGTCGTCCCTTAGCGCCACTGTACAATTACCTAAAGAGCTATCCGGAGGATATTCAAAATTATCTTTATAATGCGTATGGTGGTGTAAACAAGTTCTCATTGGATACGGCCTCACCGGCTTTAGGAAGTTTGAATTCGGGTTTGCAACTGCTACGGATAAAAGAGGCCAAGGCTGATGTTTTCCAAAAGATCAATTATGCACTTCACCTTCCCCAGTATCTGAGTTTTCTCATATCCGGTAAAGTTTGCTCGGATATGACCAGTATAGGTTGCCATACGGCGCTATGGGATTTTCAGAAGAATGATTACCACCAGTGGGTCAAAGACACGAAGATGGATAAGATATTGGCCCCGATATTGCAAGGCGGTGAAGTATTCAATTCTACTTTTTTAGGTGGTGAGTTTAAGGTAGGGATAGGCCTGCATGATAGTTCTTCAGCACTCATTCCATACTTATTGAACTTTCACGAGCCATTTGTCTTGATTTCGACAGGGACATGGTGTATCTCTTTCAATCCATTCAACGATAGTTCATTGACGGAGGAGGAATTGAAGGAGGATTGTCTTTTTTATTTGTCTTACATTGGGTCTCCCGTTAAAGCATCGAGATTGTTTGCAGGATACGAACATGAGGTGCAGTCCAAACGAATTGCAGAGCATTTTGAAGTTTCTCCAACGAAGTTCAGAAACTTGGAATTGGATAGAAAAATTGTTGCTAAATTAAAACAAAGACTAGAACTAAGCTCATCTCTTGACACTTTTTCAAATAGGGATTTGAGACAGTTTGGGAATTTTGTGGAGGCCTATCATGCACTTATCATTGATCTGGTCGAAGCCCAGATTTATTCTACCAGTCTAATCTTAGGAAAGGGATCGATAAAGCGAATATTTGTTGATGGTGGGTTTAGTAAAAATAATATTTATATGAACCTGTTAGCTGTAGCTTTTCCAAATATAGAGTTATATGCCGCCTCCATGGCTCAGGCTACTGCGATCGGTGCTGCGCTGGTTATTCATGAGGAGTGGAATAGGAACCCCGTGCCGAACGATATTATTGAGCTGAGGTATTTTAAAGGAGTTTTGAAATGAAAACATTTTTAAACTGTTTCGAGCTACCCGTTTCACCATTCCGTACCGATGACTAGGTATTTTAAAAAAGAAATGTGTGCTAATATTCTAAACGATTATTGCTGGTTGATAAAATGAACTGAGTTGGCCCGACACACAACGACTTAAAATAAGCAGCTTCATTATTGGTGCTAGCCGATATGTTGACAGCAGATAAGGCTTATTCTCGCTATGTAAACATATTTTTTTACTGTTTTTCCTGAAGAGTAATATCTATAAGAATACTTGACAAGGGATTGTTTTTAAGCTAAAAGAATGCTTACTTTTGTGGAAGGTGCATTCATAAGTTTGACTTTTTTTCTAAATATCTTATCATATAGAAATATATTTTGAACCGATTAAAACATATATTCGCGGATGTTTTTAAAAGAAAGTTTAATGATGAGCATTCTTTCCGAATATTTGTAAATACATACCAAGAAAAGATCTTTCGGTTGATTTCCCTGTTTGTCAGGAACGAACAGGAATGTGAAGAACTTGTTTCCGATGTATTCTTATCCTTATGGAACAACCGTGATCAACTCTCAGAAATAGAGAATATGGAGAGTTATATTTTTATTACCGCTAAAAATAAAGCGCTCAATTTTCTACGCAAGAAAAAAATCGAAATAACTGATATCGACGATATCACTGTAGATATCTTTCATCATACTCGTACCACGCCTGAATCTATTTATATCGACCAAGAAACGGTAGCAATGCTCAACGAGATCATAGATGAGCTTCCGAATAAGACAAAAATGGCTTTTCTTTTGGTTCGGGAAAATGGTATGAAGTACAAGGATGCGGCTGATATCCTGGGTGTATCTGTCAAAACGTTGGAAAAACAAGTCGCTACTGCTGTCGCTAGACTCAAAGAAAAGCTGAAAAGATAATCTTTCCAAGTCCTTCCTATAATTGATCCTTCCTTTTTTGAAAAATTATTCGTCTTATAGGGGATTAACTGAAAGTACGTGTCTTTACTTGTATAAACGTAAATGAATTCAATAACCCTTTATCGATACCCTATGAAAAAGATCGCTTTGTTACTTTTTGCAATTTTGTTTGCAAATCTTGCAGGTATAGCTCAAACAAAGGAAGACATCAGATTGTATACCAGAATACCCGGAGAGAAAAAATCAGAAACGTATAAAGAACAAACAGAAACCGTCATCAATGTAAATCCGGTATTATGGACGACGAGGGTATCACAACCACTCCTAACCTATTTCAGCCCTATTTCTTCTCATAAAACGGATGTAGCCGTAATTATCTGTCCGGGAGGGGCATATGTAGGTCTAGCTATTAGCCATGAAGGTTATGATATAGCCCAAAGGTTTGCAGAAATGGGCGTATCTGCTTTTGTGCTAAAATACCGTTTACCAAATGATGAGATCATGGAGGACAAAAAAAAAGGCCCTCTACAAGATGCACAGCAAGCGATAAAATATGTTCGTGAACATGCATCAAAATATGGGATCAGCTCCGATAAAATAGGAATTATGGGATTTTCTGCTGGCGGCCATCTGGCATCGACAGTATCCACCCATTTTAGGAGAGAAGTGATAGAGAACAAGAACAACACCAGTTTACGGCCTGATTTTTCCATCTTAATATATCCGGTAATTACCTTCGGAAAGTATACCCATCAAGTCTCTAAAGAAAGTCTGATCGGGAAGGACGCTCCCCAGGAATTAGTCGATCTGTATTCCAATGAAAAGCAAGTAACAGCAGAAACACCGGTGACATTTATCGTCCATGCTAATGATGATAAAGTAGTTCCGGTAGAAAACGCATTTGATTATATCAAAGCCTTAAATCAACATGGTGTAGAAAACGAAGCCCATATTTATGCTGTCGGTGGACATGGCTTCGGGTTAGAAAGCAAAAGGGTCAGGGATAGATGGTTCGATCGATTGCTTAACTGGATGAAAGGCAATCATCTCATCCCGGCAGAATGAATAGAAAAGTCATTTTTGAATATTTTTTTGTTCATATATGGGGGATATGCCAAAAGAATGTGTCTTTATCTGTATAAACGTAAATTGATATAAATAACTAATAAAACTGAATTATGAAAAAAAGAGCTCAACCAACCTGATGTGATTTCATCTAAAAATATCCCCATTAAATAGTTTTTCCTTTCCCATCAATTTTTATACTCACTATGCTTAAAAATACGTGACTGGGAATTCATATGCCCAAGAAAAAGATAATAATTAAATATAAAGTAAAAAATAAATTAAATTATGATGAAAAATCAATTGTTATTTATGTTCGTCCTACTATTTGCAATGGCAGGATGTAAAAAATCAGAAGAAGGAGGAAATAACGACGATGGCAGTTCTGTCGATCTGAAAGTCACCACGGTAGCTGTCTCTGATCTGACGGCCTTTAGTGTCAGGAGCGGTGGCAGTGTTTCAGGAGGCGAATCCATAAAGGATCGGGGGATTTGTTGGGGGACAGACAAAGCTCCAACAATTGAAGGAGGCAACTATATGGCAGATATAGATCCTGTCAAAGGAGACTTTGCGCTAAAGATAAGTAATTTAAATCCGGAGACCATGTATTTTGTAAGGGCTTATGCGACCACTAAATCCGGACAGACAGTCTATGGGAATGCCGTGGAGTTCTCGACAAAAGCCATGGTAGCGCTATCTGAGTCCAATAGTTACCTTGCTGGCTATGACAATGCATTGGTCATCCCTGTTTCAAGGGCAAATAAAACCTCTCTTGGAGTACAGATTGCTGCAGGGGATGCGCTGACAGCTGAGGTACTATGGATGGACAATTATGATATCATCGATGCTGTCTCTATACGGGGTACAGGTTCTTCGGCCAATGTCGTGGTATTGACAGGCAATGTGGATGGAAATGCCGTCGTGGTGGTCAAGAAAAACGATGAGATCAAATGGTCGTGGCATATATGGGTCACACAAGACGAAAAAACGATAGGCACAGTTACGCTTCCATCGGGTGCACAGCTCATGGATAGAAATCTGGGTGCAATCAATAAAACAGTAGGCGAGGCGGGTGCTATAGGACTTCAATATCAATTCGGACGCAAAGATCCATTCACGGCTTCAGAGAGCTTTGGAACGCCTGCAGAACGTTTATTGCTTGATATGGCAGGCGAAAACCCAGAGATCAAAATGATCTCAGCACCCCAGGCACTCTCTTTTACCATTGCAAACCCTTTGACGTATATTACATCCAATTATGTGGATTGGGGCGAAGGCGAGATGGATTGGTGGAAGAATGATTTGGGAACAAAAACTATATATGATCCATGTCCAATAGGATGGAAAGTTCCTGCATTGGAAGATTATGCAGAATTGGCAGACGTTCATTTCAATAGGGAGACTCCGGGCGGACACCTTTTTATATATAACGGTCAGTCTAACTTTTTCCCATATACAGGATACCGTGAAGTGGGAGGAACATTGGATGCTACAGCAAATTTTGGCACATTCTGGGTGAATGGAGCGCTTAATAATGCTACGGGATTCTCTCCGTCTTATGGCGTAGGAGGAACAGCCGCTGTCAATGGTGCCCCCAGATCCAGAGCAGTTTGTATACGTTGTATAAAAGAATAATTGATTTTTTGTAGATTAGTGATATTATTTGTGATGCTTTCTGGGGGAATTTGTAAGAATAGGTGTCTTTACCAGAAGTAGTTGTTATTCATTGTTATGGAAGATCGGTTTTCTTTATTAGTGTCAAAAATTCTTTCCAGTAATGCCACAGAGGAAGATAAGAAAGAATTTTGTCAATTTCTCTCGGATAATCCTGATTATAACCTGATTTATAATCAGCTGAAAGAGTATTGGAACGCCGATGTTCAACATACGTTGATAAAAGACAAAGGACGGAGTACAGATAAAATCATGGCCCGGATTCGGGCTACTGATTATGCGGTCACGCGTAAAAGAAGCTATTTAAGAATGGCTACGGCGGCAGCTGTTTTGTTTTTTGCAACAACGTGTGCAATGATATACATGTACGCAATACACAGTACTTCGCAAAGCAATATGTACACTTATGCAGCGCAGTCTGTTCCTGTAGAATATACCTTGTCCGATGGTACGACAGTCATGTTGAATAAGAACAGCGCCATTACATTGGCTTCTGATTACGGCAACAGGTCCAGGCATGTGAAGCTCGAGGGGGAAGCATACTTTATGGTGTCAAAAGATAAGTCTCGACCATTCGTGGTCGAGACTAAAGGAACAAAGACTAGGGTATTAGGTACAAGTTTTAATGTAAGATCAAACGGCCATGAAGTCATTACCACTTTGGTTGAAGGCTCCGTGCTATTTGCTTCTGATGCCTGTGAAGAGATCCTCCATCCAAACGAAGAGATAAGATACAATGTGCAAACCTCCAAATATGAACGATATGCCTGTGATGTACAAATGAATACAGCATGGGTATCAGGAAGATTCAATTATTCCGGAATACCTTTCGGTTCTTTTGCCAATAAACTTGAAAGTATCTATGGTAAGAAAATACAGATTACCGATAGTAGGCTGGCCAATTATATCGTATCTGCATCTTTCTTAATAGAAGAGCCGATAGAAGGTATTCTTGATGCATTAAAAGGAGAGCTAGGATTTATCTATGTTATGGACGAGACAGGTCATATACAGATTACTAGTAGATAAAGTATTTACCGTAATAAAACTTTCTATAAAAATAAATTTTTAGGAGCTCATCCGAATTCTAAAGTTAGCTAGTCGTGTCTATTATACTTGGAATGCGCTTTTCTTAAGGGTATAAGGGAGCTTTTGTCCAAGAGGTTCTATAGAATAAACAACTTGTATGAAAAATAAAATTATCAATAATCTGAAACAAAAGATTGTTCGATGGTGCTTGCTGATATGTCTGTTGGCTGTAAACGCCATACATGTCAGTGGGCAGACCAAGCTAGAACAATTAAAAAGAACTGTCCACTTGAATAGTGTAACTGTTCAGCAACTTGTCGATCGATTGGGACAAGATTTTAAATATTCTTTTTTTATCCTGGATGATCAGGTAAGTAAGATGTTGGTCTCGGTAAATAAGGAGAATGCAACAATTGTTGAGATCTTGGACGACGCTTTTCGGTCAAAAGAAATTACCTACTACATCCAGTCCAAAAAAATCATCATAGCACGAAAAAAAGAAATCCAAAAGACAGATCTTTCTGAAAAAGGCCAACCTTTGATGGCTATTAAGGGAACTGTTGCCAATTCCAATAACCAGCCTATAAGCGGTGCTTCGGTCATGATTCAGCATACGAACCTAGGTACGATTACCGATGCCGAAGGCAAATTTAGCCTTGAGGCACCACCTAAAGGAGAGATCATCATCTCTTATATGGGGTATAATACACAGACTATTCCTCTATCAGGAGCCAATAAATATGAAATCGTAATGGACGAGGAAATGCATACACTGGAGGAAGTCGTTGCCGTAGGTTATGGTACACAAAAGAAAGGCAATCTAACAGGCTCTATTTCTTCTATAAAGACCGAAAACCTAACAATCGCTCCTATGACGAATGTTACGAATGCTTTGGCGGGACAGTTACCAGGACTTCGAACGAAACAAACCTCGGGGATACCAGGATCTGACGGGGCAAAATTGAGCATCAGAGGATTTAATAGTCCATTGGTCATTGTAGATGGAGTTGAAACTAATTTTGATAATATCGACCCTGATCAGATTGAATCAATATCTATATTGAAAGACGGTGCCGCGTCCATCTACGGAGCAAGGGCAGGGAATGGTGTTATATTGATCACCTTAAAGAAAGGTAAGGAAGGCAAGATAAGTGTTATGGCCAATCTTTCCCAAACCATGCAGAACTCCATGACTTTAATACCGACTGGCAGTTCCGGACAGCGGGCTGAATGGGATCGCGAAGCACATATCAATGCAGGATTGCCCGCTTCTCAGATACCGTGGACGCTATCTGAAATAGAAGAATTCTATAGCGGAACTAACCCCGACTACTTGAATACAGACTGGTTCTCTGCTGCGATACGTTCATGGGCTCCCCAGCAAAAACACAATATCTCCATAAATGGAGGAAGTGACAAACTCAACTTCTACTCCTATGTTGGGTATAATAAGCAGACCACGATCGCAAGACATGATGGTGGTGCTTATGATCGTCTAAACACACAGATTACCATGGATGCAAAACTTTTAGAGGGATTGCACCTTTCTTCAAGCTTTAATTACATAGGCGAATATCGGGACTTTACATCGATGAACTTGGGCCATTCGAACTTTTACAATGCACTGTACGATAGTGATCCAAAATATCCTCTAGAGCTGCCCGATCCTACGATGCTTTCCTACGCAGGCAGCTCCACCGGGAATGCGGTATTTGTTTCTAGCCGGGAGTTGGCAGGATATAGCAGGAGCGATAATAAAAATCTACGGTTAAATTCTGCTTTAACCTATGATTTTAAAAGTATTGAAGGTCTAAAGTTTAGAGCCTTTATCAACTACAATGGTTCTACAGGTTTTTCAAAGTTATTTAGAAAACAACCGAATTTTTACTCCTACAGAGCAGCTACAGATGAGTATATTTTTGAGCGAAAATCAGCAAATCCAACGATGATTTACCTCGGTGCATCAAAATCAAACGACGTGACACAACAATATTCATTTTCGTATGAAAGAACGTTTAACGAAGATCATCGCATATCAGCTATCGCACTCCATGAAAGGATAGGCTATGATAGTGAAGGGTTTGATACACAGCGGGGAAACCTGACCTCTGAAGTCGTAGATCAAATTTTTGTAGGAGATCCTACTACAGCATCGAACAATGGTTCCGCATCAGAAATGGGTAGATTAAGTTATGTAGGCCGTATAAACTATGGTTATAAAGATAAATACCTTCTGGAAACGATCTTTCGGGCCGATGCCTCTGCCAAATTTCCCAAAGATGGAAGATGGGGATATTTTCCAAGCGTGTCATTAGGGTGGGTGCTATCGCAGGAAAATTTTCTTGTCCATTCTCCTATTGTTGACCATATGAAGTTGAGGGCAAGTATGGGACATTCCGGAGATGACGGAATAGGTAATTATCAATACTATGCTGGCTATTCCTACGATATGTCCTATATATTGGGAGACAACATACAACAAGGTCTGTTTCTGACAGGACTGGCTAACTCCCAACTTTCTTGGGAAAGATTGGGGATCTATAATGTTGGATTGGATTTCTCACTTTTGAACAGAAAGATATACGGTACGTTGGAAGGTTTTTATCGGCTGAGGGAAGGTATCCCCGGATACAGGGTGCAGTCTCTCCCATCTACTTTTGGAGCGACGTTGCCTTTAGAAAATCTGAACAGCATAGATACACGAGGGTTTGAAATAGAATTGGGTACAAGAGGAAAGATCAATAAATTCTCTTACGACATCTCAGGTAATATATCCTGGTCAAGAAGCAAGTGGGTCAAATTTGATGAGCCGGACTACACGGATCAGGATCAGGACCGGATTTACAGGAATACAGGAAAATGGACTGACGAACGGTGGGGATACATATCTGATGGACTGTTTACGTCGATTGAAGAGATCAGGGACCTGGGATATGGTTATGTAGAGTTAGGTGGCAATGAGGGTATCCGGCCGGGGGATGTCAAATATATCGATATGAACAATGATAGCAAACTTGACTGGAGAGATCAGGTGGAGATCGGACAAGGGACTATGCCCAACTGGATGGCTGGTCTATTGTTTAATCTCTCCTATCAAAACTTTCATCTAAATGGGGTATTTCAAGGAGCATTTGGTTATACAACTTATATTGATCTGGAGTCAGCACCTACAGCACTCAAATATGACAACAGATGGACAAGTGAAGAAAACAACCCTAACGCTTTAGTTCCGAGACCGGGTAGTAAAAATCTGGCAAACTGGTGGTATTCGGATTATAGAAACCACGATACAAAATATCTTCGGTTGAGAAGTCTTTCTTTGGGATACGATTTCAGCGGAAAGGCATTGCGGGCATTGAAAGCGAGCAAATTGAGGGTTTATGTAGCAGGAACTAATCTTTTTACCTTGAGCAGCCTGTCCAAACTTGGGGTAGACCCAGAAGCGCCTGAAGGAACACCGGCCTACTATTACCCACAACAGAGAACGGTTAGTGTAGGGATAAGTTTAAGTTATTGATAAAATGTATAGATTATGAAAAAAATTCATGTAATCCTCATCATATTAGGGTGTCTGGTAAGCTCATGTAAAAAAAGTTTATTGGAAAAAGAGCCATTGGATAGATTTACGGATGCTGCGGTATGGAAAGACCCCACTCTTATTGATGCCTTTCTTTTGTCGCAGTATGCCTATACTCCGGTCATGATCAATGACGCTACGACAATGTTTTCGAGTTGGGATGGTTCTCCGATGAATAGAGATCCGCGCAACGCCAATCTGAGGTACTGGTTTGGAAACAGTGCTCAGACATTTGGCCCTGGATTGTCTATTGAGATCGGCGATGAAGCGAAATATACATCGGGAGCATGGGCCAATGTCTCCTCGGAAAAAGCCTGGGGGATATCCGCCGAAGGAGGAGCGATGGAATGGTGGGAAAATGCCTACTATACTATCCGAAACTTAAACGAATTTATTGCCAGGGTACCAACCTCTCCATTGAGTGAGGAATTTAAAGCTATCCGGACTGCTGAAGCCCGTTTTTTAAGGGCCTTCTGTTATTTTGCGATGGTCAAGAGATATGGAGGAGTTCCTCTCCTGACCGTCGTGCCGCAGCTGGATTCTCCGGAGAGCTTATTATATCCCGAGCGTAATACTGAACAGGAACTTTGGGATTTCGTATTGCAAGAGACAAAAGAAATTGCAGAGATCTTGCCTCCCATACAAGATGAATATGGTAGAGCAACCCGTTGGGCGGCACTGGCATTGCATTGTAGGGCTGCACTTTTTGCCGGTAGCATAGCCAAATATGGTGAACTTAATGAAAATAAATTGACGGGTTTGCCTTCCAATCTAGCACCTATATATTTTCAGCAAGCCTATGATGTCGCGGACGAAATCATCAAAGGGCCTTTCTCTCTTTACAAAGCAGATATCAAAGGGAATGATCTGGAGGCGCGGGTACAGAATTTCAAGAATGTTTTTCTGGTGAAAAGAAACCCTGAGATCATTATGGCGAAACAGCACGGGGGAAAAAGCTTTGACCCGGGAGGTGGTACGACGACCTGGTCATGGGATATTTGCCATGCACCCAGGCCATCGGTATGGGGACAGGGAAATTACCAGGCGCCCTATTTAGAGTTGATCGAAGCATTCGAATATGCCGACGGAAGATCCGGCACTTTGGACAGGGATTACGTCCAATCCCGTCTTTGGACAATGGACGAACTGTGGGCGGATAGAGATCCCAGATTTTATGCTTCAATATGGACTAATGGTACACCGTGGAGAGAGGCTGTAGCAAGCAATTTTGGTAAAGATACCATCAACTTCCATCGGGGTCTGATTACGGAAGATGGAACTATGCTGACGACATTTACAAGCTCGTACAAGGGCATGCCGGTCGTGGGTGATCAATCGTACTTCCATGCTTCTACAGGTATCTTGAATACAGGGTTCGGCATTATGAAATATTTGGATCCCTCCGCGGACAATATGATCTGGCTGATGGAGTCTCGTACGGACTATGCCATCTTTAGATTGGGTGAGATACTCCTTAACTATGCAGAAGCTGCTTATGAACTGTCAAAACCGGGAGACGCGTTATGGGCTGTCAATGAAATTCGCGATCGTGCGGGCATCCAACAGTTGACATCAATCTCTATGGAAAAAATCCGCCACGAACGCCAGGTTGAACTTGCCTTTGAAAACCACCGCTATTGGGATCTGCGCAGATGGCGTGAAGCCGAAACCAAATTGACCCGATCATTTAGCGGAGTTCAATATGTATTGGATTTTGCAACCAGAAAATATAAAGTCATGATACACGATGAAATAGACGGAGAGCAAAGGCCAACATTCCCTCATCGCTCTTATTATTTTCCTATTACAGTTGCCAGAAGAGGCCAAAATCCCAATCTGAAAGAGAACCCCGGCTATAATTAATTTAAAAGCAATGATAGCACGTAAAATACATGTTTGTATCTTTTTATATCTCTCCGGTATCTTGCTGGCATGGGGTTCAGGTGACCGCTTGAATATCATTCCATATCCAGACAAGGTGCATGTTATCGGAGGTTACTGTGATTTGTCAAAGGGCATATATATGTTGGATCAGAGTATACTATCTCAGCAATTGTATGATTATTTCCAGTACGACTTTGGTGTCCCAAAACACAAGAACGGGATAAAAATATCTTTTATACTTTCTTCTGAAATAACAAATGAAGAAGGATATGATTTGCATATAGATTCTGACCGTATCCGGATAACAGCTTCAAATCGGAAAGGGCACTTCTACGCCATACAAACACTGAGACAACTCGTGGCCGGTAAGAAATTGCCCCGTAGCCACATCATAGATGCACCACGATTTGCCTGGCGGGCTTTCATGTTGGATGAAGCCCGGCATTTTCAGGGCAAGGAGACTGTCAAGAAAATGCTGGATGAGATGGCCGCATTGAAAATGAATACATTCCATTGGCATCTGACCGATGATGCAGGTTGGCGTATCAAAATAAAGAAATATCCGCTATTGACCAATATTGGCTCTAAAAGAGACAGCACGCAAATCGAAGATCCTGAACTCCAAATACCGGGAGAAACAGGAGATCCGGCGTACGATGCCTTTCTGCGAAGATATCAAAGCAATAAGTTTGATGGAAAACCTCATCAAGGATATTATACCAAGGATGATATCAGGGAAATCATTGCGTATGCCGATCAGAGATATATACAGATTATCCCTGAAATCAGTATGCCCGGACATGCGTCAGCCGCCATAGCAGCTTACCCTTGGTTGGGGACTGTCAATAATCCTATAGATGTACCAGTACGGTTTGGTGTGATGTCCAATGTTTTCGACCCATCTTCTCCCAAGGTCGTCCGGTTTCTCAAGGATGTCCTTACGGAGGTAAGTGCACTTTTTCCGGCACCGTACATTCATATCGGAGGAGATGAAGTCAGGCATGATCAATGGAAAGCTTCTCCGCATATTACGGAATATATGCAAGCAAATCATTTAAAAAATTATAAGGATGTTCAGGTGAAATTTACGAATGAGATAAGTGATTTCGTGGAGAATAAACTAGGAAAGAATATCATGGGTTGGAGCGAAATCCTAGGTGTAAATAGCCATGTCTGGCAAACGGACGAAGGACTGGGTTCACAAAGCCTGTCCAAGAATGCAGTGGTCCAATTTTGGACAGGCAATAAGGATATTCTCAAATTTGCCTTGGACAATCGCTACAAGGTTGTCAATTCGTACCATGAAGACACGTACTTGAATTATTCCTACGAGCAATTGCCGTTAAAGAAATCCTACGCTTTTCAGGTCGTTCCGGACGGATATGAAGATTCCTCCGTCATAGGTCTGGGATGTCAGCTTTGGACAGAATGGATATCCGATGTTGCTACATTGGAATACCAGACATTTCCTAGAATTGCTGCTTATGCAGAGTTGGGCTGGACAAGAGAAGACAATACATCGTACGAACGTTTTGTAGAAAATCTCAAACCCCTCCTTTCAAAATGGGAAGGAAAGGGGTATAATCTTCCGAAAATCGAATTTAATTAGTTTAAAACATTGATATTTTACAGTTATGAAGAGTTTTTTAATAATAGCCTTGTTGAGTAGTACTTTGCAGTTCTTTCCCGCCTGCACAAAAAATCCCGACAATCCCCAAAAAGAAGAAGAACATCCACCAACGGCTACGGTATCTACGTATGATATCCTGAATATCGGCGAAATCGCGATAGGCTTGTGGGTTACTCCCCCAGCCAATGCGCAAACGAGCGAAGAATATGGAAAAATCAAAGAATGCGGGATCAATTTTGTGAATGGGTTTTATTTTCATGAGAACAGTAATAGCAGGATTGTGAATGTATTAAATCACTGTGAAACACATGGTTTAAAATATTTTTCAGGTCGTGCAGTTACCGTAGATGATGTGAAAAAATATGCTCAGAATCCTGATCCGACTTTACTCAAAAAATTTACCGACGGAATCAAACCGTACGCCAGCCATCCCGCCTATGCCGGAGAACTACTTATGGATGAGCCTGGTAAGCCTTTATTCGGTGCTTTGGAGGCTTTTGTATCGGCTTTCAAAAAATCATATCCAGATAAACTTTGGCATGTAAATTTATTTCCATCCTATGCAACCGGAGGTATACAAGCACCTAGCTATGCAGATTATATCAATTCATGGATGCAGACCCTGCAGCCACACTACCTATCCTACGACAGCTATCCATTGTTAACAAACGGTACTATTACCCAGGATTATTATTCTAACCTAGACTTTATCAGAGCAAAATCTAGGTTTCAGGAAATTCCTTTTTGGACGTTCATCCAGACACTATCCATTGCCGGCACGCCTGGTGTACCTGACAAGAGAGAGCCAAGCGAAGCAGATATTCGTTGGCAAGTATGGTCCAATCTGGCTTTCGGAGCAAAAGGTGTACAGTATTTCTGTTATTGGTCTCCGGGCAATGGTTCAGAAACTTTTGGCGAAGCATTGATTGGCCTTGATGGACAGAAGACGGTACGCTATGATTATGTCAAAAAATTAAATGCTGACATCAACTCGATCGGGAAGATATTATTGGAATGTCATGCCGACGGTGTGATTCAAACCGCAACGACTCCCTATAATCTGTACGAACCATTGTACGATTATGGTGAAGTTGTTTCTGTGACAGGAGATGATAATATTGTAGGATGTTTTACGGATAAAAATGGAAAAAACAAAGTCCTGATTACAACGCTTACCCCGGAGAAAGATGCGAGTCTCTCTCTTTCTTTAAAAAATACAGTTACCAAAGTGAAAGTTTGGAAAAATAATGTGATGACCGAAGAAAGCCCTGCTGACAATAAGTTAAACTTTTCGATAAAAGCCGGAGATGCAGTATTCGTTGAATTCTAATATCTTTATTCCATAATGTAAGCATATCAAGAACCATGAGCAAAGTATATAGACAAATCCTTTTGATATATGTGATACTGTCCATCCATATCATGCCCTCTTTTGCACAGAACAAGATAGGTTCTGTTATCCCGGTCCGTCTTCGTTGCGAATACCTGGAAAACCCCCAGGGACTTGACGTGTTGCAACCCCGTCTGAGTTGGGTTTTGCAACCTACCCGCACATCCGATTATGGACAAATGCAGACGGCATATAGGATACTCGTTGCTTCCAAAGCAGATCTGCTGCATAAGAATGTTGGAGATATCTGGGACAGTCAGTGGGTACATTCAGACCAAATGCAACATGTAAACTATCTCGGCAATGCTCTCGTATCCGATCGTACTTATTATTGGAAAGTGCAAGTAAAGGACGAAAGTGGTAGAGAATCGGATTGGAGTGATACTGCTATATGGAGCACAGGCTTATTCGAACAACAGGAATGGTCGGCCAAATGGATCGGAAGCCATGAACTATACGACCGGTATGCCCCCACGAACAATATCTCCGATCCTTGGTTTCGTAAATCATTCGAACTGGACAAAAAACCAGGCAAAGCGATACTGATGGTGGCTTCGGTCGGCTATCACGAGGTCTACGTCAATGGCGAACGTATAGGGGATCATGTATTGGCACCGGCAGTATCTGATCATACCAAAAGAGCACGATATATCGCGTACGATATTGCCCCAAAACTTGTGGAAGGCAAGAATGTTGTTGCGATTTGGTTAGGAACATCTTGGTCTATTTTTCCTGGATATATATTACATGACGATCGTCCACTCACGCCGATTGTAAAGGCACAGGTCGCTATGTATACGGAAAAAGATCCTTCCCCTACCGCGCAACCTATCCTAAAGATTTATACCGATGAGACGTGGAAGACGAAACCCAGTCCCAATAAATTGCTGGGAAAATGGGATTTTAAACGTATGGGTGGTGAGCTCTGGGATGCTAGGTTAGCGGATGAATGCTGGAATCAGGTACAGTGTGATGAACTCCAATGGAAGTCTTCAGTAGTCTACCCTACCAAGCTCATCTTATCTGCCCAGACGGTAGAACCTAACAGGGTTTTTAATGAAATACGTCCGGTCAGCATTGAAAAAAGAGAAGATGGTGCTTATCGCGTTGATATGGGCGTCAATTTTGTAGGTTGGACACGTATACATGTTAACGGGAATCCAGGGGATACTATCACTTTCCAATATTCTGAAAGGAAGCAGGAAGATATTACCTTCGGTATCCACAGTGCTTATGTACTCAACAACACCGGACAAGGAACATTTACTAACCGTTTCAACTACAGTTCCGGTAGATGGATTACGATTAAAGGGCTAAAAAAAGCCTTGACACTAGATGATGTCAGCGGGTGGATGCTACGTACAGACTTTGCTAATGCTTCGAGTTTCCAAAGCTCAGATACGTTGCAAAATTGGCTATATGATCGTATAAAATGGACATTTGAAAATCTTTCATTAGGGGGCTTTATTGTGGATTGCCCGCAACGTGAGCGTATGGGATATGGAGGCGATGCGCATGCGACCAGTGAGACCGGGATGTTTAATTACCACATGGGAGCGTTTTATACGAAGTGGATGGAAGACTGGCGGGATGTGCAAGGCACTGAATCTATGGTAGGTGACATGTTGGATACAAACTATGCGAGAAAGCAGGTGACGAGCGGTCGGATTTTGAATAATGGTGTGCTCCCGCACACTGCACCTACTATTTGGGGAGGAGGAGGGCCGGCATGGGGCGGTATAGTGATCACATTGCCATGGTTTATGTATCAGCATTATGGAGATACTCAGGTGCTTGAAAAGAATTTTGAACTCATGAAAGGCTGGCTATCATTTTTAGATACTCATGTAGAAAATCATTTATTGAGAAGATTTGGTGGTCAATGGGATTTTCTTGGGGATTGGTTGTGGCCAAATGCAACAGCGGAGGGAATGAATAATGATGCTCCTGAGACATTATGCCTGAATAATTCGTATTACATTTTTAATTTGCGCACAGCGGCTAAGATTGCGCACCTCATCGGTAGGGAGGAGGAAGCTGCTTTATGGAAGAATAAAGCCGCACTTTCATCAGCAGCTGTGCATACCATGTTCTATAATGCTATAGATCATAGTTATTCGGATGGATCTATGTCAAACCTTGCAGCAGCATTATTGGCTGATGTGCCTCCGCCTGAATTGAGAGAAAAAATACTTGAACGATTAGAACGAGAAATTCTTGAGGTTAGAAATGGACATATTCACGCCGGGATTACGGGTGGTGCATTATTATTTAAATTATTGCGGGATGAAGGTAGGGACGACCTTATTTATACGATGACATCAAAAAAAACATATCCAAGTTGGGGATATATGAAAGATAACGATGCAACAACCATCTGGGAGATGTGGGAAAAGGACCTGCCTGGACACTCGTTATTACATAGTTCCTATCTTTATCCTGGTGCGTGGTTTATTGACGGTATAGGAGGTATCAGGCGGCACCCCGATTATGTAGGCTTTAAGCGTTTTATCATTAGACCACCAGCTCCTGAGGCCACTGAAATTGATTATGCTAAGACGATGTATGATTCTCCAGTAGGGGTTATTGCCGTTAATTGGACACGAGTTGGAAAGCAATTGTCATTAGAGGTCGTTGTTCCACCTAATAGCATTGGAATATTGCAGTTAAGTCCTGAAGAAGCTGTTGACTTAAGGAGATACAGGACTGTAAAGACCCTAGCGAATGAGGGAAATCTTTTGCACTACGAGCTTTTGCCTGGGACCTATAATTTTCATACTTTGAAATAGAAGAAAAGAATCTTGTAAAGGCTGGCTATATTACATAGTCAGTCTTTGATTTTCAGTTATAAGAAGCGAAAAAAGGTAAGATCAACTTTGACAAAGGTGTTTGCCAGCCTACTGACCGTGTCAAAGCCCAGAACTTTATCGATACTTTGTTACAACGTATAAGTTTTAAATAGAATGACACCCGTAACACCTTCCTCCTATTATCCTTGTGGAATGGCAGGGAGTGTTGCATCATGATATGAAAAAGATATTTGTGATATTCATACTGCTTCTGATCATAAAACAGTTATCCGTCCAAAGTTATATGAATTTGGCGACCTATCGGGATACGGCGACCTATCTGATCCACCGATTATTGATGCATATAATTCCCTTATCGTGACGGATGTACTGGTTAAAGATCATATAAACGACGAATCTCAACGACTGGAGGGCACAGATAATAGTGATTTGTAAATATACTATAAAACCGACAAGTCTAAAATGTCTCCATACCCAATTGGGTGTAGCATTCTCCTGATTGGTAAAACGCTGCACTCAGTTGAGAAAGTTGTGTACCCAATTGGGAAAGTTATGTGCTCAGTTAGGAAAGCTATCTCCCAGTCGTTCCTCCCTGAAAGAGCATAGGGGAAAATCCATACCTGATTAGGAAAGGTGCTCACCCAATCGGGTGTAGCGCTTTTCTGTGTGGGAAAGCTTCATATCCAGTTGGTGTCATCGCTTACCCAACCGGGTATAGCTTGCCACCAATTGAGAAATCCGTACACCTTATTGGTAACAGTGCTTACCTAACCGGTTGTGGTATTTTCCCGTTTAGGGAAACCGTGGACCCAGTTGGGTGCGCAGCGTTACCAACCAGTCGCAGGCCAGTCTTGTAGGTAAGAACAAAAGCCCATTTAGTGATGCCGCAAACCCAATTGGGAAAGCTATATACCCGGCTAGGTGCGCCATTCTCCCGTCTGGGAAAGTGCTGTACCCAATTGGGAAAACCGTTTATCCAACTGGGAAAAAGTGTTATTTGGATAGTTTTGGAATAAACACTGTCCTATAGCGGCAAGGAGTCTGTGATACAGACAGCAATTCCTTCCACACGTTTTGTCTGGGGAGCATAACGATCTAAACCCAATGAGATTGAGTTTTATGAAGGGGCGAAATTGTAGCGTGTTCTATAATTATTTTATATTTAGCTTTGTTATGGCTGTAACTGTTACGGCTGAAACAAAGCTTTAAGCACGGGTGGGATTCCTAAATATGTCGAGTTGTTTTGTGACAACAACATGTTGCATGTCGATGAAATGATTTCATTTATGGCTCGGGAAAACTCTCCTTTCACGGATGAAGGGAAATATCTGTTAATCGAAGAGTTTGGAAAGAATTATGCGACTTATTTTTCTAAGCCGGAACTACTCGCGAAAAAAGTGGCGCATCTTAAGAATAAGTTATTGCCTAAGTACCAAATTGACACAATGTGTCTGACATTGGAAGATATGTAATATTTCTCCTTCGCTTTTTTACTGCTAACCAAATACTATAAACAGAACCGCTCTATCCTGACATTTACCTAAACATTATTTATCAATGGATCTGTGAAGCTTTCTTTGCCGGTTTCTATTCGGCCAGCAAAATGCTGTTTGAAAGATGCCTGGTCGGGTGAGGTGATCGTGAAATCATACCAGCCGTAGGTGTCTCCCAACGGCATGACAAATTCTTCCTTACTGTGGGCAGCAATCTCCCTGGTGAACGCTTTCTGTTTTTTGTAGCCAACGTCCTGAAGAGTAACGTGTATAGACTTACTGCCTTGATTTTCAAACATCACCTTGACGTTTCCTGTGGCCAGCTTTGTAAGCCGTTTCAATTCGGGTTCGACGTCTACACGTAACTGAGGATCTTGAGCGGTACCCGTAAATTCCCGGTAAAAGCCGTTGGGACCATGGACCCGCAATTGATATAGCCCCTTATCGAATGCCTCTATTGGCCAGTCGTAGTGGATTTCATCTCCTGCTTTTACGGCGAATGCCCAATTCCGGCAAACGTCCGAATGGCCTTTCCCGTCGGTATACTTAACCGGAGCATATACAGTAAAAGGAGATCCTACAGCAGCGTCGCCAAATAATGACCGATCAGCACGCATCTGTATACGAAATAACTGCTTGTCAGGTTGAAGGCTGCCGGACACCCCGAGCTGATATGGCAAGGCACAGGAACGTCGTTTCCCC
>JBEBWF010000041.1:0-37892 GCA_040392285.1 Sphingobacterium sp. | reverse complement strand
CCTTTTATTGTCAAGACAGCACAACAGGAAGTAGAGGTGCTTGGTACGCAATTTAATGTCAACGCTTATACCGATGATGGTGCAGAGACCCATACTACTTTAGTCGAAGGTTCAGTACGGCTGCGCATGTCGGAGAAAATGCTGCTATTACAGCCAGGAGAACAGGGAGTGTGTAATAAACAAGGGCTCGACAAGAAGAAAGTCGATGTAAGCCCGTATATAGCCTGGAAAAATAATGAATTTATATTTGATGAAACAGAACTCGGCGAGGCATTGAAGATGCTCAGCCGTTGGTACGATTTTGATGTACGTTCCGAAAGCAATCTTCCGACAACACATCTTTATGGAAGTATAAGCAGAGACAAAAATCTGGCAGAAGTACTGGAAATTATGGAGAGTAGCGGCCTGAAGTTTAAGATAGAACGTTTCAACAATAAAAATAGCCTTACCGTAATACATTAACTTAAATTAAATTATTATGCTGAAAAAAAGAAAAACATAGTGTCTTCATCATAAGACAACAAAAAAAACGGACAGTGCTGCAACACTGCCCGATAGCGTTTTGATGTCCATTATAACCTAAATCTCTAGAGGTAGAGAAAGAAATCAATTTAATATCTGATAAATTATAATATGATCTAAACAGTACAAATATATGACTTTAATAATAAAACCTGATAACCTCAAAGGGTTTTCAAGATGCTGCTTGTTCCGGATTATGAAACTAGTTATTGTACTTATTTTGTTGAATATAACTGCTGTTTTTGCCAGTGGCTTTGCACAAAATGTCACACTTCATGCAAAAAATATATCCTTGGTAGAGGCGATGAAGAGTATTCAAAAGCAAAGTGGGTACCGGTTCTTTTTGAAGGGAAAGAAATTAGCTCATATCAAGGTGAATGCAGATATACGGAATTTGCAAATCGATAAAGCCATGGATAAATTACTGGGCGGAAGTCCAGCAGAATGGATGATAGAAAACGAAACTATTGTCATCAAGCCTCAACCTATTAAAGCGACTAAGTCAGCTATCCGTGTTCCTGAAAAGGTAGTGGAGGTGACGTTGCCGCTTCTCCAACAGACGACCATTACAGGTACTGTTACTGATGCATTTGACGATAGCCCCGTTCCTGGCGTGAGTGTGGTGATATTAGGTGCACACCTCGGCACAAAGACCGATGGTGATGGTGTATATGAGCTGAAAGCAAATGAAGGAGATTCATTGGTATTCTCGTTCGTGGGATATGCGACCCAGAAAGTAGCAGTTGGTAAAGTCAAAATAATCAATATAAGACTGTCGAAAGATACAGAGTCTTTGGATGAAGCCGTTGTGGTAGCCTTCGGCACACAGTCTAAAGAAAGTGTAGTCTCGTCGATCACAACCGTTAATGTCAAGGATCTGAGGACACCTTCAAGTAATTTAACAACCGCTTTGGCAGGGCGTATGGCAGGTTTGGTTGCTTATCAATCTACTGGAGCTCCGGGCGAAGAGGACGCACAGTTTTTCGTGCGCAGCGTGACGTCTTTCGGTAGTGGACTGACTTCTCCGCTTATATTGATTGATAATATTGAAGTGACATCAAGGGATTTGGCTCGTCTCAACCCGGACGATATCGCCAGTTTCTCTATTTTAAAGGATGCCTCGGCGACGGCATTATATGGGGCGAGAGGGGCAAATGGTGTGGTGTTGGTCACCACCAAAGAGGGGGAAAAGGGTACGGTCAAAGTATCGTTTCGTGCAGAAACGTCGATGTCTACGCCTACCACAAAGGTGGATTTGGCAGACCCCATCACCTTTATGGAGTATTCCAATGTCGCCAGCTTGACACGGCATGATGTCTTAACTTATTCGCAAGGCAAGATCGCTGCAACAAAAGATCCAAACCGCAATCCGTATGTATATCCGGCCGTCGACTGGAAAGATATGCTGACCCGGGACCATTCATTGAATCACCGGGCCAATATCAATATCACCGGTGGTGGAAATGCGGCGACCTATTATCTGGCAGGGTCCTTTTCACAAGATAATGGAATATTAAAAGTGGATAATGCGAATCCGTTCAACACAAATATAGATCTGAAAAAATATACCGTCCGTTCCAATGTCAACCTCAATTTGACAAAAACACTAGAAGCTAAGGTTCGGCTAAGTGCAAATTTTGACGATTATAACGGTCCAATCGGTGAGTCCGGGAGCGGTGGTGCCAACACCTATGGGAAGGCTTTGATGGCCAATCCGGTACTTTTTCCTGCCTATTACGAACCTGATCGCGCTACACAATATGTGGATCGTATTCTTTTTGGAAGTTACTCCGATAGTGAATATGGACAGGGCTCTCCGCAATATATCAATCCGTACTCGGATATCATGCGGGGGTATGAAGATGTGCGAAACAGCACGTTCCTGACGCAACTGGAGCTGCATCAGGATCTGGGTTCACTTACCAAAGGGTTAAAGGCTCGTTTTATCGGTAGTATCACACGCTATTCGGGGTTCAATATCACAAGGAGTTATAAACCTTACTTCTATCAGTATATCAAAGGGACTTACAATCCCGATGACGCTAATTTCCCGTATGAATTAGCAGCATTGAATCCGGAAGACGGTTCGGATCACATTGACTATTCTGGAGGTAACAAATTTGTACAAGCTCGTTTCTATGCGGAAGGAGCGGTGCTATATAACCGAAAATTCGGCCTCAAGCATGATGTGGGGGGCCTGTTGGTGGGCTCGGTAAAAGAGACGATGGATGGTAGCCCCAGCAACCTGGATTCATCTCTACCTTCCCGGAATGTGGCATTAGCTGGACGTTTCACCTATGGACTTTCTCAAAAATATTTTACGGAGTTCAATTTCGGAATAAATGGATCGGAGCGTTTTGACCCCCGATTTCGTTGGGGATTTTTCCCATCGATTGGGGCAGCATGGCAGGTCTCGGAAGAACCGTTTTGGGAGGGGTTAAAACAAATTTTCCCCAAATTGAAAGTAAGGGCTACCTATGGATTGGTAGGTAATGATGTAATTGTATCGGATCAGGACCGCTTCTTTTTTACCTCAAATATCGACCTGAATGGACCCTCTGCAGGGAGATTCGGTAGCAATCCGTACGAGACCTTTAGTCGTCCGACAATAAAAATGCTGAGATACGCCAATCCTTATATTACGTGGGAAGTCTCTTACAAAACGAATTTCGGACTGGAATTAGGTTTACTCAATAATGCTTTATCACTGATAGCGGAAGTGTACCATGAAAATCGGACCAATATTGTCCAAGTCCGGCAGGATATCCCTTCTGTAGTGGGGTTGATAGGTGATGTAAGGACCAACTATGGAGAAGCTATCGGAAAAGGCATAGATCTGACATTGAATTATAATAAAGCGTTTGCTAACTCCATGTGGTATATTCTTCGGGGTAACTTCACCTATGGAACATCAAAAATCACGGTATATGATGAACTGGATTACGCTGAAGTAGCCCCTTGGAGATCCGTGGTCGGACAGAAGGTTGGACAGTCCCGAGGTTATGTGGCAGAACGTTTGTTCATTGATGACAATGAGGTAAACAACTCACCCTTACAGCAAGTACACTCCAGTGGCGGAGAATATCAAGCGGGTGATATTAAGTATCGTGATATCAATGGCGATGGGGTGATTAATGAATTTGATATCGTCCCCATGGGTTATCCGACCAACCCTGAGGTGCAATATGGTTTAGGTGTATCTTTTGGTTATAAGAATTTTGATATCTCCGCTTTTGTGCAAGGCGAATCTCGCTATTCGTTCTTTATGGATGCCAGATCGATGGCTCCTTTTGTAGAGGTAACCTCAGGAGGCAGGAAGGGGAATAGAGCGATGTTGAACTTTATCGCCGAGAGTTTGTGGACGGAGACTGACCGTGATATTTATGCAAAATGGCCACGTTTGTCACCCGATGTTGCAGGAGCAGCCATAGGAAACAATAACAACTTTGTGAAAAGTAATTATTGGATGCGTACAGCAGGGTATATACGGCTAAAATCCGTAGAGATGGGTTATAAAATTCGGGATATAAGAGGGGTCTCTCCGCGGGTTTACGCTAGTGGAACGAATTTACTTACCCTCTCGGACTTCAAACTGTGGGATCCAGAGATGCGCGGGAATGGGCTCGCTTATCCATTGCAACGTGTATTTAATTTGGGTGTTCAAATCAACTTTTAACTGAAAGAAAACAGATAACATGAAAAAGACGTGTTTTGTACCAATATTCGTTCTCTCCTTTATCTTAACAGGATGTAATAAATTTCTAGATATCTTACCAGATGACAAGCCAATCCTGGAGGATGCGTTTAAAGATAAGTTTAACACAGAGAAATACCTGTTTACATGCTACGGCAGTCTTCCCAATTTTGTGTCACCGACAAGTACCTTGGGAATCTCTGGAGGTGGAGATATTATTTATAACGAAATGAATACGGGCAGTGGACTATCGGCAGGTCCTCCAGGTGTTATGATGGCGTTTTTAAAAGGGAATAACGTTACTAACCCCTATGCCAATTTTTGGGACGGACTCAATGGTGCTAGTGAAAACATATGGCAGGGTATCCGGCACTGCAATGTGTTTCTGGAACATATCGAAGTTGAAAACGGAGGACCGCGCGATTTGGAAGAATATCTCCGAAAGCAATGGATTGCAGAAGTCAAGACAATTAAAGCCTACTTACACTTTTATTTGTTACAGCTTTATGGCCCAATTCCTATTGTGGACAAGGTCATACCCATTTCAGCAAAGGGTGACGAGCTGGCTATCTATAGAGAACCAGTTGACAAAGTGGTGGACTATATTGTCAGTACATTGGATGACGCCTTGGAGAGTCTGCCTAGCTTGAATGAATTGGATGTTGTCAGTGAATATGGAAGATTTACCAAAACAATTGCTTTGGCTATCAAAGCAAAGACATTAGTGCTGGTTGCCAGTCCTTTGTTTAATAACAACAACTATTATAGCGGATATAAGGACGGTAGGGGTGTAGAGCTTTTTCCTGTGGGTGATCGTCAAGAGAGATGGGAGAGGGCGCTAGCCGCCTGTGATGATGCTGTTCGATCTGCTGAGGCCGATGGCGCACATATATTAATCACAACTGATGGAGGGAGTAACGCCATACGAGGTATCAACAGTACAAATATCAATGATACGACAAAAGCCATGGTTAGCCTTCGGCAGGCTGTGACCGAATCGTGGAATCCGGAAGTGATATGGGCAGTCAATGAGAGTACTACTTTGCTACAAAGGTGGAGTACGATGTTGAGTAATGCCGAATTCTTTAATATCGCAGGGTCTGGTGGGCCAGACCTCGGGCAGCGGCATGGTCCGACATTGAATGTTGTCGAACTGTTTTATTCGGCTAATGGAATACCGATAGAAGAGGATGCCGATTGGGAAAATAATGGTTGGTATAAAAATCGCTATAATACGCAGCTTCCAGATGCTGAGCATAGCAAATATTTCATCAAACAAGGACAAGAAACGGCTATTCTTCATTTTAATCGCTCCCTGCGCTTTTATGCGTCCGTGGGTTTCGATGGTGGAATTTGGGAAGGAAGAGAAAGATCTTTGTCCGAAGCATCATTTCCTAATATGATGAGATATATGGGAAGTGGTTTTAAACATGCAGAGCGGGGATTTGGATATCCTTACGCAGGTTATTTAGCAAAGAAATTAAGTCATCTAAAAACAACATACACAGAAACCCGAGCTACTTTGGTACGAGAAGACTATTCATTTCCTGTTATCCGGTTAGCAGATTTGTATCTGTTGTTAGCTGAAAGCCTCAATGAAGTTGGAGGGCCTGCAAAGACAGATTCCAAAGGACAAGATGCTTTCTTCTACCTAGATATCATCAGAGCTAGATCTGGAATGGAGGGTGTAATGGAGAGTTGGAATAAGTATGCTTTGCCGGCCTACAAATCCAAGCCTAATGATGTGAGTGGGTTGAGAGATATTATTCATCGGGAGCGTCTAAATGAATTAGCTTTTGAAGGTTCGTTTTATTACGATGTACGGAGGTGGTTGAAAGCCGAAGGTATGTTTAATCAACCGATATTGGGGTGGAATAAAGACGGAGATAACAAAGCTGATTTCTATAATATACGGGTCTTATTACAGTCTCGATTCTCAATGAAAGATTACCTGATGCCTATTCGGACGAGTACGTTACTGCAGAATAGGAGTTTGGTTCAAAATCCAGGGTGGTAAATAATTTTTACAAAAAACAATGAAGATGAAAAGATATATAAAGCTCCTCTTGTTAGGCATCATAGGCCCGCTGTTTATAGTGTCCTGTGGCAAATCTTATCTTGGGATAGAACAAGTGAAAACGGACTCTACAGCGCCCGGTAAAATTGCTGTAAAAGAAGTTGTTTCGAGATCAGGGGGATTGGAGATTCATTTTAACTTTCCTCAAGGTAACCCCAATATTGCTCAAGTGGTTGCTTCTTATACAAATAAACGAGGTGAGCTTGTAGAGTTCAAAGCATCACGATACAGCTCGTCTATTTTGGTGGAAGGTTTTACCGGAACAGATGAAAAGACAGTTGAATTAGTCTGTATAGACGACAGTGGAAATAAATCGGAACCTATCGTGGTAAAAAGCGCTCCGTTGCTATCTCCTGTCGAAATTGCTTTCAATACGATGAACGTCGAGCCTACATTTGGGGGAGTTAAAATTGATTGGGAGAATAAGGATGCCCAGCCATTTGCGATACATGTATTGACAGAAGACATGTTGCAGGTAGGGGTTGTCTCTTTGGTGGAAGACCCTACAAAAACGATCTATAACCGAGATTCGGTAAACACTTATGCTTATATTCGACAGTATCCGTTTGTGGAGCAAAAGTTTGGGTTTGCTTTATCGGACAAATGGGGTAATAGGACAGACACGTTACTCCGCTCCTTAACACCTTTTCAGGAAGAAAAAATCGATCACACGCGTATAAAACCAGTAACGTTTTTTAACCCAACTGTTTACGCAGGAAATCGAGATTATGGTACTTATGGTGTTAATCGTGTCACAGGGATTCAGAATGACGGAAATAGTCACAATAATGGGAGTTATGCTCCGGCAACAGTATTTGACGGCGTAACAACAGGGCTTCAATTTATAGTATACAAATTTGTTAAGAACTTTAATGATCCGGATGAATCAAAACATGAAATAGTTCAGGATGTATACGTTACATATGATTTGAATATGGATGTGCAGTTAAATAGGGTCAAAGTGTACCCAAGGGTTGGGGCAAATTACGTGTATACGAGATCCAGTTTAAAGCGTTTTCGGATATGGGGTACGAATGATGCGAATAATCAGAGGTGGACAAAGTTTCCAGAAACTTGGACGTTAATTGGCGAATATGTTGGCCCAGATCCTGTCACCGAAGGTAGTCCTACACAAGAAGAAATCGACTACTTTAACCTTAACCGAGAACATTTAATTATAGAGGATAATGTAAATCCTCATGCAGAGCCGTCAACAAGTTTTCGATATATGCGGCTCCAGCTAATGGAATCTTATACACCAACAAATAACTCTATAAGCATTAATGAAATTGAAATGTTCGGCATCATTGAACAAACTTATTAACCTTTAAATGGAATCAAGCTATGAGTAAGTATATGTTTTATATTGTGTCAATCCTGCTAGCCCTTCTTAACATGGGTTGCGACGATGCCGATGAATTATTGAATCAATATATTAAGGATGGTCCAATTGTTTACGCAGGAAAAGTAAATGAAGTGGAAATTCAATCGGGATACTATAGAGCAAGAATAAATCTGTATCCTGCAGAAGATGCCAATCGTTCACATTGTATTTTGAGCTGGAATTTGACCAGTGGAGTAAAAGAGAATATACGGATTGATTATGTGCCCGAAAATTATGATAATGAGTTAAAATGCTATTATACTATAGTGTCTTTGCCTGAAATTGAGGGTAATCTGTTGATTGAAGCGCTAAATGTGGATAAGTTTGGTAATACTTCTTTGGTAGGAACGGGGAGTGCTAATATCTATGGGTTGGATTACGTTTCGGCATTGGTTAATGCTCCGGTTAATGTTTCTCCTCGGCGCGATTACATGGTCTTTCAGGAGCGAGTTGGTGCATTAGGTAATCTCGTCAGTTATGAAAAAAATGATGGAAGCTTTACGGAAGAAGTGTACGTCACGGAGAGAAGTTACCCCCTGACGGATGCGAAAAGAGGTGGGATAATCCGGAGCAAGACCAAATATCTCATAAATGAGACCGATATCGATATACTTGAGGTCGCTGATTATTCGGAAACGATAATTCCGGACAATGAAGGTATTGAAGCGATGTTGCAATTAGGTGAAACATCGCCACTCTTATTGGATAATGAAAGGTTATCACTCTTGTATAAACTTGAGAGCTTTTCTGATCGTTTTAACCCTACTTTATTTCGAGAGTATCGCACAGGGGATGATGAATCATCAATTGATATGGAGCATACGATTCCTATACTGTACTGTTATCGTAGTGCTTTTGATAAAGTAATTTATGAAGTGGCAAACACGCAAGTCGAACATGGATCTGCAGCCGTATGGTTGCTTTACAACATGGGATATATCGTAAAAACGCCTTCAGGCACTTATGGAGTTGATATTTATCATCGTTGGGCAGAGCAGTTGGAGCCCTATCTAGATTTTATTTGTGTGACGCACAATCATGGGGATCATGCTGATACTAAGCTTATGGATGCGATGATTGCAAAAGGAAAGCCGGTGTTGTCAAACTTTTATGCAAATGGCGGGACATATACCTCTACGTCTCCTACCACTTATACTATCGGTAACTTCACGATTAGGACTGATATGACAGACCACTTACGTGATCCAAACTTGCCAAATGACTTTGTTACTGTATTTCGGGTCGAGTGTGGTAGCGATGCGGCTAATTTTTCAATGCTTCACTGTGGTGATTCTGGATTCAGACCATCTCAATTTACAAATGTGGAAGGACCGTTGGATTTGGTGGTACTTAGATGGGGAGCAGCACGAGAAAATGATATCTTGGGTGTCGGTAGTGGGCAGGTACAGACTAATTATGCTGTTTTATCTCATTTGATAGAGTTAGGACATGACCAATATCCGAATGGTCAGGCTTCAATTACCCAAACACTTAAACACCTTCCTGGTGTAGCGTGTGACAATACTCTTCTTCCGTTCTGGGGAGAGAAATTGGTATGGAAGAACGGAGCACTGCACTAGGGAAATAGTTTATAAATCCACCTAGCGCTAATTTAGAAGATTGAGCTGTTTCGTTAAAGGTAATTCAGTAACGAAGCAGCTATGTAGACTAAAATAAGAATACCGAACAGGCAAATAGATGTTCATATCGAGGTAGATAGAAGTGGAATAAAGTTAAAATAACACAAAATGAAATTAGTATATAGATTTATAGTTTTACTACTGGGTAGTATAATTTTTAATGTCACGGCGTGCCATGATAAATCAATCCCAGATGAGGAGCAGATGAAGCTAGAGCAGACTGTTTCCTTGGATGAGACAACGTTGTCCATGCAAGTGGGAAAGGAAGTACTGTTATCAGCTGTTTTTGAAGAAGGCGTTACGCCTCGAAGAAATTATTATTGGCATTCCAGTGATGCAGATATTGTCTCTGTGGTGGGACAAGGCGATCGTAATCATCAAGCCTTGCTTACTGCTAGAGGTGAAGGTAGAGGAAGAATAAGTTATCGATCAGATGACGGAGAGTTGTTGGCGATTTGTGATGTGCAAGTTATGGTGAACCCCGATGATATTATCGAACCGGATGGTATTATACGGATATTGGCTATAGGTAACAGTTTCTCACAAGATGCGTTGGAGTATTACCTACATGGGCTAGCGACTGCCAATAATATGCCTGTTATTATCGCCAATATGTATATTAGTGGAGCTAGCCTTAGCCGGCACGTGGAGGAAATGAATAAAGTTGATGGTGAGTCGGTTTATTCCTATAGAAAGATAGGGATAGATGGAGTGAAGACCACTGTGGAAAATGCTTCATTAACAACAGCACTTTTAGATGAGCCTTGGGATTATGTGAGCTTTCAACAAGCAAGCTCCAATTCGGGTCAATATGAGACTTATGTTACTCCTTTCCCTATGTTGTACAACTATGTGAAGAGCAAATTGGTCAAGAGACCTAACGTCAAGTATGTGTTTCATCAAACTTGGGCTTATGCGCAAAACTCTACTCATGTGGGGTTTGCAGCGTATGGAAACGATCAACAGAACATGTACAACGCTATAATTAATGCTGTGAATCAAGCTACCAATTTGGTCGATATTGATCTTGTCGTGCCAGCGGGTACCGCAATACAGAATGGTCGCAGCAGTGTGGTTGGGGATAATTTCTGCCGTGATGGCTATCACCTTGAAGAAAATATCGGTCGATATACAGCTTCTTGTGCTTGGTATGAAACAATTTTTGGTCAAAGTGTAATAGGAAATACGTTTAAGCCTGCCGCCCTTTCGGACTTTGAGACAGAGATAGCGCAACATGCAGCACACTTTGCGGTGCAAACCCCGAATGGAATCACCGAGATGACAGATTACCAGAGCTGGCCGAATACTGGAGCTCCTATGAGAGATGTTTTTGTGGATTTTGGCAAGACCTCAGCAGTTGAGGGATGGAATGGATTCACGGGAAATGTAGCGGGATATCGGATAGAGAATCTGCGGGATAAAGAGGGAGATGCTACAGGGATTTCGATGGAACTAGTTACGCCGTTTGTAGCACATGGTGACAATACTACAGGTTGTCCAGCCACCACGACTACTCAGTTTGACATTCCGAGTGCCGTTTCCTCAACTTCAGGTTACGGAAGGCCCACTACGGGAAATGTTGAATTGAAGCTCGAAGGACTCGATAAGGACAAGATGTATGATTTTTGTTTCTTCTCTTCCCGAATGGGTGTAAGTGATAACAGAGAAACCAGTTTTACGGTAGAAGGGGAATCAAAGAAAACAGTTCTATCAGATGCTACGAAGAATTGTTCGGAGATTGTTTGTGCCGGAAGTATCCAGCCTAATAATGAGGGAGAGATAACAATTCAAATAACAAGTGGCCCTAACAATAACAACGTTACGAAGTTATATTATATTAATGCCATGCGGATTAGTTTGGCGGATTAAATTATAGGGATAGGAAGGGAGTTGATGTTAAGTTAGGTGTGTTGCCTGTTTGTTCGAATATTTTTATTAATTTTTACGCACATTTTATATTATATTTGAAAGTAATCGCAATGCAGTCCGTGCCGACCATACAATATCTCAAGATGTTACATGCCGGAGACGAAACAGGTCTCCGGTATTTTATGTCTGTGCATGGGGAGCATCTACGTTTTTTTGCATATAAAATCACCAAAAATAAAGAGGTCTCTGAGGAAATTGTTTCCGAATCTTTTTGTAAGCTATGGCAGGGACGTGAAAAATCAAAATCTGTCGAAGCTGTAAAATCATTTCTTTACTTGGTAACCCGTAATGCTTGTTATGACCATATAGGCTCTTCCTATCATAAAACAGTAGATTTAGGGGAAGAGTTGTTGTGGGATGCTATAGAAGAAAGAAAAGACATACTCACCCACATCATATATACAGAGCTAATCGGTCAGATTGTTGCGGAATTGGAAAAGCTTCCAAAACAACAAGCAGAGGTATTTCGATTGTCTTATCTTGAAGGCATGGATACACATGAAATATGTGAGACTTTAGGGACTACAGCAAGTAGCGTATATTTTGCACGTTCAAAGGCCATTTCAACCCTGCGCGTTGTTTTCAAGGAGAAAGATTTCAGTATATATTTCGCACTGCTATTGTTTATATCATAGCACCTTCTTATCCACGATCGCCACGGTATGTCTTGATATGCACAGTAGGCGGTCGTGGTCGTCATAGATCTTGATATCCCAAACATGGGTTGTTTTTCCGATATGGACCGCCGTACATATAGCTTTGACTGTCCCTTCTCTAGCCGATCGCACATGGTTAGCATTGATTTCCAAACCTACGCCAACGTATTTTGTACTGTCGACAATAAGGTTGGAAGCGATGCTACCTACCGATTCGGCAAGGACGACGGAAGCACCTCCATGTAAGATGCCGAAGGGCTGCCTTACTTTGTCAGTTATGGGCATGGTAGCGACCAGTGCATTTTCCCGGATCTCTATGGCTTGTATGCCCAGATGCTGGGTCATATATCGGTCAAATATTTCGTTGACTTCTTCTAAATCGAATGCTCTAATCCAAATCATGTTATGCAGTAAGATATCTTTCTTTTAAGATCGATCGGTGGTGGTTGAGGTGGCCAGCGATGATATAGATCAATGCACGTACACTAATAAGGCGTTCGGAAGCCATTCCTTTCCGATTTAATTCGATTTCGCTAAAGGTGTCAAACAAAATTAAGTTGGCTTTCCTAAGATGAATAAACTCCTCGCTGATGCTGTCAAAAGAACGTTCATTATGCCGGCCATTGGCTACAAATTCGTCCTGTTCGAACGGGGATAAAGCCGTCATGTCATTTCGGGCAAACCGTAGTGCCCGATAGGCAAAAATACGCTCAGCATCCAAAACATGGCATAGGGTTTCTTTCACGGTCCACTTCTCTTCTGCATACTTATATTCCCCTTTCTCGGGTGGAATAGATCGAATAAATTCAGGAAACGATGTCAATTGATCGACGAGCTCTTCACGGATATCCCTTGTTACCGTATCGACATAGTCACTAAAAATAGATGGATATTCATCAGACTTGAGTTGGTTCATAATGTAAGTTGCTTTTTAATATAACTCTAAAAGTAGTGCCCTTGCCTATTTCCGATTCTTTAACAAAAATTTGGCCTTGATGATAACTTACCATGCGTTTTGTCAAGGTTAATCCAAGACCCCACCCTCTTTTTCTCGTCGTAAACCCAGGCTGGAAAATCTGTTCAAACATTGCGCGAGGAATACCTTTTCCTGTATCGCTAATGTCAATAAAAATTTCTTCTTTTGCAATGTTTTCTGAAATGTTTACCACTATTTTTCCTTCCTTATCAATAGCATTGACCGCATTTTTCAACAGGTTTTCAATAATCCAGTCGAATAGCGGAATATTTATCTTGGCCTCTACATGTTTATCCCCTTGCAGCTCAAACTGGATCTTATCGCTTGTTCTCTTCTTAAAATAGTTGATAAAATACTGGACGGTATTGTAAATGTTATGGTTTGTTAATACCGGAGTAGATCCTATCTTGGAGAACCGGTCTGCGACGATTTCTAGTCGCTTGACATCTCGTTCCATCTCATCCATGACACTGTCATCTCCTGCTTCTTCATATTTAAGACGAAGCAACTCCAGCCAACCCATAAGGGAGGAAATAGGTGTCCCTAGCTGATGGGCTGCTTCTTTTGCCATTCCTACCCATACGAGGTTCTGTTCGGATTTCTTTATGGCGTTGAATATACTATAGGCAATGATTAAGAAGATGGCGATCGTAATCCATTGGATGTAAGGAAATACCCTGAGTTGTCTCAGCGCTGCTGATTCTTGGTAATAGACACGCCACTTTTCTCCTGTATCCAGATGAATAAGGATCGGAGAATGCCTTCGCTCCATGTCTTCCAGCTGTTTTTGAAAGTATACCGGATCATATGTCAAGTTATTGTGTATGCTGTCTTCTTGGGCTATGTTGGTTTTGGTGGGGTCTAGGTCGCGCCAAAAGATGATATTACCTTTTTCATCTGTAATAATTGCAGGCAGGGATAAACTGTCGCGCACAGCATAGATAAAACTGATAAACTCGTCATCAACGTCGGGCATGGTGACGATGCTTTGTGTACTCATCGCCCAAACTTCGGCTTTGGTTCTTTCAGATTGCGAAAGACTTTTTACCAGATAATTCGTATAGAGTAAAGAGCCCGCAGCAAGGGCGGCGGCCAGCACGAGCAAAAGGATTTTCCACAGCTGCTTGTTATATTTATAGGGGTGCATGCGTCGTCTTTTGAATATGCAAATTAACGATTTTATTAAGAAAAAGGATATTTATATCTGTTTGTCGTCATTTATTCTGCTTCTGAAGTCATTTGTAATATGTAATTTTGCGGTATGAGTTCTCAAAAAAAAGTAAGAGTAAGATTTGCCCCCAGTCCTACTGGTGGACTACATTTGGGAGGTGTTCGGACGGCATTATTTAATTACCTTTTTGCGAAACATCACGAAGGTGATTTCATATTAAGGATTGAAGATACAGACCAAACAAGGTTTGTTTCGGGGGCCGAAGAATATATTAACGAATGTCTGGAATGGTGTGGAATCGTCCCGGATGAAAGTCCTGCAAAGCCTGGCGCCTTTGGGCCGTACCGCCAAAGTGAACGGAAAGCGAACTATCGGCAATATGCGGAACAGTTGGTGAAGGCGGGCTATGCTTACTATGCATTTGATACGACAGAAGAACTGGATGAGCAACGTAAATTGCTTCCTAACTTTAGATACAGTCACGAAAATAGGTTGAGTTTGAGAAATTCCCTCAGTCTTTCCAAGGAAGAAACGCAACAACTTTTGTCCGAAGGATATCCTCATACAATCCGTATTAAGATGCCCGAAGATGAAACCATCGCATTCGAGGATATGATTCGAGGGTATGTTTCTTTTGAGACCAGGCTGGTGGATGATAAGGTTTTATTGAAAGCGGATGGCATGCCTACGTACCACTTAGCGGTCGTTGTAGATGATCATGCTATGCAAATATCACATATCTTTCGGGGAGAAGAGTGGCTTCCTTCAGCTCCGGTACATTTGCTTTTATGGGAATATTTGGGATGGAAAGATGAAATGCCTGCATGGGCACATTTGCCGTTGATTTTGAAGCCTGACGGTAATGGTAAATTGAGTAAAAGGGATGGTGATAGGCTTGGTTTTCCGGTGTATGCCATGAACTGGACAGATCCTAAATCTGATGAATTGACTAAAGGATTCAGGGAACTTGGGTTCTTGCCTGAAGCATTCGTCAATATGTTGGCTCTTTTAGGATGGAACGACGGTACAGATCAGGAATTGTTTGGGTTGGAAGAGCTGGTCGCTAAGTTCACGATCGAACGTATTAGCAAGAGTGGAGCCAAGTTTGATTATGAGAAATCCAAATGGTTCAATCATGAGTGGATAAAAGGTATGGACAATAACCTGCTATTGCCTCAGGTCGAGGCGATTGTTCGTGATCATGCTGTGTCTGCGGTGGATCTGTCTTTATTGGATAGGGTGTTGACGACGGTCAAGGAAAGAATGATATTGATGTCAGACTTTTGGCCGCAAGCTTCCTTTTTCTTTGTTCGGCCGGAAGAGTACGATATTGATGCGGTGAAATCAAACTGGAATGACGACAAAACGGCCTTTTTTCAAAGTATAGTCGATGAGTTTGGGCATCAGCCTACATGGAATGCAGCGACGTTAGAACCGCTATTTAAAGAAAAGATTGCACAATCTGGGATGAAGATGGGCGAGTTGATGCTCCCTTACCGGATTATGTTGGTCGGTGGAAAATTTGGTCCAGATGTATTTCTGATTACCGAACTTTTGGGTAAGGAAGAGGTGATTGCGCGTATTAACAAAGCATTGCCGTTATTGGCTTAATGTTATCGATAATCCTTTTCGATATTATCGGAGAGCTCCTTATTATTCTGAAGCATGTAGGCGATACTCCGTATAACGCGGTTGTGCTTCTTGACAAAGGGGTTCTCTTCATTCCAGACATAACCAGCTAATACGGCACAGACCTTTTCTTTGACATCTAGGTTTTCTGGCCGGTGAAAGAAGAGTGTTTGTAAATTTCCAGTATACCATTCTTTTACGTATGTTGTGAAAACGTCAATGCCACGTTGCATATAATCTGCATAATCTTTCTGCCAATCCACCTGCTCCCCATTAATTTGTCGCCAAGCTAACTTCGCAGACAATATCCCCGATTCGGTGGCAAAGCAAACACCCGATGAAAATACGGGGTCTAAGAATTCAGCACTGTTCCCTGTCAAAGCAAAACCATCACCATACATTTTTGTCACGGCAGAAGAATAGTTTTTTAAATGGATAGGTTCAAATAAAAACGTTGCGTCTGCGAAACGTTCTGCATAGGTGTCGGACATTTGTATCGCTTTTTGCAAGGCTTTGGTCGTATCGCCTTCTTCGGAGAGCTGATCGATGAATGCCGTGTCGGCGACTATGCCCAAACTGGTGTTCCCATTGGAAAATGGGATAACCCAAAGCCAGACTTCGGTATCCAGCACATCGAAAGAAATCTGCGTACCCTCGCGACCTCCTGTTCGGTTGGTGTCGATAGCGTGGGAAAAAATGGCTGAATGAGGATTTAGTACCGAAGGTTTTGAGAGATGAAGTAAACGTGGTAAAACCCGGCCATATCCACTGCAATCAATGACAAATTTCGCGTTGATTTGAGCAGTTCTCCCATCTTTGTCTTCGACAGTTGTGGTCGAGCGGGTGCCATCAAATTCGATGGCTGTAACGGCTGTTTGGAAGGCTATATCTACACCTCTTTTTATGAGGGCTTGCGCCATCGCCATATCAAAGTCAGCGCGTGGAACCTGCCAGGTCCAATCCCAGCCTTCACCAAATTTTTTGCTAAAATCAAAAATACTGACAAGATCTCCTTTGATAAAGCAGGCATTTGGCTTGATCTGGAAGTTGTAGCTGTTCAAATCGTCCAACAGACCGGCTTCTTCAAAATGATCCATGACACGAGGAATTAAACTTTCTCCAACAACCAAGCGAGGGAATTTTGATTTTTCTACGACTTTAATTTTTGCACCCTGTTGTTGTAAATATCCAGCGGCTACACAACCTGCAGGACCGGCACCAATGATTAAAATATCGACCTCGCTCGTATTCATGCTAAAGAATTAATTATAAATGTATTACTTTTGCTCTCGTTTTGAGATGCAAATGTAGGTATTATCTGACTGTTAATAAAGATGAGCAGGATTTTAAGAGGGACAAAAATTACTATTCATGGTTTCTATATATAAAGAATTTTCATTAGAACAATTTGCCGATGTATTATTGCATGGGCAAAAGGTTACACTTTCGCCGGAAACGAAAGAGGTCACAAAAAAAAGCCACGAATTTTTAAAGTCGTTTATAGAAAATAAAATAATCTATGGTGTCAATACGGGATTTGGGCCTATGGCACAGTATCGTATACAAGATGCCGATAGGATACAATTACAGTATAACTTAATTCGTAGTCATGCGTCAGGTACAGGAGATTTACTTCCCCCGGACATCGTAAAGGCTACGATGATGACGCGTTTGAGTAATCTTTCAAAAGGTAAATCAGGGGTGCATGACAGTGTATTTGCTTTGCTGGAAGAATTTATTAATCAAGATGTCACGCCCGTGATATTTGCCCATGGTGGAGTTGGAGCTAGCGGGGACTTGGTACAATTGGCACATTTGGCACTGACCTTGATCGGGGAGGGAGAGGTTATTTATCAAGGGGAGCGTAGGCCTACGGCAGAGGTGTTGACGGCCCTGAACTTAAAGCCTATTGAAATTGTAGTGCGTGAAGGAATTTCCCTGATTAACGGCACATCGGTCATGACGGGCGCTGGGCTGGTCAATTATTTCTATGCTCAAAAGTTATTAACCTGGTCTGTGGAATTTTCGTCCATGATGAATGAGCTGGTGAAAGCCCATGACGATCATTACTCTGCGACTTTGAATGAAGTGAAGAAACATCCTGGTCAGCAAGAGATTGCCGGTATGATGCGGAAACATCTTAAGGATTCGAAGCTGATCCGTAAGCGGGAAGAAGACCTTTATTCAGGAAATAATTTAGAGGATATTTTTAAGGATAAAGTACAGGAATATTATTCGCTGCGGTGTGTGCCCCAGATCTTAGGGCCTGTTTTGGAGACGATTCAATCTACGGGCAATGTCTTGGAGAGGGAATTGAACTCGGTAAGTGATAACCCCATTATCGCTGTGGAAGATCAAAATGTCTATCACGGTGGAAATTTCCATGGGGACTATATATCTTTAGAGATGGACAAATTGAAATTGGCCATTACAAGGCTGACGATGTTGTCCGAGCGTCAGCTTAATTATCTGATGAATGCCAAAATCAATGAGATATTGCCTCCTTTTGTAAATATGGGTAAGTTGGGTTTTAATTTTGGTATGCAAGGCGTGCAGTTCACGGCAACGTCGACGACGGCTGAAAACCAAACATTGTCTAATTCCATGTATGTGCATAGTATCCCGAATAACAACGATAATCAGGATATCGTCAGTATGGGTACAAATGCTGCTCTTCTTACGAATAGGGTAATCATTAATGCATTTGAGGTGTTAGCGATACAACTTCTTTCGATAACACAAGCTATTGATATTTTATCTTATCAAAATTTTGTATCTTCAAGGACAAAGAAAATATATGAGGATATCCGTGCGATAGTACCTGTAGTGGTTGCCGATAGACCACTATATTCTGCTATTCAGGATATTAAGACTTATTTAATGAAATAACCATGAAGTGCGCTTTAGTTACCGGAGGGTCGAGAGGAATCGGGCGGGCAATTTGCCAAAAGCTGGCTGCTGATTTAGGTTATTTCGTGTTGATTAACTATCAAGGCAACAAGGCTGCGGCAGAAGAAACACTGCGTCTCATTGAAAACCAAGGAGGTCGGGGAGAGATTCTCAAATTTGATGTTGCAAATGCGAGTGAGGTGACGGACGTCCTCAGTAAATGGACCGATGAACAGCCGGATGCTGTATTGGAAGTTGTTGTCAACAATGCAGGAATTGCGAGGGACGGATTATTTATGTGGATGAAGAAGGAGGACTGGCAATCTGTTCTGGATATTTCGTTGCATGGCTTTTTTCACGTGACCAATTTTTTTATACAAAAGATGTTGCGGCAGCGATACGGTCGTATAATTAATATCGTGTCAGTTTCGGGTTTAAAAGGGACTGCAGGACAGACGAATTATTCGGCAGCAAAAGCGGGTGTCATTGGAGCCACAAAAGCTTTAGCACAAGAAGTTGCCAAGCGGAATGTTACAGTCAATGCAATAGCTCCCGGTTTTATTCATACCGATATGACGGTCGAGATGGATGAAAAGGAATTAATTAAGATCATCCCGGCAAATCGGTTTGGTCGTGCGGAAGAGGTGGCAGATCTGGTGTCATTTTTGGCCTCGGAAAAATCGGGCTATATCACTGGAGAGGTCATTAATATTAATGGTGGAATTTATTCTTAGAACTAAGTATGCTGAATAGGGTCGTGATTACCGGAATGGGTATTTATTCCTGTATAGGGACAAACTTAGAAGAGGTTACAAAATCTTTGTTCGAGGGGCGGTCGGGGATTGGGATAGACTCAAATAGGATAGATATGGGGTTTATATCTCCGTTAACAGGTCAGGTTCCTACACCTAATCTCAAAGGTGAGCTGACCAGACGTCAGCGAATTAGCATGGGAGAAGAGTCTGAATACGCTTACCTTGCTACAAAAGAGGCTTTGAATAATGCTAAAATTGATCTTTCTTTTTTTGAAGAGCATGAGGTGGGTATATTGTATGGCAATGATAGTGTATCCAAAGCAGTCATCGAGGCTACCGATATTCTGCGTGAGAAGAGGGATACACAACTGATTGGTTCAGGGGCAATTTTTAAATCGATGAATTCCAGTGTTACTATGAATTTGGCGACCATACTTGGAATTCGGGGGGTTAATTTTACGATTAGCGCGGCTTGTGCGAGTGGTTCTCATGCTATTGGCTTAGGCTATATGTATATTCAACAAGGATTACAAGATATGATTATTTGCGGCGGGACGCAGGAAATAAATCCGTATGCCATGGCTAGTTTTGATGGCTTAGGAGTTTTTGCTACAGCTACGGACCAGCCGCAAAAAGCCTCTCGGCCTTTTGACGTGGGGCGTACGGGTTTGGTACCAAGCGGAGGTGCAGCTACACTCATTTTAGAAAGCTATGAATCGGCCATTGGTCGGGGAGCACCTATATTGGCTGAGGTCATCGGCTACGGGTTCTCCTCCAATGGAGGACATATTTCGACACCAAATGTAGAGGGACCCGCAATAGCGATGCGCCGTGCGCTGGAACAAGCTCATCTCCAACCTGAGGATATAGGATATATCAATGCGCATGCTACATCAACTCCCATTGGTGATGCCAATGAGGGTAAAGCTATTCTGAAGGTTTTTGGTAGCAATCCGTATATAAGTTCAACAAAATCGATGACGGGGCATGAATGCTGGATGGCAGGAGCCAGTGAGATTGTTTATTCTACGTTGATGATGCAGCACGGTTTTATTGCGCCGAATATCAATCTCGACCGTGTAGATGACGATATCCGAGAATTAAATTTAGTTTCCGCAACCATAAAAAAAGAATTTGATATATATTTGTCTAATTCTTTTGGTTTTGGAGGCACAAATTCCGCATTGGTAGTTAAGCGATATTAAAGATGAGTAACGAAGATATTAAGCAGAAGTTAAACGAGATATTAATAGAAGAGTTTGAAGTGGATGAGGAGGTCATTCAGCCACAGGCTCCGTTGAGCGTATCGTTGGATTTGGATAGCTTAGATTATGTTGACTTAGTGGTTTTAATCGAGGCCAATTTTGGTGTGAAATTAGGAGAAGCCGATTTTGCTGGTATGGTTACTTTTGAAGATTTTTACCGCGTCGTACAAAAGAAAGTTGCGCTATTAAATAAATAAGGAGCTCATGAGCCAGTGGGATGGAAAGTCTAAAGGAACTCTTCTTGGCTATAAGATATTTATCTTTTTAATCAAAAAATTCGGTGTCCGTGCTGCATACGGACTTCTTATTTTTGTAGCATCCTATTATTTCTTGTTTTACCCAACCAATTTTAAGGCAATATTTTACTATTTGCACAAAAGGCTGGGGTATACGAAGATAAAGGCTTTCTTTAGCGTATACCGGACTTATTTTGTTTTTGGACAGACCATTATTGACAAGGTCGCTATTGGTGCAGGATTGAGAGATTATTTTTCCTATGAGTTTGACGGAATAGACAACCTGAAGGAGGTGCTGTTGGAGAAAAAAGGAGGTATACTGATCAGTGCCCATGTCGGTAATTTCGAAATATCAGAACGTTTCTTTTCAGAATTGGACTTTAGCTTTCAGATTAATCAGGTCACGGTAGATCAAGAAGTGTCTGTCATTAAGGAGTATTTAGATAGCATTGCCGAGAAATCGGCGATCAAACATATTTACATTAAGGAAGATGTATCTCATGTATTTGATATCCATGAAGCGCTGTCCAATAATGAGCTGATCTGTTTTACGGGAGATCGCTACTTCGACGGATCAAAAGTCATGCAGGCTGAGTTTTTGGGAAGAGAAGCTGTTTTTCCCGCTGGTCCTTTCCTTTTGGCATCCCGTTTGAATGTTCCTGTTATCTTTGTATACGTGATGCGAGAAAGAAACCTCCATTATCACCTTTATGCACGGCGTGCCATGGGAATAAAACGGCGAGATGCACAATCTGTTTTGGATGTATATGTCAAGAGTGTGGAACGTATTTTAGCACGTTATCCGTTGCAGTGGTTCAATTTTTTTGATTTTTGGAACAAGGGAAAATAAGATAGCATGAAGAAAAAGGTATTGGTTATCTATTTTAGTCAATCGGGACAATTGGAAGAAATTGCACGATCCATCAGCCATCCGCTGTTGAGAGAGGATGATATCCAGGTGGACTTTTATGAGATTAAAATGGTACACGCATTCCCTTTTCCTTGGAATAGTGCTGTGTTTTTTGATATCTTTCCGGAAGCTTTTCAGCAGATCCCTGAAGAAATACATCCCCCTGCACCCCATATTATAGATACGAAGTACGATCTGGTGATATTTCATTATCAGGTTTGGTACCTGACCCCTTCGATACCTATAAATTCCTTTCTCAAAAGTCCGTATGCGAAGACCTTATTGGGAGGACGTGCTGTTATGACTGTGAGTGGGAGTCGTAATATGTGGGCAAAGGCGCAGGATAAGGTTAAAACATTAATCGAGGCCAATGCAGGGACGTTGGTCGGTAATATTGCATTGACGGATAGACATGGCAATATGATTTCGGTAGTCACTATCGTAGACTGGTTGTTTTCGGGTGTAAAACGACGGGCTTATGGTATTTTTCCCTTGCCGGGAGTTGCTGAAAAGGAAATTCGGGGAGCCTCAAAATTTGGGGAAACCATTTTAACGTATTTGCGCAGCGGTAATTTTGTTGGCCTGCAGCCGGAATTGATCAGACAGGGTGCCGTAGAATTTCGGTTCTTTTTGGTCTCTATGGATCAAAAAGCCAATAGAATGTTTACAATATGGTCTAACTTAATTTTAAAAAATCCTAAAAATAGAAAAGTACTCGTCTCGGCCTTTAAGTACTATGTGATTTTCGCTATATACTTTTTGTCCCCACTGGTTTTTCTAATAGAGATTTTATTGTTTCCGATTTTGTATTTTGTGAAAATAAGAAAAGATAAGAGGCATTATCTAGGTATTTAGTGAATGAACGAAGTTTATATTAACCGTATAGGTAAGTTTTTACCCAATGATCCTGTCTCGAATGAAGAGATGGAGCATTATTTGGGTAAAATTAATGATAGCGAATCGCGAGCTAGGAGAATAGTGTTACGTAATAATGGTATACAGACGCGCTACTATGCGCTGACGAAAGAAGGTCGGCCAACACATAGCAATGTGGAAATTACGGCGAATGCTATTCGTAATTTGATGGATGCTGAGTTTACAGCAGAGCAAATCCAGTTGATTTCTTGTGGAACATCCTCCCCGGATTACCTGATGCCATCGCATGCGGTCATGGTGCATGGTGAACTCAAGAACGGTCCCTCCGAAGTAAATTCATCTTCGGGCAATTGCTGTGCAGGAATGAATGCCTTGAAATTTGGTTATCTTTCTATTAAGGCTGGTAATACGGAGAATGCGGTGTGTACAGGGTCGGAACGGATGTCATCCTGGATGGTTGCCGATCATTTTAATAAAGAAATCCAGAACTTAAAAGAACTGGAAGAGCAAGCTATCCTTGCCTTCAATAAAGATTTTTTAAGATGGATGCTATCCGATGGAGCCGGGGCTTTTTTACTGGAATCTACGCCGAAAGGGGATTTTCCATTGCGTATTGAATGGATCGAGGGGTATTCCTATGCGCACGAATTGGACGTGTGTATGTATGCCGGATCAGATAAAGAGCAGGGGAAATTGAAGTCTTTCAGCGACTATTCATCGGAGGAGTGGTTGACAAAATCTATTTTTGCCGTCAAGCAAGATACCAAGCTATTAGATAAATACATTCTGGTGAAAGGTGTGGAAAGTATGAAAAATGCGATGGACAAGCATGGTATTACACCGGCAGATATAGATTATTTACTGCCACACGTGTCATCACATTATTTTGTGGATGGTCTCTATGACGGTTTTGCAAAAGCGGGTATAGAAATCACCAGAGACAAGTGGTTCATGAATTTGAAGGATGTTGGCAATGTAGGCGCGGGGTCTATCTATTTGATGTTGGAGGAATTGGTACGTTCAGGTAGGTTGCAGAAAGGTCAACGTATCCTCTTATGTGTGCCTGAGAGTGCTCGGTTCACGTATTCTTATGCATATTTAACCGTCTGCTAGTTATGGACTTACCTTTGCGAGGACATACGATACTGAAGCTTATCCCCCAGCGATTTCCAATCGTTATGGTAGATGCACTGCTGGATTATTCCACGACGACAGTATGGTCTGAATTGGAGGTAAAGGTCGATAATGTTTTTCTCGAGGATAAGATACTACAAGAGAGTGGGTTGTTAGAGCACATGGCGCAGACAGTTGCACTGCATACCGGCTACTCATTTTTTATCCGGAATGAAGAAGCGCCTACTGGCTATATTGGTGCTATCCAAAAGGCTGAGATTATGAAATTACCGCAATTGGGAGACGTCATTCAGAGTAAGGCGGAGATGCTACAGGAGTTTATGGGCGTAACGCTGGTCGATATATGCGCCTATGTGAATGATCAAATTGTGGCAACAGCACAGATGAAAACAGTCATCGCTTCAACGGCATAAAAAGTATGGAAAGGCAATCAACAAAAATACCTATACATGAATTTTTGCCCCATCGGGAACCGATGTTGATGGTCGATTATATTGAAGAAATAAGTGCGGACCATGTGATTTGCAGCTTTGAAGTTTCTGCAGGAAATCTATTTTTAAGTGAAGGAATATTGCAGGAGGCTGGTCTTGTAGAACATATGGCGCAAACATGTTCTTCCATCGTCGGGCAGACCTATTATACGACGGACTACAATCCGGAGGTGGATGAACGGGTAGTAGGGTTCATTTCATCGATAAAGACGTTGGATATCTATCTATTGCCCAAGCAGAATGCTTGTCTCAAAACGTTGGCGAAGCTTATGTCTCGTTATGATGGGGAGGGGTATAGCATCTGTACGATGCACGTGGAAACCCAAACAGAGGGTATTCGCTGTGCGAATGCAGAAATTAATTTATTTTTACAGGAAAGAAATAAATAATGAAGAAGTCAGAGGTACCTCAAGATAATGGTCGTATTGTACAGAAAGGTTCTCGGGAATTGTACTATGCAATTGACGAAAACGGTGCGTATACCACGGCATTGAGCACGGGGTGGGAAGCTAAGAATATTGTGCAAGATCATACCATGCAGGTGCTGCAGGAAGATATTGATCAGGCAAAGGCAGATTGTAAGGCCGGATTAGTTAGCCCGATAGTTTACTTTATGCGATTGACACGTATGGATCTAGGTGTACTTTCGGGGTATACAGGTTTTTGGAAGTGGCGTATACGTCGTCACATGCAACCAAAAGGATTTAAAAAACTGAACGAAAAACAGTTGCAGAAATATGCAGCAGCGTTTGACATTACGGTAGAGACATTGAAAAATTTTAAGGGATAGTCATGCAGTTAGATTTTACACATTATCAATCTGCACATTGTGAAAGTGGTGTTGCATCCAACTTGTTGAGAGATAAAGGACTGAACCTTTCAGAGCCGATGGTTTTTGGTCTGGGATCGGGTATCTTCTATGTATACTTGCCTTTTTTGAGGGTAAGCAATGCTCCGGGTCTAAGTTACAGGCCCATGCCCGGCTGGATTTTTAGTCGTGTCGCCCGTCGTTTGGGAATCAAGATAAAACGCCAAAAATTTACTAACCCTGAAAAGGCACAACGCCAACTTGACGAGAATTTAAGGCATAATATTCCTTCAGGCTTACAGGTGGGAGTCTACCATTTACCGTATTTTCCGGATGACTATAGGTTTCATTTTAATGCCCATAATTTAGTAATCTATGGCAAAGAGGGCAATGAATATCTGGTCAGTGATCCTACCATGGAAGGTATACATCGTCTGACGGATAAGGAGCTGGAAAAGGTACGGTTTGCCAAGGGGGTGTTGGCGCCTAAAGGGCATATCTATTACCCGATTTCTATACCGACGGAAGATAATATTGATTGGGAAAAAGCGATACGAAAGTCGATCAAAAAAGCTTGCAATGATATGTTGGCTCCGGTACCCATTGTCGGGGTTAGAGGAATGCGTACGGTGGCCAAGGCCATTGCCAAATGGCCCAAAAAGCTCGGTGTTCCCAAAGCAAATTATTATTTAGCACAAATGGTGCGCATGCAGGAAGAAATCGGAACGGGCGGTGGTGGTTTTCGTTACATTTATTCTGCATTTTTGCAGGAGGCTGGTAAAAAGATCAACAATGCCAAGCTATTGGCGCTGTCCGAAGAGATGACCCAAATAGGAGACTTATGGCGGGATTTTGCACTTCATGCATCTCGAGTTTATAAAAAACGTAGCAACCAGGAAGATGTCTATAATGCGCTCTCGGCCGAACTTCTGCATTTAGCGGATTTAGAGGAAGCATTTTTTAAGAAATTGAAAACAGCAGTTTAGCTATGGATAAATGTGATATTATTCAGATAGATCGCTTAAGTAAGCAGTATAAAGATAGTGATTTCCATGCGATCGAGGAGCTAAGTTTGACTATTCAACAAGGGGAAATCTTCGGTTTGTTAGGGCCGAACGGTGCAGGGAAGACCACGTTGATTTCGATACTTTGCGGATTGATAAAGCCTACTTCTGGGCAATTCACCATAGATAATAAGCACTATAAGCGAGATGGTATGCGTATTCGTCAATTGATCGGTGTTGTGCCACAGGAATATGCTTTATACCCCACATTGACAGCGGCAGAAAATCTAGCTTATTTTGGAGCTATGCATGGGCTTCGGGGAAAGGTATTGAATGATCTGATCAATGCCTCCTTAACTAAAATGGGGCTGACGCGTTTTGCACATAAGCCGTTGGAGTCTTTTTCGGGTGGCATGAAACGTCGGGTAAATTTGTTGGCGGGAACCTTACACCATCCCAAAGTGCTTTTTCTGGATGAACCTACTGTAGGTGTGGACGTGCAATCAAAAAATGTGATACTCGATTTTCTAAAAGGCTTAAATGCCGATGGCGCAACGATTGTCTATACGTCACATCACTTGCTTGAAGCCCAAGAGCTTTGTGATAGGGTGGCTATTATCGAAGGAGGTCAGGTTATCGCGGAAGGAACACCACAACAATTAATTGCTGATACCAAACATTCTCGGAACTTAGAGGAGGTGTTTATTGCATTGACAGGAAAGGGATTGCGGGATGCTGTATAAGCTTTGGATGGCTGTCAAGAAGGAATTGTTGTTACAAGTCCGGGATATTGGTGGGGTGATCATTCTTTTTGTTATGCCTATGGTCTTATTGATCACCATTACGATGGTACAGAAAGGTTCCTTCGATTCGATTACGGGGACACATATTCCTGTGCTTCTTGTTGATCAGGATGGAGGCGAGATTGCCCAGACAGTTCGGGAAGAGCTAGGCAGCCTGAATAGTTTTGATATCGTAGAGACAATTCAGGGAAAACCTTTGTCGGAGGAAGAGGCTAAAGCAGCTGTTTTTAGAGGCGATTATCAACTGGCGATTGTATTGCCGGCACATCTGACTGCAGACCTGAATCTGCAAATACAGCAGAATGTGGATCGTATCATGAGCGAGTTTAATTACGCTGCGGAAGATACGTTGTATCAGGAGCCGGTTATAGCTAAAGAGCGGGAGGTGAATTTATATTTTGATCCTGCGACACAAGCCTCCTTTAAGACCGCAATTAAAAGTTCTGTCGATAAACTGATAGCGACTATTGAAAAAGACAAGGTGTATAAGGTTTTTCAAGAGGAATTGGGTGTAAGTGACGGAACGATATTCGAACGAAGACAGTTTTTACATTATAAGGAAATCAGCCCCAAAGATTCCGGTGCTGAAGTAAAACCTAATGCGGTACAGCATAATGTTCCGGCATGGGCTTTATTTGCAATCTTTTTTATCATTGTTCCCTTATCCATCAATATTGTTAAGGAGAAATCCCAAGGTACTATGGTCAGGTTGATTACGAACCCTGTACCTTATGCTTTGTTTTTGTTGGGAAAGACATTGACCTATGTCCTTATTAGCTTGATCCAGTTTTATTTGATGTTGTTGGTTGGGGTGTTTATATTTCCGCTCCTGGACCTGCCAGCTTTTGAAGTTGCGGACAATTTTGTCCAACTTTCTGCTATGGCTCTTTTTTCGGGGTTGGCAGCAATCGGGATGGGCATATTATTGGGTACGATCGCCACCACACAGGAGCAATCGGCACCTTTTGGAGCTACCTTTGTTGTGATTTTGGCGGCTATAGGTGGGGTATGGGTCCCGGTATTCATTATGCCTCCAATCATGCAGTCCGTATCGATGTTTTCCCCGATGAACTGGGCACTGGGTGGATTTTATGATATTATATTAAGACACGGTAGCTGGGGTGCTATTTTGCCCGAAATTATTTTGTTATTTTTGTTTTTTGCGTTGACCTTGGCGATTGCCATTCTTTATGATAAAAAGAAAAGAGCTATATAAAGAGATTAAACATCTTGTTGTTTCGAAAGAACTTGAGGTGCGTTTTAATGAGGTAGATTCGTTGGGTATTGTATGGCATGGTCATTACATCGCCTATTTCGAAGAGGGAAGAGAGGCCTTTGGGTTAGCCCATGGCATAGACTATCATAGGGTGCAACGCGAAGGGTATACGACACCTATTGTCCAGACAATATGTGAACACAAGCTTCCCTTACGTTATGGAGATAGTTTCCGGATTGAAACTGTTTTTGTAGATACACCGACTGCAAAATTAATATTTAAGTATACGCTCTATAATCCAGCTAATCAGGTTGTCTGTACCGGTGAAACGGTACAGGTCTTTTTGGATCGGGATAATAATCTCGTATTGAACATTCCAGATTTTGTACAGGAGTGGAAAAGAAAGGTAGGATTAACTTAAGTGTTTGACCCCGTTTACATATCGGATATCAACTGTGTAACGCCACTTGGATCAAATATAGCGGCGAATTGGCAGGCTCTGTTGCAAGGAGAATCAGGTATTCGCAGACATCATTTACGACATCTCGACACGATATATACCAGTAAATTTGGAGATGGCTTTCAGGAGCAAGAAGGGTTTAGCTTTCTGGAGAGCTTGCTGGTGCATGCGGTAGTGCCTATAGTTAAAGATAAAACGTTTACCGTACGTACCGGGTTTATTCTTTCCAGTACCAAAGGGAACATAGAAATATTGGCTCAAGGAACTACGGAGGGCGCCGAGCTGTTTCGTATGGCTAAAAAAGTTGCGGAACATTTGGGAGTGTTGACAAGACCCGTTGTTGTATCCCATGCCTGTGTTTCGGGAGTCTTGGCCGTAGTTGTTGCCAAAAGACTAATCCAAATGGGACAATTTGATGAAGTATTGGTCGTAGCTGGTGATCAGGTTAGTGAATTTGTGGTGTCAGGCTTTGGGGCTTTTCAGGCAATGAGTGATGAACCTTGCAGGCCTTTTGATAAAGGCCGTAAAGGCGTCACACTGGGGGAAGCCACCGCTGCTTGCTGGGTCACTAAGCGTAAACCGGATATCGGGATGGAAATTATTGGTGATGGGGCGATCAATGATGCCAATCATATATCGGGACCCTCAAGAACAGGGGAAGGATTATACCGGAGCATTACGGCTGCTTTCAAGGAGGCCGGGATTGAGCGGGAGGATGTCGACTTTATTTCGGCTCATGGGACAGCGACACTTTACAATGACGAAATGGAAGCGATAGCCTTTGAACGTGCGGGGTTGGTGAATACACCTGTGCAGAGTTTGAAAGGCTATTATGGGCATACATTAGGGGCATCTGGACTCCTGGAGTTGGTCATTGCTATGCAATCTGTTTTAAATAATACGTTGATACCAACAAAAGGTTATGCTGAAAATGGAACGACCAAACCCATCCAAATTATTCAGGATATTCGTGTCACACCGCTATCTGTTGTCTTAAAGACTGCTTCTGGATTTGGGGGGAGTAATGTAGCCACTATCCTTAAAAAAGTTGTGCATTGAATAAGAACGATTACATATCGACCTATTGTATTATTCAGGATAACGAGATTATCCGAGATGGAGAAGTTGTCTACAGGGATAATAGTCTTTCTTTTGGGGATTTTATAAAGTCGGCGTATAAGGATTTACAAATAGATTATCCGAAGTTCTATAAAATGGATAATCTGAGTAAGCTGGGATTTATTGCAGCTGAAGTTGTGTTACAAGGAATTGAGAATAAGGAAAATATAGCGCTGATATGTGCCAATCGGTCGGGAAGTTTGGATACTGATGTGAGACATCAGGAAAGTATACAAAGGGAGGATAGTTATTTTCCAAGTCCTGCTGTCTTTGTGTATACGCTGGCGAACATCTGTGCGGGCGAAATCAATATTAGACACCGTATGCGTTCGGAGAATGTCTTTTTTATCAGTGAGGTAATGGATTTCGAAACAGTGGCAACTTATACTTCTTACCTTTTGCAATCGGACAAAGCCGAGAAGGTGCTTTGTGGTTGGGTAGAATTATTTTCGGATAAATATAAAGCTGTTTTGTATCTTGTTGAGCAAGTAGGTACATTACCGCATAATGTGGAACAAGTAAATCAATTGTTTTTAAAATAATATGGAAGAGTTAAAACAAGAACTTAAAGAGAAGATTATTAACGTGCTAAATTTGGAAGATACTGCCGTAGAAGATATTAATGATCATGATTCGCTTTTTGGAGAGGGGCTGGGTTTGGATTCGATCGATGCTTTGGAGTTAATCGTATTGTTGGACAAAGACTATGGCATCAAATTAAGTGATCCCAAGCAGGGGAAAGCTATTTTTGAATCCGTGCAGACTATGGCGGAGTTCATCGCACAAAACCGGACAAAATAATCATGCGGAAAGGTGTCGCTATTACAGGGATGGGGATTGTTTCGTCAATCGGTATGTCGGTTGAAGAAAACCTGTCTTCTCTTTGTAATGGGCGTACGGGTATTTCAAGGATAGCACATATAGCCACCAAACTTCGGGACAAAGTTTTTGTTGGGGAGATAAAGCATACGAATGCGGCCTTACAACAGCTGCTGGGTCTCCCACAGAATGATAACATGACCCGTACGGGCATGTTGGGGCTATTAGCTGCGAAAGAGGCGGTACAGTCCGCAAAACTGGAACACACCGAGGATATAAAAACGGGTTTGATCTCGTCCACTAGTGTGGGCGGAATGGATCTGACGGAGCAATATTTTTATGCGTATGCCACTAACCCAGCATTGCATAAATATATTACCAGCCATGATGCGGGAGTATCTACCCAGCAGATTGCAGATTATTTAGGTATAAATGGGTTGGTAACGACGGTTAGTACGGCCTGTTCTTCAGCGGCTAATGCGATCATGTTGGGTGCTCGTTTGATTCAATCCGGTCGTTTGGATAGGGTGATCGTAGGCGGAACGGATTCGTTGAGCAAGTTTACCCTAAATGGGTTCAATACGCTGATGATCCTTACGGACGACTATTGTCAGCCCTTTGATCAAAATCGTAAAGGGCTGAACTTGGGAGAGGCTGCAGCCTATCTGGTCTTGGAGTCCCAAGCGTTGGTGGAAAGGGAACAGAAAAAGGTGTGGGCCTATCTTGCCGGTTATGGTAATGCCAACGATGCCTTTCACCAGACGGCTTCATCTGAAAATGGCGAAGGAGCCTATCTTGCTATGCAAAAGGCTTTCGATATCGCTGGTATTGCGCCTCAGTCTATCGACTATATTAACGTACATGGTACTGCTACGCCGAACAATGATCTGTCTGAAGGTAGGGCGATGTTGCGCATCTTTGGAACGAAAGTACCTATGTTTAGTTCGACCAAAGCTTTTACCGGACATACGTTGGCGGCAGCAGCAGCCATCGAAGCAGTCTATAGCGTTCTTGCACTGAACTATAATTGGGTCTTTCCTAACCTAAATTTTGAAACACCTATGGAAGAGTTCGAACTCATCCCACAGACACAGTTGGTGAAAAAAGAGATAAAGTATGTATTGTCTAATTCCTTTGGTTTTGGAGGAAATTGTTCGACCTTAATATTTTCAGAAGCACCATGAAACCTAAATGTTATATCAATGGGATAGGTGCGGTAGGCCCCCAAGGTATCTGGCGAAAAGACCTTTGGGAAAATGCTACAGAGCTACGGAGTGGATTGGTATTTGCCCAGCAGCCATCTTATAAGGAACTTATTCCTGCCACAATGATCCGTCGGATGTCTAAGGGTATTAAGATGGGTATCTTTGCCGCTCAACAAGCGATGGATGAAGCTGAGATAGCGGAGCTAGACGCTATAGTTACAGGGACAGGTCTAGGGTGTCTGGAAGATTCGGAAAAATTTCTCCGTAGTATCTTGGATAATGAAGAAGAATTTTTGACTCCGACTTCCTTTGTACAATCTACACACAATACTGTAGGGGCACAGATAGCCCTGCGATTAGGTTGTAAAGCCTACAATGTCACCTATGTCAGTGGCACGGTATCCTTTGAATCAGCCTTATTGGATAGCTCCCTTCAGTTAAAAACAGGTGAGGCTACGCATATTTTAGTAGGTGGGGTTGACGAAATATTTGGACAAACTTTTGAACTAAAGAAACTGATTCAAGAGGTAAAATCGGATGATGTACAGGAAACATTACGCCAGTCTACCACCGCTGGGGTGAACTTCGGGGAAGGGGCTACTTTTTTTGTGTTAAGTAACGAAAAATCATCTTCCACCTATGCTGAATTGGTGGATGTACACTTTCAAAATAATGTGAAACGAGCAGACATAGCAGAATTCGTGACACAATTTTTAGAAAACCATCAGGTGAAGATGGAGGAGGTGTCCGTATTGGTCACCGGCAATAACGGGGATATTGTATATGATGCGTACTATGAGGCTTTTGGTTCGTTATTTCCGCATACTTCTCGTGTTATTTATAAGAATATTGTGGGGCAAAATGATGTTGCTTCAGCGTTCGGTTTAGCAGCTGCGGCATATATTGCCAAGTTTCAGACAATTCCTCCTGTTCTTCATTGGGGTGACGGAAAACAAAGCACCTTGAGATATGTTTTATTATATAATCAATATCTAGGTAAGGATCACAGTTTAATATTAATTCGCCATGTGGAAGCATAAAAATCTCATCCCAATACTTTGGTCGCTTGGTATCTTGTGTGCCATCCTGGCCCTATTTTCGGTTGTATCTTGGTTATGGTGTTTTGTGATTGTTGTCCTATGGGTAGGATTGACGACATGGGGTTCTTTTGATCTACGATTGGGCTATTTCGCGGATGTATTCTATCGCAAGCGTTATACGGATGGGCAAACACTAGCTTTGACTTTCGATGATGGTCCTACGCCGATAACTGCTGATTTATTGGATCTATTGAAAGAATACGATGCCAAGGCCACTTTTTTCTGTATTGGCAGGCAGATCAATAAGCATCCCGATATTTTTAAAAGGATAATAGAAGAAGGGCATATTATAGGCAATCATACGATGAACCACAGCAAAGCCTTTGGTTTTTTAAGCGAAAACCAAGTCGTTCAGGAAATCGACAGTTGTGATGCTGTTATTCAGGATTTTGTGCCGCACAAAACACGTTTTTTTAGACCTCCGTTTGGCGTGACTAATCCTTCTGTTGCGCGTGCTGTCCAACATACGAAGCATCAGATTATAGGGTGGAGCAATCGCTCGCTCGATAGGGTGATTCAAAATGAAGATAAAATCTTTGATCGGGTGACCAGGAGGTTGAAAGCGGGAGATATTGTCTTGTTTCATGATACGTCAAATAAAACCCTGCGCATTGTCCGGCGGGTATTGGAATATATGAAGCAACGGGATATGCGGTCGGTGACGGTTGAAGAACTGTTAAATTTACAGGCGTATGCGTATTAGTGCGAGAATAGGAGTTGTTTTATGGTGTGTTTTCTGGTTGGTAGGGGTACAAGGACAGGAAATGAAGATGTCCAACGAAGATATTGCCTCCTTCAAAAAATCGCTTGCCAAACGTGAAAAGATGAATACCCTGTCAGCAGACTTTACCCAATATAAAAAGGTGGGTTATGTGAAAAAGGATATGGTGTCATCGGGTCGGTTTTATATTAAAAGTCCGGATAGGTTGGCTTGGATATATACCGCTCCTTTAAAATACAGTATGGTATTCAAGGATAAGAAAATCTATATCAATGATCGGGGAAAGAAGAAAAGTATGGATCTGAGTAGAAGTAAGCAATTTGAGAAAATTAGCCAAGCTATCCATGCTAATGTAGGAGGTGGGACTTATCAAGGGGACGAATTTAGCCCATCGTACTATCAATCATCTAGCTATTATATCTTAAAGTTGGAACCTACAGAAAAGGAAATCAAAAAAGCAATGAAACAAATAGTTCTCTACTACGACAAAGTTAATTATCAGATTGCCGAGCTACAGCTTATCGAACCGTCGGACGGTTATACCCGTTTTGTTTTACGTAATCAAAAGTTGAACGTGGCGTTGGATGATGCCGTCTTTGAAGGAGACTCGCTCTAATTTCCTAACGCAACAATTCCTTCAGATCATCCGAAGATAATGATTTGACAAAGCTCTCTTCTGTTGTGATTAACGAGTTTGCGATGGATTTCTTTCGGTTTTGCAGGGCTACAATCTTTTCCTCTACGGTGTCTTTACTAATGAATTTATAGATGAAAACATTACGTTGTTGTCCGATACGATGGCTTCGGTCTATAGCCTGCTGTTCTACCGCTGGATTCCACCATGGATCAAGTAGAAAAACATAGTCAGCTTCTGTAAGATTAAGGCCTACGCCCCCCGCTTTGATAGAAATTAAGAATACCTTCACCTCGTCATTTTCCTTAAAATAATCTACAGCTTCAGCCCGGTTTTTGGTGCCACCGTCCAGGTAGGCATACGGAATGTTATTTTGTTCAAAATAGGTTTTAAACAGTCCCAGATGCCTAACAAATTGCGAAAATAGCAAGACTTTGTTTCCTTCGGCAGCGATAGATTGTAGCATCTCGATGACGGTGTCAAATTTACCCGAACTATCGTTGTAATGCTCGTCTATCATTTGGGGATGATTTGCGAGTTGGCGCAATTTGGTTAGTCCTTGCAATAAGGCAATTTGTCCTCTGCCATTGTTCTGTTGCAGGGCATTGTCCAATAAAGCATTGCGGTATTCAGACTTTATTTTCTCATAAATTTCACCCTGTTTTTCGCTCATTTCACAGTACACAATTTGTTCTGTTTTAGGCGGCAATTCTGTGGCAACTTGATTTTTTGTCCGGCGCAACACAAAAGGTTTAATAATCGCTTGAAGGCGATGCGCCACTAATTCGTCTTTTTTCTTTTCGATGCCATGTACAAATTCTTTTTGGAAAAAAGAATAGCTGCCCAATAGGCCAGGGTTAGTAAAGTGCATCTGTGACCAGATATCCGATACAGAGTTCTCTATGGGTGTACCGCTTAACGCAAGCTTATGCTTACCCTTCAAGAGCTTAATTGCCTTAAAAGATTTTGAAGTCGGATTTTTTATATGCTGGCTTTCATCTAAGATGATATAGTTGAAGTAGAACTTACTTAGTATCTCTGTGTCGCTTCGTAAAATTCCATAGGTCGTAATGACAAGATCAAAATGTGTAAAAGCATAAGAATCCTTCGATCGATTATATCCGCTATGGGAGAGGATACGTAATGTCGGTGTGAATTTCTCCGCTTCCTTTATCCAGTTATAGACCAACGATGTTGGCAATACGAGTAGGGATGTTTTGGCGTGTTCTGTATGTTGAAGCGTTTCCTTTTGCTTTTGCAGCAAGGCTAAAGTCTGAACGGTTTTTCCCAGTCCCATGTCGTCTGCCAGGACACCTCCAAATTGATAGCTTTGTAGAAAATGGAACCAGTTGTATCCCGCTTGTTGATAAGGTCTTAATAACCCGCCAAAACCTTGTGGTAGGCCGATGTCTTCGATACCTTCAAAATCACTGAGTCGAGCTAATTTACGGCTCATCGTGAGGGCGGTATGCTCGCTGATTTCATGCAGAACGCCGATATGTGTTTTGTGAAGCTGTAGCTCACTTTTTTTAATAGAGAAATGGAAAAGATGCTCGTATTGTGCAAACCATTCTTCGGGGATAATAGCAATATCACCATTGGGTAAAGTAAACTCTTGAATATGATTCAAGATATGATCGCGAAGCTGAATAAAGGGAATTTTAAAAGCACCAAAAATAGCGAATGCACGTACATCGAACCAGTCACTTTCTTCGACGACTTCAATATCTAAGGACGTTTGTCCGATAAAAAACCGTTTGCCTTTGGTCTCTTGCTTTATTTGAAAACCCCGTTCCAACAGTTCATCCTGATGTCTGTTAAGCCAATCGACGTGACTTGCCGCAGCAGTGTTTTGTAGCGTGTAGCTTCCGTATAGTAAGTCTTGTTGGTTTAATCCCAAGCTCGTTAGAAAATCACGTTGCTTCTCCTCCCAGGCAAGAGCGCGTTTGATACGGTAAAAGGTATACTTATCTTGGGATTCCTCATACTCCAGTTTAACCGATGTCTTTTGTGGTGATCCCGCATTGAAGTTATACTTGCCGTAGTTGAACGAAAGTTGAAATTGCGCATTTTCATTGGAGAAATAATGCAATGTCAATTGCGGCGTTGCCTGCTCCTGAATGGTCCGGATATCGAAACCTTCGGCATAGACATGATGTTTCTCGATGAGACCGCTGACAAAAGTTTCAAAATATTTTTGTTCTGTATTCCTGCCGACAGAGATGTATCTTTTATTGAGAAAAGGGGTTAATTTTTTGCCTTCCAAAGGCTCATCGAAGTAAAATAAGGTATCATCGAGAAGTAGCCAGGCCTGTTGGTTGATAATAATCTGGGCATCTTTGTACATAAACTCCATCCGATTGCCCTTAAATTTAAGTGTCGGGAAATAGCGCGTTTCATCTTCGTTTCTACGGAAATGAAAAAGAATAGAAGTAGATTCTTCAGCGATGGAGAGTTGACGTTCGGCAGGATAACCGTCCTTTTTGCTCATCAGAAACAACGGTCTGTCTCCGAGAAGACCGAGTACTTTTAACAGCTTTTGCTCTAATTTTGGCCGGATATACTCAAAAATCTTGCTGTCAAAGATTTTGGTAAAAAAGTCTGCCGGTCGTATTACTTTTTTATGGTACTTTTTGATGACAGACGTCTGCTCGATCTCATCTAAGAGTTTGATGATTTTGAAGTCGATGTCATCCAGGTCTTTTGCAAACTCATCAACAGTATTGGAGAATACCCGTTTGTAGGATAAGGATAGACTACCATTGCTATTCAGTTGAACGATATGTGGCTCGATTAAATAACCGAGATACGGATGTTCGCCTAAGGAATAAATTAATTTGAAAGGAGTATTGCTGTCGACCTGTTGCATTAAAAGTTCACTGTCTCTAAAAAGACATCTAAGATACCTTGAATAAGTAAGAAGTTAAAATTAAAACGGTAAAATCGGAAGCTTAACATTTTTAGATTTCAACAGTACCTTCAAAGACCAAGTTTGCAGGGCCTTTAAGAAATACATTGCGGAAATTGTCGCCTTCTCTGTAGAAAGAAATAAAGAGCTTTCCACCTAAGACACGGATAGGTATTTCGATGCTACCGGTTTGGTTTTCGTTTAGGGCCATAGCCATAGCCGCGGCAGTAGCGCCAGTTCCGCAGGCGAGTGTTTCGTCTTCTACCCCTCTTTCAAAAGTACGTACGAAATACCCGTCTTTTTCTTTCTCCACGAAGTTGACATTAATGCCCTTTTCTTTGTAGGTATCGTTATTACGAATGGAGCTGCCTTCCTCATATACAGCGTAAATAGCAAGATTTTCAACAATTTTGACATAGTGAGGGGAGCCAGTATTCAGTACATAGGCATCTCCATCTCTGTTGATGACGCTCACATCTACCATACCTAAGTTGACTTGGTCTTCTGTAATCGTAGCTTGATGTTCACCATCTACTGCCAAAAAGTCAGTTTTATGGTTGATAATACCTAAGTCTCTTGCAAAAGCAACAATACATCGCCCTCCATTACCACACATCGAGCCTTCTCTACCATCTGCATTGTAATAAAGCATCTCAAAATCAAAATTTTCGGTATCTTGAAGAAGCATTAATCCGTCTGCACCTATACCGAATCTTCTGTCGCATAAATGTTTGATTAAATCGGTATCGTTTCTATCAAAATTGCCCGTTCTATTGTCAATTAAGATAAAATCATTACCTGCTCCTTGATATTTATAAAATTTTGTTTTTTGGCTCATCTATTTGAAATTTTAGCTGAAAT
>JBEBWF010000040.1:0-38986 GCA_040392285.1 Sphingobacterium sp. | reverse complement strand
CAACAGAAACATCAACAATCTAAAAATTAGCATCATTTAAAATGCACAACGGGTAGAATATAATATAATAATATAAAAAAAGCGCCATCTTTCACAGACGGCGCTTTGTTCTTTTATTCTACTATTTTTATTCCACTGTACCTTTAATGGTCAATATTTTTACGGGAGTTTTTGTGTTCGATTTTACGGTAAACGATTTGGTGAAAGGACCTGTTGCCGAAGAGGCATTGAAAGTCACCTTAATAGTTCCCTCTGCACCTGGTTTTATTGGCGTCTTCGAATAATCGGCAACCGAACAACCGCATGATGGCGCTACCTCCGATAAGATAATCGGAGCATCCCCAACATTGGTGAATTTAAACTCGTAAGTCGCAGGTTTATTTTGAGGGATTTTACCAAAATCATGGGTTTCCTTCTCAAATTTAAACTCACCGATTGCACTGGACATTGCGGCCAATGTAATAAATGCGACTAAAACTGTTGCTATACTTAATAATTTTTTCATCTGTATGTAATTTGTTTTTTAATGGTGATGAAGCTATCAGATTTATTCATACCCTGTGTGACTTGAATAAATCATGATGGTTTCATTTTATTTGATTTACGTCTTTTGAATGAATAGTATTCAATATATATGCCAAATGTACTTAAAATCTATCGGTATGCTGTTTTTTATCCGGTTGTTCACAAGATTTTTACATTTTAAGAAGAGGGGCCTCTTGAGATCATTACTATGCATTAAATTATACCTTCTTTTAATAAATCCTGGATATGAATAATGCCCGTATAATTTCCGTTATCGGTTACCAGCAATTGGGAAATATTATATTCGCGCATCAGGTGTAGTGCATTCACGGCGAGTTGGGACCCTTCTATTCGTTTTGGGCCTTTAGACATGATATCACCTGCTGTGAGATTGGAAATGTCTTCATTGTTTTCCAACATTCTTCGGATGTCCCCATCGGTAATGATGCCGACAATATCCTCGTCTATTAAGACCGCTGTTGCGCCCAGCCGGAATTTTGTGATGGTAATGATCGTCTGTCTTACTTTATCTTCGGGATAAACCAGAGGCCTGCCATTTAGGTTGGAAAGGTCAGCTACTTTAAGGTATAGTTGTTTACCAAGAGTTCCACCGGGGTGATATAGGGCAAAATCCCGATCTGTAAAATGTCTCGCAGTCTGCAAGCATACAGCCAAGGCGTCTCCCATAGTCATCTGAGCTGTTGTACTGGTTGTAGGGGCTAGGTTGTTGGGACAGGCTTCTCGTTCGACAGAAGTGTCGAGGATGAAATCTGCTTGTTCGGCCAAGAACGATTTTGTATTGCCTACTAGGGCTACAAGTTTGTTGTTGCGTTGCTTGAGAAAAGGTACGAGAACCTTTATCTCGGGTGTATTTCCGCTTTTGGATAGTGCAATAATCAGATCTTCTTGCTGTATAATGCCCAAATCCCCATGAATTGCATCGGCTGCATGCATAAAAATCGATGGGGTACCTGTAGAATTTAATGTAGCGACTATCTTTTGAGCGACAATAGCACTTTTTCCTACGCCGGTGACAATGACCCTTCCTTTCAGGTCTAAAATTGCTTTAACGACTTCCGCAAAATCGTCCGTCAGCTGGTGGATTAAAGCTAAGATGGCTTGAGCTTCTAAGCGTAATACCTCCTCGGCCTCTTTTTTGATGTCCAAATTGCTTTTCACAGAAATTATCCTTATTTTTATAGTATATTACAAAAGTAAGTTTTTTGAGTGTTAGATAAGTCAAATTTCTTCCAAACTTTGCCCTTGTACCGATGGAAATAGAAAAATCTTTGTACGACAATCTTCAAGAATTTTTTGGATTCGATGCATTTAAAGGCGATCAAGAAGCAATCATTACCAATATCCTAAATAAGAAGGATACATTTGTTATCATGCCAACGGGCGGAGGGAAATCCATTTGTTACCAGCTTCCGGCATTAATGAGTAATGGTATAGCGATTGTTATCTCGCCGTTAATTGCTTTGATGAAAAATCAAGTAGACCAGTTGCGCGCTTTTGGAGGGTCGGATAGCATTGCACATTTTCTCAATTCGTCATTGACCAAGGGGGAAATTACCCATGTGAAAGCCGATGTCACCTCTGGCAAGACCAAGTTGCTTTATGTAGCACCCGAATCCTTGGCGAAAGAGGACAATTTTCAGTTTTTGAAAAGTATCAACGTCTCCTTCGTCGCTGTGGATGAAGCGCATTGTATTTCCGAATGGGGTCATGATTTCCGACCCGAATATCGTAAGATAAGACAGGTGATCAACGGTATAAATCCGAATATTCCAATTATTGCTTTAACGGCAACTGCCACACCAAAGGTGCAATCCGACATTCGCAAAAACTTGCAAATGAATAATGCCACATTGTTTAAATCGTCCTTTAACCGATCTAATTTGTTTTATGAGGTTCGAGTGAAAAAGAATGTGGTCAAAGAAATTGTCCGCTTTATTAAAAACCATTCCGGAAAAACGGGCATCATTTACTGTCTCAGCCGGAAAAAGGTGGAAGAAATAGCAGAAGTGCTGAATATCAACGGGATTAAGGCATTGCCTTATCATGCTGGATTGGATGCGAAGACGCGTGCGGATACCCAAGATAAGTTTTTGATGGAGGATGTGGAGGTGATTGTCGCAACCATTGCTTTTGGAATGGGGATCGATAAACCTGATGTCCGGTATGTGATACATCACGATATCCCGAAATCTATGGAAGGATATTATCAGGAGACTGGCCGTGCGGGAAGGGATGGTGGAGAAGGTATTTGTGTAGCTTTCTACTCGAAAAAGGATATTGAGAAGCTGACCAAGTTTATGAAGGATAAACCGGTGTCTGAACGAGAGATAGGAACGCAAATTCTCAAAGAGGTTATCGATTATTCGGAATCTTCCGTGTGTAGACGAAAACAGATACTCCATTATTTTGGTGAGAAGTTTGACGAGACGGGTTGTAATAATATGTGCGATAATTGCCGAACAGAGAAGACCTATTTCGGCGCCGAGAAGCCCTTGTTAAACGTCCTGAAGTTTATCAAAGAAGAAGGACAGAAGTTTGACGATCATCATATTATTAATGTGTTGATTGGTCAAAATAATCAGCCTATTTCGTCTTACAAGCACGATGCACATGTCTTGTTTGGAAGCGGGAAAGAAGAAGGTGTCAATTACTGGAATTCATTAATCCGCCAAGCTGAGTTAGCCGGCTTTATTAAAAAAGATATCGATCATTATGGTTTGTTGAACCTGACGGATTTGGGAGAGAAATACCTCAAGAATCCTTATGGTCTAAAATTTATACTCAACAGACCGATGGAAAATGGTGATGAGGATTCGGCGGAGGATGTAGTACAAGGGGCTGGAACCTTGGATAATGAATTACTGAAAATGCTGAAAGAGCTTCGTAAAAAAATTGCCAAGCAGAAGTCGCTACCTCCCTTTGTCATCTTTCAGGATCCATCGTTGGAAGAGATGTGTACACATTATCCCATATCTACGGATGAGATGAAGCAAATCCATGGCGTGGGGGCAGGAAAGGCCTTGAAATTTGGTGCTCCTTTTGTCGAATTGATTAAGACTTATGTAGAAAGCAATGATATTGTGCGTCCGCAGGATATGGTTGTCAAATCTGCGGCCAACAAGTCGGCGTTGAAAGTGTCCATTATTCAGAATATCGATCGCAAGATTGGTTTGGAAGATATTGCGTCATCGAAGGGTATCACCTATGAAGATTTACTGAAAGAGGTCGAGTCTATTGTTTATTCAGGAACACGGTTAAACATTGGGTATTTTGTGGATGAGATGATTGATCAAGATAGGCAAGATGAGGTTTATGACTATTTTAAATCAGCAGAAGAGGATTCGATAAAGACCGCCTTGGCGGAACTAGGTGAGGAGGATTATACCTATGAGGATATTCAGTTGATGCGTATCAAATTCATGTCTGAATTGGGAAATTAACTGGAAAAATGATTAATACATATTTATCGAAAATAGAAAATGGATCGTCTCGCCAATTTTTTCTGATGGCGGGACCATGTGCGATAGAGGGGGAGGAAATGGCTTTACGTATCGCGGAAAAGATAATCACGATTACAAATAAGCTGCAAATACCTTATATTTTTAAAGGATCTTATCGTAAAGCAAATCGTTCCAAGGCAGATTCGTTTACCGGAATAGGCGATGAGAAGGCGTTAAAGATTTTAGAAAAGGTAGGAAAGGAGTTTGGTGTTCCTACCGTCACGGATATACATGAAAGTCATGAAGCGGCTATGGCCGCGGCTTATGTTGATGTGCTGCAAATTCCGGCTTTTTTGTGTAGACAGACGGAGCTACTCCTTGCGGCAGCAAACACCGGTAAGGTTGTAAATATTAAAAAGGGACAGTTTTTGTCGGCCGAATCGATGCGGTTTGCGGTAGATAAGGTCAAGGAAGCGGGTAACGAAAAGGTGATATTGACTGATCGTGGTAATACGTTTGGGTATCAGGATCTGATTGTAGACTTCCGAGGTATTCCTGTTATGCGTTCGTTTGCTGTACCTACGGTGATGGACTGTACGCATTCTCTACAGCAGCCTAATCAAGCTTCAGGCGTAACGGGAGGTAAACCGGCACTCATTGAAACAATTGCTAAGGCAGCTATTGCTGTTGGGGCGGATGGACTTTTCATAGAAACACATCCCGACCCGGCTCTCGCAAAATCTGACGGAGCCAATATGTTACGTTTAGATTTGTTGGAAGGCTTATTGGTAAAACTGGCCAGAGTGAGGGAATCAATTCTTTAATGTCTGGCATAGTATTGTTTAGCTCTGTATTACACGTATTATGATTACAGAACAAGAAAATAAGTATAGAATATCTGCTGTATTTATAGCTAAGATCATCCTATTCATCATATTTGGTGCCTTATTTTATTACAGAGATATACAGCAAGGTACCCTGCTTTACCAGATTATAATCGGAATAAACTCTTTTTTAGTTCCTAGCATAATTGTATCTGTTATTCGAGTTGTCATTATATCGGTATATAATGCGCGGCATGTCAAGGGGTCTGTGAGAGGGAATTTTGTTTTGGGAATCAACAGGTTGACGACCATGTTGAATGTGATCTTTCTAATTGTGGGTCTTATGGTGGCTATGGGGGTTAATCCATTAGATTTTTTGATGAGCCTTACTTTTGTGGCAATGGCCATAGCCGTATTGTTCCGAGATTACATCACGAATATGTTGAGTGGCTTGTTTGTCATGTTTTCGGAACAATTATCCGTGGGTGATCGAATAAGGGTAGGGGAACATGAAGGTCGAATAATAGATGTTACTTTTGCTCATATTGAAATCCAAAATGAAGAGGATGATATCGTTATGGTGCCTAATAACTTAGTCTTTAATAATCCTATAATCAACCTTTCGGCGCACCGATCCAGTTTGTTTACGGTGAAGTTTGAATTGCCTTTACCTTCTGCTTTGGCGGTAGAACAGCTTGAAGAGGAGGTGCGTATATTTCTTAGAAACCATCCTAATCTCGCTAAAAATAATGAGATTAATCTGGAAATTGTGGAGATTGGAAAGGACTATGTGCGGTATAAAGTAGAGTTATATGCGACCCAAACCAGTAACCGCTTACATCGTCAACTGGAGAATGAATTGTTACGGCATATACTGTTGTTTGAAAAGGAACGATTTAGATCCTCCTAACTTTGATGCTTTCCACAAAATGGTGAGAACCTTTGTATAAGATTAAATCAGCTCTATATTTCGTGGGGAGAATATTGTCGTGTAGGTTGGGTTTATTTATTTCATTCCATATTTGGTTGGCTTTGTTCCTGCTCTCCTCGGTCGACAAGTCAGCATATTTATGGAAATAAGAATTTGTGTTCTGGAATGCCGTAATCCGTAATGATTCGAACCGGTTGATATACCAGGTCAGAATGTCTTTCTCCAGAGCATCTACATAAATGGAGTAGTCGAAAAAATCAGAGACGAATACTTTATTGCTATTTGGCGACCTTTGGGAGCTGACCTGCAGAACGTTGATGCCTTCGATGATTAAAATATCCGGACTATCAATGGTCAATTTTTCATCGGACAACACATCGTATTCCAAATGGGAATATAAAGGTACTGTTAATGATGTTTTTCCAGACTTTACGGATGAAAGAAAGCTAAGTAGTTTTTTGGTGTCATAGCTTTCCGGAAAACCTTTTCTATTCAGTAAACCCCGCTGGGTCAACACCTTGTTCGGGTACAAAAAACCATCTGTCGTGACGAGTTCAACCTGAGGTTTGTGTGGTAGCATGGACAATACCTTCCGGAGTACACGTGCAGTAGTACTCTTCCCTACGGCCACCGAACCGGCTATACCAATAATGAAAGGAAGCTTTTGTTGATTTCTTTGGAAGAACAGATTGTTGTCATTTCGTAAGCCATCGTAATTTTTGATATGCAGTGCTAAGAGGTGAGCTAAGGGAAAATAGATATCTTCGATTTCTTTGATATTTAACGGTTCATTCAAGGCATGCAATTGCTCGAGATCACTTGTACCAAGGTTATGATTGAAGCGTCCGTTCAGACTTTTCCATTCTTCCCGAGAGAATTCATGGAACGGACTACTTAAAGTTTGTTCTTCTAATATCGATATCATATTGAACTGTTAGAATCCTCCAAATATACGACAGGACACCTATAAATCAAGCTTTTTTATACAGTATATTGCTTGAATCCTACTCATCTAACAGTCCTTCAATAATAAGTGTTCCGGTTGCTGGATTCGTAGCTAATGGAACATTCCATAAATCACAGATACGCATAAGCATCTGAATATCTGGCTCATGGGCATGCTTACCTAGGGGATCTCTGAAGAAAATAATGCCATCAACCTTTCCTTCGGCGGCTAAAGCAGCGATTTGTGCATCTCCACCCTTAGGGCCGCTCAATTTTAATTCCACATCAAGCCCCGTTTGCTGTATATACGACCCCGTTGTTCCTGTTGCTAAGAGTTTGGCCTTTTTTAAGTAGTGCAAATGGTCTTTGACAAAGCCAACCATTTCTGCTTTTTTGCCGTCATGTGCGATTAATGCGAGAGTTTTCATGGAAATTATTTATAATATATATAGAGTTTTAACCAAAAAATAAATAAGCTAGGAATATAGCCGCTATTAATCCGACAAGATCTGCGATTAGACCGCAGGTCAAAGCATACTTCGTATTTTTAATACCTACCGAGCCGAAATAAACGGCAAGTACATAAAATGTCGTCTCAGACGATCCCTGGATAACGCTGGCAAGTCTTCCCTGAAACGAATCGACACCGTATGTTTGCATCACATCCACCATAAGACCACGAGCCCCACCACCACTTAATGTCTTCATCAGCCCTACGGGCAATGCCGGAACAAAGCGCGTGTCTAAACCTAAGGAAGCAGCAATGCTCCCTATTCCGTTTACGATATAATCCATACATCCCGTCGTGCGGAATGCCGCAATAGCGACTAGGATAGCGATGAGAAAAGGAATGATCATGACGGAAGTTGTGAATCCTTCTTTAGCGCCATCAATAAAAGCATCGTATACATTTATTTTTTTTGCCGCACCGTAAGCAATAAAGAGAATAATAATGGAGAAAATAAGCAATCCCCCGATAAGACCTGTGACTTTTTGCATTTCTTCAGGGGGAAGACCTTGTAGTCCAAAATATAAAAGACACATCAACCCAATGAATATCCCTAAGAAAATAAGTACAGGAAGTTTGAGCAGGTTGATCCGTTGGTAGAAAGCTACCGCAATCATTCCCGAAAGAAAGGATATAAAGGTTCCGATTAAGGAGGGGATAAATATATCTGTCGGATTTGCAGCTCCACTGGCCATCCGTAAGGCGATCACGGATGTGGGGATCAGGGTAATGCCTGCCGTATTCAATACCAGGAACATAATTTGTGCATTGGTCGCTGTATTCTTATCCTCATTGAGTTCTTGCAGCTCCTTCATCGCTTTAAGTCCTACAGGAGTAGCGGCGTTGTCCAGCCCTAGCATATTGGCGGAGAAATTCATGATGATGGACCCGTTGGCGGGATGTCCTTTCGGTACGCCTGGAAATAGTTTGCTAAAGAAAGGGCTTACTCCCTTAGCAAATACAGAAATCATACCGGCTCTTTCCCCTATTTTCATAATACCCAGCCAAAAGGTCATAATCCCTATTAAACCTAACGAAAGCTCAGCGCCGGTTTTGGCACTATCAAAAAGAGCATTAATAAGATTTGAAAATATTTCGGTATCTCCAAAGAAGATGAGTTTGACGAGGGCAACAATAAAAGCAATGACAAAAAAGGCTATCCAGACGTAATTTAAAGCCATATAGTTTTTTTATATTTTGTAAATGTAAGATTTATGGCGGATTGTTACAACCTGTGCGAGTAATCGGCTGGAGAATTATTGCTTTTTATAGAAAATGATTTTTATCTTTTCGAAAAAGAAGCTTTGTAGTGCGATTAGCAGTAGCTGAAGTATGATTAGATGTAATGATAGTTTGGGTTATCATTAATATTGCTGATATTTATAAATATCATTATATTTGATGATGTTATAAACACCAAAGGGTATGCATGTAATAATAATAGGAGATGTCGTGAATTCTAGACGAATGCAGGCAAGTGTATGGTTGCCTGTTTTAGAAGAAGCCCTGCAGCGGTATGCCAAAAAATTTGATATATTTAGGGGAGATAGTTTTCAAGCTGAGCTGCCAATCGAAGCGTGTTTCAAGTTTGTTTTTTATTTGAAAGCCCGTATGAAGTCTTTGAGTCATTTAGATGTGAGGTTAGGGATAGGTATCGGAGAGATCGACTATTCGGGTGATAGCGTAAAAAATTCGAATGGTCAGGCTTTTATATATTCTGGAGAAGCATTTGACTCCCTGCGCAAAGATTTCGTCCTGATTCGAAGTCACTGGCCGGAATACGATGAGCCTGTGAATATTATGCTAGAATTGGCTATGGAGCTCAGTGAAAAATGGACCGTCAATATGGCTGAAAGTGTGGCAGTAGCCTTAGAAAACCCTGAAGCCAATCAAAAGGAATTGGCCGGTATGTTAAAGCGTAAATACCAAAGTCAGGTAAGTACGGAGTTGAGTAAAGCACATTTTGTGCAACTATCGAAGGTCATTGATTATTGTACAAAAGAATTAATAAAGCGATGTTGATCTTATTTCTTAAACTTTTATTGGCACATCTAGTGGGTGATTTTGTTTTACAAACGAAGAAACTGGTCATCAAGCGGAGAGAAAACGTCTTCTACCTGCTTCTGCATGTGTGTGTCCATATGGTCTTGTTGTGTTTTGTGTTTTTCCAGGACATCGCTACGAGCTGGCCCTATATTGCATGCATTGGCTTTACTCATTTGGCAATTGATAGTATGAAAATAGTGTGTGAGAAAAAGTGGCCATCGAAGCCCGTTCTATTTTTCTTAGTCGATCAGTTTTTTCATGTATTGGTTATCCTTGCTGTTGTTTTTTGTATCTATGGGGTACCTCAGCATAGCTTGGTTTTGTTGACTTCGGCCCCGTCTTTGGCTTATATAGTGGCTTTATTGCTTACGGTGGCAGTCAGTCCGATATTTTTGCGTGTTTTTTTCTCTAAATGGAACCAAGAACATGTTTTGCATGCTAAGAAACATGAAACACTATTGGATGCCGGTTTGTTGATAGGTGTAATGGAACGCCTTATCATTGTTTTGTTTATTCAAGTAGGCTTTTTGTCCGGTATAGGTTTTTTATTGGCCGCCAAATCCATTTTTAGGTTTGGAGACCTGACAAATGCAAAGAATACAAAGTTTACAGAATATGTGCTGGTGGGAACGTTTGCCAGTTTTTTAATAGCTATTGCGATAGGTTATGCGTTGCGTATAACATTGAAGTACTGCTGATGATCGTAACGAAATCATCTACTCCTTATGGTAGATATTTAAATATGACACCATTATTTGATACGTCCTGCTCGAAATATAATAGGGAAATTGACCTTTCGGACTTCCGCCGATCCCCAGGCTTCTTTTAAATCTGATGATATTTCGTCTATGGGGTTGTATCCCTTAGCGTCCATAAAATGCTTTACGGCTGACCAAGTATGAAGATAACCGATAAGGTTGTCGTAATTCCAAAGCTTGATGTTATTGATTTCCGGTGTTTCGAGTTCTCGAAAGGGGAAAGGAATTGTTTGGTATTTTTCTTGGATATATTTTCGTTCAACAGCCCAATACTCACCGATGATATCTCGGTATAATGTGCGGACAACAGCATCCACTTCGGGTGTAATATTATTCAATTCGTAGCCTATTATTGCGATGAGGCTGTTTGGTTTCCCCACCCGTCTTACCTCATCATTGAATTTGTCAAAGTCGAACCAATGTACGGCTTGTGCAACGGTGATTAGATCGAAGCTGTCATCGTCAAAGGTTGTGTTTTCGGCCGGTTGTAGTGAATAACGAATATTGTCGGCGGGGTGAGCATGAAGAAGTTGAGATTGGCTGATGTCGGTTGCTTCGACATGCGAAAAGGTTTGGGCTAACTCATGCGCAACTTGGCCGTTTCCGGTTCCACAATCCCAAGCTTTTTGCTTTTCCTTCAAAAAGGGGTATAGAAAATCAAAGATGGTTTGCGGATAGTCGGGACGAAATCTGGCATATTTGTCGGATATGGTCGAGAAGTAATCTTTCATAACACAACATCTTTCCTATAAATTTAATAAAAAAAATGAAAAGGCATACAAAAAATGAAAACTTTTTTGTTACATCTGTCTGCATGGTTCACCGAAAGATAAAAATATATACAATTTTATTGCAAGAATATGTATATTTTAGATCATATGAATTGGGTTGAAATTCCGTCCGAGTATTTAATGAAAGATGCTATTCAGCTCGTGAACTTGCCTGAGAAGACCTTTTGTTTAGTTTTTTATGACGGAACTTATGTGGCTTTTTCGCGTAAGTGTCCACATGCAGGAGCACCGCTAGTCGATGGGTGGTGTGAAGAAGGACATCTTGTTTGTCCGTATCATCGGCAGAAATTTGACCTGAAAACGGGAAAAGGTTTAGCGGGTCAAGGCAATTATATCGATATCTATCCTACCAAGCAAGAGGGTGACAAGTGGTATGTAGGAGTGAAGCCCACTTTGATACAGAAACTCTTTGGAAAAATAAAATAATTAGTCAATTCAAATTCACGTTCGTGTTTGTGGCAATCAATCAGCGATTGATGGTTGTTGATTATTGTGGTTTTTGTGGTTTTACTGGTGTGTTTTGATTGTTTTATCTAAATTTTATCGTATTATTTATTTTTTTATTGTGATTTTTATCAAAAAATATTCATTTTATTGATATAATTTTTATTTATTTGCATTGTTTAATGTAAAACATGTAATAATTATGAGTTTATCTGGTAAAAAATCATTTGTTCCTATTTTATTAATGGCTATTGTTGTTGTTCTGGCAATATTTTATTCTAGTCTTCCTGATATGGATAAAAACTATGATTACAATGGTGCTGATATTGCTTGGATGTTGGCTTCTGCGGCTTTAGTTTTGATTATGACTCCAGGCTTAGCCTATTTTTATGGCGGTATGGTCAAAAAGAAAAATGTAATTTCCACGATGTTACAAAGTTTTATCTGTATGGCCGTCATTGCTGTGTTGTGGGTTGTATTTGGTTTTTCTTTGGTCTTCGGTGAGTCGGTTGGTGGAATAGTCGGCAATCCGACCACATACTTCATGTTTAACGGTGTGTTGGATGGAGAACCGTGGTCAGGGGCACCAACTATCCCTTTCACGCTATTTGCGATGTATCAATTGAAGTTTGCCATCATTACACCGGCACTTATTACGGGGGCATTTGCGGAAAGGATTCGGTTTACATCTTATGTACTTTTTATTTGTTTGTTTTTTGTTTTTATCTATGCGCCATTGGCACATGCCACTTGGCATCCCGATGGAATCTTATACAAGATGGGCGTTTTGGATTTCGCGGGAGGTACAGTTGTACATATGTCGGCTGGTTTGACAGCTTTGGCTTCAGCTATTTACCTCAAGCAGGGTAAAGATTTCAAAGAACATACACCGGCACGTATTACCTATGTGTTGCTCGGAACAGGGATGCTGTGGTTTGGTTGGTTTGGCTTCAATGCCGGTTCGGCTTTTGGTGCTTCCCAATTGGCAGCTACTGCTTTGGCCACGACTTCCACAGCTTCGGGTGCCGCCGCACTGACTTATATTTTCTTTGACGCAGCTCGGGGTATAAAGCCGTCGGCAATGGGCGTATGTATAGGTGTAGTAGTCGGGCTGGTCGCGATTACACCGGCAGCTGGTTTTGTAACTGTACCTCATTCTTTAGTGATAGGCGCAGTAGCGGCAGTAATTAGCCGTCTTTTGATTGACTGGAGAACTAAGTCAAAATTGGATGATACCTTAGATGTATTTCCTAGTCACGGTGTAGGGGGTATGGTAGGCATGTTGCTCACAGGTGTATTTGCACATAGTGCCATCAATGAAGCTGTCGAAGTGAATGGTTTGTTTTACGGCGAAACTAAGCTTTTTGTCGCGCATCTCATCGGCTTGGTTGGGGCCTCGATATTTACACTCGTTATGGCATTTATCTTATTAAAAGTTACCGATTCGATTTCTACTTTGCGTGTCACGGAAGAGGATGAAGCAGTGGGGCTGGATATTTCCCAACACGGCGAAAAGCTTTAATACCCATATATTACCTGAAGAATGATGAGCAATCCCTGGTCCTGCAAAGACCAGGGATTTTTTTATTGTTTTAAAATTTTTATTTGTTTTAATAATTGCCGAAAATCGGTCAGTGTACTGCTTTCCAAATTATTTTTTACGATCAGAAAAGTAGAGTTAGCTGTGTGTAAAAGCAATTTTCATTTTGCTATTGATTTTCTTTCTATGCTATTTTTACTTTAATGGCTTGTCGTATTTATAGATGGTAAAATAAACTTCTTTGTAGTCTTCGGTTGCCTGAATATCTGCCTTTACTAGATTTCTTGTAATTTCATCCAGTAGTATAATTCTACGGACGAGCGGCTTGGAACCACTTTTTAGGTCGAACCGATTGGGTTGAGTTTTGCTGTCGAGTATGGTGAAGAGGTATGGCGTGTCACCGGCAACTATGGAATCCATTGTAGCATCGGAAAATATGCCGTCCGGTTCACATTCCACCGTGTAATTGTCAAATACTTCTTTCAGCTTTACCTTGAAACCGCTCAGTGGTAGCTTGGACAGGTATGTATTTACAAATCCTCCGTTATCATATTCCAACCCTTTTATGGTTTCTATATCGGCATTGCTCAATCTCATTAGCTCGACGGCAAATTGCTCACCAATCTGTACTGCTGCGATGTTTTTTTGCAATTGAGAAGATAGCTTACTACGGAACCCTTTTTCAATATCGATAGAAATCTTATTGTTTTCATACAGTTCTATTTTTGCCATTATGTTTTCGACATTGTCCGTCAGCAGGATTTTTCGGGTAAAGTCATTTTTGCCGGTAGCTAGCAATCGGTTGTCCGTTTTGCTGTCGAGTATCGTATAGTCTTTTTCCAGTACAGCCAGTTTTGCGGCAATATCATCCATCGTTGCAAGGGTAGCTTTTCCATTGTAAGTACTCCACACACTGCGGGAAACACCGCCGGTGACAAACTTAGAATCAAAACCCGTAAGGGACAATTTGCTCTTGAAATAGGCCATCGTAATCACTTTGCTTTCTTCTTTATTTATCAAATCACCCTTTACTGCTGATTCGTTCGCATCTATCAATGCTTTCAACTCTGTACCGAAGTTTTTTCTAATTTGTGCATGGGCAAAAATTACTATTGTTATAAACAGGAATGTGAGGATTGATTTTTTCATTATTTTGATTTCTAGGATTAGAGATTTTTTGATTCTTTAGGTCTAAAACATAATTTTTATTTGTACAAAAACAGCTATTGCCAGACAGGCCAACCAAAGGAAAAACCATATTATGGGCAAACCTGTTCTGTATACTGCGGTGTAATACATCCGCAACATCACCAATACACTTAACAGTATGGAATAATACCCTGATGATGTTGCTACGAGTTGTTTGCATCGGTTTAGTTGTTTTTTATGTAGCACTTATGTATGCTTCAAACTTTTCTGTTACCAATTTCAATAATTCCTCAAAAGAAATCTTGAGCCCATTTGCTGAAATACCCACCGGAGTACCATACCACTTGTAATTCAATTCCAATATTTTCCTTTTAAACCAGTTGCTTTGTCCGTTTATATACGTTTGGGGATTGCTTACTTTAAACATAATGAGTGGTTGAGATTTTATACGCAGTACCTTTATCGCTTCTATATCTTTCCAGTAAATTTTGGGTGCAGATGCTGCCGATGAAAATCTTCGATGCCGGCCTCGTCAATAAGCAGTCCCGGGCCTTTTGACAACAGGTTGCGAATAAAAAAATAACCAGCAATACTAAAAAACACAAACGATGCCATGCCCGCCATTTTTGTAAACCATGGATTGTCAAGCAAAGCGTTCCTAAATATCGGATTGCCGAACAACAGCCAGCAGCCGAGGACAACAAATGTGACTGCACCGATAAACCAAACGAAAGTCTTGCTTTTACTGAAAGGGATGGTAATGGGACGGCTTGCTTTCATGTCTTCATTAAAAAAATAGGATAAACTTTTACTTCCCGTACATCGTCATTACAAACTTGCTTTTCTCCGCATCGTATTCATTCCGGTAATAGATGGTCTGGAAGATGAGCAAAGGTTTTGCACCGCCTAGAACATAGACGTTGGTGTACATATCACCCTCTTCTTCGGTACCATCGCTTACCGTTTTATACAGTTTGTCATCCGAATAGGTTGCTTTCATAAAATCCTGCACGGCTGCCCGTACTTCGCTTGACTGTGCCAAAGGTACCGCCCAGTTTAAGGTAACCGCATAGGGGAATTTCCCAATCTGCACTTCGCCTATATCCGCTGTCAGTACAGACGGATAGAAATTCGACAAGGTATCGGTCTGTACACCAATAATATCTTTAAAACCATTTTCAGAATGTTGGTAAAACGTGCCAAGGAGGGATTTGTAATCTTGCTGTGCACGGGCAAAACTTATTGTAGATGCCAACAAAAGACAGAGGATAATTGATCTTTTCATGTCATGATATATTATACATTGAGTACAGGATTCAGTCTGCTGTATGGGTCTTATTTGGTCATTTCCAGTATCAGCCCGTATTGGCTCGTTATCTTAAGATTGTGCTCGTCAAGGGTATTGATGGTCCATGTACCGCCGCCGCCAAGTGTATTGATATCTCCATCAGTTTTGGTAAAGGAGACTTTTGTGTTCGAGTCGGATAGCGTAAAACTGTCGTTTTCTTTATTGTTATTGGTACCGTTAAAAGAAACGACAAAACTGCATGTTCCGGTGTTTTCCGAAGTGGCATCGGCTCTGAGCGTACCAAAAGCGGGCGATTGGAGTACCTGCCCATCGTATTTGGTAATGGTCCAACCTCCAGCTATAGAAGCTGAGTTATCGGTTTCTTCGTTTTCTTTATCTTTTTCGCAAGATGAAAAAAGCAGGGTCAGTAGGATGACAGGAAGAATGGTTTTGATAATTGTGTTCATGGTGTTAAATTGTTTATGGGTGAATAATATTAAGGGGGTAATAAATTATCTTTTTCATGGTGCAATCGTGTTTTATTTTGTTTGATAGATCATGATCGCAAACAAGTTTTTGGAAGGAGATAAGTCTTCACTGTTCTCTATTATGCTCATATCGAGTATGGGCGATCCTTTCATTTCTACCATCGTCATCTTCACTCCCTTCTCCACGGAATTGATCATATCCACCTGATAAAGTGGGTTACCTTTATATTTATCCTGAATATAGGCTTCCGTATCGGTTTTCAGTTTAGGCGACAGTGCCAGCGGTGTTTTCCACAGCACATAGCGGCTTCCCGTAGCATTGTCCTCGAAGATCGAGATCTCGCCAAGCTTCGGCTGATACGTACTGGCGTAGACCGTCTGGGTCCCGTCTGTTCCGATTTTCTCACCGAGAATATCCCTAAGCCCATTGGCCGCATATCCAGTCATCTTATCCAGGTCTTTGGTATAGTCCTGTTTCAGGTAGTCCTCGCCTATTGGTCCTATACTATATAGGGTCACATAACATTGCTTGTTTCTGACTTTATCGTTCCGCACCGACAGGATCGGAATACCTTCAAAGTCCCCTTCACGATAAAGCATGGATACGATATTGCCATCGTCATCGGTCTCGCTTTCCACAAAAAAAGTTACACTGTCCTGTTGGGCAACGGTTTTTATCAGTTGCAGTACCTCAGCTTCCACCTGTGCAGCCTGCTCCGCCGGAGCCATCCAGGTAAAAAGCCTTTCGCCGCTTCCGCTTGCGATAATATATGCCTTTCCTACCGGAGGGGATAGTTTAGGCTGATAGTAGGTGTCTTCTCCATCATCGCTGGTTCCAATTTTTGCTCCTTCGATAGAGAGAAAATTGACAGAAGCGTGTACGACTACTTCGCCGACATAGTTTTCATAAGTTTGCTGTGCCTGTGCCTGGAAAAAAATGCTAATTAACAGGGCAATTGCAAGAGTAAAATATTTTCGGTTCATAACTGTAGGTTTTGTTGGATAATCATTTTCTGATATTTTTAATCCGCTGTGTTTACCAGCGGTATGTCGAGCGAGATACTGAAAGACCGCATTTTGGCAACGTCGCTGGGACCCGCGGCTAGATTTGCCAGCCCCCAATCGTACTGGAGCTTGAATATGGACATTTGCATATTGATGCCGATTCCGTAATCCATCCTTTTCAATTCGTTGCCGAAATCTATTTTTTCCTTGGCACCGTCACCGACCCTGTATTTTTTATTGCCGGATAGGGCATACGCCGCGTAAGGACCGATACCGATTCCAAACCAATCCACAACATAAGATACAGGTAGGTTCAGCTGAAGATACTTAAGCTTAATATCCGCTGCTGAAGCGTTGATAACGGAGGATTTTGATGCTCCTTTTTTGATATACTGTAGAGCGGGAAACAGTCCGCCGGATCCCTCACTATAGCTGGCGTCGTTATACGCTTTTCGATCAAAAGGTACAAACATGGCCAGGCCAAAGTGAGAGCCGATCGTTCCGCCCGACTTCTGATGGTCTCCTTCCAGTTTGTGATGGATACCTGATGGGTTGATGCCGCCGAGAATGTCGAGCCGCTGTGCCTGAACTGAGGCAAGGGAAGTCACCATCAAAAAACTGCATAATATTTTTTTCATTTGTTTAGATTTTTAAAATTTTTAACAATTAGTTTGTTTGTCAATCTTGCAAAAGAAGATATGACCAATGGCACATTCCATCAGTGAATAAATTTATTCTGATTTCTTCTAATGTAGCGCAGAAAATAGCTGAGAACCTGTCTCAATAAACTAAAAAATCTGTCTCAATAAACTGAAGGGCTTGTTTCCGAACGAAATAGGAGAATAAGAAGGGTTATTCATTTAGCCTATTAGATCTGGATTCAATTGGCTTATGTATTCGGAAGGACTAATTGCGGTATATTTTTTAAACGCCCGGTAAAATGATGCCCGGCTGTTAAAGCCAGCTTCCCGGGCAATACCTTCGATGGTCAATTTATCACTTAGAAGCACTTTGGCTTTAACCACCCGCTTCTCGTTAATGAGATCATAGAAATTCTTGTTCATTTCTTTGTTGATGGCAGCAGAAATCTTTTCTACCGGCGTGGCCAAGCTGTCTGCGAGCATTTTAATGGTAATGTCGGGATTCGTATAGGCTTCAGTTCTCTGAAGATATTCATTTATGCGTGTTTCCAATACCTGTAATTCGCTTTGAGGTATAATTGAAACATCCTCTTCCCGTATCCTCATTTCCTTACTGGCAGGTAGTGTATCCTCTAAAAATTGTCCATATGTTTCTGTGGTAAAAATGGCGTGATGCCGGAAACTGTAATACAGGATAAAAAAATAAATGAGCGTAATAAGGCAGGGCAGATACAGGTATTCTACCAGATGTTGTGGCAAGGCAAGGTATAAAACAATTGTAATCACCGTAAGGATGCCGACAAGGACAATGAACTTTGTAATAAAGGATAATTTGGTTTTTTCGAGGTTGGATACGGTCGTAACCAACCGTTTTCTGTACCGGACGATTTTTACGGCTGAAGCGATGACACTGGCTAGGATAAGCGGCATGCCAACACTGTTGATAACCGTCATTTGCCAGGGTAAAGGTTCTTCCAATAGCGAAGATGCAAATCCGTGACGCTCAGGTACGGGCAACATTAGATAAGTAGCCGGAAATGATAGGCCGAATATACAAAGTAGGAAAGCGGTAAGCCATATTGGGTGTTTTAGATTTATGGTAGAACCTGTAAATAAGCAGGTGTAAGCAAAAACTAAGGGACCGAAATAAGCATTAGTACACCATGAAAGAAAAAAGAAGTAAGGAAACTGCTCAAATATACCCCCCGTAATGCTGGCATTGCCCAAAAATGAAATGGCCGTATCCAAGAGAATAAGTGCCAGTATTTTATTGGGAAGGACGTTGTTTTTTCTGAAAAAGAAAGCAACAAATAAGATGATCAGATTCAGTGCCAAGCAAACATTGAGTGCGGTCATTTAATTAATTCGTTTAGGTATTGGATTTCATGTTTGTAAAATTATTGATTTTGCATGAATAGTGAAAGTGAATACTTTATAAAGTAAATCATTCTTTATAAACGACTTTCGTTATTTAAAACGTTTTAGTGTAAAAAAAAGATAGCGGTGTTTCTGGGAAAGTTAATTTTCGTACCTTTGTACCATCAATTCAAGCTATGAGTGACGCTATAAAACATGAGTGCGGTATTGCACTTATCAGATTACTAAAACCCCTTTCATATTATCAGGAAAAATATGGTACTCCTTACTACGGGATAAACAAGTTGTATCTCTTGATGGAGAAGCAGCATAACCGTGGTCAAGATGGGGCAGGTATCGCAACGATCAAATTTGACGTAAAGCCGGGAAACCGCTATATCAGCAGATATCGGGCAATGGGGGCATCGGCCGTTGCGGATATTTTTGAATATGTCCAGAAGAAATTTGCATCGGTTAGCAAGGCTTTTCCACATGAATCCAAAGACACCCAATGGTTGAAGGATAATGTGAGTTTTACGGGGGAAGTACTTTTGGGACATTTAAGATATGGTACTCATGGCAAAAATAGTATCGAAAGTTGCCATCCCTTTTTAAGACAAAATAATTGGATGACAAGAAATCTTGTCGTTGCCGGTAATTTCAATATGACGAATGTCGATGAATTGCTGCAGCAGTTGTATGATTTGGGACAGCATCCTAAAGAGCAAGCTGATACAGTTACTGTATTGGAAAAGATAGGACATTTTTTAGATGATGAAAATCAAGAATTGTTTGATCAATTTAAAGACGATGGCTATTCGAATATAGAGATTTCGGCACAGATTGCTCAAAATCTGGATGTTGCCAAGATCTTAACGCGTTCCGCAAAAACGTGGGACGGAGGGTATACCATTGCAGGAATTTTTGGACACGGGGATGCATTTGTCATGCGCGATCCAGCGGGTATTCGGCCGGCGTTTTATTACCAAGATGATGAAATATTGGTCGTGACATCCGAAAGACCGGTTATCCAAACGGCATTCAATATACCCGTAAGTTCGGTTAAAGAGATCAAACCGGGGTATGCCCTGATTGCAAAAAAAGATGGTACCATCACCCAAGAAATGTTTCGGCAACCTGTAGAACAAAAATCGTGTTCTTTTGAGCGTATTTATTTCTCCAGGGGATCGGATGCGGATATCTATAAAGAGCGTAAGGCCCTAGGTAGATTGCTATGTGATCAGGTGTTGACATCGGTCAAATATGATATTGAAAACACTGTTTTTTCCTTTATCCCCAATACAGCGGAAGTATCTTACTATGGTATGATGGAAGGAATAAGCCAATATGTGCGGGACTACCAGAAGGAGGTGTTACTCAAACGGGATGAGAAAATATCGGATGTAGAATTGGAAAGAGTTTTGAATATTCATCCACGGTTCGAGAAACTGAATGTAAAAGATGCCAAATTGCGCACGTTTATTACGCAGGATGCCGATCGTCAGGATATGGTACAGCACGTATATGATACTACATATGGAATTGTCCGAAATCATCAGGATACCATTGTCGCTATTGATGACTCGATCGTTCGTGGTACGACGCTGAAGCAATCTATATTAACCATCTTGGATAGACTCCATCCGAAAAAAATCGTTATCGTTTCTTCGGCCCCTCAAATTAGATACCCGGATTGCTACGGTATTGATATGTCGCGAATGGGCGAATTTGTAGCATTTGAAGCCGCTATTAATTTATTGAAGCGTCGGGGGATGTCCCATATCATAGAGGAGGTCTATCAAAAGTGTTTAGCATCGACCGCCAAGCCTAAAGATGAGGTAGAAAACTATGTGAAAGATATTTACGCTCCTTTTACGGATGAAGAAATTTCTGTGGAGATTGCTAATATTGTGCGTCCACATCATCTGACAGCCGAATTGGAGGTTATCTTTCAAACATTAGATAACCTACATATTGCTTGTCCAAATCATAAAGGCGACTGGTACTTTTCCGGTAATTACCCGACAGCAGGTGGTAATAAAGTTGTCAATAGAGCCTTTATGAATTGGATGGAAGGTAAGAATGTGCGCGCTTACTTCAGTAGTTAATACGCTAATACGCATCGCTATCCGTCTTCGTTTTTACTTTTAAGTTGATCGTTTTTGGGGATCTCTTCGCTTTCATTTATTTCTTTATAGGTGACTTCGGTTTGTGCTTGCGTATTATCCTCAATTTTTGTTTTGACATCGATTTGGATTTTCTTTTTATTTCGCGGAAGACGTACAATACCCCATTTCATGAGCAATTCCTGCGTAGCATTACGCTTCAGATGTTCCTTTTCAGGTTCTCCAATCAAAAAACCAAAAGCTTGCATATTGGGGATCGCATCGAAAAGAACTTTTAATGTTGCGATAAAAGGTAATGCCAGAATTAACCCTGCTAACCCGAAGAGCATTCCGCCAAGTAATATACTGATGATTGCCATGAGGGGGTTTATACTGACCTTACTTCCGACGATATTTGGTGTAATGATATTTCCTTCCAAAAACTGAACCACTTGAAACCACGCGACGACACCGATAGCATACCAGGCACTATCTTTAACTGCTAAGGCAAACAGCGCAGGTAAAATCGATCCAATGGCAATACCAATATAGGGCAAAAGCATTAATAGGGAAGCCAAGGTGCCAAAAAACCAAGCATAGTCTATACCTAGAACCATGAGACCCACTGTATTCAATACGGCAACGATTCCCATCACCGTTATTAATCCCACAAGATAGCTCTGTACGACAACATATATTTTGTTTAGCACCTCATTAACTTTTTGTTGTGGTGTAGATTTGAAAGCCTTAAAGAAAAATTCCCGAAAGAAATCGCGATAGTATAGCATAAAGAAACTATAGAGTGGTACTAAAATCGCACTTGCCAACATGCTGCCGATCGAACCAAAAGTGGATGTAAGCACACTCCCTACATTTTCCAAGGACTTGTTTCCTTGCTCCCTAAGCTTGTCTAGGACTTGGTTTTTCCCTATGCCAAAATTTTCGTAGAGCCATTCTTGTCCGCCGTCGAGTACCGACAACACCTTACTAGTAATCGCTGTAGCATCTTTGCCGATGATGATGCTTTGATGTACGATAAACCAAAGTATAGCCGATATAATCGCGATAGCAATGGTTACTGATAGTAAAGCTGAAAAGGCTCTCCCTAATCTTATTCGTTCAAAAAGCCGTGCAAGAGGGAAAAGCGAAATAGAAATTAATGTTGCAAACAACAGGGGAAGAAGTACACTTTGCGAGACATACATGAGTACCAAGATTAGTACGAGGGCGAATAAACTAGACGCTAGATCTAACGAATACGTTCTTTTGGAAGGAGAGTTTTCCATGTGCGATTTAATTAAGGTGTATATTTCTATTCCAAGATACGATAAATGTTATAGAATAAAGATATTAGTCAAAATAAATCAAATCACTAGTTTACAATGAGTTATTCTTGGTGTTCCATGTTTATGTCGCGAAAACGAAATTTATTTCTGACTAGTTCGGAACAAAATACTGTAGTTGCAATAGCTACATTAAGCGATTCGGCTTGACCAATTCGAGGTATGGTGACCTTATGATTAATGTTTTCTAGTAGACTTGGGCGGATGCCATTGCCTTCATTTCCCATTATAATTAAACCTTCCTGACCAAAGTCGGTTGTGTAGATTGATTGGCCATCTAATACCGCCGCAAAAGTCGGTAGGGAGACTATATTTATAAACTCTTCGATATCGACATAGTCTATCGTTACCCGGGACAGCGAGCCCATCGTTGCTTGTACAACCTTTGGGTTAAACGCATCTACAGTGTTTTTTGAGCATATGATATGGGATATGCCGAACCACTCGGCTGTTCGAATGATGGTGCCCAGGTTTCCCGGATCCTGCACGTCGTCCAACACGATGCTATGACGACCTTTGAGGCAAATAGGATCGAGATTTTCGGAAGAGGAGGGTAATTCGACCAAAGCAAGTGCTCCTTGGGGATTTTTGAGGCTGCTTATTTTGCTAAATGCTGCTTCCGACACGATTTCACATTTTATATTTTGAGGTATTTTATCCAATTTTGTATGCGCATCAGCAGTAGAAAATATTTTCTGTACCTTGTAGGGCGAACGCGTAAATTCGAGTACAGATTTTATTCCTTCAACGACAAAAAGATTGTGTTGAATGCGGAATTTTTTATGCTGTAATGCCTGAATAAGGCTGATTTGAGCTTTTGACAACATTGGATGAATGATTGGATACCGTATATTATTTTTTACAAGTATAGGGCTTTTGCTGCTAATTTTTAACTCTTGTCGATCGGCAAAGTACCTGGAAGATGATCAATCACTTGTAACGGATATTGATCTAGAAGGTGTACCCATAGTGTGGCGAGAGCAGGTCTTGCAGTATGTGTCGAACGAGATACGTCCCAACTCGGTCTTGAACTTGTCTATTTATAATATCTTCAATACAAAAGACGGACGTTATAAAAAGGAAAAAATTCGTCAGGTTGGCGAACCTCCCCATTTGTTGGATTCTTCCTTGATAGAGCTCTCCAACACGCAGATACAACGGTTTTTGCAAACAAAAGGCTTTTTTAATGCTCAGGTTCAACCCGTTATCGCAACAAAAAAGAAGAAATCAAAAATCACGTTTGAGGCAACGCTCGGAGCACCGTATCATATCAAAGATATTTCCTATAATTTTGAGGATCAGAAGATTGGAGCAGTGTATGAAGACCAAGTAAAACCGAAAACTGTTGTTGTTAGCGGTGATCAATATGATATGCAAAAGCTGCTGACGGAGCGAGAAAACTTGTACCTATCAGCAAAGGATTTGGGCTATTTTGATTACCTCCGCCAATATATGCGTATCGGAGTGGATACCAATTTAACGGGAAATTATGCGAATTTGTCGATGACTATCCTGAAGCCAGATTCTGCCGATCAACAAGTTTATACCATCAATGACGTATTTTTGACCCTTCAAAAGCCAGATGTAGCATCCCCTTCGTCTCTCTCCACGTACGATTCGACCGCCAAGATAAATTTTCGGGATGAGACCGGGCATTTTAGATTGAAACCGCTTGCACGTTATATGTTCTTGCGATCCGGAGAACTGTATAGCCTGAAGAAGGAAAATATTTCGTATGATCGTTTGTACGAGACAAATGGTTTTCGAAGTGTGCGGATTAACTATGAAAAAGAAGGAAACAATTTATTGAATGTACACTATGAGCTGATACCCCGGTCAGTTATGGCCAATCAGATGGAGGGGGAGTATACCTTTAGCTCGGGTATGAGTGGGTTCAATGTAGGTAATACCTTCTCACACCGCAATATATTTGGTGGATCGGAATTGCTAGAAATTAAATTGCGGTATGGTGTTTTGTTCGACCCTCGCTTGGAAGGAGACCTTTCCCAGAAAATATTTAATAACGATTTTCAAGTGGGTGTAAATTTGATTGTTCCGCGCTTACTTTTGCCCTTTAATATTCACAATGCAGGTGAATATGGTCTTCCCCGAACGACACTATCATCCAGTTTGCAATTGTTTAATCAAGATCAGACCTATTCCAACCGATACTTTATCAATACCTTGAACTATTCTTGGTGGCAGTCGTCTTCGTTACAACACAGCTATACACCCTTAGTGCTGGAATACCGTCTAGGTCGCTTGGATAACGCTTTTAAGCAAAGCTTGCAAAGCGAAGGGTACGGGCTGTATGTGGAGTCCAATGATAGGGAATATTTTGGATTAGGATCACAATACGCTATTACGTGGAATGCCCCGAGCTTATTGAAATTGGAAAATTTTTCTTATTTCAAGGGATCCGTGGATGTCAGTGGTAATACATTGGGCATAATGAGTACACTTTTCGATTTCTCACAAAACAGCTCTGGTGAAAAGTTACTGTTTAATGTGCCTTATCTTCAATACATCAAAGGGGAAGTGGATTATCGATGGTATAGGTTTCTAGGTGGAAATCGTCAGTTTGTCCTGCGGTTTAACGGAGGGCTGGCTTTGCCTTACGGTAATAACTCCAAACTCCTTATTTTTGAGAAAAGCTTTTTTGCAGGAGGGATGAATGGGATACGCGCTTGGCAAGCAAGAACATTAGGCCCCGGAAATTACAATAGAGAAGTTTTGCCTGAAAATCTCCGGTTGAATTTAAGAAATTTGGATCAGTTGGGCGAGATGAAGCTGGAGGCCAATATGGAATATCGATTTCGGATATGGAACAACTTCTTCGGGGCAAAGATGAATGGGGCAACCTTTGTTGATATGGGGAATGTTTGGCGATTAAAGTCAGATGAGTTGAATCTCAATGGAGAATTTCAGCTGAATAGACTTTTCGATCAAATAGCAGTCGGAAGTGGGGTCGGATTGCGGTTTGATATGGATTATTTTGTGTTGCGGCTGGATGCAGGATTGAAGATCAAAGATCCGCAGTTTGTGGGCAATGACCAATGGGTCGTTAAACATTGGTTCCGCTCCAAGGATTTTAAATCCAATTACTATCTCCACCATCGTCCGGATAGGTATAGTTTTGTCCAGTATAATTTTGGCGTAGGATTGCCCTTTTAACTAGAAAAAGGCTTTAATGGTATGATAGGTGTTTTCTAAAATTTGCATCAAGGACAGACCTTTCGTAGAAGAAAAATAAACATAGATTAAAGCCAGTATGACGAAGGTGGTTAAAAACCGCTTAAACATATAGGCTATAAGCAAAATAATGCCTGGAATAATCAATAGTAGCAAACCATTGATTTTTACGGGGGTTATTTCTTTGTCCGTTTTATAGAGAAAATATAATTTGCTGATGGAGTTATGCTGATTTTTGTGTTTGAAAAGAGCAAAAGTCGATCCATCAATCGGATGAGAAGGAACAGCTACGCCGTCATGAAAGGTAAGACTTTGTTCAAAACTGTTAATGCTAAATTTAAACGTACCGTTGATATGCTCGTTGACATTTTCCAGGGAGTCTACGGCGATTAAGGCGATCTTTCCGTTTGCTGTCAAGTTTTCCTTCACGATGAAATTTTCGATACGTTGGTACTGTCCCCAGACCAGTGTCGGGAAAATCATCGTTATAAAATAGAACAGCGATCTAAATCTTACCATAATTTCCAGTGCAAGTATACTAATGTTAAGGTGAAAATTCAAAAGCTTGAAATTTATTTTAGAAATGTAGATATACTTTGTACATTTGCTTCATCAATAAATCTTGTTAAAAAATGGAAAATACAATAGTTGAAAGACAACCCAGGAAAACAGAGAATAATGCCAATCAAACCCATTATTATGTCTCGTTAACAGTTGCCATCATTATTGGAATAGTAGGTGTTTTTATACGTTTCGTGCCAGATGTTATTCCAGCTTTGGATCAATGGACGTTTACATTTTCACTCATTGCTAATCTTGCATTGATTGTGGCATCTTTTATAGCTTTTAAAATTGTCTTTTCGATATTGGGTTTTGGTAAGAAGAAGTAAGATTTCCCCATCATTTATATACTAAAACAGAAAGCATCACTCACCGTGATGCTTTTTGTTTTCTTTCCCATAGGCTAATACCTATCTTTGTCAATCAAAGATTCATCCATGACCACACAAGAAGAATTTTTAGATCATGTCAAGCGAAGTCTTGAAGAAGACCGTTTTATTAAGCTATCGCTAGGAAACTATAAAGGTTCGGAAATAGATTTAAAAAATATTTATATAAAACCCGTTTTGATTAAACGGGAGTTGAAGCTATCGTTTGTATATCGTTATCAACGCAAGGATATTACAAAAAACTACACGATTCTGGAAAGTTTGACGTTGATCGGTGAGCTCCTACACATCGACGGATTTCGGACGGCTACTGTGTTTGCCGAACAAGAAAATTTAATTTATGAGCATCAAAAAGGAAATAAGTGGAGGATGTATACCGAAAAACCATCGGCGAAGAAACCAAACACGTTGTCTCACGACCATAAAAAAGAGCGTAAGATAACCCCTGTCGGTAAGCAGTATCTACACGAATTGAGGTTGACCGATGCGGAAGGAAAAGTATATAAAAATGCGCAGGATAAATGGAAGCAAATCAATCATTATATCGAGTTGTTGAGCTCGGTTCTTCAAGATTTGCCAGCTAAAGATGAATTGAATATCGTGGATATGGGTGCTGGCAAAGGATACTTGACTTTTGCGCTCTATGATTATCTAAACAATCAGTTGGATAAAAAGGCTAGGATAGAAGGGATAGAATATAGACAGGACTTGGTAGACTTGTGTAACGAGATAGCCGATAAGGCCGATTTAGAAGCATTGCAGTTTCGGCAAGGGACCATTGAAGATTATACACCGGATGCGGATTTGGATGTACTGATCGCTTTACATGCTTGCGATACGGCCACGGACGATGCCATCTATAAGGGCATCGTAAACAACACGAACTTGATTGTGGTGGCACCCTGTTGCCATAAACAAATCAGAAGGGAGCTGGAACAAAATAAGCCCAAGAACGATCTGGACTTTATGATAAAGTATGGCATATTTCTCGAGCGACATGCCGAAATGCTCACCGATAGCATACGTGCTTTGTTGCTCGAATATTCCGGCTACCAGACTAAGGTCGTCCAATTTGTATCGGACACGCATACCCCCAAAAATGTGATGATTATCGCGGTCAAAAAAGATAACGTCAAAAAAGATAACTCAGCTAAGCGGAAGGAAGAAATATTCGCAAAGCTACAGGCACTCAAAAGCTATTTTGGAATTAGCCACCATCATTTAGAAAAATTGATGGGACTTCATATAGATTAAAAGCCAAGCTTCTTGCCAAGTATGTGAATCAATGATTATATTTTTCCACGGACTTGATTTGATTATTACCTTCGGTGAACACCAATGTGGGCTGATAATTATCCGCCTCTTCCGGCGACATGTTTATGAATGATAATATATGAACGGTGTCGCCTACTTTGGCATGTAGAGCAGCCCCTCCGTTCATACAGACCTCTCCGCTACCTCTTTTCCCCGGCAATACATAAGTCATGATGCGGTTGCCATTTATAGCGTTGTTAATATAGACCTGCTCGTACTTTTTGATACCAGCGGCATCTAACAAATCTGCATCTATCGTAATCGATCCATTATATTTCACATTTGCTTCCGTAACTACTACTGTGTGGATTTTTGATTTTAATATTGTTAGTTCCATGGTTATGTGTTTTTTAAGTAACGGGCCGAAGGAATAGAAGTTTCCATATCCTTGTCCGAAGTAAACTGTTTAAATAGATATATATCGCTGTCTTGCAATATTGTAAAATGTGTACAACTAAAGTCTGGTGTAAAGGTGTAGTGTTTGTCGATGTCAAATGCTTGTGAACATACGGCATGTGCGGTGTATAGCATTTCAGCATGTGCTGAATAGCATGTGATTTCAAAATATGGTGGATGATGCACCAAATGAAGCCATACACCATCACCAATGCCTCCGAGCCATTGCGCATTGACGGGCAAGTGTATAGGGCGTAAAGGCTCTTCCAAAAAGCCTATTTTTTGGTGATTGCTGATCGGGGACTGCAATTGCATTTTTTGCCGGCAGAGGTTTTCTTGAAGAAGATTCCATTGAAATCGTAAAGAAGCCCATCTATTCATTTTCCAGTGTGATAAAATCTTTTGTTCATAACAGTAGATATATCCATCAGCGGAGGCATTAACCACATTACTCATCGGACTTGCTTTTATACATTCAGGATAGAGAATTTTTCGTATTCTAAAGTCCTTAGGATCTATGGCATGTGTGAGAATTTGTGCCACATAACGAGAGCAGCTATTATTCTTTGCGGCAAGTGCACCATAAGGAACAGGACCTTGCTGAACCAAGTCTTCGGCATAAGCCACAGCTTTTTTAAATGATATCCCCGACGTAGGTACAAATAATAAGCGACCTCCACCGTGTGTGGCAGTTTCCATGGAAGACAATTCCTGTAAAATATCCAGTAGATTGATAATTTCTCCGGTAGAAGGATCAAATTCAGCAAGTGTGTTTATCTGGAGACGGGGATCAAAATATTGTGAGCGGGCACGTCCGTAGCCACGCGGTGAGACATACCGTCCAAAGTCAAAGTACCGTACAAGCCCTGTTCTCCTTTCCATCACTAAAATAGCTGCATGTCCCACTTTGAAGTTCAGGTTCTTAACGATCCCGCATTTTTTTAATAGGGACATCCAGGCTTCATCGCCGTAAGCGGTTTGATCAGGCCATGCAAGAGGTAGCGCTATGTCGTTATACAATTCCATGGTTTAGGTTTTCGGTATTTGTTAATTCCGGATATAATATTTGCCGATACCTGTCTCCATGATCCGCAAATAAAAGAACAACCTGCATCTCTCTATCCAATTTGTGCTGTTGCATATACATATCTAATCCAGCGAGTACTGCGGCACTGGAAAAACCTATAAGTTCATGATGCTCCCGGAAATAGGATAAGGCTATTTGTCTGCTTTCTTGTAAAAGGACCTGATATATGAGGTCTACACTATTGGCGTCAAAAACATCGGGAACAAATGTACGACCGATACCCTCAATCCTTTCCATGGGAATCGATATAGGGGGGAGACTGCCATGCTTAAAATAATGAGAAAGAACAGAACCTTTAGGTTCCACTCCACATATTTTTATTTTTGAATTTTGATTTTTTAGAAACCGCCCTACACCCGATATCGTTCCTCCAGTACCTATGCCCGCAAAAAAGTGCGTGATTGCTCCCTTTGTCTGTTGCCAGATTTCAGGGCCTGTAGTTTCGAAATGTGCCCTAAGATTGGCTTGATTGCTATATTGATTGGTATAGTAGGTGTTCAGGTGATGTTGTGCGTATTCCTGAGCCTTATGTTGTGTAGATTGGTGATCGGATATACCGTGGGAATTTTCACAGATCTCTATATATGCGCCATACCTTTTTAGCAAATCTAATTTTTCACAAGAACAATTCTTCGAAACAAAAACGTGCGTTCTGTAGCCCAACTCACCCGCAAGCCGCGCGATACCTATTCCTGTGTTTCCACTACTGGCTTCGACAAAAGTACCTCCAGGACATATTTTTTGTTGCTGTATAGCTTCATTAATCATGTACCAAGCTGGTCGATCTTTGGATGATTCGCTGAGATTATGAAATTCTTCTTTGATATATATGGAACATTGGTATTTTTCAGAAAGATATATGTTTTTACGAAGTGGCGTATTACCTATAGTTGATAGTTCCAAATTTTTTCTTTTTCGTTCTTAAGTATTTATGACGCCAATCCATATTATAAAACGATTTTTTTGTCCGAAAATTGTGTTTATGACTTATAAACCCTATATTAAGGATGATATTTCTCTACTAACTACCTCATTACTTTATGTTTGGAAGTATAAAAAAGTAAATGATGGAGATCAATTCTCCTACGCTGTCTCTAATTCCAGGATTTGTTCTGCCAGTGCTTCCCATTGTTTTTGCAGCTGTTCATATTCTGCTTTTAACGAGTTGTACGTCCGTGTTGTTTCCTGAAGTTTGACAGCATTTGAAAAAACATCCTCCTGTGCCAGAAGTGTTTCAAGCGCTTTGATCTCCTTGTCCATCTGCGCGAGCTGTTGTTCTAATTGAGTTAGCTCCTTGTTTTTCTTTTGCAAGAGCTTATTTTTATCGACAGCAGGATCGACTTTTTCCCTTTTTGGTTCTTCCTTAACTACTTTTTTAGGTGTTGGTTCAACGGGCTTGATAACACGTTTAGTATTCCACAACTCATATTCTTCGTATGTCCCGGGATATTCCTTAATCTCCTTATTTTCAATAAACCAAATTTTGTTGGCTACATGATCTAAGAAATAACGATCATGGGATACGACAATAAATGTACCTTCATATTGCTGGAGCGCTTGGATTAATATATTGACCGAAGCCATATCCAAGTGATTTGTCGGCTCATCGAGTACCAGGAAATTGGCATCAGCCGTAAGTGCCTTGGCTAAAGCTACACGAGATTTTTCTCCTCCAGAGAGTACCTTCACTTTTTTGAATACATCATCGCCCGTAAATAAGAAACATCCTAATATTGAACGGAGCTCTGTTTCGGTATGTTTCGGCGCAAAGGTTTGTAGTTCTTGTAATATGGTGTTTTCCAGGTGTAGGGCCTCCAGCTGGTGTTGCGCAAAAAATGTTTGGGACACGTTGTGCCCTTTGGTATTTTTTCCGGCAAACTCTTTATCAGCTTCGGCAATGATACGTAATAGTGTAGATTTACCCTTACCATTTGCACCAATCAGGGCAATCTTATCGCCTTTTTCGATAAGCCCATCGGTATTGTCTAATATATCCAGATTCGGATAGGATTTAGTTACATTTTCTAAGGTAACAACATGACGTCCCGAAGGTTTGGAAAATTTGAAGCTGAAGTTTACTTCTGGATTGTCATCATCCACGTCATCAACCTTTTCCATCCGATCCAATGCTTTGATACGAGACTGTACCATCTTGGCTTTAGAAGCTTTTGCGCGGAAACGTTCGATCAGGCGTTCTTCCTGTTTGATTTTTGCCTGTTGATTTTTAAACTGATTACTCTGAATCTCTTCGCGTAATGCCTTTTCCTCTAAGTAAAACGAGTAGTTGCCGGCATATAAGGTCAACTTACCCCGTCTGGCTTCCACGGTTTTATTGATAATTCGGTCGAGGAAATAACGGTCATGTGATACAATAACAATGGCACCTTCAAAAGCTTGTAGATAATTTTCGAGCCATTTGATTGAAGGTAGGTCCAAGTGGTTCGTTGGTTCGTCAAGCAAAAGGATATCTGGTGTTTGAAGAAGTATACGAGCCAACATGACGCGCATACGCCAGCCACCGGAAAATGTCGCCAAGGGGCGTTGTTGCTCTTCCTCGGAGAATCCTAATCCTGCTAAGATCTCATGCGCACGAAATTCAATGCTATAACCGTCTAAGGCCTCGAATTCCATTTGCTTATCACTCAGTTTGTTTAGTATATCATCCGAATAATCTACTTCTAGTTTTTTTAACAGCGCTTCGATTTCACCATGAAGTTGGTTTTGACGGGTAAACGCTTCCATGGCAACATGGAGTATACTCTTTTCAGAATGGTAGGACAATAAATCCTGGTTCAGGTAGCCGATCTTTAAATCTTTGGCCATGGATATAGTGCCGGAGGTGGGGGCATATTCGCCTACAATCAGTTTTAATAAAGTAGATTTTCCCGTACCGTTTGCACCAATCAATCCCGCTTTATCGCCGGGTTTAATATGCCAATTTGCTTCATCATATAGCGCTCTTGAGCCTATTTCAAATGTTAAGTTGTTTATCGAAATCATTTACCTGCAAAAGTAATGAATATTTCTGCTTCTTTATCTACCTTTGTGCATATGCCTGTTGCATAAGGCAAGTTACGGAATGATGAGGTGATGGAATTACAGCGTGATGAGGTTACGAAGTGATGGGTTGTGGGGGTGAGGATGCGTGTTACCTATCGCTAGTTTGGAGGGAGGCAGGATTTTTTAATTTTGAATTTTTACTTTTAATTTTAAATGTACAAGATAGTTAAACCGATTTTCTTTTCGATGAATCCCGAAAAAGCACACCATGTCGTGACAGGTGGTCTAAGGACCTTTACGAAGGTATGGGGGGCAAAATCTTTAATCCGATCTATGTATGCGGTTAATGACCCTCGGTTGGAGCGGGAAGTTTTTGGTTTAAAGTTTAAAAACCCTGTAGGTCTAGCAGCTGGTTTTGATAAAAACGCAGAATATATCGACGATATGGCCAAGTTTGGCTTTGGCTTTATCGAGATAGGTACAGTTACTCCTAAACCGCAACCCGGGAACGATAAACCGAGGATGTTCAGATTGGTGTCCGACAACGCATTGATTAATCGGATGGGGTTCAATAATCAAGGTGCGGATGTAGCTGCAGGAAGGCTTCAATATTTGAAAAATAAGGAAGGCGTCATCATAGGGGGAAATATCGGAAAGAATAAGATCACACCCAATGAAGATGCGGTCAACGACTACATCTACTGTTTTCATGCGTTGTATGATTATGTCGATTATTTTGTCGTCAACGTTAGTTCTCCCAATACACCGGGTTTACGGGATTTACAAGAAAAAGAACCCCTGATGCGGTTATTGAACCAGTTGCAGGAACTTAATCGCGTAAAACCTCAGCCTAAGCCTATTTTGTTGAAGATCGCACCGGATTTGACAGATAGCCAATTGGACGATATTGTAGAAATTGTGACGGCTACACAAATAGCAGGTGTCATTGCGACGAATACCACGATCTCTCGTTCAGGACTAAAGAGTGAAGCGCGGCTAGTTAGCGAAGCCGGTGGCGTCAGCGGAAAACCTCTGACAGCACGATCGACGGAAGTTATCCGTTATCTATCCGAGAAATCAAATAAGGCTTTTCCTATTATTGGTGTAGGTGGTATCCATTCTGCACAAGATGCGATCGAAAAACTAGAGGCAGGTGCTTCATTGATCCAGATCTATACTGGGTTTATCTATGAAGGACCGGGACTGATAGGGGATATTTGCAAAGCTATACTGAAGAGAGGGTAAGAGTTAAAAGCAATCTGACTAGAGGTTTTCCTTTTAAAGCACTTCCCACGTCAAACTGTTAAAAAATAAAATTATTGTAGCAGCTTAGGCTTTTAGTCCGTATGTATTGTTTGAAGGCCTTCATGATAATTTATATTTTAATTAAACAGTATTAAAAAATTGACGAATCATGACTATTAATTTTAAAGTACCCAGAATATTCAGAATTTCAACTTTTGTGGCTGCCTCTATAGTGGCATTAGGATTTACGGCGTGTAAAGACGATGGTGATAATGGTCTACCCTTGCCTCAAAAGGCTGAAACGGCAGTATTGAACTTACTGCAGGATATTGATAAAATAAATTTACATGCCGGAACCGTTAAATTAAATTCCTCGGATATAGACAATGGTGTACTATCCGCTTATTTACCGGTAAATGCTGGAGAGCAGAATCTAAGTGTTTTTCAAATAGGTGAAACAGATACTTTAGTAAGTCATAGACATACATTTGGGAAAGACAAGTCTTATTCGGTCTTTGTTATAGGTGATGCTGATGATGCCGAGCTGGTCGTTGCTGAAGATAATCTGTCGAGCCCTGCGAGTGGCAAGGTGAAAATTCGTTTTGCTAACTTGGTCAACGAAGAAGAAACGTTGGATTTGTGGAAGGAAGGAGATGAAGATGCATTGGTAGAAGATGCGGCTTATAAAGCAGTTGGGACATTTGTAGAAATCGACGCTGCAGAGGAAGCATCTTTTAGTGTCAAAGTCAATGGAGAAGACGACGACGTCGCTGTCCTTGAGGATTTGAATCTAGAAGCGGGTAAAATATATACGATCTATGCCCAGCTTAAAGATGTTGAAGGTGAGCTACAAACTGTGCTTGCTATAACTGCCAATAAATAATATATACAATGTTTTTGGTTTGGAATCGGGAGGCTAGAAGATTTAGTCTCCCGTATTTTTTGGACGATATAGGTTACATGCTTATATGAAGTCGATGAGTAAAATAATTCTTTAGCTCATAGTTTGCATGGTACACACACTAAAAGAGCGTAGGCGGTTTTCCCGAATCGGGTTTCTGTGGAATAGTTAAATTAGCCCCGATAGCCTTGTTTAATTTTTTAATAAAATGTTCAGCAAGGAGGGGGGATTCCACTTCCACATTTTGATGGATAAAGAAATAAAGTTGTTGTAATCCAGCTTCTTTCCATGCCACGATTGTATCGATCCACTCGTCCAGACGCGTATAGTCTGTAGGGTGATTTGCACCGACATATCGGACGAAGGCGGTAGGTGTGGTCAGGCGCATATGCATCATGTCTCTACGACCTGCGGTATCTACCAGCACATTCGTCTTGTTCGTTTTTTCTAATAGTTTATAGTACTTCTCCGAAATTTCCTTGTTGGAGAACCATTCCTCATTTCGCACTTCAACAGCTAAAGGATAACCTTTAGGGAAGTTAACCAAAAAGTTTTCCAGACGGTCAAAATCTTTCGGTTTAAAGTTGTCGATCATTTGTAGGAATGCCATACCCAATTGTTCGTCAAATAGAGCAGTGGCGTCAACGAATTCCTTTACCTTTTCGTCTGTATTCAATAATCGGCTGTAATGGCTGATCGATTGCGGTATTTTGGGGAAGAATTTGAAGTCTGCCGGCGTTTTTGATTTCCACGTTTCGACCTGTTGTTTAGAAGGTGAATTGTAGAATGTGGCATTTAGCTCGATGGCATTGAATTGCCTCGAATAGTAAGTCAACTCATCCTTTGTACCACGTGGGTAAAAGCCTTTCAGGTCTGTCTTGTTCCATTTGGCGCAACCCACATAGACCTCCATCGGATTGTCCAGTCTGTTTTTGCCTAAAAGATCCAAGGTTTCCGGTGCTGTAGACGGAATTTTGAAGTTAATTGTCGATGGATCTGCTACTTTTCCGAATTTCATAGCAATAGCATTTTATTTCGTTTTATACATTTCTTCGCGCTGAGCTTGAACTACATCCGAATTAATATACTCATCATAAGTCATCAACTTGTCGATGATACCCTTCGGTGTCAATTCGATAACGCGGTTGGCTACCGTTTCGGTCAGTTCATGGTCACGGGATGTGAATAGGATCGAACCACGGAAGTCTTTCATACCATTGTTTAATGCTGTAATTGATTCCAGATCCAAGTGGTTGGTGGGTTCATCGAAAATCAAAAAGTTGGCACCCTGTAGCATCATTTTTGAAAACATACAGCGCATTTTCTCCCCACCGGAAAGTACAGAAACTTTTTTCATGACCTCATCTCCGGAGAATAACATTTTCCCCAAGAAGCCCCGGATGAATTGTTCGTCGGCATCGGGTTTGGTCGTATAGTTTCTCAACCAATCTATTAAATTTTCACTATTACCATCAAAATAAGCCGAATTGTCGATCGGCATATCGGTAGGTGTAATTGTAATGCCCCATTTGTATCCACCGGAGAAATCTGTGTCGCGACCCGTGATGATATCATAGAATGCAGAAGTGATTAAGTTATTTGGTCCTAAGACGGCAATTTTGTCACCCTTATTCATCATAAAGGTAATATCCTTGAAATATACCTCTCCGTTGATGGTTTTACTCAACCCTTCGACGTGCAAGATCTGGTCTCCTGGCTCTCTATCCATTTGATTAAACATGATCGCCGGATACTTACGGTTAGAAGGTTTGATTTCGTCAATGTTGATTTTCTCAAGCGCTTTCTTACGAGAAGTGGCTTGCTTGGATTTGGAGGCATTTGCCGAGAAGCGACGGATAAATTCCTGAAGCTCCTTGACCTTATCTTCCATTTTCTTGTTTTGATCCGTACGTTGTTTTAAAGCCAACTGAGAGGACTCATACCAAAAGCTATAGTTGCCCGTATAGATACTCATTTTTCCAAAGTCTATATCAACGATATGCGTACATACCGAATCGAGGAAATGTCGGTCGTGGGATACGACTAAGACGATGGCTTCATAGTCAGCTAGGAAATCCTCTAACCAAGCGATGGTATTGATGTCCAAATCGTTGGTAGGCTCATCGAGAATAAGGATATCGGGATTGCCGAATAATGCTTGGGCCAATAATACACGTACTTTCTCATTACCGTCCAGCTCTTGGACCAACTTATAGTGCAACTCTTCTTTTATGCCCAGGTTACTTAATAAGGTAGCTGCATTGTTCTCTGCATTCCAGCCATCCATTTCGGCAAAAAGACTTTCCAATTCGCCTGCACGTTCACCATCTGCATCCGAAAAATCTTCTTTCATGTAGATGGCGTCTTTTTCCTTCATCACCTTATATAATTCCTGATTACCCATCATTACTGTTTCGATGACGGTAAATTCATCAAATTCATAGTGATTCTGGTTCAAGACAGACATACGTTCCCCTGGCGTAAAAGCCACAGAACCTGTCGTTGGATCTATTTCGCCAGAAACTATTTTTAGAAAAGTGGATTTACCGGCCCCATTGGCTCCGATAATTCCATAACAATTGCCTGGAGTAAATTTTAAATTGACATCTTCGAATAGTGCGCGCTTGCCAAAACGAAGGGATAGATTGGATACATTAATCATGGCGCAAAGATACAGTTTATTGTTGAAAACTGGAATGCTCGGTCATTTTCGCTATCCTGCTTCTATGCTTTCAGACTGACTTTTTAGGTAATCGTCTAAGGCCTTTTGGCTATTTTTATACGCTTTTTCCTGTTTGTATCTTACCCATCTGCTTTTGAATAACTTGCGCATGATCTTATCGGTATTACGGATGATAAAAACTTCCTTCAACATACGGAATAATCGTGATAAGCTACTTGGAAAGGAACGAAGGGAGACAGAAAATCCCGCTTCTAAGTAACGGTTGAAATGCCAATATCCACTGGGCATAAATAGAGCGTCTCCATGCTCCATGAAGATTTCGTAACCTTTGGCGTATCGCAGGGCCGGAAACTGTGTGTAGTCGGGGTTTTCATAATCTATTTGGTACACAGTATGGACAGAAAGGGGCACTTTATAGAGAAAGGGCGATTGGTCAGGATGAAAAAGCAATACTCTTTTTTTTCCTTCAAACTGGAAATGTAGCAAGTCGCCCAGATCTACATCGTAGTGCATCAAGACACGAGCTTCGCTACCACCAAAGAATAGGGTAGGTATACGCTTGAAATATTTAAACCCCAAGTCAGGGTAAGAGAAGCTTTTTAATAGTTCGGGTAGATGGTCTGTGATGATGTAGAAAAAGATACGGTAATCGGAGGGCTGTGATTTTATCAGGCTAATATAATCTCTAAAGCGCATTTTGATGACAGGCTCATTGGTGGGCTTGTTGGGATCTGCCGGTTTATTGTCAAATAGTCCAACCTCTTGGTTTCCGACTTTATCATAAATGTAATCTAAAGTCCATTGGTCAAAATCTTGCCATTTTTTGGCAAAACCTTTGATGAGTACAGGTACCTGAGGTTTGAAATATTTTTCCTGAAACTCTTCTTTTGAAATGTCTGTTACTGTGTCTACACCGGATAATACCATAACGATCGGATGATTGGCTAAATGTACTAAATATTCGGATAGGGTAAATAGGAGAAGAATAAAAATGTGACAGACTATTTTTGAATTTCAATCGTTATAGATATAAAATAAAACCTCAAAATTTTGTAGCAATATGGGATCACTTAAAAATGAACTATTTGGTGCTTGGCGTTTACTCTCTTATATAAAGATTCCAATCGATGGGGGAGATTCGTATTTTCCATTGGGTAAATCGCCTAAGGGTATTTTATTGTATAATCCGGAGGGATTTATGTCTCTACATATATCCGCTTCCGAAGAAATACATTTTGATATACAGGAAGATGCGGGCACTAGGGGTGAAAATGCCTGGAAGAGACCGCAGGGGTATATCGCTTTTAGTGGGAAATATACTGTTGATAGTAATTTAGCGTGTGTCAACTATTTTATCGAAACTTCTTTACACCCCGATTGGGAAGATACAAAGCAAGTTAGAAAACTTAATTTTGAAGGCGATGTCCTGTATCAAAAAACAGTAGACCCGATTATGTCTGAAGGAGAGTTGGTGCATGCATATATGACATGGAAAAGAATGGATAAAGAAGGGGATGAGGCTTTGTTGTTGACCGAAGAAATCATTCAGTTTGAGATTTAAGTGAAACTTCGCTATATCTAAAAAATATTTTAATTAAAATTCTGCGGCTGTAAGTAAGGCGTTTACCATTGCTCCTGTGAGGTTTCCGCTATACACCGCATTGGCAATTGAACGCATCATGCCAGAATTGTCTCCGCAAGCAAATATAGCTTCAACAGTAGTTTTCTGAAGGCTATCTACTTTGATGTAACCTTGTTCGGTAATTTCGCAACCTAACGAAAGAGGAATATCTGAATGTTGTGCAAAGGGGATTGCCGCATAGACAGCATTAAAATTCAATTTGCTGCCATCATCAAAAATTACATGCCTTAATTGTCCGTTTTCGTGTTCTATTTCAGAAATGTCGGTCTCTATAATTTTTATATCGTGTCTGTTTAGCTTCTCAATTTGTTCTAAATTAAAGTCAGCTTTTCCATTAGTCAATATCGTAACTTTCTTTGTTAAATTATTGACTAGGGATGCAAGGTGAAAGGCTTTTTCTCCGTTGGCAATAATTCCTGTATTTTGAT
>JBEBWF010000039.1:0-38998 GCA_040392285.1 Sphingobacterium sp. | reverse complement strand
TTTGGGATATGATTCAGATAAAGACCTTTGTATTTAACCCCTACCAAGAGAATACCTATATCCTCTATGATGAGCTGTCGAGCGACTGTATCATTATCGATCCGGGTATGCATCAAGCTGCTGAAGAGGACCGCTTGTATGCCTTTATTCAGGAAAATGGGTTAAAGCCGGTCTTGTTGTGCAATACACATTGTCATATTGATCATGTCTTGGGAAATCATTATGTCTTTGAGCAGTGGGGCCTTAAGCCGCAGTTTCACGAAGGCGAAATTCCGACCTTGGTGGCGGTACAAAATTATGCCCCGCAAATGGGATTCAGGTATGAAGTGTCGCCTATACCCGATACCTTTATTGAGGAAGGAGACTCCATCCAGCTAGGCGAACATACCTTGACAGCAATTCTGGCACCGGGGCATTCGCCGGCGCATCTGTGTTTCTATGCGGCAGCCGATGGTTTCCTGATCGGAGGGGATGTGCTCTTCAGAGGTAGTATAGGGCGGACTGATCTGCCTGGAGGCGATCACGAGACGTTGTTAGAAAACATCAAGCATAAAATATATACCTTGCCCGATGAGACGGTGGTCTATCCCGGTCATGGGCCGACGACAACCGTAGGGGAGGAGAAAAAAACGAACCCTTTTATCCGCGTATGAGAAAGCTGAGTCTGCCTTTACTGTTCGCATCCCGGTATCTCTTTTCCAAAAAATCGGTTAATGCGATTAACATCATATCGACCATCAGTGTGGTCGGTGTATTTGTCAGTACGGCAGCTTTGGTCATTGTCCTTTCTTTTTACAACGGTATGGAAAAGTTTATCCTTTCCATGTACAGCAATTTTACACCACATCTGCGGATAGAGCCTGTAAAGGGGAAATTGTTTGCCGATGATAGTCCTTTCTTTGCGGAGCTCCAGCGAGATCCGGCGCTCAAGAGTTATTCGCAGGTATTGGAAGATAAGATTCTCCTGCAATACGATAGCCAGCAATTTATCGGTCTAATCAAGGGCGTGACGCCGCAAAGTTTGGACAACTATAAGGAAGAGGAGATTCTGCAAGCAGGCAGGTACGTTATTCGTGCTGATACCACGAATTTTGCATTGATCGGGGCACAGATACAGGCCAACTTGAAGGTGCCTATATCAGGGCCTTATAATAACATGCAGCTTTATTTCCCCCGTAAGGATATCTCTATCCATAACATCAACCCTTTGGAGGATTTCAACATCCGTAGCATTGCTGCGGTGGGTGTGCTGACCTACCAGCCGGAGTTTGACAATCTGGTGTTGGCACCGCTTGATTTTGTTCGCGATGTATTAGGGGAAGATCAGCGGATATCGGCGGTAGAAATTTACCTGAAAAACCCGGACCTTATCGCTAAAGTTCAGGATAAGGTTCAAAAGCAGCTGGGGAAAGATTTTCATGTTAAGAACAGGCAGCAGCAAAATCCGACACTTTACAAAACCATCAAGTCGGAAAAGTGGATTGTCTTTTTTATTTTGACTTTCATCGGCATCATTGCGATATTCAATATCGTTGGATCATTGACGATGCTCGTTATCGATAAAAAGGAAGATATGAAGATCTTGCAAAGCTTGGGGGCCGAAAAGAGCGTGATCGAGCGGATATTTTTTTTCGAGGGGGTGTTTATCGCGCTGATCGGAGGGATTCTAGGCGTAGTGGTGGGCTATGTTTTTTGTAAACTGCAGGAAATGTACGGTTTCATCCGTACGGGGAGCGAAGATGGGTCTTTGATCGATGTCTATCCGATCGATATCCGGGGGGAAGACTTTATACTAGTCTTCCTGACGGTGGTGGTCTTGTCCCTTTTGGTGTCTTATTTTTCATCGAAACTTAGTGTCAAAGAAATCGGTGAGATCACCGATATCAGAAGTGAATAATATTATAAAGTACGTTTGGCTTCCCATGTTCCTTTGTCGCCATCTTGGTCCTGCCAGGTTCCTTTCAGGAAGTCTTCCGAAATAAATTCCCCTGCTACCTTGGTCTCGGAATAGGTGAATTGGATCTTTCCGTTCACGAGCTTTGTTTGACGCGTCATAACTTGTCCATTGGTCAGCACCGTAAATTCGTCGCCGGCAAGTAATATGTTCAGTGTTCCTTCTGAATCTCCGGAATACGTTCCTTCGAAACTTTTTACGAGTACCTCGGAGGTTTCTTTAAACACAGCCACATAGATGCTGTGTCCGGGAATGCTGAGGTTGACACTGGGGTTAAGACCGTTGTCGGATACGGAGAATGTAGCCTGAATGGACTGGTTGTCGAGTGTTCCGGTAAAAAGAGCATCTGTAATAGCCTCTCCGGGAGTCCAGTCGGCAAACGACTGACTGGTCAGTACAGCACTTTTACCATCAAAAGCGAGCAGCGCTTTAATTTCATTGCCTTCGTTGCCGACGTAGAAAACAAGGGTCCCCGACGAACCCGTCACAATACCTTTGTACACACCGGCACTGCTTTCGTCGTATGCGGCCTTTGCTTCAGGGGTTACGGCACATTGAGCGCATACATTTTGGTCATCGTCTTCTTCGTTGTCTTTTTCACATCCTTGGTAGGCAAAAGCTAGACTGAAGAGAAATAGCATGAGTACTAAATTTTTCATGGTTTTGTACATTTAGTAGATTTTAGGATAAAAAATGAAACGTGCATGAGCTGCGACATTGTTTTTGAAGAGCAGCCCATGCCGTTCATCTGATGTTATGATAATTGGTTGTTAAAATGTTTAGTTTTTCCTTTTTCCACCGCCAAAAAAGGCACCGACCTTAAAGGCGACATAGCCACCATCTTTGATGATGTTATACTCACCCGATAAGCGGAAATGGCCAGCTTCGAATCCTACACGGGGGAAGAAGCCGAAGTTGGTGGCGCCAGGTAGTGTAGCCGGACCTCCAGCTTGTACGGTTTCCTCATCCAAGGTAATGGAGGAAGAACGGAAAAAGCCCATGCCCACCCCAGCAAAAGGGCGAAAGCGGTTATCGCTGAAATAATAATCACCTGTGGCGCTATACGAGCTCAGTATAGACACCTTCGCATCGGTATCCTCACCACCGCTCAGGTCGTTGACATACGCTAAGGCAGCACCTTCGAAGCGCAAACCTACGGCTATAGCATCCGATAGCCGGTAATGGGGCTCTACCGCAAAGGCAACACCTCCTTTGGTACCGCCACCCCCGGAAGTAGGTATCGCATAGCCTATTCCAAGATCGACCTTAATCGGCTTGTAGTTTTGCGAATAAGAAAGGGAGGCTATTCCACATAGCCCCAATACAGTTAATAAAAAATACTTCATGTTTAAATTGATTAATGTAAATAATTAAATTAATAACCCTACAAAGATAAAGGGCTATTTACACAAAAAAGGCTCACTTTATAAAGTGAGCCAACAAGAAAATTTGTTGATAATAAGCTAGTTAGTTTAGCTTTCGCTCATTTCCATTTGCATGTCTTTTTTATACAGGGTAGGTGTGGTTCCGGTATGTTTTTTAAAGGCCCGTTGGAAGGCTGCCTTGGAATTGAACCCACACATAAAGGCGAGCTCTTCAATTTTTATGGCAGCATAGCGCTTATCCAATAGGTGTTCTTTGAGGGCTTCCACACGGTAGGAATTGACGAAGTCGAAGAAGTTTTTCTCCAGCTTTTGGTTGATGACCTGTGAGATGGCATAGCTGGGGATATTGGTCTTTTCGGAGAGGAGGCTAAGGTTTAATTCGGGGTTTAAATACCATTTGTGCTCCTCAAAACCTTTGGAAAGCAGATCGGCATATTCTTCTACCTTCTCATTTGACAGGCCGGATGTAGCATAACGCTGTTTGTGGTGTGCAATATACTGGTTAAGGGGTGCATACCGGTTTTTGAAGTTCTCATAATCCGTTTCGGAAAAGATGACACCATAATTGTAGCTTTTGTAGACGATATAAAAATACAGCAGGTTACTAAATATAGGTACCCATACCATTTCCAGGTACCATATCGAGACAAATAGGGAAATGAATCCCAGTAGTATAATTTGAATGAGCATCACCACGTTAAATTCTGCGATGTAGCCCATCTTAAAGTTTTCGAGGTGGGTAAATACATCTTTGAATTGTGCAAAATGGCGGAAAATAACGATGGCGGAAGCGGATAGGTATGCCATTACCAATAAAATGGGCCCCCAACATGCGAGCAGTATTTGCCAAGTGCCCTCGCTGTGTTTGAAGCCTTGTGCAAATTCCATTTGAGCTGTTTCTCCCAACAAGCTATATACTAGCCAGGAGATGAGTATAAAAAACGAAGGTAAAGCATGTAGCAAGCTGTATTTTGTCACCTTTAGAGGTTTTCCAAGCATTTCCAAGCAATAAAAGAGGTAGATCGGCCCAAAAAGACTGAAGAGCGCTTGTGAAGCGAATAAGGAATGTGGGTACTCGAAGGAAAGGGGTTGGGTATAAAAAATGTAATTGGAGATAATCGGAAGTGCTGGCAGCAGGATCAGACAAGCGAGCATTCGGTTGGCCCGGGAGTTGTTCTTCCGGAAAAAATATAAGGGGAATAACAATATTTTGTTAACTACAGTAAAAATATGTAGAAATAATATCCAGTCCATAGTTTCAGGGCTATTGTTGGTTCGAAGGACTAAGGTCTTAATATTTTTTTAGATAAAAAAATAGGAACGGGTTTGCACCGCCGTGATTTGGTTCATAAATGCACGGGAGATGATAAAGGTGCACGAGCGTGTATATGCTTAGCGTGAACGTGCGATATGCTCATTTTGTCCGGTATATATGTTTCATTTATCGGGGTAGCAGATAAGAATATCTGTATATCTTGCCCTTGCAATAAACCAACTACCCCATTACGAGGAATGACAAAAAAAACGATTATTTGGCTCTTTCTTATTACACTATGCTGTAGCTCCTTTTTATATGGGCAGTCTCGGATTATCTGGTCGGTGAACGACCATTGGAAATATCTGCCGGAAGGAGCTGACTTTGCGCAAAAACCAAGTATGGATGATAGTAGATGGGAAACGGTCAATATACCCCACACCTGGAATGGGAAGGATCCGTTTGACGATGATGAAACGTCAAGGAGGGGAATTAGCTGGTATCGTAAAAAAATAGTTTTAGACCATAGATTTAAAGATAAAAGACTGTTTATCCGCTTTGAAGGTATAGGCCAAGTGGCGGATGTCTATATAAACGGTGTTTTCGCGGGCCAACATAAAGGTGGGTTTACGGGATTTACATTTGACATAACAGACCTCATTAAGCTTGGGGATACCTCACAAGAGAACTTGATTGCAGTACAGGTGAATAATGCCCATAACGAGTTTTTACCACCCTTGTCTATCGGTTATGCATCTTACGGTGGTATTTATCGCAATGTATGGCTGATTGCAGCTAATGGGTTACATTTTGACCTTTTGACTCACGGAGCGAAAGGGGTTTTTATTACGACCCCTACCGTCTCCAAGGAAAAGGCGACCGTACGCGTAGAGACAAAAATTGTTAATGATGCACCGACAGTTCAAAATTTTGAAATCGTCCATACACTATATGACCGCAATAAGGTCGAGGTAAAAAAGGTGAGCAGAAGCTGTACGTTACAACCGGGATCCGGAGCTGATGTGGTTTTAAACCTCGGCGACGTGTTGAGACCACACCTGTGGTCTCCCGACACCCCGTATTTGTATCAGGTGAAAAGTGAGTTAAGGGTAAACGGTATACCTGTCGACGAGCAGATCAATAACCTGGGTTTCCGCTGGTTCTCCTTCGAGCCAAACCAAGGCTTTTTCCTGAATGGGGAGAAGTTAATCTTAAAGGGAACCAACCGCCATCAGGACTTTAAAGATAAAGGAGATGCCTTGTCCAATGGGGATCATTACAGGGACCTGAAAATGATTAAAGATATGGGCTGTAATTTTTTGCGTTTGGCGCATTACCCGCAGGCACAGGAAGTGCTGGATTTGGCGGATAAAATGGGCTTGCTCGTATGGGAAGAGATACCGGTTGTTAACTACATAAATCCAGCTCCGGAGTTTTTGGAGAATGCAAAACAAATGATCAGGGAGATGATCCGACAACATTATAACCATTCGGCTGTCATCATTTGGGGCGCGATGAATGAAGTGCTTTTATGGAGCGATAAGGCTGAGCGGATTCAAGTCCATGAAAATAAGGCATATTTAAAGAAAGTTAAGGAATATGCGGTGCTATTGGATTCGCTGATTCGGGAAGAAGACCCCTTGCGGGTGACGGCTACGGCGATGCATATCAGCGACGACTATGAGCAATATGGATTGTCGATCATTCCGCAGTTGATGGGTTTTAATATCTATGACGGTTGGTATAGTGGAGAAGCTGAGGGTTTTAAGGCGACGATAGATGCGATTCATCGCAGTCACCCCGATCATCCTATTTTCATCAGCGAATATGGGGCGGAGGCCGATAATAGGGTGAATTCGGAAAAACCTATGCGGCTGGATTTTACCGGGCAATATCAACGCTATTATCATGAAGCATATTTAAGACAGTTTAATCAGATGCCTTACTTATCGGGCACAGCCATTTGGAACCAATTTGATTTTTCGCAACCTAATGTAGGTGGAGTCAGCAATAATATGAACCAAAAAGGCGTGGTTACATGGGATAGAAAGCCTAAAGATTCGTATTACCTCTACAAAGCGAATTGGAATAATGCGCCGATGGTTTACATCGCTTCACGGGATTGGGCGATCAGGGCGGGAACCCGTCATCAAAAATCGACGATAGAAGTGTATTCTAACCTGGACGAGGTGACCTTAACGGTCAACGGCATATCTTACGGTAGCCAAAAACCGAATGATGTGCGGAAATGTGTATGGACTGTGCCTCTTTCGGATGGCGAGAATAAAGTGACAGCAAGCAGCGGTAGCGGCGAAGCAGATCACCTGACGATCATCTATCATGTGTATGAAGCAGAGCTGCGTCAGGACAAGAATTTCGATGAGATCGCCATAAATGTGGGTTCAGCAACTCAATATCGGGACGGGTCGGACCATATATGGATAGAAGACCGTCCCTATAGTGCGGGTAGTTTTGGCCATATAGGGGGGATACCAAGCACGTTGAACATCAAAACTGTAAAAAAGAACACCTATGATACGCCTCTTTTTTACGCTTATTTAAGTAATTTAAAGGAATATAAGTTCGATGTCGATGATGGTGATTATGAACTTGAGATGAGTTTTATCGAACCGGAGAAAGTGGATGCCGACGATCGGATATTCGATGTCCTGGTCAATGGGGATAGGATCTTGGACAAGTTCAATTTAATGCGTGATTATGGATTCGCTGTAGCCGTGAAGAAAAGGTTTATCGTGCATGCCACACAAGGTCGTGGAATACACGTCGCCTTCCATGCTTTAAAGGGACAGACCGTACTAAGTGGCATAAAAATTAAAAAAGTACACTAACAGCTTAATAGGGAAAAGAATATGTTTAATTGGACAAGACACACGGTAATGACCGCCCTTTTAGTCGCTTTGGTAGGTTGCTACGCGACGGCACAAGTCAAGAATATAGCTTTACACAAACCCGTCTGGGCTTCTTCTTCCAACGATGCGTTTCCACCCGCTAAGATCACTGATGGCAAGATATCACGGCATAGTAAATGGCAGGCAGGAACGACGAAGGCACCTCATGTGGTCGAAATAGACTTGCAACATTATTATGATATCACGAGCCTGACCGTACATAGTGGGTTGAAAGACGATGAAAAAAAACCGGATGAGATGACGCAGGCAGCGGGCTTCTGGTCAGTCAAAAATTTTAAGTTGCAGTACTGGGATGATGCCAATTGGACGGATTTACCCCGTGCAGAGGTTCATGAAAACAGGTTAGTACATGCGACATTTAATTTTAAGCCGACGATTACGACGTCCAAGGTCCGTTTGATCTGCGATGATGGTGAGGCTATCAATATCATGGAGATCGAAGTTTTTGGAGATCTCACGCCAAATATGCCGACACCGCCGACAGCGGGCAGCGTGATAAAACCACTGAAAGCTCAAGCGGAGACCAAAGACATAGAAGTCACTATTGGGGATAAGATCGTCGGCAAAAGCATGAAATATGTGGGCTACAACCAAGGGTATTATTTTCCGGGGAGCAATGTTTCAGGCTGGTTGGCTTATTCTAATGTCAATAGTTTGCGCGTGTGGGCAAGCTTGAACGCTTTTGTTCCGGAAACAGCGGTCGAGGTCGACGAGGAGGTGTCGGGGATAGACGATTTTGATCGACGCAAGGCAGAGCTGCGCTTATCACCCGAGAAGAACCGGTTTATACAATGGGAAAGTTTGACGCCATTATATGATCGGCCAGATTCTTCGTCGACAAATGCCATGGTTTTCAATTATGCATTAAAGGAAGCGAAGCGATTGGGTATGGATGTTGTATTACAGCTCGGCAGCACGGATTTTAAGGATAGCTGGAGCAACAAATGGAAACAATGGCAACGGTATTATGCGATCGCCTATTATGCGGCTAAAACCGGTGATGTCACCATGTTTGCCATGCAGAACGAACCTAATCATCGCCATTCGGGTCCTATGCTTTTGGATCAATGGATTGCAGGATCGAAGATCGTTTCCGATGCGATAGATTGCGCTGTGGCGGACGTTAATGCAAAATATGACAAAAAATTGCAGGCCAAGTTTTTGGGACCGGTGACGGCGGGGCATAATACCGACTGGTGGGCCGCAATAGCAAAAGCAAACCGAACGGATTATCATGGAAACCCGGTAGAAAAGGAGCTGGTGGACCTATTTGCCACACATTCTTACAATTCCCCTGCAGCGGGATACCAGCAGCGTATTCTCCATATCAGCAAGATTCTTTCGGACAACCATCCGCAAGGCAACAGCTTGCCGATTCTCTATACCGAAATAGGAAGATGGATGAATGCTTATCTTATCGATAAGGAAGAAACGATGGATTCACCCTCGTTGTTTACAGAGTGGGCGGGTATTTATTCGAATAACATGAAAAACGGCGGTTATGGCATGTGGGCATTTAAATTTGCCAATACCGCAAGCGGCACCTATCCCAGAGGGATAAAATCAGGACATCATTTTATTTGGCAAGGAAAACGGATTGTTGAAGATGCTTATCACAACCTTGCTTACCAAAAGCCTATTCAGGCCAGCTCTGCGCAGACTGCGGCACAAGGTGTGACGGACGGCAATAAAAGCGATAGCTCGGCATGGATATCTGCAAGTGAAACGGAGAAGTGGTTGGAAATAGATTTAGGTGCCGTGCAGGAAATAGGTAGTGCCGTAGTCTATACGGGTTCGGCAGGCGGTACGTATACCAGTCCGGACCGGATTAAGAATTTTAAACTGCAGTATTTCGACAGTAATGTATGGAAGGATATTCCCGGTGCAGCAGAAAAAAATGGGCGGTATGCACAAGTTTTCAGTATATTTAAAAGACCTGTTAAAACCCGTAAAGTGCGTTTTGTCAGTGCGGAGGAAGGAAGTTTAAAGGTCCGGGAGATTAAGCTTTTTGCAAAAGGAGATGGACCATCTAGTCAAGCAGACTACAATGTATCGGGCATACAACGGACAGGCGAAGTGGTGCGGCTTTTTGCCAAGGGGTTTAAAGAGGAAAGGCCGCTGCTGGAAACCCAGACGTCGGTGGCTGACTCGGACTTAGATACTTATACCGCTTTTGATGAGAAAAGTGGCAACTATTATGTCTGGCTGGTTTTACGAAATACAGTTGCGTACCACTTACATATAGACCTAAATAAATTAAATATCGCTCCGAAGACACCCATATCGGTAGAGACCGTGGATCAGCACTATCATGGTGAAGTGACGCAAATGGGCACTGTGGATGACAAAGGTCGATTTGATCTCGTTTTACCGCCGCAGAGTGTGCTGTTATTGACCATTCCGAAGAAGGTAAATCCTATACCTGTAGTAATAAACGCAGAAGCTGCCGTAATGGTCAGGGGTGGTGCATACGCTAACCAAAGCTATGGCAAGGAGACTCTGTTGAAGGTGCAGTTAGATGCAGCCAGTCCATCGGAAAATCGGGTGGGCTATATTCATTTCGATATCGCTAAGAATAAGCTTTCGGGTATAAAGAAGGGTGTTTTGGAAGTCAGTGGACAGGTCGATCAAGGGGACAGGCCTTATCGATTGCATGTCTACGCTATTCCCAATAACGATGGTATCGATACGAGAAGCTATACCTGGAATAATGCGCTGTTGTTAGACCGTAAAGAAGCTTTGATTCGCCAAGTAGGACAAGGCGCTTTTGTTGCAGGGCAACTTGCGTTTGACTCGGAACAGCGTAAGCACTACCTGGATGTGACCGATATTTTAAAACAACAGGTAGACAAAGGAGTAACATTTGTCGTCGTGAGGGAAACGAGGCAATTGGGCGATGATGAAGATAAAGGTAGACAGGTGTCTATACATGCATCAGGCAGTAACGATGGTCCGAAATTACATCTTTGGCAGTAATAAACAATGCATAGAAAATTTTAAAATAAAGATATGAAAAGAGTACTTTTTTTGCTGTTGCTTATCGGTTTGATTGTTATGGAAGCCTTTTCCAGTGACAGAGCGGATACGCGGATTATTCCTTTTACCGGGATGGACTATATCCGTATTATGGTAGATGCGGATTACCGAATATCCGCAAGCAATACTTTTCGCGTAACAATAACTTCGTTGACTGATGAAAAGGTGTTGTGGCAAGGAGCGGTTATTCCTGCGGAGGTTGATGTGACTGGGGTGAAACAACTTGCTTTTACCGTCAATAACCTGAAGCCTGAAGTTTGGTCTCCGACCTCGCCCTATTTATATCAGGTGACACTGAGTCAGTTATCCGGAAAGAAGGAGGTGAATAGCTTAAGTGAAAGGGCAGGTTTCCGGATGATGGAGCGAAGAGGTGGAAACCTCTATCTGAACGGGAAACCGATTTTCTTACGCGGTATCGCGATAAACCCACCGGGACGAGGTATTCCGACCCAATTGGAGACTAGTCGAGCATTTGCGATGGATTATGTCAAGTTTATGAAAAGTATCAACGTAAATATTATCCGTATTCCGGATGCGGAGGAATGGTTTGATGTATGTGACGAATTGGGGATGATGGTATTTGGTGGTAATTATGGAAGTAAAGTAGCGCAGGGCAGCAAGGTTGAAGCTGTGGAGAAGGTCGGTGATGAGGGGGATCACGGTTTTCCCAATGACTACAATGTAGGCGTTTCCTGGTACCAGCATGAGAAATTAGGTGCTATCGCCCATCATCCCAGTCTGATGGTGTATGCCCTAACGAATGAAACGCCCTTCGCCGGGAAGCGGGCACAGGAGTGGGAAGCCTTCTTGGACCATTCGTTCAATGTATTAAAACAATGGGATGAAACCCGTGTCTATATTGCGAATGCTGGTTACGGTTATGGAAAGACGGGTGATATCTGTGATCTGCACCGCTACTGGGGCTGGTATTACAGTTCGCCATACACCTTTTTAAACATCCGGGATAATGCCAAGATTATCCCTTTCCCAAAAACAGGTATGCCTATTACATTTACCGAATGTGTGGGCAATTATACAGGTCCGGATGGCCGGTATCAACAAACACCTGCACATAAAAACCCGAGTTCACAGCTAGCTTGGACCGGTCATGAACGACAAGACCTTCAGGCCTCGCTAGCGGATATGCATCAAAGTTTTACATTCAGGCAGGCCACAGAAAGTTTTCGACAATTACGGTCTATAAATCCCGACCTGAGTGGCATATTTCCTTTTACCATTATGTTTTACAACTGGGATACCATCGAGAAATTTGCCGATATGAAGCCAAAGCCTGTCACAGAGCAGGCTAGGATCTCCTATCAGCCGGTATTGTTAAGCTGGGCCTGCTGGACATCAAATGTCTATGCGGGTGCAACCATCAATCCTGTGGCGCATATTATTAACGATTCGGACGATTTCAGTGATCTGAAGCAAGTTAGATTGGACTACAAGATTGTGGACAAGACAAAAAGGGCTGTCGTGACCGGCACGGTGAACTATGCGGATATTCCTTATTATGCCACTGCTCAAGAAAAGATAGCGATTAAACTACCCGGGGATCTACTTACCGGCGATTATAGGTTGGAAGGCAAAGTTTTTGCAGACGGAAAGTTAGTCTCTGAAAACTTCTTCAACCTCTTTATCGGCGATCAAAGTCTGATCACTGCCGTTCCGCCTTTGCAGTCTGCGGTGACCTTATATGATCCTCAGGGGAAGACCAAGAAAGCATTACAGCGATTGAACGTTCCTTTTACCGAAATCCAATCTTTTCAATCTATTCCCACACACAGTTTTCTGGTTATTGGCGAAAACGGTGCAGACCTGCAACTTGCCTCGGCAGGACAGTCTCTTAAGAATTTTATCCACGCCGGGGGCAGGGTTGTTGCGTTGCGGCAAGATAGTATCAGTCTAGGTCATATCAACAGCATACTGGACTTTAAACTGACCAACAATACCGTTGATATTGATAATCCGGTGTATCCCTTATCGGCTATACCTCCCCGCAATGGTTACTATGTCAATCCGGAACGTCCGGACCACCCTATATTCTCGGGTATTAGCCGAGCCAACTTACGCGTATGGTCGGATTATACAGATTGGGATCCCTCAAAAGATGGACAGCCTGCGATCTATCCCGTGACCGACGGCTTTTTATTGGAAGACCGAGACGGTGTCGGTTCAACCGCTATCCTCGGCAATTACAGTTCGGGCTTGCAGAGCATTGCGCTCGCCGAACAGTTTATCGGAGCGGGCAGTATTTTACTGACCGGTCTTGACCTTGTCAATAGAAGCGGATTGGATCCTGTAGCTGATCGTATGTTTTTAAATATGCTCAGTTATAGCAGCAAGAATGAAGGCCATAGCCCGTATCAGCTTATTACCGAACCCATCATCTGGGGCGAATATGAAACCGAGAAAGGAATAGTGACCGACTATTATAGTGGTTTTTTGGTGAATGGTACGCCGCGTTTGACGGGTGCTTTTGCCGATGAAGGCATTGTCATCAGTAAAGAAGGTTACCAGATTGCTGGAGGAAAAAGAGGACGGTTTAATACAAGGCCTGGATTGCAGTATGTGGCTAACGGAAGACGATTGTGGGGGCCTTACGTACAGTCTTTTGGCGGACAACCACGGTTGGGCAAAAAACCTTTAGGTGAGGGTAAATTTTGGTGCCAAATACCTCAGGGCTTAAATAATATGGCATCTGTCATTTGGAATCCGAGCAATGAGCCACTGACCATCCGCATAAGAGTCAATGATCTGGCGGAAGTTAGTGAGGTTATACCTGCCGGAGCGCGTAAAGTAATTGATGCGCGGGTAGATCGGGTGGATGTACGGGTGCTATATACGGGCAACAGAAGGTTGGTCGTCTTACAAACCTGGTTCGATAAAAAATGAAACCGTAAAACCTGCATGAATTGTCCTAAAAAATAAACCGCGTGTAATGCGCTTATTTACCCTTAAAAACGTACATGCATAAATAATTATTCTAATGAAACATCTAAAGAAAATAGCGATCGCCCTTTTATTATTGCCTCAGGTGATCTGGGCACAGAAAATTGATCCTTCTAACGGGTTGGGCGAAAGAGCCTATTTGGTCCAGACTTTGGTAAAGATTGCAGATCCGGTATTGACTGCGCTCAGTAAGAATGAACTGAAGAAAGAGATGCCTGTCGAAGCCAAAACGCCGAAAGACAGGATGTACAGCACACATTTGGAAGCGTTTGGACGCCTTCTTTCAGGCATGGCCCCTTGGCTGGAGCTTGGTCCGGACAATACGCAGGAGGGTCAGTTGCGAAAAAAATATATTGATTTGGCGGTACTTTCGATCAAGAATGCAACAAACCCAGACGCGCCTGATTTTCTAAATTTCAACCAGGGGCGGCAGCCGTTGGTGGATGCCGCATTTTTTGCACATGCACTGCTTCGTGCGCCCAAGCAGCTGTGGGGTAATCTTGATGCACAAACACAAAAAAATGTGGTCGAGGCTTTAAAATCCAGCCGTGATATCTTGCCGTCTTTTTCCAATTGGCTGATGTTTAGCGCTACGGTAGAGGCTGCTCTGCAAAAGTTTGATAAGTCGGGGGATAAGATGCGACTGGATTATGCTATCCGGCAACATATGCAATGGTATAAGGGCGATGGTGCCTACGGTGATGGACCAAATTTTCATTGGGATTATTACAATAGCTTTGTCATTCAACCCATGTTGCTCAGTGTTACCGGGGTCATGAAAGATGAAAAGCTCGACTCCAGAAATTTCTATGCGTTAGTCTTAGAGCGTGCCAGACGCTTTGCCGAAATACAAGAAAGGCTGATATCTCCGGAAGGGACCTTTCCGCCGATCGGTCGATCGATTGCCTATAGGTTTGGTGCCTTTCAGCTGCTATCGCAAATTGCGCTCCTAAAAGAATTGCCCGAGCATGTGACGCCGCAGCAAGTCCGATCGGCACTATATGCAGTTATCAAAAGGCAGATCGAGATGCCTGGTACTTTTGATTCAAAGGGGTGGCTTCGGATAGGTTTTGCCGGTCATCAGCCGGAAGTCGGTGAAAACTATATCTCTACGGGAAGCCTATATTTATGCTCCGAGGGCTTTTTAATGTTAGGACTACCTGTAGATGATCCATTCTGGCAAGCACCGTATGCCGATTGGACAGCCAAGAAGGCTTGGAGCGGACAGCCTTTTTTGATCGATAAGGCTTTGAAAGACAATTAGAACCGTATAGGGTTTAATCACTGAATAGTATATACTACATAAACTTAAATTATTATGAAACTAACATCATTATTTGTAACCGCAGTACTCGTCGTCAATACGATTGCCCTACAGGCACAAACGACCAAAAACGTGTTGAAAGCCAAGGCCGACTTAGTTGACCTTATTGATAAACGTCTAGATTTTGCAGCGGCGCAATATAAAGTGCTGGCTAAGCATGTGCCTGCCGATAGTTTGCCCGAGACCTATCAGTATGGGAAGTCTAAAAGCACAACTCCCAAAAACTGGGTGAGTGGCTTCTATCCAGGGACGCTGTTCTACCTATACGAAGCCACGGGAGACCAAGCACTGTACCAAGCCGGGTTGGATAAATTGCCCGTCATGGAACCCATCAAAACGATCGATTCGCACGATATTGGATTTATGATGTATTGCAGCTTCGGGAATGCCAATCGGTTAAATCCTAAAGACGAGTACAAGGATGTTTTGATTACCAGTGCGCAAAGTTTGATGAAGCGCTACAACCCTAACGTGGGCTGCACGATGTCCTGGAGTTCAAAACCGGGTGAATTCCGGGTGATTATCGATAATATGATGAATTTGGAATTGTTGATGTGGGCAACGCAGGTTACCGGTGATTCATCTTACGCGAAAGTAGCCATATCTCATGCTAACACGACGATGAAGAACCATTTTCGACCCGATGGCAGCTCGTATCACTTGGTCAACTATAATCCTGAGACGGGCGCAATCAATAAAAAACATACAGTGCAGGGGTATGCGGATGATTCGGCTTGGGCGCGGGGACAAGCATGGGGCTTGTACGGCTATACGATGATGTACCGCGAAACAAAAGATAAAAACTACTTGGCTCAAGCCAAGAAAATTGCCGAGTTTGTCTTAAATCACCCTAATTTACCGGAAGACAAAGTTCCTTATTGGGATTATAATGCTCCGGGAATTCCCAATGCGTATAGAGATGCCTCGGCAGGAGCACTACATGCATCTGCACTTTTGGAATTGGCTACTTATGTGGATTCCGCTACTGCGGCGAAGTATGTACAGGTGGCAGAAACCATTATCCGCACATTAGCATCCGATAAATTTACCGCTCCGTATGCCGGAAATGGCGGGTTTATACTGAAACATAGTGTAGGTCATTTGCCCAAAGGTGCGATGATCGATGTTCCTCTGACATATGCAGACTACTACTATGTCGAAGCGATGTTGCGGTACAAAAAATTAGCGAAAAAATGACGAAGATGGTCTCGAAAGGAGGGCCATCGCATAGATGCCAATGAAAATTGTTTTTTTAAGCTGATAAAATTGCCATGAATGTGCTTTACACCCCTAATATGAACCTTCTTATCTTGTAACATGTATATATGAACGATTAGTCATGTATCCAGCAGAGAAATTAAAGGTAATATTGAATAGGTTTTGAAGATGTTATTTGCTCTTACGTATGTTGACAAAATCTTTTTTAGCAGAACCTAAATGACCAAGATAAACTAGACATTCTTCGAAAATAAGGAGATAATCGATTTAAGTACGATCATAATTTATAATAAATATTTATGGGTAATTACTATTTAAAAAGGAATGTACTTTATAGGCTTATTTTACTGGGATTGATTTCTGCATACACGGTTACTTTTAGCCAAGGCCAAACACTCGCTGTTGAGGCCGAAACTGCAGATAGTATGTCAACAGTCATCCATCTGTTGCATAAAACCCAAAAGGAATCTGCCTTGTTACAAGCTACGGCAACGGTACATAACGAGGAATTGGTAACCACTCCGGCCCCCTCATTTTTGCAAGCTTTGCCAGGAAGAATTTCCGGCCTGTATACGCGACAGCGTAGCGGTATTCAGGACACCGATGATCCAGCTTCGGTTATTGATTTTAAGATCAGAGGACAGATCCCGTTGATATTAATAGATGGTGTGCCGAGAGATTTCGCCTCTATCGAGCCGGAGTCTATCGAAAGCATCACGGTTTTAAAAGATGCGCTGGCAACGGTTATGTTTGGGCAACGTTCCTCGGGCAATATTATCCAGGTAACGACCAAACGTCCCGTGGCCTCGCCGTTTAAACTTTCCTTTACAGCGCAACATGGCGTACAGCGGTTGATTAACAAAACCAAAGTTGTATCGGCTGCAGATTATGCTATTCTGTATAATGAAGCCCGAAATAACGACGGTTTGGCGCCTGTTTATACGGCCCAGGATATCCTAGCTTACCGGGATGGTTCCGATCCGTTGTTTCACCCCGATAACGACTTTCAGAAGTTCTTTTTGAACACCGGAGCAAGATTAGACCGCTATAACCTGAATATGCAGAGTGGTAATGACATTGCCAAGTTTTATGTGGCTATGGATTATCAAACCGAAGGCGGTTTTTTTAACACAGCAGATCTCAATACCTATAACACAAACTCGGGTGTTGACCGGTATATTGTCCGGTCTAACGTTGATATTAACCTCAACCGCAAATTAAATGTTGTGCTCAATATTTTTGGAAGGATCCAGACGGCCAACCAACCAGGCAGTGGCACAACGAACGTGATAAATGCGATAACATATACACCAAATAATGCGTATAGCATATTTAATCCAGACGGTTCTTTAGGCGGAAACAGTACCTATACCAATAATATATATGGTATGCTAAACCATGCGGGGTATACTCACGGAACGTCCCGCGATTTGGCTGCGGACCTTATCCTTACCCAAGATTTAAGTGATATCGTCAAGGGGCTGTGGGGTAAAATCGATATATCATACAATAATACGGTAGATCAATCTGTGAACCGATCGAAAGCATTTACTGTTTACAATTTAGATGTCAGCCAGGGACGACCTGACTATATTTCTATTGGTACCAATACCAACCAGCCGAACACGTTATCCTTGTCTTCGAAAAGAACATACACCTATGGGAAGGCGAGCCTGGGCTATGATCAGGTCTTTGGAAGGCATGCGCTGAACCTCCTTGCATTGATTGATAATCAGGAGACGACCATTAACCTGGATCTTCCGGCGACTTTTACCAACATAGCAGCCAATGCAACCTACAACTTTGATCAAAAGTATTTTGCTGAGGCGGCCTATAGCTACGGGGGATACAACCGTTTTAAGCCGGGCAATAGATTTGGGAGTTTTTATGCCGTCGGTGTGGGCGTAGATTTGGCCAATCTGGACTTTTTGAAAGATGCAACAGGAATAAATAGACTGAAACCCCGCATCAGCTATGGTAAAACCGGAAATGCGAATGTGGGCTATTACGTTTACGATCAATACTATAACTATGGCGGTACGAGTGCAGCCTATTATTTCGGCGCATCGCCCACCGTCGCCCGCTATTACGAGGAAATGGATATTGCGAATCCTTATGTAACCTGGGAAAAGGCATATAAGCTGAATATAGGAGTAGATTTTGAGGCTTTTAACAACCGGCTGGGCATGACTGCCGAATATTTTAACGACCGGTATTTTGATCTGATGCAGATCAGGGGAAATTCCATACAGCTTCTTGGTCAAAATCCGAGTGCCAGCCAAAGTTTCCCCACAGAAAATATCGGAAAGAATACCTACACTGGCTTTGAAGGAAATATTCGATGGACCGATCGGTCTAATGTGCTCCGATACTTTGTCTCGGGAAACTTGTCTGTTCTTCAGTCTAAAGTCATTTATCAAGATGAGGTATTTCGACAATACGATTATCAAAGGCGTACAGGACTACCGGTAGGGCAGCCGTTTGGTTATATTGCCGAAGGCTTTTTTCAATCGCAGGAAGAAATCGACTTAAGTCCGGAAGTTGACGGGTACACGCCTGTTCCGGGAGATATCCGATACCGTGACCTCAATGATGACGGCATCATCAACCAGTTTGATGAAACGGCTATTGGAACGCAAAAACCATTGATCTACTACGGGCTTACGACAGGATTAGGCATTAAAAACTTTGATCTGAGTGTCTCGATTCAAGGTGTTGCGAACCGAGATATCGTTAACAGCACCGCCTATAATTCCGTGAGTGCGGCATTGGAGCTGGAGTTTCAAAACAACGGGAACTATCAGGCTTTTGAACATCATTTAAATCGGTGGACACCCTCCAATGCGGAAAATGCTACTTACCCTCGATTATCGATAGGATCAAATACCAACAATCAGCGAGCTTCCTCCTTTTGGGTTACCTCAGCAGATTATTTGCGTATCCAAAATGTAGATATAGGCTATACACTACCGATGAAGTTGGTCTCGAAGTTGAAGTTGAGCAGCCTCAGGGTGTTCGGAAATGCTTTCAATTTATACTCCTTCGATCGGATGAAGTATAAAGATCCGGAAGGGTACAATTCTATCTTTCCGATACGGAAGACATTTAACATAGGTGTAAACGTGAGGCTATAAACTGCTATGACTATGAAAAAATATACATATTTTTTGTTGCTTTTACCTGCTCTTGTTCTGGTTGCAGGTGGATGCCAGAAACTGGAAGACAGACCCTATGAAAGAATTACCGAAGAATACCTTTGGGATTCGAAGGACTCACTAGGGGTCAATGCAAGCTATTTCTTAAACGGCATTTATGGTGATCTACCGAATGGCTATAACCGAATAGGAGGCAATGTATTGGATGCAGCCAGCGATGATGCCGTAGCCTCGGCAGACAATACTGATATCGCCAGGTTTACGAATGGCGGATATACTCCGCTGGCCAATGGTGACAATTCATGGGCGCTCAATTATGCCAGTATCCGGAAATGTAATCTTTTCGTACAGAACTTCCCGAAGGTAAACCTCAAAAAATCCGATCCGGCAATCTTTATTCAAGGCCAATATTGGAAAGCTGAAAATAGATTCCTAAGGGCGATATTTTACTACGAGCTTATTAAACGCTATGGTGGAGTCCCTTTGTTGGGAGACCGTGTGCTCACACTGAATGACGATCTGCGGCTGCCCCGCAACACGTTTGAGGAATGTGTTGCGTATATCGTCAGTGAATGTGATGCCATCAAAGATGATTTGCGGCCTGATCCTATATCGGACGGCGATTACGGAAGGATTACAAAAATGGTCGCCTTGACGCTTAAAGGAAAGGTCCTGCTCTTAGCAGCCAGTCCTTTGAATAATCCAAACAATGACGTTCTGAAATGGAGAAGGGCAAAAGATGCTTTGGGTGAAGCTATCCGGTACGGAGAAGCCTATTTTGGTTTAGAAGCTAACTTTAGGAATGTTTTTTTAACCCGTAAAAATAGGGAAGTGATATTGGCTTATCAGCGAGCTGTAACGACCGATCTGGAAGTCAACAATGCACCAATCGGTTACACGAGTGGAGGAACGGCAAGTCGGGGCCGGACGAGCCCTACCCAGGAGTTGGTGGACGCATTCTATACGATCAGAGGATTACCCATCACAGTCGATGTCAAATCCCCATCCAATCCGTTCGGTTACGATGCAGATAATCCCTACACCAATCGGGATCCCCGTTTACCGCTCACTGTTTTTCATAATGGCTTGGGTTGGTTGGGCCGCCCCGTAGAAACATTTGATGGGGGGCGTGATCGTCCGGGAGGTGCTGTCATACAAACAAAAACAGGCTATTATATGAGTAAATTTTTAGGTGATTTTGCTACAGGAACGGCTTATTCCAATCAGACCCACAATTTCCCGATTTTCAGGTATGCCGATGTACTCCTTATGTTTGCCGAAGCCAAGAATGAAGTAGACGGCCCCGGTACAGGAACAGACTCGGTATATACCTATCTGCGGGCAATAAGAGCCCGGGCAGGAATCCTTGCCGGAACAGCACCCGATACGTATGGCCTCTCCGAAGGCCTGAGTAAACCCGAAATGAGAACGATAATCCGAAACGACAGGAGGGTGGAGATGGCTTTTGAGGAACAACGCTTTTGGGATATCAGACGGTGGAAGATTGCTGAAATGATCTATAACAAGCCTTTACATGGGATGCGTATTACGCAAGTCGGGAATACGCTCCGGTATCAAGTCGAGGAGTTGAACATCCCTTTCCAGTTCTTTGCGCCTCGCATGTACCGGTACGCGATCCCTTTCAGCGAGATTTCTAAAAATCCAAACCTTAAACAAAACGAAGGATATCAATAATCATCCGTTAAGATGATTAGGAACTAAATGTTATAGATATGAAGAAATTAATACAGATCATTCTCATAACCTGCTCGGTATCCCTGTTCTCGACTGTATTGTGGGCGCAGACAACTATCCGCGGTGTCGTGAAAAATAATACGGACGTCATGCTGGGTGTCACTGTACTGGAAAAAGGCAGCAAGGGCAATGGTACAAAGACCAACGAAAAAGGGGAATTTACGCTGGTATTGAAAGGGGATGTACAGCTACTGGAAATCTCTTTTACAGGGTATTTGAAGCAAGAAGTACCGGTTGCAGGCCGAACTTATATTGCCGTTACCCTTGAGGAAGATACGAAGGGCCTGGATGAAGTGGTCGTACTGGGATATTCCACGACGAAGAAAATAACAAATACCGGTGCTGTGAGTACCGTATCGGCGGATGATATCCGCACTATACCGACGCCCAATATCCAAAATACATTGGCAGGAAGAGCCCCGGGGTTTATTTCGCAGCAGCGATCGGGACAACCGGGAAAAACGGGAGCAGATTTCTATATCCGAGGGGTCAATTCACTTGCTTCAGAAACACAGAAGCCCTTGATCATTGTCGACGATGTGGAGTATACCTATGATCAGGTGGCACAGTTGGATGCCAATGAGATCGAAAGTTTTACGATATTGAAAGATGCATCTACTACAGCCGTTTTTGGAATAAAAGGAGCTAATGGGGTATTGGTCATCACGACACGAAGAGGTAAACTGGGAAGACCTGTGGTTAATTTTAATACCGAATCAGGCTTGCAGACACCTGTAAGAACACCTCGGTTTTTAGACGCTTTTACGGTAGCCTCTTTGAAAAATGAAGCCATTAGAAACGATGACGATGGTACACCTATCGAGTTTTCTGATGCGGATCTCGAACATTGGCGTCTGAAAGATGATCCCTATGGTCATCCAGACGTTGATTGGTACAATGAAGTTTTTCGCAAATATGCCTATCAGATCAGGAACAATTTCGATATTTCGGGCGGTAGCGAACGAGTTAAGTATTTTGTTTCGCTCGGTAATGTGTTCCAAAACGGTATGCTCCGGAATTTCAGCAAAGGAACCTATGAAGCACCGAACAACAACTATGCTTACCAACGCTATACCTTTCGCTCCAATTTAGATATGCAAGCGACAAAAGACCTGACTTTACGACTGGATGTCACCGGTCGTGTCGGCAATATCACGGAACCGCATATTGCTACTTCACCATTGAGTACGGTCTATAGTTTTCAACGGCTACCGCCCTATGCCTCCCCCCTGATGAACCCGGACGGCAGTTATCCTTGGGCATTTCGGTCGCGGAATATTTATTGGGAACCCAGCCTGATCGGTCGTTTGGCCTTACAAGGTTATGATAAGGTCTACAGAAATGAGTTCAATGTGTTGGTTAACGCAGACCATAAACTTGACTTTATCACGCCGGGGCTATCGGTGATGGCCCGCATCGCCTATTCGGGCGATGTAAGCTACGACCGCAACCTTTATAGAAACAATATACCGGCTTTTTATTATAATCCTGAGGACGGCAGCTATACGGTTCACAGCAACGGCCTTTACAGGTTGGACCCCCTGACACGAAGCAGCTCCGCACAAAATACAATATCTAGGAGAACGGTAAATCCACTTGCAAAGCTCAGCTATAACCGTCGGTTTGGTGACCACACGATAAATACATTCTTTTTATATAACATCAATTCGGTAACCCTTGGCAATTATAATTCGGATGATGAGGTGAGGGCTGTACAGGAGTATGCGCCGGTCTCTTCGAAAGGGATAACTTTTAAAGCAGGCTATGATTATAAGCAACGTTATCTTATTGATTTCAGTGGCGCCTATAACGGAACAAGCCAGTTTGTTGGTAAAAAAACGATGGGCTTTTTTCCGGCGGTATCCGCAGGGTGGAATATAGCTGAAGAACCTTTCTTTAAGGAGAGGTTTGCGTTTTTTGATCTCCTGAAACTTCGGGGCTCATGGGGGATGACGGGATCGGATGTGACAAGGGGACATATGTATAAAACAGAACAGCTCTATGTTGCGGGGCCCAATTATAATTTTGGTGAATCGACAAATACGTTTACCAGTATAGAGGAGGGCGCACTGGGCAATGCGGACATCAGTTGGGAGAAATCGCGGAAAACAGATATCGGACTGGATATGCAGTTGTTTAACAATAAATGGTCGGTCACAGTAGATTATTTCTATGATTACCGCTACGATCAACTTTGGATCAAAAGTGATGTCTTGAAAGTGATCGGTGTCGGGCTACCTTATACCAATTCGGCTATTACAGAGAATAAAGGGTTTGATGGACAGATTCTCCACCGGAATAAGATCAGGGATGTTAATTATAATATCGGTTTTACCTTTTCCAGGGCAAAAAACAAAATCATCTATCAAGGAGAAGCACCCCCTCGATATGCTTATCTAGCTACGACTGGTTTGCCTATAGGACAGGGATTTGGCTACAATGCTTTGGGCTTTTTCCAAACCCAGGAAGAAATCGACAATTATGCGCATTTGTCAGGAACTAAACCGGGCGATCTCAAATATGAGGACATGAATGAGGATGGTGTGATCGATCAGGAAGATTACAGAGCTATAGGCAAACCGAACCTTCCTCAAACGGTATTAGGATCTACGATCGGTATGGAATATAAAGGACTGAGCTTCAATATTCTGTTTCAGGGAAGTTTTGACTACAGTTATCGCGTGGCAACTGCCGGCGTTATTCCATTTCAGGGAAACCTACAAGAACCTGCCTTGGGAAGGTGGACACCGGAAACGGCTGCAACAGCGACTTTTCCGCGACTGAGCAATAACCTTGCAGGACCGAGCAGCCCGTCGAATCCCTCATCCTTTTGGTTGGTCGATGCACACTATATACGGTTAAAATCGGTGGACTTTGGGTATAGATTGCCGCAAAAGTGGTTACATCGGGTAAAACTGAATAGTGCCAGGATATTTGTCAGTGGATATGATCTTTATACATGGGCCAATTTCGATTTATATGCACAAGACCCTGAAATAGCGAGTATGGGTAGCGCTGGTACCTATCCCGTACAAAAGGTGTACAATTTTGGTGTACAGATTGGATTTTAATTCTTAAGAAGATGAAGAATAAGAATATATTTTTAGTTGTGGTGACCGTTGTTTTTCTGGCAGCTTCTTGTCAGAAAGGAGATTTTCTCGATCAGGTCAAAACCACGGATTTGGATGAGGAGTCTACTTTTTCGGACAGTAGCAGGACCATGCAATTCCTGACCAGAATCTATACCGATATTGGTTTTAGTGCCGACCCTAAACGTTTTGGAGGAGCGGTAGGTATCTATATGCTTGGCGATGAAGTGGAGGGTTCGCAGGTAGGTGCTTCAGCGTATAATATTATCTTTCAGACGGGATCCGTTAGCTCGCTGAATATTCCGGATGATGCTTGGGTAACCAGCTATCAGAATATCAGAAGGGTAAATGTTTTGTTGAGTCATATCCCGACAGTCCCGCTGTCGGATAATCTGAAAAAACGTATTTCGGGTGAGGCCCGTTTTCTCAGGGCTTGGTATTATTTTATCCTGGTAAAACATTATGGCGGAGTACCACTGATTGGCGATGTGGTGTATGGTCCCACGGATGAAATAAATCAACAAAGAGCAACCTATGCCGAATGTGTAGATTACATCGAGAAAGAATGTGACGATGCTGCGGAATTGTTGCCTTACATACAATCTGGACTGGATTATGGGCGGATTACGAAAGGAGCTTGTCTGGCTTTAAAATCAAGACTATTGTTGTACGCAGCCAGTCCGCTATTCAACGGACGGGCCGAAATGGACGGCATTCTTGGTTTCCCGACCTATGACGAGAGTCGGTGGGAAAAAGCAGCGGAGGCAGCTTTAGATGTCATCGGGTTAAATCAATACAGTTTGTACGAATTGCCCGATGGGTTAGGGTTTCAAAAGGTATTTACCCTACGCAAGAATGACGAATATATCTTAGCCGCTATGACAGGTAACAATCGGTATCTGGAAACCTCATGGGATCCACCTACACGAGGAGGCTCGGGAAGTGCTATGCCCTATCAGGAGCTTGTAGATGCCTTTGGGATGAAGAATGGTAAACCCATAACAGACCTTACTTCGGGATATGATCCAGATAAACCCTATGCCGACAGGGATCCCCGTTTAGATTGGAGCATTTTGTACAATGGAGGTCTGAGGTTGAATACCAGCAGGACCATTAGCGAGGTATATACCTATTTTGAAGCGGCACAGGACGGCTATCCAAGATTTACGAAAACAGGCTATTTCCTACGAAAGATGCTTAACGACAATACGATTGCAAGTACGACTTCATCGACTACAGAACGATGTCTGCCCCTGATGCGGTATGCTGAAATACTTTTGAACTATGCGGAAGCCAGCAACGAAGCGGGGGATACCGATGTGGCTTATGAACAATTGAAACTCTTACGCAGACGCGCCGGTATATTAGCCGGCGATGATGGCAACTATGGCTTGTCTGCTGATATGTCTATAGACGACATGAGAACAGTGATACAAAACGAGAGAAGGGTAGAACTAGCTATAGAGGAACATCGATATTGGGATGTAAGAAGGTGGAAAATTGCCGAAAATGTCAGTAATAAAACGTTACACGGCATGCGGATTACACGGATCCAAACAGCACCTGCGGTCTATACCTATGAAAAGGTGGCTGTCCGCACACCCGTATTCGTAGCACCGAAATGGTATCTGTGGCCTATTCCGCAAAGTGAAGTCAATAAATCAACGATCTTGGAGCAAAACCCCGGTTGGTAAATAGGTATTCAATAAATAAACACGACATGAAATTAATAACATATCATATGTGGATTAAGAGCAGGTATACTTTGGTAACCTTTCTCTTCCTAGGTTTATTTTTAAATTCCTGTGAAAGCGAGCTATTGCATATTCCTGTTAATATGGGTACAATCCGATTCGCGGAAACAGGTTATACCGTTGAATTAAATAACCCCGAACCAACGACAATAATACTGCCTTTGTCGCTTCCCCTGGAAGAAGATGCAGTGGTCGATATCATGGTCGATGAGCAAAGTACAGTACTTCCGGAAGAATATGAAATTAATCCCGGAATACCCGCCAGTGGTATAAAAATCGATATAAAAAAGGGCGAGACAGAAGTTCGGTTTACACTAAACTCTTTAAATAATTTTGAGGGGGAGAAAACCTTGATATTGAAGTTGGCTTCAGCAAAGGGAGGATTGGCCGTGGCCAATACCAATGCAACTACTACGGTGATATTGAAAGGCAATCCTATTTTATATCCCGAACTGAGACCTTCGGTAAATGACCTGGCTTTTGGCTCGGTAGAAACAGGAACTCTGCCTCCATCACAATCGTATGTACTTTCGGGTACCAAAGTAACCGCGGATGTCACTGTATTTTCCAGTGCCAATTACGAGATTTCATTAGATGATGATGTATTTTCGAATACGCTTACGGTACCTTTGGAAACCATTGAGGTGTCGTCTGTCACGATATATGTGCGCTTCTTGCCTCATACGGGGCTCAATCAATCGCTTCCCGGTACAATAACACACAGTTCCGAAGGGATACCAGATGCGGTCGTTCGGGTAACTGGCGTAGAAATCGGAAACGTGATTCCGGGCATATTGGTGTCGAGCGAAAACTTTGAGTACGGGGCTGTAGCTGGAAACATAACGGATTTGAGCGGAGGAAGATGGACTAGATTTGGAGGATCAAATGGGACAGAGATTAAATATCAATCTACAGGTCTTTCTTATGTGGGTTATGCCGGGTCGGGTATAGGAGGTGCCATTACATCTGTCAATGAGACAGGATCAAGGGAGGATATTTCCATGAGCTTCAGTCCGATATCCAGCGGAGTAGTGTATGTAACGCAAATGTTAAATCTAGCTTCTGCACCACCTGCTCATGATTTCTTCCTCTCCCTGGGCGATGGCGCCGAAAAGACGACACCCACTTATATCAACCGTATCTATGCAAAGGCAGTAGGAGGTGGCTACCAATTGGGTCTGCACCGTAATTCAACGGCGGCGGTCTATGGCGACGCTATACTGAGCTACGGCTCTACCTATCTGGTTGTCAACAAATTTGAGTTTTTGACCGGAACCTCCACACTGTATATCCTGGACGGAGCTATCCCGACCAAAGAGCCTACCACGGGCATCACATCTACTGCGGCATTCGACCCCGCTTCGATTACGCGATACGTCATTAGGCAAAATACTGGAAAGCCATTGACAGCGACTATAGATGGTATACGGGTGGCGACTTCCTGGAAAGATGCTGTAGGCTTGTAGGAGAAGGATATGAGTCAATCATTGTTAATGGAAAATATAAAAATATTTCGATAATGAAGAAAGAACACGTTACTGGAGATAAGAGCACAAAGAGAGGGCATATTACGATGCTGTTCCTGTTCTTGTGTTCGACCTTATTGGGTTCATGTGAAAAAGAAAAAGAATATCCAGATATTGTCATTCCGACACGGGTAAGCTTTGAAAAAAGTAGCTATATCATCGATAAAGACAATACCCAAGGCTTGACGATATCATTAAAACTTGCCCGACCGTTGGAGAAGGACGGTACAATAACGTTACAACTGGAGGAGGAGCAGACGACTGCTGCGGCTTCTGAATTTACCGTCAGTCCTGCATTGACAGATGGTAATTTATCTATCCTGTTGCCAAAAGGGACATCTACCGCTTCTTTTACGGTAAAGTCATTACATAACTTTGATGGGAATAAAACTGTTGCCTTCAAACTAACGCAAGGAGCTGGGGGTGCAGTCCTGGATGAAAGGAACTTGGATGCAACGATCACATTGCGGGGGAATGATTGGGTGGAGCCACTTATAGAGGCCTCGGTAAATGATTTGGGTGATTTTGGAAATGTCAATGTCGGTACAGCCTCTGTCGCGAAAACCTTTACCCTAAGTGGCGTTAACCTGGAAGGGCCTGTAACTATTCAAGCTTCAGCAAACTTTCAAATTTCTTTGGATGACAACACCTACAAAGAATCGGTGACTGTCGATATAGACGGCGAAACCATCGATGTGTATGTGAAATTTACCCCCAACTCGACGATCAATCAATTGATCACGGGCTTGATTACCATTAGTTTGTCAGGCATGTCCGATGTTGTCGTTTCGGTGGCAGGGACAGAACAGGCGAATGTGGCTGAGATCCCGTTGCTAAGTGAAAATTTTGATTATGGTGCTTTATCCGATTTTCTGCTGCGCATCACGACAAATTGGGCGGCCTATTCTGCAGAAGGTTCCATTCCGGTTACCTATATTCCCGAGGGATTGAACTTTGCGCATTACGCGGGCTCCGGAATAGGAGGGGCGGCTACCATGATGAACGGAGGTTTTGCACGAGAAGACGTTAACCGTCTGTTTACAGCTCCACAAACTTCAGGCACCGTATACACCGCATTAATGGTTAATTTTTCTGCTGCTGCCGAAGGCGAATTCTTCTTTGCCAACCGGGATGGTGCAGGTGGATTTTTCAATCGGTTTTATGCAAAAGACGACGGTAACGGAAACCTAATTTTGGGTGTGGGCAAGAATTCATCAGCGGTATACGCTACGAAGAACTTTAAATACAACACCACTTACTTGGTTGTTATCAAGCATGATTTTTCAACCAAAATATCGAGTATGTATGTTCTGGATGATGTTATACCGAACACTGAACCAACTGCTGCTACGGCACAATCTGTAGCGACAGGTACCTCGCCAACTTCATTAAATGATGTGGTGATCAGGCAAGCTGAAACAATACTGAGTGCAACCGTGGACGGTATACGGGTAGCGACGACATGGAAAGGCGTTTTAGGAATATAAAGATGTTGAAATTTAAATAATAACCAATTCTCATGAAGAAAAGAACTACATCCCAATTCATCTGTCTGTTCATGATTTGTGTCAGTATGTTCATGGCATGCAGAAAGAACCAACTTTTTGATGGATTCAAGCAAGAGTATGGGTTAAAAGCCGACTCGATAAGGTCATTTTCTGGCTATAACAGGCTACAGGTCAGCGTGGCTATTCCTCATCAGGATATTGTTGCGGCCAAAGTATTTTGGAACAACAGGAAGGATTCTAAAGAAATCCCGATCACACATTTAACAAAATGGCCTGATACGGTAAGCACGATTATAGGGCCATTGGAAGAAGGTGATTATAACTTTGAAATCATCACGTACGATGCTCAAGGAAAAGCCTCCATCCCCGTAAAAACCATGGGAACTGCTTTGGGGGAGAGATACGAAGCAACACTCAACAACAGAGAAATTACCAATGTCTATTACGATGATCATGAGGTTGTCATATACTGGGGAGCGGCAGAGAGTGAGTTACTTACTGAGGTGACCTACACGGATGATAACAATTCGATACAGAAAAGACAGGTTCCCTATGGAAAAGATACCACGAGGTTGATCAACTTTAAACCAAGTGGCGATTTGTCGACTACCTTAGCCTATCGCACAGGTTATAAGCCAAACTTGGCCATCGATACTTTTTATGCCAATAGTAAAACAGAAATGGTCATTACTGCTACCCTAAGACAATTGGCAGACGCAAATAATATTCACTTTGGGAGTTTAATCAGTTATGGTGGAGGTGTTACGCACGGCGTCATCCATGATGGTTCGCCGAATGGTATATATACAGCCCTATGTCAAAGTGAATTTAACATTGGGCAGGCTACCTGGGGTCCGGGACGTTGGAGTAAGGATGGCCCATCCAACTTTAACGATGTAAATGCGGTAATTAACTGGAGCCGGGGACAATACGATAAGGTGATGACTATGCTGATTACAGGGCCGAATAATTATATGCCTGCATGGTTTACGGAAGGGACATTTACACCAACCGAGATGGATGACATGCTGAAAGATCTGGTCGAAGAGATCATGACCGTCAACGACAATAAATCCAAGGTGGATGTGTGGAATGTGGCCAACGAGCTATTTAATAACGATGGCACTTACCGGAATATGAAATGGAATGAAATGGGCTGGGAGGATGATGCCTCTGGTCTACAGGGTACGAACAAAGTAAATCTGAAACATCCGGCGTTTGTGGGCAAAGCGTTTCAATACTGTCGCGATCATACAGATGCCCTCTTAGAGCTGAGGGACTATGGCATAGAAAACGATGATCCGACCGACCGCTACTACACCAAATACAAAGCTTTTTATCAATTAATACAGCATTTGAAAGCCACAAATCGGCCAATAGATGTCGTGGGTATACAGGCACACATGATCATTGGAAAAGCGATAACTACCGGTACGGCAGAGAATATGCGAGGAGATGTGCCTCCGGCGGATTACGAGGGTTTAAAAAAAGCCATACGGAAATACAAAGATGCTGGTATGGATGTTTACTTGACTGAACTGGATATTGTATCACCGACACCGGATGGACAACTGCAACCTTGGACAGCAGCGCTTGCCGAACAACAGCATAAAGATTATTATAATGTGGTAAAAGCTACCATTGAGGCTGGTGTTAACTTTATTTCTCTTTGGGGATTACGGGACAATAACGACCCGGGTTGGCGGGTAGGACAAAGCCCGTTGCTATTTGATGAGAATTATAAGAAGAAACCTGCCTATTATGGGATACAGAAAGCATTTTTTGAGGCAATTAATCGGCCATGACATAAATAGTTTGAACATGATGACAAGACGATATAAAATGATAGGACTACTGGCTATGGTGAGCCTTTATATATCCTGCGTGAAAAATAGTTCACAACCCAGCATACCGGAGATGCCCGATTTACCGCCCCCATCTACAGGGGTAAATGCCTCATCGGTCGTGACGGTAGACTGTGCGGTTGAACAAGGAGCCGTGATGCGTCTAGAACAGGCCAATGTACATTCGACGACATCACAACTTCCGGGCGAAAAATCCAGGCTCTGGTTACAATCGTTGAATCACAATACGATAAGGACCTGGCTAGCTTTGCGCACGATATATAATCAGGGCTATGATTATAAACTTTCGTCAGGTGTGCCTGCAGAGACATCGCTCGATTTTTATTCGACCTGTGCAGACTCGTTGTTGATTGCTCTTACGGCATACAACCCCACTTCGTCCTTACCTCTTCCCGGTGGGGGTAGGGGCCCTGCCTTTCAAGCCTACATCAAGCAGGTACTCGTGTACTATAAGACTAAATATCCGAAAATAAAATACATACAAGCGGGCAATGAACCCGACTACAACGGAGAAAGTGCAGCGGATTATTATGAAGTTTATAAGGATTACTATAAAGGGGTGAATGCAGCAAATGCGGAACTTGGATTGGCGGGCGACAAGCGGATGATGTTGAGCAATGGTGCTTTTACGAGTGTAACAGTTTTGGGGACGTTAATAAACTATGCCAATCAATTTTTAGCACTGTATGCTGCAGATACTGATCCCGAAAAGCGGTTGGACTTTTTTAGCATAAATTGTTATACCGATCAGACAAACCAAAAGGTATTTGAAACGGCGAAGCCGCAAATCATAAGTAGTATGACGGCCAAAGGACTGCCTCCCGTACCTGTGTTTGTAACAGAATATGGCCTTTCGGGAGGAGATTATTTACCTGCAGCCTGGACCAGAGCGCAGATAATGACTGCTTGGGCGCCGGCACAATTGTCCAAAGCATTTTATCTCTATGAAGGAGGAGCAGATCGGGTTTTTAACTGGGCCATTTCGCATGGAGATATCCTTCACAAAAGTGAGTTGGCTGATCTAAATAATGCTTATCCCAATCCATACGGGTATGCGTTGATGTTTGGTAAGGAAATTTCTGATCGTGGCATGCGTGTAAAGGCCGTTTCTACGAAGTTATCGCCGCAAGGGTTAGGTATAAATGCGTTGGCTTCTATGGGGAATGATAAGGGCATTGCGGTGTTGGTGTGGAATTTTAACTATACCAACTTCACACCGGATCAGGAGATAAAAGTCACCATTAATAATATACCCGAGGTGGCATTTCCGGAAAAGATCAATGCACGTGTATACATGATCGATTCGAAGAATAACAATATTTATACGAATCCGGCACAGCAAAGTTTGAGTTTTTTGACAGAGACGGCGTATGATTATAATTCGACACTGGCCATACCATTAAAGTTGGAGGGGAATTCTGTTGCCTTGATTGTTTTAAATCCGTGATTGTAGTAATATCGAAAAACACGTTATTGCGAGGTGCGTAGCAACGGAGCAATGATGTGTTCTTCGATACCGCCAGCTTCATAGGTCCCATTACTCTTTCGCCGCATTTGCGGCGAATTCTTTTGGGGTGGCTCCGAATTCGTCTTTAAAGCACCTTCTGAAATAATCGATATCTAGAAAGCCGACCATATAAGCCACTTCATTAACATTTAATTTATTTTGCACCAAGAGCTGTGCGGCTCTTTTTAGCCGTATGCTTCTGATAAACTCAACGGCTGTTTGATTGGTTAAAGCCTTGATTTTCCGATAGAGTGTGACACGGCTCATGCCTGCAATATTGGCTAGTTCTTCGACACTAAGCTCTGGTTCAGCAATATTTTTTTCGATGAAGCTCATGATCTTTTCCAAGAATTTTTCATCAGGAGAAGTTATGGCAACATTTTTAGGCTGTAAGGTTATTTCTTTGCTATAGCGTTCCCGCAATTTTTGTCTGTTGTCTATCAAATTCCATATTCTGGTTTCCAGGATATTAAGATTGAACGGTTTGGTAATGTAATCGTCGGCTCCGGTTTCCAATCCTTCGATGTTGAAAATCAGCGGTGTCCTTGCAGTAAGTAACACGACAGGGATATGGCTTGTGCGTGCATCTGTTTTTAATTCCCGACATAAAGCTATGCCATCCATGAGCGGCATCATTACGTCGCTGATGATAATATCCGGAATAATTTGATAGGCTTTTTCAAGACCGATGCTACCATTCTCCGCCATATGAATATCAAAATCATCTTCAAAATGTTCTGCAACAAATTTGCGGACTTCTTCATTGTCTTCGACGATGAGCATAATCAACGTTTCTTTTCCGACCTTACTGATGACCTGCTGTTTTCTTTTCTCTATGGCCGATTTGGAAGCTGCTGGAATTTCTGTTTGTCTGTATCGGAGGATGTTTTCGCTATCCTTGTAATCCGAGATAATTTCGTTTGGGGCTAAATGCCCGGAACCCAGAGGCAGCGATACGGTAAATACTGTTTTTCCTTCCTGACTTGGCGTTGCTTCCCTGCTTTCTACCCGAATACTTCCTTTGTGCAATTCGACTAGGCCTTTCGAAAAAGCTAGTCCAATTCCTGTTCCCGAGGTGTTGAAGCCATTGTTGTCGAAATGATTGAACTTCTCAAATATTTTATCTATTTGACTGGGAGGTATACCAACGCCATTGTCCTCGACGGAAATGAATACGAATTTATTCGTTTCCACATCTTGCTTGATGGATAGCGTTACCTTCCCTCCCTCATTGGTGAACTTCAATGCATTGGACAATAAATTATAGATCACTTTCTCCAATTTATCCCTATCAAACCAAAGTCTTATACTCTTCTGATCGCTTTGCAAATTCAGTTGTATATGACGGTGTTGTGCATAGGGCTCGAAAGCCAACATAATCTCTCTAACAAAGCGGACAATATTTCCCTCAGCAGTCTGCAAGGTCATGCTTCCCTCCTCAAAATTTCGAAAATCCAACAATTGATTAATGAGTCGGACCAAGCGTTCACCGTTTCGTTGAATGAGTCTCAGTTGGTTCAGGATTTTGTTGTTTCCTTCATTCTGATTAATAAGTTTATCGACCGGAGACAATATCAGTGTTAGCGGAGTTTTGATTTCGTGTGAAATATTCGTAAAAAAGCTTAGTTTACGCTGTGCCAATTCTTGATCCTTCTCGTGACTCATATGCTGAAGATTAAGCTCGTGCGTCAGTCTAGCGGTTTTTACAGAATGGTAATAGAAGAGGTAAAGGAGAATAGCTATTGCTATAACATATAACATATAGGCCCACCAAGTTTTCCACCAGGGTGGAAGTACGATTATTTTTATACTCTTGCTATCGTCCGCCCATAAGCCATCATTGTTTGATGCTCGAACCTGGAAAGTATACGAGCCAGCATCTAAGTTGGTATAGGTGGCTTGTCTTTGATTTCCTACAAAGTGCCAGTCATCGTCATAAAAGCCTTCAAGCTTGTACTCGTATTGGTTCTTTTCGGGATTTACATAGTCAAGTGCAGCAAACTTAAAGGTCATAAAAGCTTGGTCGTGACTTAAAATAATGGTATCTGTTTCGTTGATGCTTTTTTTCAGAGGCGAATCGGCTCCGATCTTCACCGGATCGTTTTTGATAAGGAAATCGGTAATGACCACTTTAGGCTTAAAGGTGTTATACGTGATCTTATCTGGGAAAAAACTTGTTAACCCATTTATACCACCGAAGAACATTTCTCCATTTTCACTCATTTCTACAGCGCCTGAAGTAAATTGGTTGCTTTGCAACCCATCTTCCACGGTATAGTTAAGAATTTCAAGGAATTGTTTTTGAAAGGGTAGTGTGAATTTTTTAATTTGGATTTTGGAAAGGCCTTTATTGGTGCTTACCCATAAATTCCCCGCTTTGTCCTCTCTGATTGCGTGTATCACGGAGCTTGCTAAACCTAAATTCGTCTGGATAGCATAAAAGCGGTTCGTGTTTTTGTCAAAGAAATTCAATCCACCACCTTCTGTTCCTACCCATAGTCTATCTTTCGAGTCATAAAACAGGGAAATGATGGTATTGTGTTGTATGCTATATGGGTCATTCAGATCATACAGGTATTGGGTAAATTTTTTGCTTTTGATGTCAAAATAGTTTAATCCATGTTCTGTTCCTACCCATAAATTATCTTTACCGTGTTTGAGTAGCGAAAGAACAATATTACCGCTTAGGCTATTTCTGTCGTCCCGGTTGTGAAAGTAGCTGGTGATTTTATGGTTTTTATCCATGAATTTTAAACCTCTGCCATCTGTGCCGAGCCAAATACCATCATCGCTAACGACGATGGCATACACCTGTTTATTTTCAGGCTTGCCGTCATTTGTCGTAATTTCATAATTGGTGATCTTCTGCGTACGGGTATTGAGATGGCTAACTCCGTCGTAGGTGCCTATCCACAGATTGCTTTCCTGATCTTTTGCAAGAGATTTGACGATATTCTGTTGGAGGCTATTGATAATATAACTTCCGGTAATGGACTTCGATCGGTCTATATAGTTGAGACCGCCGCCTTCTGTGCCAATCCATATCAAATCCTTATCTATTAAAACTGAACTTACTACCCGATGTGTTAAACCTATTTTGTCGCTTGTTTTTTGACCGATATATGCAAAATTATTGCCAGCGGAGGAGAAGAAGTTCAGTCCACCAGCGTAAGTCCCTATCCATATATTCCCGGCTTTGTCCTTTAAAATACTCCGAATAGAGTTGTGGCTTAACGATTTGAAATCGTATGCGCTATATTTGTAATTATTGATTTGGTTTGTTTCTATATTCAGGATGCTCAGTCCATCCCTTGTACCTATCCACAGTTCATTGTTTGAAGAAGGTAACATTGTTCGTATGATATCAACCGGTAGACTATTCGCGTTATTTTCGTCGTGGACATATCTGTTAGTTTTTTTAGTAAGTAGGTTGTGTCGATAAAGCCCCGACTCTTCTGTACCGAACCATAAGTCACCGTTATTACTTTGACTGATCGTTCGGATATTAGATGCTTTTAACGTTTTGTCGGTGTCTAATTCGTGAGGTAATGGTATAAGTTTTTGTGTTTGTATATCGATTCTTTTTAGGTCTTTACCGATACTTACCCAAATGGTTTTGTCTGTATCTTCAAAAATGGTCTGGACTCTGTTGCTGATGTCGCCGTCCTTTCCCTTGAAGCCAACATCATAGTTAATAAGTTGTTGTGTGTTGTAATCGTAGTATTTCAGGCCATTGTATGTTCCTACCCATAGATTGTGATGACTGTCGTAATATAAGGAGCTAATAAAGTTGCTGGAGCCATTTTCATCTGTATTTTTACTATCGATTCTCGAAAAGGTCTCCGTATGTTTATTAAATAAGTTCAGACCATCGGATGTTCCAACCCAAAAATTTCCTTTTTCATCCTCGGTTATCGCATTGATCTGACTATGGCTAAGGCTTTTTTGATTGTGGTTCTCGTGTTTATAAATCGTAAATTCGTAGCCATCGTATTTATTAAGCCCGTCTTCAGTCCCTATCCAGATAAAGCCGGTTTTATCTTGTATTATACAGAAAACGGTATTTTGGGAAAGACCTTCATTAATAGTAATCCGTTTAAAATTCAGATGTTTTTGTGCACTAACCATTGATGTCAGGCATATTGACCAAGACAATATATGTATTACTATGCTATAGCAGCTATTTTTCAACCTAGGCATTGGCAGTTTAAAATTTTATATCCTAAAAATAACAAAAAATACGATAAGGTCTGATAGAGAAAGGAAGGAGTAAGGTCAATATTTTATCGCTACCAATTGTGTACACAAGTTATTGATGCTATATTTGTTTCTATAAACTTAAAAAAATGCAATTACAATCTCCTAATCGTTTAGAAAAATCGAGTACTGTTTTGCCCATGGCAATTTTGATATTATTGTTTTTTATGTGGGGATTTATTACTTGCATGAACGACATCCTGATTCCGCATTTGAAGGAATTATTTCAACTTACGTATGTGCAGGCGATGTTGGTTCAGTTTTCGTTCTTTGGGGCATATTTTATCGGTTCGGTTATTTATTTTACGGTTTCTTATTTCTATGGAGATCCCATAAATAAGATTGGTTATAAGGGCGGACTTATACTCGGTCTGACTATTTCTGCGCTAGGTTGCGTTTTGTTTTATCCAGCTGAAACAATGGGTATTTATTCCATGTTTTTAATGGCTCTTTTTACATTGGGGCTAGGGTTTACTTTGTTGCAAATTTCTGCAAATCCCTATGTTGCCATTTTAGGTTCTCCCGAAGGAGCCCCAAGTCGCTTGAATCTTGCGCAAGCATTTAATTCGTTGGGCACAACACTTGCTCCGGTGATAGGTGGCTTTCTTATTTTTGAGTTCTTCGCTCAAGACCATATGTTAACTGCCGAAGCGACGAAGATTCCTTATTTAATTTTTGCCCTTATTTTTGTTTTATTGACGCTTTTGGTGCTGTTTGTTAAACTTCCGAAATTTAAATCAGCAGCGCCCTCCCTCAATAAGTTAGGAGCGTTGGGATATCCGCAACTGCGTGGGGGTGTGCTGGCTATATTTTTTTATGTGGGAGCAGAAGTAGCCATAGGTAGCTTAATCATCAATTTTATCGCATTGCCCGAAGTATTGGGACTAAATGAGCACGTAGCCAAAAATTATTTAGCCATGTATTGGGGTGGTGCGATGATAGGACGGTTTTTGGGAGCTATCTCGCTGAATGATAAGTTTAGTCCGGTGAAAAAATATGGTCTTATGTTTATGGCCGCCGTACTGGTGTTCAGTTTAATTAATGCGTTAGTTGATCTAAGTTTTACTCAGGTCTGGCACTTTGCGGTCTTTATTGGCTTAAATTTTTTGGCTTTTATCATTGGTCGTTCATTGGCTTCCCGGGTATTGCTTGTTTTTGCGCTTGTGAACGTTATATTGCTTCTCCTTACCGTATTTGGGTCAGGAGTCTGGGCATTATGGTCCCTATTGGCGATAGGTTTATTCAATTCAATCATGTGGTCAAATATATTTACGCTGGCCATTAGAGGTTTGGGCTCAAATACCAGTCAGGGAGCTTCCTTATTGGTCATGGGTATTTTAGGAGGAGCTTTGCTCCCCTTGCTGCAGGGTTGGATGGCCGATGAGATTGGACTGAAACTATCTTTTATTTTGCCTATATTTTGTTACTTATACATTGCGGGTTACGGTTACTATTGCCGAAAACTGCAGGACGACACATCATTGTCTTCATCCGTTCCGACGACGGGTGGGCACTAGATTATCCTTCGTTTTTTTGCCAAACTTGAATCAGGTGCAGGGCATTGATTATAGCGGCGGTGGAGGCCGTATTATTGAAATAGATATAAGCCTCTTCAAATCCGGCGTTGTATACGTCACGATAGAGGGTTTCAACTTCTTCTTCAGTATATTGTGAATAAAATAGTTGCGGATTGCCGTGCATACGGATATACCCTATCGCGGTGGTTTGTTGGATGGAAGTAGGCAGGTGAGGATAGTTGACGTTGCAGAACGTGATATTATTTTTGCGTAGTTGCTTGAATACATCATCGCGCCACCAGCTTTCATGTCGGAATTCAACAACATTTTTAAAGTTTGGATTCATCACGCGGAGGGCTGATTCCAGTCGTTCCGAACTAAAGCTAAAACTCGGTGGAAGCTGCCACAAAATACACGCTAGTTTGTTTTTAAGCCCTTCGTCGGTTGCTAAATAAAAGTCCTCGATTTCTTTGTCGCAGTTTTGCAGTCTTTTTAGATGGGTGATTACTTTAGGGACTTTAATACTAAATTTAAAGTTATCATCGACTTTATCATACCACGATTGCAAGCTTTGCATGGTAGGAAACCGATAAAATGTGGAGTTGAGCTCGTAGGTTTTAAAGTGTTTGGCATAGCAATCAAACCACTTTTTTTTAGGCAATCCATCGGGATAAAACAACGTTTTCCAGGATGGTGTGGCGTAACTTGAGCATCCTATATGCAGATTATCTTTGTTCATATATGTAAATCTTTGTAGTTGATAGCTACCGCTTAAGGATAACGACTTTACTATGATTTGGTTCTGTATCAATAGAATAATTCCTTAACAATTTGATAATATTGGGGCTATACAGAGCTTAAACTGTCTATCTATATTGCAGTATATAAAATTTAAAGCAATGAAAATCAGATTTATAAATCCATTGTCGTTCATTAAAGTGTATTTTCTTCGCGTCCGTATCGGTGCATTTTTTCTTCGCTAAAATGAAACCGAGATGTAAAAAAGGA
>JBEBWF010000038.1:0-39883 GCA_040392285.1 Sphingobacterium sp. | reverse complement strand
TTTTTGTGGAGTCCTTTGATGTAATGGATCTTTTTCCAGCTGCTCCCTATCACTGAACCAGCCTTTCCGCTGAAGCCTCCATTGGCTCCGTTTATAATAATTCCCATTTTTTAAATTTTTAAACTTGTTAAACAACAAAATCAGTTTCTTTATACCGGTATGTAGCTACTGACAGCACAAACATAACAAGCTAACACATAAAAAAACAGGGGTTAAAGACGATTGTCCGATGGTTGTCCGGTATCCTTCGGGAAATTGTCCGATGGCTGTCCGGTCTTGAAAGAAATAGAGACTACCTATCCACCAACTTCTCCCCACATTCACCTTTTCCGTCATCATTCCCTTGTCGTTCTTCGGTCGCGCTTCGGTCGTGACCGAAGCGCGACCGAACCACGACAGGAGCCGGACAACAGAATGCTAAAAGAAGGGGTGTGGAAAGAGTGAAGAAAGGGGTTATTCGGCTCAATTGAAATGCGGTAATCTAAATCTACAGCCCTATCTGCTTCAACTTTTCACTGATAATTTTAGCATATCCTCCCTTATATTCATCGGTTAAAAAACTTCGCTCAATCCAATCTTCTATGTTATCAATCTGTTTTGAAAAATCTTTATAGATATTATCACGAACAATTTCTGAAATACCTAAACTCATCGCAAACTGGTTAAAGTCCGAACGTTTTACTTTTCGTTTACGACCTCCCAATGTTAAAGCTAAATCTTCTTTGTCGTTGGGGTAGATTAGATTAACATTTAAAAGATCATAAGCTGGTGAAAACAAAATACCTTTATCCGTATGCATTAAAGAAAAGTTTTTTAGGTGCATATCGTTGTTCCCCGATAAAAAAGAAAACAATACTAATCTAAAATATTTGATGACATCTAAGCCCGAATTGGTAGCATACTGCTTAATAATTTTACCGACACGTTCGTAGGAGCTTTTGTATTTCTGTTCGGTTAGTAGCTCTGATAGCTGACATAAATCTTCTACGTGAATTTTCTTTCCTTTTACACGATCAAAGCGTTTGGTAATGTAGGCCAGTTCGCCTGTTGAAGTTTGAATTAAAGCATGCTCAGCAGTTTCAATCTTAAATAACTTAGCCAAGTGCATCGTTAAATCTTCTACTTCAGGCATAAAAGCAAAATCAGTAGATTGTGGTTTTAATATATAATCGCCCCATAAACCAACTAGGGTCAATCGCTTATTGCCTTTTTCTCCACTTAAACTCAATGATATTTTAGGTTGTACACCTGTCAAAGCCAGTCTTTCGTGTACGGTGATTTGTGCCAATTTGTTCAGTTTCTCTCGATCTAATTCCAAAACAGGAACTTGGGTTATTCCAAAGAACTTCTTAGAACAAGCAGGATGATATTCACCTGTTTCAGTGGGTTGATAACAAAACAAACAATTAGACATGATCTTCCGCCTCCATCGGATAAACTGAAACTGCACCTATAGCATCCCGGCATAAATTGATCAGCAGCTCAAAGCGGTCACGGGGACTGAGCTTCCAATATTTTTCTCCAACATCTAATAACCAGCCTTCTGGAATTAAACCATCAAAAAAAGGAAACAGCACGTTACTGTGATAAACATGAGGTGAGAGCGGTAGCGTTAAACTGATAGGTTTAACATCAATAGATTGAAGATAATCGGCAGTATATTCAAATGAATAACCATTATCTTGTTCAAACAGATAACCTGCCAATTGATCTTGATAAAATATCTTTGCGCCTCGTGCCATCATTCCCTAATTTTATCAACGACACCGACCTCCTTACCGAACAACGCCAAGACATTGTTTAATTTATCTAAGCGAAGTGTCCTTTTACCCTGTTCCAAATCACGCACAAAACGCAAGCCTACTCCCGCATTAAAAGCTAATTCTGCTTGAGTGAGATTCAATTCCTTACGTTTTTGCTGTACAAATTGCTGTATAGACTCCATAATTATACCCTTTCGGGTATAAATATACTAATAGTTCTCTAAACTATACCCGATAAGGTATAATTTCAAGTATTCTTATAAATTTTATACCCGATCAGGTATAACTTGCTTTATGAGATCAAAAATATTTAAACCCTACTTTCCGATACAAAACTTCGAAAAGATATTATCTAGAAGATCATCCGTAGTGACAGCTCCGGTGATCTCACCGAGGTGATACAGCGCTTGCCGGATATCCATCGCGAGGAAATCAGATGTCACGGGATTATCTATTCCATAAAGTACCTTTTCTAAAGCCTCTTGTGTATGTTGCAAGGCTTCCACATGGCGGATATTTGTTACCATAACATCATCGGTATTCATATCCGACAAATTGGCCTGGCGAAGCAGTTCTTCCTTTAATTCTTCGATGCCTAGCTGCTGTTTTGCAGAAATATAAATGGGGTTCAACGGTGCATATTCCGCCCGTTGCTGTTCATCAATCAAATCAGATTTATTGATGATCGTGACGAATGGAATACGGAGATCCTGAACATCCGCTATCTGCTGCTGTACGTCCGTCATACGATCCTGGGTTGGATCGAACAGGTAAATAATCAGCCGTGCCTGTTTCATTTTTTCCAGCGTACGTGCCACACCCTTAGCCTCGATAACATCTTCCGTTTCACGAATACCTGCCGTATCGATAAAGCGGAAGGTTACGCCATGAATATTGATTTCATCTTCAATAGTGTCGCGTGTGGTACCAGCTATCTCAGATACAATCGCACGTTCTTCGTTGAGCAGCGCATTTAGTAAAGTAGATTTACCCACATTCGGCTTACCGGCTATGACGGCCGGCACACCATTCTTCAATACGTTTCCCTGCTCAAAAGATTGAATAAGCTTACCGATAACGGAATAGATATGATGGATCAGTGCCTTCAATTGCTCGCGGTTTGCAAACTCCACATCTTCTTCGGAAAAGTCGAGCTCCAACTCAATAAGCGAGGCAAAATGAACTAGATCTTCCCGCAGCTTTTTCAACTGATTGGAAAAACCTCCGCGCATCTGCTGCATCGCAATCTGGTGAGAAGCTGCCGAGCCCGATGCAATCAGGTCTGCTACAGCTTCGGCCTGCGAAAGATCCATCCCACCGTTTAAAAAAGCACGTAGTGTAAACTCCCCTGCTTTTGCGGCACGGGCTCCGTGTCGCATCAATAGGGTGATAACGTGCTCGATAATATATTTGGAGTTGTGGGTAGATATCTCTACAACATCTTCTTTCGTATAGGAGTTGGGGCCAATAAACAGGGATACCAATACTTCATCAATAATCTGTTCGCCATCACGTATCGTACCGAAGTGGATAGTATGTGAGCTCTGTTTGGTAAGATCTTTCCCCCTGAATACGGCATTAGTAATCCCAATCGCCTGGGTACCGGATAAACGTATCACAGCGATAGCCCCATTTGCCCCCGGGGAAGTAGCCAAAGCAACTATGGTATCCTGTACCGACGATACTGATGTAGACATGCTGCAAAAGTAACAAGTAAAATGGGAAAGTTAGCTGTTCTCTTTATTCTTTTTCTGCGGAAAGCCCGAACCAAAGATTACATCCCATATGGCGGAACTCACACCAAATCCTTTCTCCGGATCCGAATAGTGATGGAGCATATGGTGATCTTTTATTTTCTTGAACCACCCCGATTTGAAGTTAGCGTGATGCATGGCATAGTGGCTTTCGTCATAGATCAGATAGCCGAAGAGAAATCCCGCAAAAAAGGCTGCTAATACAAATTCCGGAAAGAAAATATAGAATATAAAATAGATAATGGAGGCCATGGGAATACTTGCTGACAATGGCATCACCAGCCGCAAACGGTCTTTCGGGTAATCGTGGTGTACACCATGAAAAATAAAATGTATACGTTGCCCCCACTTGCTTTTGGGTTCAAAATGAAATACCCAGCGATGGAGGATATATTCGGCTAAAGTCCAAAATGCCAAACCACATAAAAAATATAGGGCAACATGGGTAGCGGGCACTTCCCCCACAGTATATGCTTTCCAAATAAAATAAATGATGACAGGAATCCAAAAAATAAGCGGTACTGTAAAATGTACTTTTGTCAATGATTCCAGAAAATCATTCTTAAACATTCTTGTCGACTCGGTAGAGTTGGAAACAAAATTCTTCTTCGCCATAACTAATTTTCTTTTTCAAAGGAGATGCACCCCCAAGGAGCGAATTACCTAACCCTACAAAATTAACATTATGATCCTAGACAAAAAAAGTACCTTCGTCATTTTTGTGTCCAAATCCTGACTTTTATACGCTGTTGGTTAAAAGTTACGGAGCGTCTCTTTAGCCCATCTGTCGATTTGCTTTAACAGCAAAGGAAAAGCAGGATAAGTCATACCATGATCGTACCCATCCAGTTCCATCAGCGACACGGCCTTATGGCCGACTAGCTTAAGCATACGTTCCAAATAGGCATTTTCCTCATATCGACCAAGCATCTCCAATTCACGATCTCCTGTCACGAGCATAATTGGAGGAGCATCCTTGCGGACCCAAAACAAAGGAGCCCACTCGTCAATCAGTGGCTGTAACTCTGGAATTCTTTTTTCTTTTCGAGCGGCAACATGAGTTATGGTTTGACTTGAAAGGGCACCTATCCCCATAAAACTGTCTACATCAATTCCTTTCTCTGCCAAATAACTTTTGTTAAGACCCAACATCAAGGATATATACGCACCAGCGGAGTGGCCAGCAAGGACGAACTTATTTTTATTTCCTCCATACTTCTCAACATGGGTATAACTCCATTTAACAGCCTCAGCAGCGTCGTGTAATATATCCTCCACACGGACGTTCGGCGTAAAACGATACCCTACCGAAATGACGCCAATACCTTTGTTTTTTAATTCTTGCGGAATATCATTTCTACCCCCCGTAAGACCCCCACCGTGAAACCATATCACCGTCACAAAATCTTTTTCATTTGTGGGAAAATGAATATTCACCCTACACTTCTCTTGGCTGTAGGAATCTTGTGCCGATGTATACACAACGTCCATTTTCTCCAAATATGCTGGAGATTGGGCATTGGAAATGCTCAACAGGGACAAGAAGGAAACAAGTAGTAGTAATCTTTTCATCATAAGTTCTATAAATATACAAACAAACATAATTAAAAACTACCCGACTCGCCAAGGTAGCCATTCGAAAATCACAAAGTTTTCGTATTTTTACCCGAGTATAAAATAGCTTTTATCGCAAACCTCATCAACAAATCGATTAGATGATTGACGAAACAAACAATTCAGAAGAGAACAACTTAGACCAAACTCCAGATACCGAACACACGGGTAATACTATTCCTTTATCCGGACTCTATGAGAACTGGTTTTTGGATTATGCTTCTTATGTTATACTGGACCGTGCAGTTCCGCATATCAACGATGGTTTCAAACCCGTACAGCGCCGTATCTTACATTCGCTTAAAGAAATGGACGATGGACGATTTAACAAAGCGGCGAATGTCATCGGTAATACCATGAAATATCACCCCCATGGCGATGCTTCTATTGGCGACGCGATGGTACAACTGGGACAGAAAGATCTGTTAATAGACTGCCAGGGAAACTGGGGGGATCCGGTCACCGGCGATTCGGCTGCTGCTCCACGTTATATCGAAGGACGCTTATCCAAATTTGCCAATGAGGTGGTCTTCAACCCGGATACCACCGAGTGGCAACAGAGTTATGATGGACGAAACAGAGAACCTGTCACTTTACCTGTAAAGTTTCCCCTATTACTAGCACAAGGTGCCGAAGGTATTGCTGTAGGTTTGGCCACGAAGATCATGCCGCACAACTTCGTGGAATTGATCGATGGCTCTATTCAGGTTCTGCATGGTGAGCGACCGAATATTTTTCCTGATTTTCCGACAGGAGGTTATGCCGATGTCTCTAATTACAATGAAGGACAACGTGGTGGCAAGATACGTGTTCGTGCCAAGATTGAGGAGCGTGACAAGAAAACTTTGGCTATTACCGAAATTCCTTTTGGAACGACGACCGGTGGGCTTATCGACAGTATAGTCTCGGCAAATGATAAAGGCAAAATCAAGATAAAGAAAATCGAAGACAACACTGCGGAGCATGTGGAAATCATGATCCACCTGGCACCGGGCATATCCCCCGATGTGACTATTGATGCATTGTATGCCTTCACGTCTTGCGAGTCCTCGATTTCACCGAATACCTGTGTCATCCAGGATAATAAGCCACATTTCTTGAGTGTGAATGATATCCTTATCGAAAACACCAAACAAACCAAAGCTTTACTAAAGCAAGAACTTGAAATCCGTCTTCGTGAGCTACAGGAAAAAATATTCTTTAGTAATCTCTTGAAAATATTCATCCAAGAGGGTATGTACAAGCATACTAACTATGAAAATGCGGGAGACTTTGACACCGTTGTCAAAGTTTTAGATGAACTCTTCACGCCTTTCTTTGCGCTGTTTTATCGGGAGATTGTACCGGAAGACTATAAGAAGTTGATCGATAAACCGATGAGCAGCATCACCCGCTTTGACATCAAAAAAGCGGATGAACATATGAAAGCCTTGGAGGATGAAATCAAGGAGGTCAAGAAAAATTTAAGGCACCTCACGGAATATGCTATCGATTGGTATGAGCGCCTACGGACGAGATATGCTAAAGGACGTGAAAGAAAAACAGAGCTTCGTGTATTTGATAAGGTAGAAGCTGCCCACGTTGCATTAGCCAATGCTAAACTCTATGTCAATCGTGCCGAAGGATTCATTGGAACTGGAATGAAGAAAGACGAATTCGTCACCGAGTGTTCCGACATTGATGACATCATTGTTTTCCGTGAAAATGGCGCATACAGTGTCACTAAGGTACAAGACAAAGTGTTCGTTGGAAAAGACATCATCTATGTAGCTGTTTTCAAAAAAGGCGACGAACGTACCATCTACAATGCTATCTATAAAGATGGTAGTAGCGGCACGGCTTATGTCAAACGTTTTGCGGTGACTGCGGTGACGCGCGATAAGGAATACGATATATCCAAAGGTTCAAAAGGCTCGAAAGTACTCTATTTCACCGCAAATCCTAATGGGGAAGCCGAAACAGTAAACATACAGCTCAAGCCGCATACTAAACTCAGAAAATTAACTTTTGACTTGGATTTTGCGGAAATTGCTATCAAAGGAAAAGGATCATTAGGCAATATCGTTTCCAAATATCCGGTTAAAAAAGTCACATTTAAAAGTGCGGGAATTTCCACCTTGGCAGGTCGTAAAATATGGTATGACGACATCTTGAAGCGCTTGAATGCCGATGAAAGAGGTAAATATCTGGGCGAATTCGATGGAGATGACAAGATCCTTCTGGTCTATCAGGACGGTTCATATGAGCTTTCTAACTTCGATCTGAACAATCACTTTGATGATAAGATGATCCGCATCGAGAAACATTTTCCTGAACATATTTATGCTGCTGTTCATCAGGACGGCAAAACAGCAACCTTTTACGTGAAACGTTTTGCATTTGATGATATCCCACTTGGTAGGCGTGTTTCCTTCATTAATGAAGAACCGGGATCAAAACTGATCCTTTTGACAAACAGTCTCGAACCTATCGTTAAGATAGACCAGCTCAAAGGAAAATCCCAGACACCGGAGATTGTGGAGCAACCATTGAATGAATTGATTGATGTCAAAAAGATAAAAGCGCAAGGTAACCGTTTGTCTTTCCATAGTGTACAACACGTGGAGCTAATCACGTCAGAAATTGATCTTGCCGTCGTCGAAGATAAAGAAGTTAAAGAAATCGCTGTTTCTGAAACAGAAAGTCTAAATGCTTCGGTATCATTCGAGATTACAAATCCGGAGGATGTCCAGATTGATCATGATGGACAAATAGGTTTATTTTAAGAACATGAATGCGGTACGTTGGGAATCTGTAAAAATGGGCAAATTTACCCTCCGGTATAGCCCCTATACCTTAACGATGCACCACGTTTTTACCGTAGCATCTTTCAGTAGGACAACTACGCCGGTGGTATTGACTGAATTGGAATATGAGGGTATTATTGGTTATGGTGAGGCCAGTATGCCCCCTTATTTGGGTGAATCGCAGGAAAGCGTTATCAGCTTTTTGAAGAAAATAGATCTTTCGGGTTTTTCGTCGCCATTCGAAACTGCTGAAATATTGGCTTATATCGATCGGGTTGACAGCAAAAATACGGCTGCAAAGGCCGCTGTGGATATTGCCTTACATGATCTTTTGGGCAAAATCATGAATCAGCCCTTTTACAAGATATGGGGATTGAATCCAAATCTTATCCCGCCTACCTCGTATACCATTGGCATAGATACGGAGGCCATGGTACGAAAAAAAGTAGCCGAGGCGGGTCAATTTAAGATCTTGAAGGTAAAACTCGGATTGGATACCGACAAAATGATGATTGATACCATTCGTTCTGTGACGGATGTACCGCTGTGCGCTGATGTGAACCAAGGGTGGAGCAATAAAGAACAAGCACTCGAGATGGCCCACTGGCTACACGACAGAAATGTCGTATTTCTAGAGCAACCCATGCCTAAGGAAATGTTGGACGAGAATGCTTGGCTGACGGAACGCTCACCTATTCCTACCATCGCGGACGAAGGTTGCCAACGGTTGGCGGATATAATCGATTTAAAGGGCGTATACTCGGGAATTAACATCAAGTTGATGAAATGCACGGGAATGCGGGAAGCCAAACAAATGGCTGAACTCGCCCGAACGCTGAATATGAAAGTTATGCTGGGCTGCATGACCGAGACGTCCTGTGCCATTTCCGCAGCAGCACAACTTGCTCCACTCGTGGACTGGGCTGACCTGGATGGTGCGCTGCTCATTAATAATGACCTCTATGACGGTATGCAAGTGCGAGAAGGGAAATGTATCCTTCCGGACAAACCGGGTATAGGTGTGGTTCGACGATAAATTATAATACGTTATTTTTTACATCTACCCACTCCCCTTTTGTCAGATCTACAAGGTATCCGTTGACAATGGCATACACCAACGTACCCTGCTTATCGCCGATAAAGAAATTCGCCGTTCCACCAAGATCAATAGTAGTCGTCGGATAAAATTGTCTTTGGGTAAAAAGGATAATTGGCCAACTGTATAATGCGCTTGCTTTATGCTCTCCCACCACTTGTATCGGTGCGGCCAACACACCAGATCGCAGCAATTGAAGTACATAGTCTTTAGTTAATGCACCTACATGAGTGACAGGCTTGTTGCTTACCTGAGCAGGGACCAAAACCAATCCCTCTGCATCGACCTCTTCATAACCGTACGATTCCTGGAGATCGCCGATATCTTCTACCCGACCTCTCACATAATAATCTCTGCCGACCGTCATCTCTGTACGCCGTATTGCAATATCCGTTTTGTAGGTAATCTCGTTTCTCGTCAACTCCAGATTTCGGATGACTACATCATGCAACTGCGAAGCATTGAAAGGAATTTCTTCGTAATCCTTCACTTGATATTGTCTGTAACTCCCTTCAGCTATCTCTATCAGCGCATTTAGAATAATGCTAAAATTAAGCTTCCGAATTTCCTGCTTTTCCGGATCTCCCTTTAGACCGCCCGACTCAATCAATACCGTGCTGGCACCCCAAGATTGGAAGTTATCGCCAAAGCCTCGTGGTGAATGGCTGTCATCATACTTCGCAACCGCATCTGGGATATACTGCTGCAGGAGTTTATTCATGCCTACAATAATTTGCATAGCTCCAGCTCGAACCTCGTTTATTTCCCGAGCATGATTATATGCGGGCGCCAATAAGGATATCGTCACCGGATTTTGGGTATCGGGAACATTATAATAGATATTCTGATCATGCAGATTAAATCCATAATTTGGTTGGATATCCTCCGCTCTTTCCCGCAACAAAGCTCCTTCCACAGTCTGTCCCGCGCGCGCATCGCGGTTAAGGTCTATCTGTTGAGCGTTCCTACGCGTGTATTGTTCTGCACCGTCCGGATTGACCATCGGTATAAAATGCAGCGTCAGTTCGCTAGCCAATAGATCCCGGATAGACTGATATCCGTCCTCCTTTCCTTCTAAAAAATTAAAAAGATCAAATAAGGCCATCGTAGCCGTAGGTTCATCACCGTGCATCTGAGACCACAACATCACTTTTTTCTCTCCTTTACCGTACGTCAGTTCATATATAGCTCTGCCTTCTACAGATTTGCCAATCTGCCGGGTAGACAATATGGATTTAGCTTGGTGTACTTGAATTAGTGAATCTACATCCTCGTGTTTAAATCGACGATGGTATAATGCCTTCTCTTTATAGGCAAGATGTAGGGCATTGAATATAGCGGTATCCAATTTCACGGTCTGCGAATAATTCTGTGTATGCTTATCTTTAACAGTGGTTTCCTGACAGGCTAAGATGATACTGACAATTGTAAGGAGAGCGAGAAATTTCATAACGGTTCATTTTGTAAAATATTCCATGCTATAGTATTTGCATCAATTCTCCGAGGTACATTCAACTTTCGCGCCAGAATAAGAGCCTGTTCAAATTTTATTGCTAAATATTTTTATAGCTATTTTGAGAAGGATTTTTTGCTTCGTGTTGGCAGATTTAGCGGGCTAAATCAAGAATATGAAGTAAAAAATAGGCTCAGAAGAGCATCAAAATATAGCAAAGATAAAGCTCAAGAAATTATAATAAAAATTTCGGTAAAATTTTAGACAGGCTCTAAGTCTTATCGATTAAATAACAGGCGATGTCCAGCCCCCGCTTCTACAATCTTTCCATCCGAATAGACCAAACTACCCGACACCATAGTATGTGCGATAGTCGACGAGAACGTATAGTTTTCGAAAGGTGACCAACCGCATTTTGAAAGGATATTCTCTTTCGTAACGGTATAAGGCTTGTTCAAATCGACCAATACTAAATCGGCCCAATATCCCTCTCGGATGAAACCACGTTGTTCGATCTGAAAACATATCGCTGTATTGTGCGCAGTTTTCTGTACCAGTTGCTCCAAGGTCAACTTACCTGCTTTTACCATATCTAACAATGCTTGTAAAGCATGCTGGACCAATGGGCCTCCGGAAGGCGCTTGAAGATAAGGCTGTTCTTTTTCTTGCAGTGTATGTGGAGCATGGTCTGTAGCGATCACATCGATACGACCATCCAGTACAGCCTGCAGTATCTGCGCTCGATCCTCTGCCGTCTTCACTGCTGGATTCCATTTGATAAAATTTCCTTTGGTCTTGTAATCGTTGTCTGAAAACCACAAGTGATGTATACAGGCTTCTGCTGTAATATGCTTTTGCTCCAGCGGTAGTGTATGATCGAAGAGCGCTGTTTCCCGGCCTGTAGAGATATGTAAAATGTGTAACCTCGCCTTATTTTTCTTGGCCAAATCTACTGCTTTGGAAGAAGACAGATAGCACGCTTCTGCTGAACGGATCAACGGATGCATCTCTATCGTAACATCTTCTCCATACTGCTCCTTAAAACGAGCTAAGTTCGTTTTAATTGTCTCCTCATCCTCGCAGTGTGTCGCAATCAGGGTCGGCGCATTGCGGAAAATATTTTCCAATGCCGTTTCATTATCCACCAGCATATTGCCTGTAGACGATCCCATAAAGACCTTGATACCACATACGTCGCGAGGATTAGTTTTCAACACTTCGTCTAGATTATCATTAGCTGCACCCATAAAAAAAGAATAGTTCGCCAATGAGGTATCTTGAGCGATATCGTATTTATCTTGTAAAAGTCGTTGGGTCAGTGTATTCGGAACTGTATTGGGCATTTCCATAAAAGAGGTTGTTCCCCCTGCAACAGCAGCTCTGCTCTCCGTAAATATATTGGCTTTGTAGGTCAACCCAGGCTCACGGAAATGCACTTGGTCATCGATCAGACCGGGCAAGAGATGCAAACCTTCCGCATTAATCTCTTGATCGGCTGCTTTATCAATCTGGGATTCAATCTGTAGTATACGTCCATCCTTAATGTAGATATCTAAAGTTTGTGTAGCACCTTCATTAACGACCTGCGCATTTTTTATAAGTATTGTAGCCATAGAAAAGTTAAGTTATACTGAACAAAGATAGAATTAATTGGAAGAATGATACGTAGATACAACGTCAAAATACTTTTCGAGAAATCAAAAAATCAAAAATTTGTCTTACCTTCGTTTCTTCTACTTGTGGACTCAAGTCCACGTAAACTTCTCCGACAAGAATTATAGTAGATCATCGTATGGACAAGGATATAGGTGCAATGATTGTAGAGAATAGAGAGGCGGCATTTACCCTACTCTACGATACATATTGGGATGTGATATTCCGGCAGGCTTATGCGAAAGTGGGCGATGAAGATATTGCAGCTGACCTTTCTCAAGAAACATTCACGATACTTTGGCAAAAATTGGAAGAGCTGCCAGATATAAAGTCGTACAAGGCTTTCCTCTTAGGTATTTTGCGAAACAAAACCCTTCAATACTTCGAAAAAAACAAACCGAATTTTAAATATATATTTGAAATTAACCGACAAAACGAACGCGTGATAGCTTCGGTACATGAACTGCTTATCGAAAAAGAAACTGAAGATATTATTAGGCGGGCGATTGATGATATGCCGGATCAAATGCGAAAAATATACCTATTGAAAAAAGAAGAGGAATATTCTATACAAGAGATATCTGATCAGCTTGCCTTGTCTCCCCAAACGGTTAAAAACCAACTTCACTCGGCCTATACTAGATTAAAAAAAGTCCTTCATAGCCGCAATAATCGCTTTTTTACTATTTTTCCATTTTTCTTATAGTACTTTTCATAATCAAGTTGGACTATAGTATAAAACAACTTGATCTTGGAAAAAGAAAAACTCTATAAGCTAATCCAAAAGTATAATGCTGGCGTCGCTTCGGAAGAAGAAAAAAAAGTCGTTGAACAATGGTATGACCATTTACAGGTACCCCTGAACGAAATCGAGGATTCGACCCTTCAAGCAAAAAAGGAACAAGTCCTTCGAAATATTCAAGCGGAAAACAATCCCGCTAAACATGCAAGGCGCCTTATGTATCGATGGGTTGGCGCGATAGCTGCGGCCGCAGCTATATTCTTTTTGATCAGTTACCCTTTCGATAAGGAATTTTCCGATCAAGAAACTCCGCAAAATATTCAAGCAACGAAGCCTATTCCACCTGGAAGCAGAAAAGCTGAACTGATTATGCCTGATGGGAAACGCATCAATGTGAGTACATTGGATGAGAAAAAAATCTTGAGTTTATATAGCAATACCGTAAATAATGAGTCTTCCGCTAATATTCATTTAGATAAAAAATATGAATTAATTGTCCCTAAAGGGGGAGAATTCAAGTTTATATTGCCTGATAGCACAAAGGTTTGGTTGAATGCCAACTCTAAACTTTCCTTTAATTCTTTGGACAAAAACCCTGTTAGAAGAGTACAACTACAAGGCGAGGCTTACTTTGAAGTAGCGAAGAACAAAGACAAACCGTTCTATGTGGATACAGAAGATGCTCAAATCAGGGTATTAGGTACACACTTCAATGTTAAAGCTTATGAAGCTCATACCCGAGCCACTTTACTCGAAGGTAGTGTCGCCTTTTCAAATAGTAGGGAAAGTATCGTTCTAAAACCCGGACAGTTTGCTGAAAACAACAACAGTAAATTAAAAATGGGTATTGCAGATGTCAGCCGCGAGATTGCTTGGAAAAACAATGAATTCTATTTCAAACAGGACAATATCAAACACATCACCGATCAACTTGAAAGATGGTACGACATAAGCGTCGAATTTGGGGATAATATCTCTATGCAAACCGGATATACGGGTCGTATAAAACGTACCGCAACGCTACAAGAAGTGGTCGAAATGTTGAACTACGTCATCGACGTCAAGATGGAAATCAACGGAAACAAGCTGTTTGTCGGGAAGAAATAGACCGAGACAAAGGCTCATAAACTATGAAAGTATCTTTTTTAGTACTTATTTCTTTTCTGATACTAATACATACCTCTACTTTTGGGCAGCAGGTATCACTATCCGTACGTGGAGCCACACTAGAAAATGTACTAAATAATATATCCAAACAGACAAATTCCCTGTTTCTATACAAAGACAACCTGATAAAAAACATCAAAGTCCAATATTTTGAAGTTAAAAGTATGGAGCTCAATCAGGTATTGGACAAATTGACTCAAGAATACAATCTGGATTATCGAATAATAGCAGGTACCATCACCATATTCAACAAAGAAACGTCTCCGGTCAACGCCGCCCCAAGTCAGGAAAAAGTGTTGACCATTCGTGGAAAGGTCATCTCAGATCCGGGAAGTATCCCGATGGTTGGCGTCACTGTAAAGAATACTGACCGCAGTTTGTTCACCATAACAGACAATGAAGGTCGTTTTACCATCACCGGAGAACATGGAGATAAAATATCGTTCCAACATATAGGTTATGCCACATATATTTCGACTTTGGGGCTCGACAATCTGGACGAAGTGATACTGAACAGTATTGTACAAACACTTGGTGAGGCCGTAGTCACGGGCTATGGGGATCTGAATAAAGAAGAATATTCAGGTTCGGCTACAGTGATAACTTCCGAAGATATTGCCAACCGACCGGTCAGCTCTTTCGAGCAGGTACTTGCAGGACAGGTACAAGGGCTTGTCGTTTCCAGTTCCGGACAGCCGGGAGATATAGCCCAAGTACGCTTACGCGGTTTTGGGTCCATGAGTTCTTCGAATCAACCCCTGTATGTCATTGATGGGATTATCTTTGACCAGGACAATACTTCAGGGCATAGCAATGCTGTATCCAGTCCTATGGCGATGATCAATCCGGCAGATATAGCCAACATCACCGTGCTGAAAGATGCTGCTTCTGCCTCACTCTATGGGTCTCAAGGTGCCAATGGGGTTATCGTGATTACCACCAAACAAGGGATACCATCTAACCGTATGAGATTCGAACTATCGGCCCAAAGCGGTGTGTCCAAGATATTCTCCGCCTTGAAACCTGATTTTGTGACTGCTGAACAATACAAGGAGCTATGGACCGAAGGGCAGATGCATCGAATGATAGAGGAACAGGGCGGTAACTTGAAAGAGAATCTGGACAACCTGTACAGAGATAAACTTGGGTATTTTCTGAACGGCTTCAACTACTACCAATGGCATAAACTGGCACAACAGGATTTCAACAAATATTACGCTTTACAAAAACCGGATGGAACTTATTATAACTATGATTTTTGGGGAGACGATGCCGACAAATTGCCCAACACCAATTGGTTTGATGAAATCACACGTACAGCCAAATTTCAACAGTACAATTTTTCCATGAACGGAGGTAGTACCAACCTCAAGTACTTTCTATCACTAGGATACCTCGATCAGGAAGGTATCATCCGCAACAGTAACCTGAAACGCTACTCAATGCGGGTCAACCTTAATTCGGACGACAAAAAGAAACTGATCAACTGGGGATTGAACAGTACGATCAGTAGCACAGCACAGAGCGGACCATTGACATCGGGAATGAGCTACAATATGCCACACTATGCTGCCCTCGTCCTACCCGCTGTCATACCAGCCTATCTGGAAGATGGTTCGTACAATTTCAGATTTCCGAATAACCTGCTAAATGGCAACCACAATCCCATAGCCAGTGCTTACGACAATATCCGAGAGCGTCCGCAATTTACCTTGTTTACATCCGGTTGGGCAAGAGTCAATATCAAGCCCTGGTTGAACTTCACAAGTGATGTATCACAATACTACATCACCGGACAGCGTGTAGATTACTTTGATAAAGATTTCGGTTCAGGATTTGGTACCAATGGGGTATTGACCAATTACAACTCCAGAAGGGTAAAGATTACCAACCGAAATACCTTAAACTTTAACTATACAATCAACAACAAGCATCGCTTCAATGCCCTTGCGGCGTTTGAATTGGTTGATTTCAATCAAGCATGGAACTCCATAGACGTAGTCAATTTCATGACTGATGAGAAACCTGTGCTATCTACCGGAGCCGAGATATCGAACTGGTCGGGAAGCGGTTATGATTATTCCATGGTATCACTAGTATCAAAGCTTGACTACTCCTGGCGTTACAAATATTTCTTGGGAGCATCATTCCGTCAGGATCAGTCGTCCCGTTTCTCTCCCGAGCACCGTACGGGTAATTTTTGGTCTGTTTCTACAGGATACCGTATTACCAACGAACGCTGGGAGTGGATGGTACCCGTCAAGAGGATATTCAATGATATACGGTTCAGAGCAAGCTATGGCCACAATGGGACGCTCCCATCAAGTTATTATAGCTGGCGAACCCTATTCAATGGTACAGGCCGCTACAATTCAGAGCATGCACTTTCACAATCGTTCCGGGCTACATACGACCTGAGTTGGGAAAAGAACAAGATACTGAACGTTGGAGTCGACTTGGGAATTCTGAAAGATCGGATCAAGATAAGTGCAGAGTACTATCGGAGACGCTCCTCCGATCTGTTGCAGGATGTTCCTGTCTCCAATGTTTCGGGCTATAGTACGATGCTGATGAATACTTCGGCTGGAATTGTGAACAAGGGTTTTGAAATGGATTTAGATGCCCAAATCATCAATAAACTATTTAAATGGAACATCCGAGCAAATCTCGCCACACTGAGTGCCCGCTACTATGGTCTTGAACAGGACATCATCGATACGCACATCATGCGTAACGGAGAAAGTGTCAACTCTTGGTTTCTGAACGAATTTGCAGGTATCAACAGCCATACCGGGCAGTTGCTGTTCTACGCCTATGACAGGTATGGCAACAAAATCATTGCAAACAGCGACTATCCATCATCCCGCCAAGTGATAGCGAAAGGAATACCGACCGCCACGGGAGGTTTTACCAATACATTTAGCTTTCGAGGATGGGAACTAACGACATTATTGACTTATGGCTGGGGACACCATGTATTGGATGGCAGGAAATCCCGGACCGGAATAGATGGTCAGTCGATGGACTACAATATGGATGTAAGCCAACTGGACCGTTGGACACCGGACAACATATATGCCAGCAGCCGCATACGCATAAACGGACAACTCTCTCCGGGTGCATCGACTAGATATCTGTATAAAGGTGATTACCTCAAACTCAAAAATATCCAACTAGGATACACCTTTGCACCGAATACATTCCGCAAGCTGCGTATCAATAGTGTATCACTCTACGGACAGGCCGAAAACTTGTGGGTCTGGACGACATTGAAAGGATATGACCCCGATTTACAGCTGGATGGTTTTGTGATGCCAGCGAAGTACCCCAGTGCCACGACCTTTACGCTAGGGCTGAATATGAATTTTTAATCAAGTAACAACGATAAGAATATGAAGAAAACAATAAAAACACAAAGAGGAAGTATTGGATTGAAAAAGTTAAAGGTGCTGTGGAGCATGGTTGTCCTCTCCTCTTTTATATTCTCAGCCTGTTCGTCGAGTGGAGATCCAATACCAGATGATATTATCCCTCCCGGAAAAACACCTAAAGACGGTGTATTTGTTAAGCGAGGCGACAATTCGTTTGAGTATACGAAATACGCTCCATTGGCTAACAAGCCTATTACGGTGTATTATTATATGCCGACAAATGGAAACATAGCGGATATGCCTGTTTTATTTTCCATGCATGGCGCCGAACGAGATGGTACTATTCAACGCAATGCGTGGAAATATTTTGCCGAAGCCAACGGGTTTATTGTTATTGCCCCTCAATATTCCAAAGAATATTATAGTGAAAATGACTATCAATTTGGAGGCGTGTTTACCTCAAGTTCATTCCAACAGGTTAATCCAACAGAGAAGTGGACATACCAAACGATAGAGGCACTTTTTGATTACTTCAAAAAGGAAACGGATAGCAAAGCGAGTACTTATAACATTTTTGGGCACTCGGCAGGAGGTCAATTTGTACATCGCTTTATGTTGGCCATGCCAAATGCACGTGTACATACCGCTGTAGCAGCCAACCCGGGTTCGTGGACTTTTCCCTATATCGAAGGCATCATAGGAACCGATAATAAACCGTATGGATGGCCAATGGCCGTTCTAAATAGCCCATTCCATACAGAAAATACGTTAAAGCAATTTTTCGCAAAAAAGATGTGGATCCATTTAGGGCAGCTCGACACGGATGTCAACGACAGCAGTTTGCCGAAAGATGCTTCCGCTAATGCTCAGGGACCACACCGATTAGCTCGAGGACGGTTCTTTTATGCGGAGAGTAGCCGTATTGCAGAAAGCCTTCACACGCCCTATGCTTTTCAGATTGCAGAAGTCGAAAACGCAGGTCACTCAACACTGCGCATGGTCTATGGCAGAGCGGTTTCTAATCCGATGGATATTTCTAACACAGGTGCTAACTGTGCCTTTGACTTAATATTTAAATAAAACCTAATCTCCATGAAAAATACAAATAGATTTTCCTTATTAGCAATCGCCTTACTTTTGGTGACATGCGGAATTTTAATCTATTCCCATACAGAGACGGTCCATAAATTGAATTCCTTGTCAAAAAATATCGATAAAAGAGTTCATTATTTTGATGTCGTCGACAAAAAAATAGAAGACACCCAATGGTTCAACCTTGTAGGTGATGTAGCGTATATTGACAAAGTAAGGTTAGCAGGTCCCCCACGAAGCAATCCTAAAAAGATAAATAATGCCTTTGATGACCAATTCATCGACAATGATTTGATTTTTCAGTCCTATGTCTTCATTCCAAAGATAGTCGAACAGGGTAAAAAATATCCGTTAATCGTTTTTTCACATGGGGGCATACATGGTACCTTCTCCAATGTATATGCCCATGTCGTTAAAGAACTTATCGCACAGGGGTATATTATTATCGCTCCGGATTACCGGGGAAGTATCGGCTATGGCCAAAAGTTCCGGGAAAATATCGATTACGGTGGTCTGGAAAATGAAGATGTGCTGTCCAGCCGAGATTATATGGTCGAAAACTATTCCATTGTAGACAGCAGCAGAGTTGGACTATTGGGCTGGAGCCACGGTGGTATGATTTCTTTAATGAACGTCTTGAAATATCCCAGTAAATATGCTTGTGCTTATGCAGGGGTGCCGGTAAGTGATGTAATCTTCCGGTTAGCATACATGCAACCCTCCTATACGGATTATTTTACAGCGGACTACCACATAGGCCAGACCGTAGCTGAAAACCCGGAAGAATACCGTAGAAGATCTCCCTCCTACTATGCGAATCAGTTAGAAAAACCACTTATGATTACGACCACAGAAAATGATGATGATGTCAGTGTGTTAGAAGTTCAACGCATGATTGATTCATTAAAGCACTATAATAAAGATTTTGAGTATACGATTTACGAACCAAAGCGAGGTGCTCATTTATTCGAAAGGATAGATATTAAGGAGGCTACCAACGTTCGCTTCAAAGCTTATAAATTCTTAGATCAATACCTCTTACCTCCATCTCCATTTGAAAATGAAAAAGATATGCGGAAAGCCGGATATAGATTCAATTAAGCAAAATTATAATCAACAATAACATGAAGAAAACAGTCTTATTATTTTCACTGCTTTTTTGCCTTTTGGCAAGCAATCATCTTCTTGCGCAGGAGGACAAAGACAATCCCTTCAAACGAGGAGCCGGATCGTTTGAATATACAGGGTATGGCCCGCTGAGTGACAAGCCTGTCACTATATTCTATTACATCCCGACCCGCGGCAACATTAAGAAGATGAAGGTACTTTTTTCCATGCACGGCGCAGAACGTAGCGGGCTAATACAACGGGGCGTATGGCGAAACCTCGCCGAGGAATATGGTTTCATTGTCTTAGCTCCTCAATTTACACATGCCAACAAGTACATGGAAAATGATTACCAATTTGGTGGTGTCTCTGAAGATCCTAAAAACTTCATCCTCAAACCCAGAGAAACCTGGACCTACCAGATCATCGAACCTTTGTTTGATTATTTCAAGGAATGTACCGGAAATACGGCAGAGACCTATGATATGTTCGGTCATTCGGCAGGAGGCCAATTCGTCCACAGGTATCTTTTGATGACCCCCGAGGCACGGGTGGGCAAAGCCGTAGCAGCCAACCCGGGAAACTACACATACCCGGATGAGAACGGTCTCTATTCCGCTTCCGGTGTATTAGCAGATCCGCCAAGCTGGCCTTACTCCTTGAAAGATACCCCTTTTGCCAACGAAGAGTACCTGGCCACATTCTTCAAACGAAAGCTGACTATACTCATTGGCACCAATGACATAGAACCATCGACAGGATTGGCTGACAACCACCCTGTCTTTATACAAGGTATCAACCGGTACGAGCGTGCCTGGAAGTTTTTCAATGCTTCGCAAATCATCGCTCGGAAAAAGAACTATGCATTCAATTGGACAATCATGAACGTACCCGAAGCAGGACACAGTAGTGCGCAAATGGTCTACGGAAAACCCGGTGTACGTAACTGGAGAATTGAAAATGATGAGCGAGTCTATAACAACAAAGACCTAACAAATATGGGAGCATATCACATCATTTTCGAAAAATAAACGCATGATAATTAACTAATCAAAGATGAAATCAATGAAGGACAAATCCACGATGTTAAGCAGGAATCGGCAAAAATACATGCCACAAAAATCCTTGCTTTTGAACATCTTATTTATTCCTGCGATTTCTTTTGCTGGCGTGCTGCCTTCTAAAGAAATTACCAAGGAATACGAATCCAAATTTCCGTCTGTCCGTGCTAGCCAAACTATGCAACAGATGGAAATAAAAGGTTATGTGTATAACCAGGATAACACGCCACTGTTTGGCGCAGTGATACGAGAAGAAGGCACAACCAACTCCGTTCTTGCCGATAGAGATGGAGCTTACACGATTAAAGTAACATCCAAAGAAGGACTGAAACTAAATTTCAGTTTCTTAGGGATGAAACCACAAACTATCGAAGTCAATAAGAAGACAACTATCGATGTTATACTCGAAGCACTCGACAATCGGATAGAAGAGGTCGTCGTTACCGGTTATGGCAATATCAACAAAGAAGAATATACCGGTTCGGCCAATGTGATTAGCTCCGATGACATTGCTAACAGACCCGTCGGATCGTTTGAAAACGCACTGAGCGGCTTATCACCGGGCTTGGCCATTTCCAGTTCAGGCCAACCGGGCGATATTGCCGAGGTACGTCTTCGTGGCTTTGGATCCATGAATTCTTCGAGCCAACCGCTGTATGTGATCGATGGTGTCGTTTTCGATCAAGACAATACCACCGGACACAGTGGAGCGGTCTCCAGTCCCATGGCAACTATCAATCCTTCGGATATTGCGAGTATCACTATTCTTAAAGACGCCGCTTCAGCTTCGTTGTATGGATCACAGGGAGCCAATGGGGTTATTGTCATCACGACCAAACAAGGTGTGGCCTCTGACCGTATGCGTTTTAATTTCTCTGCCCAAGGTGGCGTTTCCACCATCCATACGCAGATCAAGCCTGATTTGATCAATGGTGAACAATATAAGGAATTGTGGACCGAAGGACAGCTGCATTTGTTGATACAAGGCCAAGGTGGTGATTTCAAACAAAACCTCGACAACTTGTATAACAATAAATTAGGCTACTTTTTGAATGGTTTCAACTATTATCAATGGCAAAAACAGGCGCAGCAGGATTTCAATAATTACTACGCACTACAAAAACCAGATGGTACGTACTATAATTATGATTTTTGGGGCGACGATGCAAACAAATTGCCCAACACCGATTGGTTCGATGAAATCACACGTCCGGCAGCTTTCCAGCAGTATGATTTCTCCATGAACGGTGGTAGTACCAACTTAAAGTACTTCTTATCGCTCGGATATCTCGATCAGGAAGGGATTATACTGAACAGTAACCTGAAACGCTATTCCATGCGTCTTAACTTAAATTCGGATAACCAGAACAAACTGATTAACTGGGGGTTGAACACCAATATCAGCAGCACCGAGCAAAGTGGCCCATTGACCTCGGGATCTTCCTACAACATACCGCACTATGCAGCCCTGCTTCTGCCTTCGGTAGTTCCCCCATACCTGGAAGATGGTTCGTATAATTTCAGGTTTCCCAACAATTTGTTAAACGGAAATCACAATCCTATAGCCAGTGCTTATGACAACATCCGTGAACGTCCGCAATTCAGCCTGTTTACATCAGGTTGGGCAAGGATCAATTTCAAACCTTGGTTGAATCTCACCAGTGATGTGTCGCAGTACTACATCACCGGTAGACGGGAGGATTACTTCGATCAGGATTTTGGTTCAGGTTATGGAGTCAACGGTGACCTAACAAGCTACAATTCACGAAGGGTAAAACTGACCAATAGAAACACCCTGAACTTCAACTACACGATCAATAACAGACATCGCTTCAACGCATTGGCAGCCTTTGAGTTGGTTAACTTTCAGCAAGCATGGAGTTCGATCAACGTAGTTAACTTTATGACCGACGAGAAGCCGGTCCTCTCGACGGGTGCCGAAGTAGCGGCATGGTCAGGTAGCGGCTACGATTATTCGATGGTCTCCTTGGTATCTAAGTTTGATTATTCTTACCGCTACAGATACTTTATCGGCGGATCATTCCGACAAGATCAATCCTCCCGTTTTTCTCCGGATCATCGCACCGGAGACTTTTGGTCGGTTTCAGGAGCTTATCGAATTACGAACGAACCTTGGGCTTGGGTCAAAGCAATCAAGCCCGTATTCAACAATATCAAGTTTAAAGGTAGCTACGGTTACAACGGAACACTACCTTCAAGCTACTACAGCTGGCGCACCTTGTTCAACGGGACCGGAAGATACAATTCGGAGCATGCGCTATCACAGTCTTTCCGTGGCACCTATGACCTCAGCTGGGAAAAGAACAAGGTTTGGAATGTGGGTGTAGACTTGGGTATGTTCAAGGATAAAATCAAGATTACGGCTGAATACTACAAAAGAAAATCTTCCGACCTCTTACAAGATGTACCTGTATCCCGGGTTTCCGGCTACAGCACGATGCTGATGAATACCACAGCAGGCATCGAAAACAAGGGGTTTGAAATGGACGTCAATGCAAACATCATTAACAAACTATTCAAATGGGATATCAAAGCCAATATTGCCACCCTTAACGCGACTTACTACGGATTGGAGCAGGATATTATTGGCACACATATTATGCGAAATGGCGAAAGTGTCCACTCCTGGTTCCTGAACGAATTTGCGGGTATCAATTCCCATACAGGGCAGCTTTTGTTTTATGCTTACGATGATGGAGGCAACAAAATCATAGCCAATACCGACTATCCTTCAGCAAGGCGTGTTGTCGGCAAAGGAACGCCTTCCGCAACAGGCGGCATCAGTAATTTCTTGAGTTATCAAGGTTTTGAACTTTCGACCTTGTTTACTTTCGGTTGGGGACATCAGGTGTACGACAACAGGAAAGCGCTCCGTACAGGTATAGATGGTCAATCTATGGACTACAACGCCGATGTCAGCCAATTGGATCGTTGGAACCCGGACAATATCTACGCAACAAGCCGTATCCGGATAAACGGGCAGCTGTCTCCGGGTATTTCGACGAGATACCTTTACGATGGCGATTACCTCAAGTTGAAGAACATCAAATTGTCCTATGCCTTTGCCCCAAGTACATTCCGCAAACTCAGCATCAACAATGTATCGATATACGGACAAGTCGAAAACCTGTGGGTATGGACCGAACTAAAGGGATATGATCCAGATCTACAAATGGATGGCTATATCGGTGCAGCGAAGTACCCTACTGCGACGACGTGCACCTTTGGCATTAACATGAATTTTTAATTTAAGAAGTAATCAAGACATGAAAAATATATTAACTATTACAGCAATATGCTTCGCCCTCTTGTTCTCTTCTTGTAAGGACTTCTTGGATAAAGAATCTTACACCGACTATGACGAGACCATCTTGACAAAACCGGAGGGAATCAAGGCATTGCTCAATGGGATCTACGATTCGTTTTCGAACGATACTTACTACGGTCGTAATATGTACGGATACGAAGGATCCAAGGGATTGGATTTCTTTGTCCGTCTGTCCAGTGGAAATACCTTTGAGCGTGAAAACAGGTATGCTGAAGCAACAAGCTCCTCCGGCCAGGCCTCTAATACTTGGATCACAATTTATGAGGCTATACGGACTGCGACGACATTGTTGGAAAACATCGATAAGACCAACGGTCTCAGCGAAGAAGAAAAAGACATCATCATCGGAGAAGCAAAGGCACTTCGCGCTCTGGCTTACTTTGACCTGATGCGCTTATTTGCCTATACCCCGAGGTTTTCTATCCCGGGAGGAGCAGAATATGACGTAAAATATGCGCTCGGTCTGCCTATTATCGAAAACATGGATATGATCAACAATGTCCTGCAATACGAAATACGGAGAAAGACCGCACAAGAAACTTATCAATACATCGAGGATGAATTCTTGGCGGCAAAAACGCTATTGTACGGCAAGGCCTCACCTACCGGACATCTCAATTATGTCGGGGTATGTTCCTTACTCAGCAGGCTATACCTGTACATGAACCGCTGGGACGACGTAATCCTGATGGGAGAAGAAGCTTTAACGGCAAGTCAAGGGAAGTATAGCCTCATCCCCTACGAAAGCTACAAAACGACTTATTACAAATCCTACAACAGCGAAAATATCTGGGAGCTGACTTACAACTTGGCAGATCACTTGGGAAGTAACTCGCTCAATTCTTTAGTCAGAAAGCCGACTTACAACAATCCAGGTGCTGCCAACGACGGACAGGTCTCCCAAGATTTAGGTTATGCGGCCTACGGATTATTTCCGGCGACGGTCAGCTTTTTGCAAAGAACCGTAAATGGCGTGGAAGATGTACGTGGTTACTTGGTTTGTGATTTGGGAATAGCTAACAAAAATTATAAGGGTTACCGGAAATACGTTGGCGAAGCCTACCATTTTGTGTATAACCTGCCGATTATTCGCCTGCCGGAAGTGTACCTCAATCTCGCAGAGGCTTATCTCAATAGCGACAGCCAAGATCTTGTGTCTGCCGAAAAATATTACAATTACCTGCGCCAAGCACGGGTGAAGGATAGCGGCTTCGGCACCAACGATATCGAAACTTGTTTAAATCTTGTCCTGCAGGAAAGAAGAAGAGAACTCATGCTTGAAGGGCACACCTATTGGGATTACTTCCGCAGAGGACAGACTTTTCAACGTCCTGAACTTTTGGAAAATGCCAACAAGATAACTATCGCATTCGGCACAGGAAAATCAGGTTCACGTACACAAGTAATATACCCAATTCCGCTCAATGAGCTCGAAGCAAACAAAGCTATTCGGGATCAGCAAAACCCGGGTTACGATACCTATAGCGATGTCTACGAAACTGAAAATTAATAATTGAACAAACAGCAGAAAAAAATAACAAAACAACAAATTATGAAAAAACACTTTTTTAAGTTCATCGTCCTTTTTCTTTGTGGACTTACCGTCATGTCTTGTAAAAAAGATAATGACTTGGACAATTCGGATGAGATTCAATTGGACGACATCTCCCTGAACTTCAATAATGGCGGGCAATCCCAACTTTTGGAGATCCCTATCGACGAGCAAAGCAACGGATGGCATATCTATTCACCTTCGCAAGATACTTGGCTGACACAAGAGGTTATTCCGGGTCGTTCATCGATCTACGTATATGTTGATGGAAACACATCGGGAGAAGCGCGATCATCGTACATTGTTATTCGGAGCAAAAACTATACACAAAAAATCAATGTCCACCAAGATAGTGAAGGAGGTATTGAATTATCGCAGACATACGTTCCTGTACGATACCTCAACTCCACATCCGTAGTCTCCATCAGCAATTTTGATGAACTAAAGGATGTAGTGGTTACCGCAGAAGAAGGAACACAAGATTGGTTATCTATCTTTTCCGAAAATGATAAGATAAACCTGCATGTAACGATTAATGATCTAACCGTAGCAAGACAGGCGTTAATCACTGTTTCCGCCAAAAGAAAGATTTCCGAAGAGACCGTAACGTCGTTCATCAACCTGTATCAGGGTCGTGGTGGCATGACTCCTTATATCATCGAATTGCCTGACTTCAGTGCTTCCAATGTGTATAAGGTCATGGATGGCAATAAGCAAGTTGCCCAGATTACCAAAGAATTTTTGAGATCGGTAGGTCAGGTCAATGCACAGGCCATCGTCATCTATCCGGTAGAAAATGATGTTGTTTACCTGAACAAAGGCTATGTAGCACAGGTTGTATTGGAAAATACAGATTTAACGGACGCCACATATACTTATCAAGCACCTACAGGAGCTGTTCATGGAGGCACGGTATCTTTTGACATCGCTAATAATAAAATATCCGGCTATGTAGCAGGTACGGAAACTAATCCGGTTACGACGGTATATATGCCAGGCGATGTCGGTATGGGACCTGAGGAAGTACCCGGCAGCAAAGTCACTACGGTGGAGCCTCATCTTATCGATGACGTCCGTGGTAGCGAACACAATGAATATCCGATCGTAAAAATTGGAGCACAATATTGGATGGGTAAAAACTTGAATACGGTTTATTATAGAGGGTTGGCGTCAATTCCGACTAATCAGAACGCTGATACTCCGAACTATTCAGTTTACCAGTATGTTAATGGTGCTTCTACAGACCCTCAAGCGATTACAAATAGAGGACGCTATGGATTATATTACTCCTACGTAGCAATTGGCGCTTTTGCAAATCTTGCATCAGCAGGGGTTTCAGGAGACGGCGATCTTATAGAAGATAAGCTATCTCCTACCGGGTGGATTGTACCAACTGCTGATCAGGCTATAGCACTTAGGACTTATATTGGAGGAGTGGGAAATATGGGAAGGCTACGCAAGTTTATAGATTACAACACTGGAGAACAAACATACCCAGTCATTGGACGTGCAGATGATGATAACATTACAGGTTTTGCTGCACCAAACGGAAGCTATAGAAATAGCAACACGGCTTGGGCAGACCTTGGCAGTGCAAATGGAGCTTGGTATCTAACCCGAACTTATAAAGGCAGTAACAATGTAACGATCATCCACATGAACGATGTTCTTAGCAATTCATCAGCTACAACCAGGAATTATACGATCAGAAGTTTAAATACTGAAGCCATAAAAACAACTGACACAGACAATTAATAGCCCTGATTGTTTAGTACTGAAATATCTTTTATAAGAAAAGAGAAAAGACCGGTCCGGAATAGGATCGGTCTTTCTTATTCTATCCATTTAAGTTTGTATCAAGAGTCTGTCAAATTTCTGAAAGAGGACCATTAGCCACCCTCATTATCGTTAATTTGCTAAAAATATCGTACTTTAAGAGCCGTATACGTAAATAACTAAAAGATATGGGTAGTCAATTCGTCAGAAAAGAAATTGGATTTTTAAACAATGTGCAAAACCGCTGGCAAGAGTTTCAATATGTAATAGGTGTTGTCAAGCAGTTTATGAAAGGCCTACGTACTTTACATTTTGTGGGGCCATGTGTAACCGTATACGGCTCGGCACGGTTTAAGGAGGATCATCTTTTTTACCAACAAGCACGTCATATTTCGGCGGAAATTGCCAAGCTTGGACTGACTATCATGACCGGAGGTGGTCCGGGAATTATGGAAGCTGCCAATCGTGGAGCAAAAGATGTAAATGGTAAATCTGTGGGTTGCAATATTATACTTCCTCATGAGCAGATGCATAATCCTTACATGGATAAGTTTGTGAATATCGAATCTTTTTTCGTTCGTAAAGAATTACTCCGCAAATATTCGGTAGCTTTTGTCATTATGCCCGGAGGAATAGGTACGTTGGATGAGTTTTTTGAGACCTATACCTTAGTACAAACTGGAAAATTAATTAAATACCCTATAGTCGTCCTGGACAAACCCTATTACCATAATATCCTCGAACACCTCGATAAGATGATCGCAGAAGGCACGATTTCTCCGGAAGACAAAGATCTGGTCTTTTTCACAGATAATTCGGATGAGGCTATTGCCTATATTAAAGATTTCGTCCATGAACAAACCCTTCGTGCCAAAGTAAGCCCTAAAGCGAGCTGGATATTGGGCGAAAAGAGTTTGAAAAGTGCATAGCTAGAATCTCATTATTCCAGCTTGAATCCAACTAAAGAAACCTTTTGAGGCATATGCGCAGTTCCACCATGGCCATATAGGCATATGACAGTCTTATCGGGAAGTATAGCAAGATCTGAATAGCTGGATCCCCCCTCTTCGAGGAGTCCTATTGTCGTCCATATTTCCCCTTCATTTTTACTTATTCTGACGGTGAGATCCTTTCTCTGTTTGATATCTGCAGGTTGGGATATCACAAGTGTTTTTGGCTTTGATGGATAATCTATCAGCCCGATATCACATACTTTTCCGGTCAATGCATTGTCATAAGCTAGTTTTTGAGTCCATGTTTCTCCCTTATCGTAGCTCCACACCTTCGCCTGATGAGAACCGAAATATCCGTTTAACGTTCGTCCGATCAGTAGGATATTACCATTTTTAGTTTCTACAACCTGAGATTCATTAAGTTCGCCCACAGGAGTATCTCCCCCTACATTCCATGTTTTTCCGTGGTCATCACTGTATAAGCAATTAACACCATAATTTCTTTGTGAACTAGTAAATAGAATAGATTTTCTATGCCAAACCGGCACAATGATTCGCTTATTCTTCAACTGGATACCATGCCCTGGTCCAGGTAAATGAAAAGTCCACCCATGCCGATTGCCGGCAAATAATGCGGTAACTTCTTTAGGCGAAGACCATGTGATACCATCATCCCCACTTATTTTATAAAAAACTTCGGTATGTACATTTTCATGATTTAAAGCATAAAAAAGAAATATCTTTTTGGTCTTTTGATCCTGCACAACTGTAGGATTCGCCCATGACTGACCATTTTTGCTGTCTACAATAATGCTTGATGGCGAAAAACTCCTTCCCTGATCCGTACTTCTTTTCAAAACGATATGGTGCGGCCCATCGTCCTTACCATTATCAATCCGAGCCTCAGCAAATGCCAATATACTACCCTTATCGGTCACTGTTAAACCGTATACAAAATGTGCAAACATATCGTTTTCCTTTCCTTCCCATACAGGTGTTTTGTAAAGTATCAACTGCGCTTCAACAAAAAAAGGAAAGACTAGAAACAAAAATGAAGACCCTAACTTTAAATAAATGAATTTAAAAAAGTTACGCATCATATAAGCCTTTATTTAACTCTTTTGTTTAATTTTTACCAGTGACAAGGTTAAAGAGACGAGCAACAAAAGAACAGCAATCACCTGATAGGTAATGGAAAGACTAATATTAGCATCTTTCAAAGCGCCTCCTGCATAGACCATCAAGCCGCCGACAATCGTACTTAAAAAGTTTAAAAAGCCATAAGCCGTTGCGATATAGCGTTGATCCACAACCTGCCTCAGCATAGGCATTAAGTTTGCATCGTTAAATCCTCGTGCTAAACCAAACACAGCCATCGCTAAGATAGCTAACAAAAACACATTGGTAGATGCCATAATAAACAAAAACGGTGCTCCGACACAAAAACCTATTATCATCACGTTGAGCCGCCCTTTTGGATTTTTCTGCACCCATCGATCTGCAATAATACCTCCCAAAATAACCCCTATAAATGACCCTATCTGAATATATCCGGTAGCTGATATGCCAGCAGTACCCAGATCCAGATGAAACTGATCTTTTAAGAATGTAGGTAGCCAGCCATTCACCAACCAATTCGCCATTCCTAATACGGCAAAGAATATCAAAATAATATAAAAGGACGGCAATTTAAATAAAGAAGACAGCACTTCTTTTATAGAGTACTTCTGTTCGGTGAGAATATTCTCCTCCCCCGTAACGACTTCTTTCGATTTATCTTTGACAAGGTATAACAGCAAAAACGCATACACAATACCAAAAACCCCAAAGACGTGGAAACCATATCGCCATCCCCAGTATTCAGCAATAAAACCGCCTAAGCCACCTAAAGCTAATCCGGTATATAGACCACACATATGCAGTCCCGTAGCCAAAGACCTGGTTTTGCCGGTATGATAATCGGTAATTAAAGCTAATGCCGCAGGAATATAGCAGGCCTCACTTACTCCCATTAGTAGGCGTGTAGCTAACATTTCGGGAAAGGAAGTTGCGTAACCTGTCCAAAGGGTCACCACAGACCAGATAGCTACAGACAAAACGATCACTTTCTTACGGGAATATTTGTCTGCTAAATAGCCTCCAAAGGGACTTACAAATCCATATGACCAAAGGAATACTGATGTCAGTAATCCAAATTGTGCATCTGTTAAATCAAAATCTGCGACGATAGGATCGCGCATCGACGTAATTAATATACGATCAAAGTAATTAAGAAATGCAACGACCCATAGTAAGGCTACAAGCAACCACGCATATCCTTTCGTATTTGTTTTCATCTAATTATTTTTTGTTGGTCTATTATTTGCTGTATTAGCATCAATGAGATCGCTTCGCTAAGTTTCGATGCTAATGAAATTACTATTCTTGAGTTAATATACCGAAGAGGACCTGTGGGGTACGAATCCCCGGTCTTATTTCTCCCGTCGGTAATATAATCCCTCCCTTCCAAAAGACAGCTCCTGTTGTGACAGGAGCCCAAGTCTTATCTCCTTGATCTTGTGCGACTATTTCAATCCTATTAGCACCATAATTCCATATACCTTCACTTGGATTATAGCTAAGTACGCTATTTGAAAAGCCGGGGTGTCTCTCTCTCAAATCTTTGGATGCCAATTCACCATTATCCCCACCAAAAATCAACAAATTACCCGATTGCTTGTCAAACCATGTAGGACTTGGGGCTGCAGCAACAGATTCGGGTAAATCAGCTATTTTATGCCAAGTATCGCTCGAATCAAAAACATATGCATCCTGAAGATATGTTCTTATTCCTTCGCGGAGGATGACGCCTGATGCCAGTATCAGATCCCCATCCAAATTTCCCACAACAGACAACATCCGACCTTCGCCCGGTATGCTGGGGCAAACTTCCCAGCCTTTTTCTGTATGATCCAAATCCAGCCTCCAACAAATATTTAAGGCTGTTTTGGATTCTGGTTTTTCTATCCCTCCCAGGATATACCAATAATTCGCTATCTGGACGCTAGAGCAATTAGCAATAGGATGTGGCAAATCCGGTAATCTTTCGGCTAACAAGTCATCCGCGTGGTATACTAATTTGTACGTACTTGCAAGATGACCTCCTTCATTGCTACCTCCAGCTACATATAAATAATCTTTATATGACGCAACAGCGCCATATCCCATACGCCCCGGTAAACTCCCCCCCTCTACCCATTTACCATCTTTTTCTTTAAGAACAAAAATTTTGTTTGTCCAAACTTTTTTCCCACCTTCCCATGGAGCTCTGCCATCTGGAAAATTGGCGCCCCCCATCACGAATAAATAATCATTGGCCATAGCAACATAAGCTCCTGCAAACCCGATTTGATCGGGTATATTTGCCAATTTTGTCCATTTCATTTTTATCTGCTCTTCCTGAGAAAGCAACGTCAGAGGGCTTATCATTATTAATATAAATACAATCCGCAGAAAATTCATTAAGACAAGGTTAATTCACTGGAAATTGCCAACTCAAGGAAGCTAGACTTATCTAAATCGGCGTATAAGCTTTCTTCTTTGTCTGAAGACAAGGCTGTCAATGGAAGCCGCGGGTTTCCCAGATCAAAGCCAACTCTTTTCATGATAGCTCGTTGTGTAGGAATAGGGCCATATTTTACCAACAATTGAATCATTTCCACAGCTTGATAATGTAATTTTTCTGCTTCATCTAGCTTTCCCTCTTCAAAATATTTGATGACCTGATTATACAATCTTGCACCATAATTATAGGTGCTTCCTATTGCACCTACGGCTCCCACTGCAAGTGCCGGCAATAGCAATTCATCATATCCAAATAATATATCGTACTTACCCTCTTTATAATGTCTACATGCTTGATATTCATGTATCGTCGCGGCGGTATACTTAATCCCAGCTAAAGTAGGTATCTGATCTTCAGCTAATTTCAAAAATTCGATCATGTCTATTTGAATGCCTGTCAAAGCTGGAATGTGGTAGTAGAAAAAGGGTAACTCAGGGGCGGCTGAGGCGATCTCCGCCATACATGCCACGAGGTTAGCCACGGATGTAGGTTTAAAATAGAATGCCGATACCGAAGAAATGTAATCTGCTCCTTGTTCTTGAGCATGTGTCGCTAGTCTTTTCGCTTCCTCTATTGAGCTGTGCCCTACGTGTACGAAAACCAATAGTCTTTTATTGACAGCGGCAATATACTTTTCAGTAATTGCCATTCTTTCCTCCATCGAAAGATTAGGACCCTCGCCGTTTGTGCCACATACAAATACTCCCTTTACACCTTGTTCAATCAAATACTCTACATACGAAGGGATTATATCCAGATCAATACTTCCATCCTTCCTGTAAGCAGCAAATGTAGCTGCTATCAAACCTTTAATCTTATTCATTTTTTCTATTTAATTTCTAAAAAAATCTTTATTTATACGTCAACCAAGCGGTGGCATTACAGTCCTTATCTGTCTGAAAGCGTATCCATCGCGCCTGAAATTCGTCGGGAAACTTATGTTCAAAAGTTTCTCCAGCTTTTACTTCAATTTCCATATAGTCGACCCATGGACCATGGCCTGTTGGTTCGACTTGTATCTTGAACTTTACCGGTTCAGAATAGCCATGGGATATTTTCAAGTATCGTTGGTTATAAAAGCCGATAAGGTATGGATCCGACGGTTTATCTCTGGTGACGGGAGTGTCTTTCCATGGCCCTCCATGTCCTACAGGCTTTCCTAATTTCCAAAGGTCGTCTATTGCACCGACCCAGACTTGCGCATGTCCATCCTCCGAGGTGATGATGTGTTTATTGTCATGCGATCCCTTTTCAATTCCCGTCATGACCAACAAACCACGATATGAAGCATAATCCTGAATCGCCAACCCATGAGAAGCAACAGGACGTACTTTGGCAAAGCCATCCGCATTTTCTGCGGGCAACTCATAAAACGTGCCATGGAGATTCATCAAATCCCGCTCCGTAGCAACTTCACGACAGATTCGCAGTCTTCCATCATCGGTCGGTCTCGTATAATCGGCGGCCCCTAATGGAAAACGCCATCTACGCCCATCATCATCAATAACTAATACAGAAGATTCTTCGATACGAACCACATTGCTAGGAATGGCCATGTGTTCCTTGATGAAAGATGCCCTTGCGGTATCATTCCGTTTCACGAGCCTCATATCGGCATCCAATTCATAATATCCTTCATTAGAAGTCTCATTCTTGGTATTTGACGATGAAGCCAGTATTCCCAGCGACCTAGCATCCCCCCCTAAGCTATACAACAAGCCTCCGGTCGTCACTTGGTCATTACCTACACTCGCCAATCCTTCAAAGATCTTATCACTGCCATTTGGGTAACGATGATGGTCCGTATAGGAAAAATGCACTGTGGCTTTAGTAGTTACCATCGGCACCACCCTAATCCATTCACCCTGCTCTTCCGAAGAGAAAGCTATATAAGCCGATGCTTTAGGTTGAAGCTCAGTCGTCGTTTTTAAAGTCGACCAATCACCGTTTCCTTGCTTGTCTATCTCAAACTTAAATGATGCGGGTTTTTCACCTTCATTAATGACCCAAGCCGATCTGTTTTCCCAACCAGCAAACAAAAATGGTTCTGATGGTTGGTTTATAAGTACTTCCTCAGATAACCAAACTGATCCACCGGCAGTAGTGGGCCCTAATTTATCAGGTTGGTCAAGAGCTGTAAACCACAAATTGGAATTAGATTGCTCAGGCCCTTCTATTCCTCCCTTAATGCCACGCCGGTTTAAAAATTCCTTTTGGGCGGAATCATCGCAACCAAAAACTAATTGGTCTTGCCATCGAGCATAGTCACCTATAACTTTCAGGTAGGCTGAGCGCGGTCGTATACCCGCTGTGTTGTCACGAGAAAACACACTCGGAAAACGCCAAAACATACCGTGCATGGTCATCAGATAATCAGGATCATTTTCCGTACCCACATCGCGTATTCGTGGCCATTCCGTATTCCAGCCATGTGCTCCATCATACGAATGGCTGGCTTTGGGCAGGCGGTAAAACGACCATCCAGATTCAGGGTGCCGGACACCCAACAAAACGGATTTATGATCCCATCCTGTCGCCCATATCGGGTCAGTGTCCGGATTCGCATTACCATAAATTCCTCCCGGCCCAGTTACCTCCACAAACTGGTTGCGGCGTATAACTTTCCAGTCCTCACCATTCCATTCTGCCAGTACACCTGCTTCTACATCAAATTTACGTAGCGCTTCTTTCGTCGCTTCACCGTTATTTGAATACACGAGTACGCCTTGCCCCGAATACAGCCCCTTCCCATGCGAACCTGGCAAAAGGTGTGCTTCTTGTGACATCTCATTGGATTTTCGGTTGACATTTCCATCTTCATACAGCGTATTCACTTCGAGCGAATGAACATCCACCTCGTAAAACCCCTCCTCCATCGTGCCATAGTAAACCTTATTCATCGGATCTGACAGATGCCGTGCCGTACCTGTATGGCGACCGGGCATAACACTATAGGGAATCGTGCGCACATTACGCGCGCTATCAATCGCATAGGGGCCTATAAAGAGCTGGCCACTCTCTCGGTGTATCATTCGATTAGCAGGAGTACCGCCTATACTTTCTTTTCTTACAACCTGTTCTAAATCTTCGGATATTTCATACAGCTTATCCGAAGAACCCCTCGGCAAATGTGGGCCATAAGTAATTACCCAAAGCCGATCCGACCACGGAACCACAGCCCCAGTTCCGCATTCTCCTTCGTTATTATAATAGGCCAAATGTGGATATATGCCACTAAAGTTCTGTCTGTTTGAGATGACGACCTTTTTTTGAGGTACGCATCCTGCTACAACCACAACTAAAAGAACACCTAATTTTATCCTTTTTATCATTTAATATTCCCGTTTACTTTTCTCCTAAAAGCTCTTTCAATGATACACGCTGAAACACCAGGTCTGCCTGGCTACTTTCATACAACACCCCTATCGTATCATCATCTATCGATGTCATACAGGAGTATCCTCTTCCTCTTCCCTCATCCAACAAGACTTTTCGTCCCCAGGTTTCGGCATCATCCCTGCTCACCTTGAGGGTGATATTCACCCGTTCGAGCTTGGAATCCGGATTGCAAAACACAATGATAGATTTGTTTTTTCCCTTTTCTTGGTAACGATGTTTTAGGATACTTGCCATACATGTAGGTTCGATCAAGGCACTGTGCGAAGTCGGGTGTTCTGTCCAAGTCTGTCCCAGATCTGCAGTCGTAGCGATAGCGCGTCCATTGTCATCGCCCATATTGCCCTTATTAGAGTTTGATCGTATATTAAGCATAATGCGTCCGTCTTCCAACTCAACAGCCATACACTCGGTTGTCGAGCGCGGCACCGCTGGATTGCCTGTAGCCCATGTCTTCCCACCATCCTTACTATAAGTCAAGGTAGAGAACGCCTTACTGGTCTTGTCACGCCCTTGTGTAGGCATTACCAATGTCCCATCCCGTAATGTCAGGCCAGCTCCCGGAGCAGGTGCCCACAACCACCACTCTTCTTTTTTGCACATTTTCGTCAAGTTAACCGGTTCAGACCATGTCTTTCCGTTATCTGTGCTTTTGACCATCAGGAATTGAGATGTTTGTTTGATACCGAAGCCCGGTTGGGAGCCCTTATTTCTCCATTGATGGTTCCATATTTCTTCCCCATTTTTTACCCCCGGATACCAGGTACCAGTCTCATTGATCACACCATACATCCATAATCCGGCGACGTAGATATCACCTGTATTCTCGTCCAACAAGATATTAGGATCGGAAACACCGTTAAATTTCTGCGATAAACCACCGTATTCACCCATGTCAATAGCAACTTCCATCGGTAACCACGTCAGTCCTCTATCCAGGCTTCGCGAGACTCCGATGTCCATATGCCCTTGTAGATCCCTCCCCGATTCATAGCGAGCGTCATATACCGAAACCAATGATCCGTCTTTGGCGGTTATAATTCCAGGGATACGGCTAGTATGTACATTTCCTTGTTTATGCCTTCTCACAGCCACAGCCAATCGGTGCGTAGAGGCCGACCTGCTCAGTATTTTATCAAATTTACGATTGGCTATCGAAAATTTATCCAGATGAAATGAAAATGGAACCTCTATATTTTGAATATCTTTCGTCTTGACTGTAATCCATATATAATTCGATCCTTTGACAAGGTTACTGTTAAAAGACAATCGGTTATTGCCTTTTTTTACGTTAAATTTTGCTAATGGGGTATATTTCCGAATACCATTTTGTTTAAAAAGAGTCGTATCTCCGCTAATGTACCATAATCCTATTTCATCAATTACCTCAGCTGATCTATCATCCAGAGAGAGAGAGATTTCTCCTTTTGAATTTTTCCTCTCGCTATCGCTATTGATTTGTAATCTCTTAACAACATTGATCTCCTGATCCATCAGAACTGGAAGAATATAAGTTCTTTCCACAACATTGATTTGCGAATGGCTTTCTAAAGCCAACACGATACATGCAAAACACAAAAAACTTTTCAGCATAAAATTAGATCTATAACGCATAAAATATAGTACTTATGTACTACAAATAAAATTAATAAAAAAATATAGAATCCAAAAGGATTCTATTACCAGATATCATTTATTTTTTGAGTAATTCAAAATGTGGACGAAGGTGTTCTCTCATACCTAACACAAATTCTTCCTTTGTTCCTTCTTTTAAAATTCTTACTAGATCCGCATGTGAAACTTTAGATTTTACGCTGCGATTTTCATTTTGCAAAACATAATCAAACAAAGGTAATAACATAATTTGGAAGCGTTTTAATGTATCGTTACCTGTGATTTCGTACAATTTACCGTGAAAAGCGATTTCACTATTTACCCGGAAAACGTCATCATCAATAAACTTTTCATTATTTATAATAGCTTCTAGTGCTTGAATATCTTTATCCGTTTTACGAATGAAAAGCAAATCAGCCAATCCCGACTCCAATACCAATCGCAGCTCGAAAAGATTTTGTAAGGTAGCGGTATCAATTAATTGTGGATTCAATACTCGTTCAAAAGAACCTAATATATCCGGACTGGTCAAGATCATTCCTCTTTTCTTTTTTGATTCGATCAGTCCTAGCATTCGAAGCCTACTCAATGCTTCTCTCAACACATTTCTACTTACACCTAACGCTTCGGAGAGTTCCATCTCTGTAGGAAGTACATCGCCAGCTCTTAACTCCTTTTTATCTAAATATTCTCTAAGACGCAACTCTACCATATCGGCTCTGGTATTGACTGATATGGGTTTCAGGTCTTTACTTAACTCACTTATTCCCATTATTTATTTAATTATTCGACTTCATGTTCTACAAATTAACATAAAAGAATCTATTATTTGAACTTTTTTATCAATACTCTGTTAATGATCAACTTACATTAGTGTAAATATCATATTTTCCATCTCAATCTACTTTCTTTATCCAATTCAAGTTGACATAATGAAAATCAATAGAGTGTTTTCTATTTATAGCCGATCCGGCAGATGGATCAATCACATGTTCTACAAGCAACGCTATCTCCTCCTCATTAATTTTAGACATACTCGTATATCCTCCATATCCCAATGTACATAAATCATTTTGTGCAATATCAGGATAGGTTAATTGCCGTGAAGCAAACCAAGATTTACCGTCGTCTGCACTTAGGCGTATAGTCATCTTGCACCGATAAGGCATAGTATCACCATCATTACGAGCTGGGTTGATAAAGGCAATAATATTAGGTGTGAAGGAAACCCGCAATATAGAACCTTGACATCTTGGATCAATTAGATTTGCATCGGCAACAAATGCCGAAAAACCACCCTCTATCGATCCTTTGGATGTATAACGATATTTTCCCCTGTTCCATGTACCTGCTACAGCACGATCGTTCCTAAGCAACAAACCGCTACTTAGTTCAACTATAGATCCTTCGAATGTATTCTTAGAAATGCGCTGAAACTTCCAGGTCTGGCCATGGTCGTCACTATATATGTTTCTTTCTCCAGCCGGAATAATCAGACGTCCCTTATTAGGACCATTCTGGATCTGTATTCCACTACCGGGCCCTACCGCATCCCAAACAAAATCTAAAGGAAGAAGTTGTTCAGTACGATCTTGTGGAGAAGACCACGATTGCCCATTATCATCACTGTATATTGTAAAGACTCTACGCTGGCCCCATTGTGATACAGCAGGATAGCTTTTACCATTAAAGCTTCCGCCATTTTGACTATGCGAATCCGAATTCCATGACATAAACAACCATATCCTATTGTTGATATAGTCTGTTACCACTGTAGGGTTTCCCCACGTTCCCTCACCTTCACTGACCAAAATTTTCAATGCACTCCACGTCTTTCCTCTATCTGAAGAGATTTTTGCGACGATATCGATATCTCCATAATCCAGACTCGTCAACTTTCTGCCTTCAGCGAAGGCAATTAGATCCCCATTTGGAGCAGTAGTAAGACTAGGAATACGATACGAATGATAGCCCTCAGTAGCCTGTTCGAAAACACGTACTGTTTCCTTGATTATTTCACCGCCATCTTCATCATCCGGATTGTATGCGGGTTTTTCAAAATTAATTGCACTTACCATACCTGTATCTTTGTCGGCACAGGATATTACTACTGCAGCGAACAGGCTAATGAGTAAGGTGAATTTTCTTCTACTCAACATATGTTTGTTTTCCATGATCTTCTATCTTATTTTTTATAGGTTACTATACCCTCATATGGCGTATTAATCCCTCCTTCTGTTGCAATCAACAATTGTCCGGAAGGTAGCACTACTGCATCCATTTGACCAACCGGAACCACATATGTATTATGGGTCACTTTATCGAACAAGGGCCCTAAGCTCGTGAAATTCTGTCCTTGGTCCGTGCTAGAAAAGAGGGTTGGAGAATTTGCATAGACGGGGCTCATACCATATGACCGAGCATCTGTACCCCTATTCAAAGGCGTTACATAATATAATTTATTCGCATTTTCATCCTTTACTACGACACTCGCATACATATGTCCAAAGTCTCCCGTAGTCAATCCATTGGTCAATGAAGTCGCTGCACTCCAAGTTGCTCCTCCATCTGCGCTATAGCTGACGGCTTTACTTTTAGGGGTCACATTCTCATGAGACATTATCATCATCATCCTACCGTCATTTAACTCTACGATAGAACCATTTCTTAACTTGCTCGTTCCGGTCAATGCTGCTGAGACAGACCACGTTTGTCCCATATCAGTCGAGTAAGCTACACGAACCTGATCCGTCCCGATATTCAATGGCATTACCAACCTATCTTTGTATGCTGTTTGTTTTAAGGCAACACCATGTCCAGAAGAATGTTGTACATTGACAACGCTGGATCGAAGTTGGTTTGTTATATCCACTTCATTCGACCATGTTCGGCCGTCGTCTGTAGAGATTCGCTGATATATAACCTGTTGGCTGGGATTAATCGCATAAGTATTCCCGGTCCTCGTATATGCAATTTTGCT
>JBEBWF010000037.1:0-40527 GCA_040392285.1 Sphingobacterium sp. | reverse complement strand
GTTTTGTCAATAAGCTTCGGACAAGTTTTGTACGCACAATACCCTTCTAAAATTCCTTCAGGTGTAAGCCATCTGAAATTTGATGTTATCGCGGGAAAGGACAGTTTATATACAGCAAAAGATCAACATGGAAACACTTGGATAAAGGGCTATATTCCTTCAGCCATGGATGACGGAATGCAACTGGTCTTCCGAATACCGTCCAGCCAACACACGGACTATATCTTTTATGCCGATCAGGGGAAGGGATTTGTACAGTTAGTGCCCAATATCAATATTGTTGGCCAAAAAATCCAAAGCCGCTATCCACTATATTTTTTCCAGAGTGCCGCTCGGGAGTATTACCTGAACTTAAAGCATGTACCTGTCAGGGGTATTGATGTAGAGGTGTCCCGGCCGACCGCATTCTTACACCAAGAAACGGTTGCTCTAATACTGAATAATCTCTACTATGGCCTTTCCCTTATGGCTATTGTTTTTAATATAGTTCTTTACCGTATATTCAAAGACAGACGCTTTATACTCTACTCGATGTTACAACTAAGTCTGCTCCTTATCTTTTTTTATGAAGACGGTATGTTCTATTTCCTCTCGCGAGGGGTGTTTTATATGAAGCATTATCTGGTCTGGAATATTGCCGTCTGTGCAACATTGGCGGGGTTATTTGCTTATCATTTTTTGGATTTAAAAAATAATATGCCTCATTTTAGACGCTGGGCGAGGCCATTTATAGCTGGAATATTCGGTAGCGTACTACTCTATACTTTGACTGAGATCTTGTTCTTTCGCTATCTCGCCAGCGTGTTTTTTTATTTGTTTCCTGGTATCTGTCTATATCAAGCAATCAGGATGTTTCGCAAGGACGTCTATGCGCGATTCTTACTTGTGCCTTTCGGTGTTATTATATTAATTTCGGCATTTTATACTTTCCATAAGTATTTTGAATGGCCTTTATTGTCTTTTTTTGATATGCATGTCGTTCGACTAACTCACATAATGGGAATCGTGGGTATCAGCTTTATACTAGTCTACAAGGTCAAGACGATACAGGATGAAAATGAAATGTACAGGGAGAGCTTAGACAGCCATCTCCATGTACTCGAAACACTTAAAAAGGCACATACAGAGTTACTGAAAAACGGAAATGGCAATGAAGCCAATCACCCACGTCAGGAAATAATCGCCGAACTACGGAGTCAATACGATCTGACAGAGCGGGAATTGGAAGTCTTGCGGTGCATACAAGAACGGTGGAGCAATCAGGAAATAGCGGAAAAGCTGTGCATTTCATTGAGTACAACTAAATACCACGTCGGGAACCTCTACTTCAAACTGGATGTCAAAAACCGTAAAGAGGCACAACAGGTGATACAACAATTGTAGGTTGATCTATTCTCCCTGACACTTTTGATTTCTTTGCTTCCTTACTTGCTTGTCAAGAAAGTAGGAAGGTCTCGTTGTGACAATAACAAATGTCCAAACAGGTACCAACATGCCAATTAATACAGTGCTTGGTCAGTGCTTAGTCAGTGCTCGTTCAGTGCTTGTTCAGTCATAACTGAATAATCACTGTATTAATACTGTTTAATTAGTGACTTTATTCTGTTTTAAATGAGAATTTGTCAATAATGTGGTATAACGTATCTTCCTCTCTAGAATATAAATGTCCTATTGTTCTCCTTTTTGGTAGTAAGGGGAACTCGTCGGTTATTCACCGTATTTTCGAATAATAACCTTATTTTTGTGCAAATATGGGCAGACGAATACCACAAGATAAAAAATTCCTGAAGGATATACAGATTATTGATATTGCCGAAGAAGGTAAAGGCGTTGCACGACACGAGGATTTGGTGTTGTTTATAGAAAAAGCTGTTCCCGGAGATGTCGTAGATGTTGAACTGCAGCGGAAGAAGAAAAATTTTGCTGAGGGAAGGGTTACAGCTATCCAAGAGGCGTCGCCCTACCGTGTGGAGCCCTTTTGCCCACATTTCGGGACTTGTGGAGGTTGTAAATGGCAGCACATGACCTATGCGGCACAGCTGAAGTTTAAGCAACAATACGTAGATAACGTGCTGGCTCGCATCGGAAAAGTGGATACAGCGATGATGGAGGAAATTTTGCCCTCCGGTGAAACGGAATACTACCGCAATAAGTTAGAGTTTACCTTTTCCAATAAGCGTTGGCTGACCAATAAGGATGAAGAAGTAGCTCCGGAACATATGAACGCATTAGGTTTTCATGTGCCAGGCAGGTTCGATAAAATTTTGGATATCGATCATTGTTTTCTACAACAGGATCCCTCCAATAATTTGAGAAATCAGATAAAGGATTTTGCTATTGCACAAGGAATTTCTTTCTACGACCTGAGAGAACATGAAGGAGCTTTACGCAATCTCATCATCCGTACATCTTCTACAGGAGAAGTAATGGTGATTGTCATATTTGCTTATCCGCAAGAGGGACAGGTAGAGGTGTTGATGGATTATATAGACAGGCAACTCCCTGAATTGACATCCCTATTGTATATTATCAATCAGAAACGTAACGATACCATTTTCGATCAAGATATTCACGTATATAAAGGCCGCGACTTTATTTATGAGGAAATGGAGGGCTTAAAGTTTAAGGTCGGTCCCAAGTCTTTTTATCAGACGAATTCTAAACAAGCATACGAACTCTATCAGATAACGCGAGAGTTTGCGGGGTTGAGCGGAGAGGAATTGGTCTATGATTTATATACCGGGGCGGGTACCATAGCCAACTTCGTAGCGAGAAAAGCCCGAGAAGTGATCGGGATAGAGTACGTGCCTTCAGCAATAGAAGATGCGAAGGTCAATTCGGCCATCAACAATGTGCATAATACCAAATTTTACGCCGGTGATATGAAAGATGTATTGACCGAAGAGTTTGTGGCTATACATGGTAAGCCTGATGTCGTGATTACGGACCCACCACGAGCGGGCATGCACCCTCATGTAGTGGCAAGGATATTGGAGATTGAGTCTCCAAAGATTGTCTATGTATCTTGCAATGCAGCTACCCAAGCGCGGGACATCGAACTATTGTCCGAAAAATATGAAGTCAGCCGTATCAAGCCTGTAGATATGTTTCCACACACCCAGCATGTTGAAAATGTGGTGTTATTTACCCTTAAGCATTAAAATATTATGGATTTTCAAGATCTCTTAAATCGGCAACTTTCAGGAGACGATGACAAAGCATCAACGCCGAGCCCTCTCAACAGTTTAAAAGTAGACTTAGATTTTTACAGCGATGCTATTCGCGAAGTTTCATCCGAAATGATGGTGGAAGGCTATACGCTTTATCCGATCTTTATTGCGCATCAACATGAAGTAAGCCTCGGTGAACCGATATTAGATCGGAAGGAATTGGGGACAAACTGGTCTATTCATGCGAGCTCTTTGGAAGAGTTTATTCAGCGGGGAATAATTATTGAGGCCAAAAAGGAACACTTTGAGAAGCGCTATAAATCAGCAAATGAATTTATGTGTTTGTTCGTTGTGGTTCCTGAAGGAGCTAATTTTGTATACTATCCGTACAAATAAAATCTCCTCATCTTTAGAACTTTTTAACATTAGCGTAGTCCAATATTTGCTTACATTCGTGGAGAATGATTAAAATTTTAATAAAGATAACGTTGTGTATATTATTTGTAGGAGGTTTATTTTCTCTTCTACAAGCACAACAAAGCCCAACTCTTTCTGGTCTAATACTAGAGAAAGGGACGGGTACGCGTATAGCAGATGTGAATGTGATCAACCTTCGGACGAATAAAACAACGCGGACAACTGTTTATGGTGTGTTCTATATCGAAGCTGCTATAGGAGACAGTTTATCTTTTTCAAAAATAGGGTATGGTCCATTAAAGACCGTTTTGTTTACGATGGAAGATGTCTTATTGGAGATGCAGCCAGGGCTGCAGATTGAGACGGTGGTGGTTTCGCGTCGTACCAGGGAACAAGAAATGGAAGATATCTTGAGAGATTACGAAAAGAAAGGTATATATAACGGGGGAAAAAACAAAGTGGGGACTTATCTGAGTAGTCCGGCAACCGCGTTGTATAATTTATTTGGTCGTGAGGCTAAAAACATGAAGCGATTTGAAAAATTTATGGATCGAGAAGCAGAAGAGATGGCCGTTGACCGAATATTTTCGAAAGCTGCGGTTTCACATGCTACTGGTTTGCAAGGAGAAGAGTTGAATAATTTTATGGACCTATATCGCCCTTCATCTGGTCAAATTGAAAGATGGGGACAGTACGATTTGTTAGCATATATTACGCGATCATTTAAATCGTGGGACGAGCAGGGACGCCCTGCGCCACAAAAATTGCCGAAACTAGAAATTCCGCTACAAAATAAATAAAAAAGAAGGGCCTATTGAATACGTTGTGAATTGCTTTTATGTAATTTTGGCACTAGCTTTGATTATACTAGTCGAACAACAATTAAAAGAATATAAAATTTGATGAATATGAAAATGAATAAAAGATTAGCTGTATATGGCCTTTCATTGGCTACATCAGCAATGTTATTGGCAAGTTGTACTGCTGTACAAAACACAAGTAGTACCACGAAAGGTGCTGTAATCGGTACAACTGCCGGAGCTGGCTTAGGTGCCTTGATCGGTAGTAAGGCAGGTAATACTGCTGTAGGTGCTATTGCGGGCGCAGTCATTGGTGGAGCTGCTGGTACATTGATCGGTAAAAAGATGGATAAGCAGGCTAAGGAGATCGAGAATACAGTGGCTGGAGCCGAAGTCGAACAAGTGGGTGAAGGTATCCTTGTGAAGTTTGATTCGGGTATTTTATTTGACTTCAATAGCTCGGCGTTAAAAGCCAATGCAAAAGACAATGTTTCTAAATTAGTCGAAACCTTAAATAAAGAGCCGGATACCGAGATCTTGGTATTAGGACATACCGATAATGTGGGTAGTTTGTCCGCAAACCAGACTGTTTCAGAAGCGCGTGCAAAATCGGTAAGAGATTATGCTGTTTCTAAAGGGTTGGCTGGTGCTCGTATACGGACTGAAGGTAAAAATTATTCGGAACCCATTGCGTCAAACGATACAGATGCAGGCAGAGCGGAAAACCGTCGTGTAGAGATTGTGATTGTAGCGAGCAAGAAAATGCAAGAAGACGCGAAAAGAGAAGCTGGTCAGTAGTTTACGACATAAAGTAGATACTTTAGAGAGAGGTTGTTTCCTATGTCTGCTAACGCAGATATAAGAAACAACCTCTTCTTTATATTAGCCGTTTCTGAGTGTTGATTGACGAATAACTAGCGTACCTTTTATCATGTTGGTTTTAGGTGTAAAATCCTCTCCTTCGATGATCTGCTCGAGGAAGAGCTGAGCTGCAGTTTCCCCAATTTTATAGGTTTGGGGATCGAACGAAGTTAAGCTCGGTTCAATGAACTCCCCCATTGGCTCATTGCCAAAGCTGGCTACACACATCTGTTCAGGAATCCTTATTCCTCTTCGCTTCAAATGAGCGAGAACACGGATTGCTCCCGCATCAAATATCGAAAATATGGCGTCCACAGGGATATTGTTGTCGAGTATCTTGTCCACAATATTCAACACGGATGGGATTGTTAGATCGCTATAAAATATCAGAGAAGGATCAGGTTCGATGTGATGCTTTTTAAGTGCCTTCAAGTATCCGTCAAGCCGTTTTTTTGATACGTAAAGGTGTTCTGGTCCAGCGATAGCAGCGATACGTTTACAACCCTGCTCAATGAGATGTTCGGTGACCATAAAGCTGCCATTCGTGTCATCTAATAATACCTTTGAAGTTTCGACCTCTTCGCATACCCTATCGAAATGCACGATAGGAATCCCCTTTTTAAGGTACATCTTGATATGATCAAATGTTTTAGTTTCCTTAGAATGACAGATAATTAACCCGTCTACCCAATTTGTCATGAATGCGTGTGTATTCGCTACCTCCGTTGTGTGCGATTCATTAGATTGGCATACCATAACCTTATATCCCGCTTTTGAAGCAACCTGTTGTATGCCGGTTAGTATAGAAGAAAAAAAATACGTTTCGATATCCGGTATGATGACCCCTATTGTCTGTGTTTCCCGCTTACTTAACCGTTGTGCAAGAGAATTCGGGCGATAATTTAGCTCTTCTGCGATTTTCTTGACAGCTTGACGCGTATGTGGGCTGGTTTCGGGGTGATCTCTCAGCGCTCGAGAGACGGTAGATACTGCTAAGCCCATTGCTTTAGCAATGTCAATTATGGTTGTTTGGTGATTTTTACGCTTTGGTGTTTTATCATTTTCCCGATTGTGATGAATGGTAAAATGGTAATGACATTCTTTACATAAAAACCGCTGACGGCCTCGTAAGAAACCCGCCCGGAGGACGGTTTCAACTTTCAGGCATTTTGGACATTTGACACGTGGCATATCTAAAAATTATATTAAGGCTGTGTTAATAATATATTAAGCTTATCTATCACAATCGATTGTGGAAACGCTTGTGATAGAAAAAATGAATTAATGTTGTCATATTCTTTGGTTTCATTGCTCAAAAATAATACTTTAGCTCCATAATCAACACAACAATCAATTATAAATATAAATAAAACTATCTCTATATGTGTTTTTTTTATGAAGTATTTACAAACAAATAAAACTAATTAAAATCTATTTTTCATTATGAAGTTAGCTTTTTTCACGTGGGTAACATGTATGTTTTTTTGTGCAGGTATGACAGTGTCTGCACACAGCATCGCCTTACTATACAGTAAGGATGACCACAGGGACGTTGTACAGCTATTGACGACGCAAGAACAGACGAGCCTTGATGTTCAGGGTGTCATCACGAATTCATCAGGCGCACCATTGACCGGTGTAAATATCTTTGCGGACAACCGCACAATCGCGCTTACGGATGCTGAGGGGCATTTCGCTTTCAAAGTTACTTCCGGAACACAAGTCAGCTTTTCGTATTTAGGTCATCGCACCTATACGATGATTGTGTCGAAAGAGGAGAAAAATCTTCGGATTACCCTACAGGAAGCGAGCAGTGAGCTCGATGAACTTGTCGTTACTGCATTGGGAATTGAGCGTGCGAAAAAATCTTTAGGGTATGCCGCACAGCAAATAGATGGTTCGGAAGTACAGGATGCGGCCACAAACAACTGGATAAATGCACTAGATGGTAAAGTACCCGGCATGATGCTGAATACAGCTGACGGTCCAATGGCTTCCTCGGATATCATTCTACGGGGAGATAAATCACTCTCCTTAGGATCCAGTGGGGCATTGATTGTTGTGGATGGTGTTATTATCAGCAATGCAATTAGTGGTAATGATGGATCTGCATATGAGTCCAGCGAATCTCCTGTAGACTTCGGTAGCACAATGAGTGATATAAACCCCGAAGATATCGAAAATATCAGCGTATTAAAAGGACCCGGTGCAACAGCACTATATGGGGCGAGGGGTGCCAATGGCGCTATTATTATTACGACAAAATCGGGGACTGAACGTGATGGCTTGGGGATTACCTTTAGCTCAGATGTCCGCCTTCAACAAGTAAATCGATGGCCAGACTATCAAAATGAATATGGGTCTGGCGCTCACTCCTCCAATGGTTACTATTCATATCACGATTCGGACGATGGGATTGGCGTCACTAGTGTGTCAGACTATGGCCCTCGGTTAAATACAGGCGTAAAGTATTACCAATATGACCCTGTCACGAAAACGCAAAGTGCAGAAAGAGTGCCTTGGATTTCCTATCCAAACAACCGAAAAAATTTCTTTAGAACAGGTTTGACATACACAAATAATCTATCGATAGAAGGGGGAAATAAAACCACAAAAGCCAGAATAGGTTTCAGTAATTTACAGAACCAATACATATTACTGAACACGGGTTATCAGCGGACGGCCGTTTCCCTGTCTTTAGATCATAAGTTGAGCAGTAAGATAAAATTAGGCGCTAAAGTCAATTACAACAACAAATCCTCCGATAATCTGCCGAGCAGTGGTTACGATAACAACACCATCACATTTTTTATCATGGCCATGAGTCCTAATATGGATTCGGAATGGTTTCGTGACTATTGGACTGTTAAGGATCAACGACAGAATCGGCCCTATACAACTACATTAGAAAATCCTTACTTTGCTCTGTATGAACAGCTTAATCCGATGTCACGGAACGGTGCTTTTGGCAATATAAATTTTGCTTATACCATCACGCCAGAATTAACACTTACAGCTAAGACCGGCATCGACTCCTATCAAGATGTAAGTTCCAACCGGCAGCCTATCAGTTCGAGAAGATTCGTCAATGGCTTCTATAAAGAGCAAAACATCATACGTTATGAAATGAATTCTGATTTTCTATTGTCTTACAACAAATCCTTCGATTCTAATTTTAAATTTGGGGCATCTGTTGGAGGAAATCGTATGTCAAGCTCTTATAATCGTACCAGAGCTTACATTAATCAACTGGTTATACCGGGTGAATATACACTTGCAAACGGTGTCGAACGACCTTTTTTCACACCTTATAGGTCGGAAAAAAGGATAAACAGCCTCTATGGCTTTACAAATATTTCCTACAAAGATTATCTGTTTCTCGAATTCACAGCACGGAATGACTGGTCAAGCACATTACCTGCAAATAACAATTCTTATTTTTATCCTTCTGTCAATACTAGTATTATTCTTTCAGACCTATTTAAATGGCGAGGTACTACGGTAAATTATGCGAAATTGCGGCTTTCCTATGCTGAGGTAGGAAACGATACCGATCCCTACCGAATCGATGATTACTATGAAGCCAGTAATTTCTCGTCCAGTCTTGACAACCCTACGAGCAAATCCAATGCAAACCTTAAACCAGAACGCACGCGTAGCTATGAAGTCGGAGCTGAAGGAGTATTATTACGAAACCGAGTAGGATTTGACGTTACTGTTTACCGAACAGATACTTACAATCAAATATTGAATGTCCCTGTTGAAAGAGCCAGTGGATATTATAATGCACTTATGAATGCCGGTACAGTCCGAAACCAAGGTATAGAAATACAGGCATGGATCCGGCCTATATATAATAGTAAATTCAAATGGAGAGTAACATTGAATGCGGCTGCTAACCGAGGTACTATCCTAAAATTAGCTGATAATATTGAAGGGATTGCCATGTATGCTAAAGCAGGGGCCTCAATCCTTGGTGTCGAAGGGGGTAGTATGGGTGATATTTACGGTTTAGGTTATCTCCGTAATGAGAATGACGAAATTATTTACGAAGCAGGTTCTCCCCTGTTGACCACAGAAATCACGAAACAAGGGAATGTTATTCCTTCTTGGAAAGGGGGGATAGCAAACGGATTACAGTATAAAAACTGGACAATGAATGTTTTGTTTGATGGTGAGTTTGGTCATGGAAAATATTCTTTATCACATTCCAGAATGATGGTTATGGGTAAGTTGAAAGCAACTTTACCAGGTCGTGAGGAGGGAGCTCTTCTAGGTCAAGGTGTTGTTGCAAATGGTGATGGCACATGGCGACCGAACGATGTGGCTGTCCTTCCATCGGTTCATTATACGATGCACTATCAACGCTCTAATGCAGAGATGAATATTCTCGATGCATCTTTTATTAAATTAAGAGAAGTTTCGATCGGCTATAGTATTAAAGCCAAACAACTCTCAAAATTGGGAATTAAACAGCCAAGTGTCAGCATATATGGTCGTGATCTGTTCATTTGGACTAAATGGCCAATATATGACCCGGAGAGTGGAACATTAGATGGTGGGCTTATGGTTCGAGGACTTGATATTGGTCAATTTCCTTCCTCCAGGACGATGGGAGCAAAAATTAAATTTTCCTTTTAAACATTAATATTCAATAGACATGATACGTAACATCCATTATTTATATTTTTTAGTTATTGTCATTCTGGGAGGAAGCTGTACTAAAGGATTTGAGGACTTAAGGAAAAGCCCGAACGGCGTGACAGAGGCTCTCCCGAAAAATTTCCTTTCGCCCATATTGTACGAGACGACGGCTTGGAATATCCGTCAGGCTTTTACCGTGGGCAATGAATTGATGCAATATACCGTACACAGAAATAACCTTGCGTATATTCAGCGGTATGATATCCGGCCGACACATGGAGACAATATGTGGGGCAGGCAAAACCTGCATGGGAACAATATACAAGATATGCTTGATCGGGCGGAAGCTCTTGAACATCCCAATTATACAGCCATCGCGTTAACTTTGAAAGCATGGCTCATTTCACAGCTAACGGATACTTTTGGAGATATTCCATACTTCGAGGCGTTTCAAGCCAAAGGGGAAAAGAAAAATTTTCTCCCTAAGTTTGATAAACAAGAAGATATCTACACCGATTTACTGGCAAAATTAGATTGGGCTGCCCTATTATTTGATTCAAGTGTAGGAATGGATGCGGACGGTGATCTTTTGTATCAGGGAGATGTGAATAAATGGAAGAAATTTTGTAATTCGCTCCGTTTGCGGTTATACTTAAGGGTCAGCAACCGTCCAGAGCTACATAGCATAGATAAGATTAATGAAATTATATCTAACCCTTCGATGTATCCCATTTTTGCGAGTAACGCAGACCAAGCCTATTTACCTTTCAGCGGAGAGACTCCTTATATAAATCCATATCACAACACTACCGCCGGCACCTTCACTAACAAGTTAGCCAGTTCTTTTATGGTAAGCCTGTTACAGCGGCTTAATGACCCACGGATTAGTGCGTGGTATACAAAAAATGTAGCGGAATGGACAGGTGTACAGGCGGGTTTCCCCTTGGGAGCTGTTGATCAGTTTGGCCGAACCTCATACTTAAGAAGTGCGTTGAGAACTTCACCACGGTTGGGCATGATTATGAGCTACGCTGAGTTGCAATTCATCTTAGCAGAAGCAGCACAGAAAGGTTGGATCACTGGTGGCTCCGTAGAAGCAAAAAAATATTATGAAGGTGGCGTTAAGGCGAGTATGGAATTTTGGGGCGTTACGATGCCGTCGAACTATCTCTTACAGGCCAGTGTTGCTTACGATGACCAGCTATCTACTATTATGCTTCAGAAGTACCTTTCTCTATTTTTTGTAGGTCAAGAAGCCTGGTATGAATACCGTAGAACCGGTTATCCCGTTTTACCTATCCATGAAGAGGCCAGTAATAACGGTTTGATGCCTCGCCGGCTTTTATATCCCACGACAACGCAGCTCTATAATCGTACGAATTATAATGAAGCTGTAAGCCGGATAGGTGGAGATAATATCAATATAAGATGTTGGTGGGATAATTAGTTCGTTTTGTTATACAATCAATAAAGAAAAAGAAATGAAAACTAAAATTTATTTGATCGTCATCTTACTTATGGCCGGATCAACTTTGATATCCTGCTTTAAAGATAAGGCATTGGACCCTGGAGTACCTACCAAAGACATATCGGTATCTATACTCAAAACACTTTATGAGGGCAAGGATGTCGTGCTTAGTGAATCGAATGTGGGGATAACTCCTCTTGCAGGTACAATTATATCTGATGCTGCTTCAGGAAATATTGAACAGAACAGATTTGTTATTGTACAGACAAAAAATGATGAAACTGCCGGTATCGTAATTGACTTGGGAAATGCTTCATCGATACCTCTTACTATTGGAGATTCTATTGTATTTGACATACAAGGAGCAATGTTAACACGTGTAGACGGTATTTTACAGCTAAAGAATATCGATCCTAAGAACATACATATTGTTGCTAAAGATCGTGTCGTTGAACCAGTACTGCTCTCCCTTAGTCAGTTATCTGAGGAGTTTGAGAAGTTTGAGAGTACCCTAGTAAAAGTAGCGGGAGTGGATATCGAGCCTACCCCTTCGGCCGGTGAAGTATATGCTGGACAGAAAGGCCTATTTGACGGGACAGACGGGGTCGATATTAAACTATACACATTACCGGATGCGTCATTTGCTGATGAGCCATTACCGTTAAACGGAAGTTTTGTCGGGATACCTATTTATGATAGCACGCCAGAAGCTGAAGTTAAGCAATTACGAATAAGACGCTTGGAGGATGTTACTACATTTAGCATTGAACATAACACGCCAATAATCATTACGGGCTATATGAGCAACCCACGAGGATATGATGCGCACACTGGAAGCGAAGACCTAGGCAATGGAGTAATAATAGACCATCTTGGTGGGTTTGAATATATGCAGTTCATGGCAACGGAAGATATTGATTTTTCGGTAACCCCTTTTTCGGTTATGACCTCTAAAACTTCTGCTGCATCCGTAGCTCCAGATGGTGGATGGGTAGTACCGGGAAGTGCGAGACAGTATAAGTTTAACCTCACTGAAGGTAAAGCGGATAAAGGTACCTACTTTTATGTAGGTGGTCCAGAAAAACGAATTGCAGGTTATTCAACTATGGGCAAGAGCACCGACATCAGTGAGACGGCACCTATACCTGAAAATCGTGCCAACTGGATACGAACACGTGCATATGCATCACTGGCCGGTGACGATGGATTTCAAAGCAAACGGAACGACCTGCTGTACGATAATTCAAATATGACGGGTATCGCCGTTTTCGCTGGCACAAATGTGACACCTGCGAGTGTACCCGTAGATGCTATTTTTTATGGTGATCCGATAGGTGTCGGCCCGGTCGGTCTAAATAGCTTATTTGATGAGACACATCTGTACGGGTTTCTTGTTCCCAATAATGATTATTATATAAACTCGACAGAGCAAAGCTATTTTGGTCAGGGGACGAACACCTTTGTTTTTCCAAAACATCCACAATCGACTTCGATATCGAACAAAGGAACGTGGTTTAAATTAGGGGGAGTATATGATTCGGCTACGCACACATGGATTACACCCCGTAATATGACTTATGAAGTACTTATGGCTGACGGTACGGAGCCTGATACACCCCAACTCTCCGATATTGAGTCCAGCAACGGAATTACAAGATTACGTAGATGATAATTATATATATATTGATATCAATTTTTTTTAATATGAAGAATAGTATAGTTTTTTTTCTGTTGATGCTTGTTACTTTGGGGACAAAATCTCAGGTTGTTATTACAGGATATATGAGCGACCCCAGAGGTTATGATGCAAGGCCAAAAGGAGCTTCAGACAACGGAATAACCCATGTAGGTGGGTTCGAATACATACAATTTATGGCCACCGAAGATATCGACTTCTCGAAAAATCCCTTTTCAGTTATGGTGTCGAAAACAGCGGCTGCATCAACCGCGCCAGTCGATGGATGGGCTGTTAAGGGGAAAGCAAGAACCTATAAGTTCAATCTCACTGAGGGCACAGCAAAGAAAGGTACATTCTTTTATGTAGGCGGAGCGGAAAAGAGAATTGCAGGTTATTCCGCCGCCTATGGCAAAAGTACTGATATTAGCGAAAAGGCTCGGAATCCAGCAAACCGAGCAAATTGGATTAGAACCATAGCATACAGCTCTAGTTCAGGTGATGATGGTATCGGTGCAAAAACGACCGATCTATTGTATAGCAATTCAAACCTTTCGGGAATCGCTATTTTTGTCGGCACGAAGATCAACGCAACATCTATTCCGGTAGATGTTATCTTCTACGGTGCCCCTATGGGCCGTGGACCTGTAAGTGCCGATAATTTATTTAACGAGGCTACCCAAGATGGCTTTTTAGTTCCTGATAACGATCATTATAAAAATTCAGGAGATTTGAAATTTTTTGGTCAAGGAACGAATACATTTGTTTTCCCCCAGCACCCTCGCAGTGCTTCCATATTAAATAAATCAACGTGGTTTAAACTGGGTGGAGTATACGATCCTGCTACGCAAAAATGGGTAGTACCCCGTAAGTTGACCTACAGGACATTTCTGGCAAAAGACAGCGATGACCCCAATCTACTCCAACTTAGCGATATAGAAAAAGGCGAAGGTATCACGACGTTGTATCGTCCGGGTCAGGATATAAAGCCAATAGTAAACGAAGAAACCAAGCCGGCAGCAAATGCACAGGCAGAGACAACAATTAAAATAAACACCGATTTTCCAGGGGGAAATGTTAAAGTGGATTCCATCGTCACGAATACGATATATATTCGTCCCGATCTACGGGATAATCGGACGAGCTGGTTTTATTGGTATTTTTCGGTGACCAATACGCAGAGTGAAACGATCCACTTCATCTTAAACAGAAGCAGAAGCCTCACGTCCTTAGGCCCCTCGTTCAGTGAAGATGGTGGTAAAACCTGGGAGTGGCTAAATAAAAAGCCGGGAAATAGCGATCAATTTTCCTTTTTCATAAAAGCCGGAAAGGAAGTGCGTTTTAGTATCGCTCCTCCTTATTTACAATCTAATTTTGACGCCTTTATTCAAAATTATGAACAGAATCCCTATGTAAAAATGGACACATTATGTATGACGCCTAAGGGTAGGGCTACAGAGCGATTGATCCTATCTCCAAAGAAATCTTCTGATCGGCCGTTAAGAAAAATTCTCCTTACCGCTCGTCATCATGCCTGCGAAATGATGGCTAGCAATGTATTGGAAGGCATTATTGAAACTGTCTTGACTTCAAAAGATAAAACGATCAGTGATTTAAGAGACAATACGGAGTTTTGGATCATTCCATTTATGGACAAAGACGGTGTGGAAGATGGGGATCAAGGGAAAAACAGGAAGCCCTTTGACCATAACAGGGATTACAACGAAACGAGTATTTATGGAAGTACCGATGCGTTGAAAAAACAAGTTCCTATATGGAGCAAAGACGGTTTAGTAGCTGCTATTGATCTGCATTGTCCGAATATCAGAGGAGGAGGGTATACCGAAAAGATACACTTACCTGGTTTGGAAAACAAAAAAATGGAAAAGAAACAATACGATTTCATCGATCTTATTGCAAAAAACAACAAAGGCCCGCTAAAGTTTAATAAACAAAAAGCGATGGTACCCTTCGGTACATCATGGAATACTGCTAAAAATTATAGACAAGGAAAAAGTTTTCACCAGTGGGCATCAGCCTTACCAAATGCGGGGTTAGTATCAACTATTGAAGTTCCTTATGGAGTTTATGAGGGACAGATTATCACACCCGACCGTATGAAAGCATTTGGTCGGGATGTAGCCTATGCGTTGGCAGAATATTTATCAAAAGAATAAAAGTAAAGTATGAAACGGCTTACTTTGAAACAAGTTATAGCTTTTTTTGCATGGACGCTAATTACCAATCAGGTGAATGCTCAGATTGTTATTACAGGTCTTATGGCTGATCCCTATGGAACGGATAATCCCGTTAAAGGAACAGTGTATAAGAAAGGGTCGGTTGAATACACCCATGATGGCGGTTATGAATATATCCAGCTCATGGCGACGGAAGATATAGATTTTTCGAAAACACCTTATTCGGTAGTCACCGCCAACAATGGTAGCAATAGGGTGGCAACTGTTAAGGGCTGGGCAGAAGGAGGAAAAACCACTTTTAAATTTGATCTTACGTCGGGTAAAGCAGCCAAGGGTACTTTCTTTTATGTAGGTTCCCCCTCGAAAGTAATAGCAGGATATCATTCCAAAGGTAAAAGTGCCGATATAAGCCAGGCTAACTGGATACGTACGATAGCGTCAAATTCCAAAAGTACAAAAGTGTTAGGTGATGGCTTTGGGAATGCCATAGGTGGCAGCGGTATTTTGGGAGATCCGATTAAAAAAGATGCCGGCAATCCGGATGCAGATGGCATTGCCATTTTTAAGGGAACGCAGGTAACACCGGTTAGTGTACCTATTGACGCCATATTTTATGGAAATGCTTTAGGTGTTGCCAAAGGCGAACGGGGCTCGGGCTATATTTTGCCTACGAACGATCACTACAACAACCCAACGGGCAAAAGCTGTTTTGGCGAACCGGGAAATACATTCTTCTTTGAGCAAACTAGTCCCAGTTCCAACGTTTTCATCAAACTTGGGGGGGTATATAACGTAGAAAAGAAAAGCTGGGAAACACCGCGGAAAGCGATTAACAAGAAATTATCCGGTAAGGCATCAACATTACCGGAGATTGAATCGGGATTAAATATAACCCAATTAGCTCCGTAGCAGTCTGAATAATGTTTTTGGTTTTTTAATATCATCGTATGGATACACGTAGAGAATTTATAAAGAAATCTATTTATATATCGGGATTAACAGGGCTTTCATCGGTCTTGCCTCCCTCTATACAACGGGCCTTGGCTATTGATCCCGAACCAGGTAGCACTTTTCTGGATGCCGAGCATGTTGTGTTATTGATGCAGGAAAACCGATCGTTTGATCATTGCTACGGCACTTTGCAGGGTGTCCGCGGATTTAACGATCCCAGAGCTGTGAAGCTGCCTGATGGGAATCCGGTGTGGTTGCAAAAAAATGCATCTGGACTGACCTATCCACCTTTTCGGCTCAATATAAATGATACGAGAATAACCTGGATGGGATCACTACCGCATTCACGCGAAAGTCAGGTGGATGCATTCAACGAAGGTAAGTATGATAAATGGCTCCTCGCTAAGCGCCCGTCGAATAAAAAATATCGCGAAATGCCGCTCACCATGGGGTACTATGATCGAGAAGATTTGCCGTTTAACTACGCACTGGCGGACGCTTTTACGATATGCGATCAGAATTTCTGTTCTGCGAATTCCAGTACACACCCTAACCGACATTACTTTTGGACAGGAACGATCCGGGATCCTAAAGATCCTAAATCCAGAGCGCTCATCCGAAATCAAGAGGCAAAAGAAGTGTATAAAAACTGGAAAACCTTTCCGGAGAGGCTCGAAGAAAATAACGTGTCGTGGAAAGTGTACCAGAACGATGTGCGTGCCGGTGGCGGCTTTAAGGGAGAAGAAAGGGATTGGCTGTCCAACTATAACTGCAACTCACTGGAATACTTCGATCAATATCACGTCAACTTTACGGAGCGGAATATCAAGAGTCTGCAAAAACTTACTGAAACATTACCAAAAGAAATCAATAAACTAAAGGACGATGTGTCGTCCTTGGCCGAAAGCAGCAAAGAGTATGCAAAACTGCAAACCGCCATTGGCAAAAAGCAAAAAGTGTTGGATGATGCTAAAAAAGAATTGAACAAATACTCGCAGGCGAATTTTGACAAACTATCGCAAAAGGAAAAAAATCTCCATCATAAAGCCTTTACAATCAACAAGGGCGATCCGGATTACCATTCGCTGGAAACTATCGCCTATCTGGAAGGCAATAACGAACATGAGATCATTCTGCCTAAGGGTGATATTCTCTATCAATTTAGAAAAGATGTGAGCGAAGATAAGTTACCTACGGTGTCGTGGTTGGTTCCGCCGCATTATTTCATTGATCATCCGAGTGTACCGATGTACGGCCCCTGGTATTTTTCGGAGGTACTGGATATCCTTACGAAAAACCCCGAAGTATGGAAGAAAACGATCTTTATCATCACATACGATGAAAATGACGGCTATTTTGATCACGTGCCGCCTTTTATGCCTTATGATATTACGAAACCCAATTCGGGCAAATGCTCCGAAGGGATAAAAGTAGAAGATGAATACGTTTCCCTAAGCCAGGAAAAGAAATATTTGAAAACCAGTGGTAAACCCGACCCCGACCCGGATGTGGATCCAAACGAGGTGTTTGACCGAGGCAAACCCCGGCCTGCTCCCATCGGTCTGGGATATCGGGTGCCTTTATTGATCGCTTCGCCCTGGAGCCGCGGAGGTAAGGTATGTTCAGAGGTATTCGACCACACTTCCTCACTGCAGTTTCTTGAAACGTTTTTGAACAAAAAATTCGGGTTGCAGATCAAGGAAGAGAATATCAGTCAATGGAGACGCACCGTATGTGGTGACCTCACCTCGTCTTTTACGCCCTACAATCCAAAAGCGGATAATTTACCCTTCCTGGATCGCGAGGCTTTTATGAAAAAGATCCACAATGCCCGGTTTAAAAAAGAACCCAGTGGATATAAGGCTTTATCAGAAGAAGAGATAGAACGTGCAAGAAAAGAGTGGTCTATGGGTATAGCGCCTTTACAGGAAAAAGGTATCAAAGCTTCCTGTGCCCTGCCGTATGAACTCTATGCCGAAATGGCATTGAGCTCCGATAAAACAAATATTGAGTTAACTTTTGAGGCCCGTAATCAATTTTTCAGCCAACAGGCTGCGGGATCGCCTTTTACGGTATATGCTTGGGGTTTGACAAATGGAGCATCGCCCGAAAACAGACAATATGCTGTGGCAGCAGGTAAAGCGCTAACTGACCATTGGCCAATAGATGCCTTTGCCAATCAACAGTATCATTTGGAAATATATGGTCCTAACGGTTTTTACCGGGCGCATAAGGGTAATGCCAATAATCCCAATGTGTTGATCAACTGTGCTTATGAAGCAACCGGAAGAAACGGTAAAACTGCAACTGGCAATGTTGAGCTTAAGCTGACAAATGGCGATCAAAGTCAAGAATACACAATCGAGATTATTGACAATGCTTATAAAAAACAACCCCAAAAGAAAGCATTGGCTAAAGGAGCTTCGGGAGATGTAATACTGGATCTGACAACGAGCCATGGTTGGTACGACTTCAGTATACGCATCGTGGGGGATGAAGTGTTTGAGAAACGCTATGCAGGAAGAGTTGAAACAGGTAAAGAGGGGTTTAGTGATCCGTTAATGGGAGGCATTATTTAATAAAATCCGATAGAAACAAACAAGTATAACTATGTCGCTACTCTCAAAACCCGAACGCCGGCGTTGGGTTATCGCTTTCGTCATCTTCCTGGCTACTGTATTTAACTATTTCGACAGACAGATACTGGCCGTCCTCAAGCCTATCCTCAAAGATGAGTTTCACATGGGGGACGATGGATATGCTGTAATCGTCAATATTTTTACGGTATGCTATGCGGTGATGTACCCTGTATCGGGCTGGTTGGTCGATAAATTTGGCCCACGGATCGTTATGCTCATGGGGATTTTAGGCTGGGCAACGGCCAGCATAGGTGGAGGATTATCCAGGACCTTTGCACAGTTTGCCTTTTTTCGGGGTTTGTTAGGTATATCGGAACCCTCCAATTTTCCGGTGAAGTTGCATGTTGCCACGGTATGGTTCCCTCCGAGACTGCGGGCAACCGCTAATAGCCTGTGCGAGGCGGGAAGTTCTATAGGGGCGATCTTGGCACCTCCAATAGCTGCATGGCTTGCTATCAAGTTCAATTGGCATACCGTATTTATTGTCGGTGGTGTTGCGGGGATCGTGATTGCTTTGCTATGGCTTTTGGTCTATAGAAATCCACCTGCCAATATCGCAAAGGATGCGACGGGTAGTGCTGAAATAAAAGAAAGCATATCCTTTAGCTGGGGTCAGCTTTGGGGCAAAAGGAGCTTGTGGGGCGTATTGCTGATTCGTTTTGTAAGCGACCCGCTTTGGTACTTCTGTCTTTTTTGGCTTCCGGGATATCTGCAAGAAGAATCGGGACTGTCGTTGGTTCAGATGGGACTGTTTGGATGGATACCTTTCTTGGTGGCAGATATTGGTGCGATAGGCGCCTCCGCCTGGTCGGACAGGATGGTGAAAAAAGGCAAAGAACCACTTCGCGCCCGAAAAATAATGATGACGAGTATAGCCTGTATTGCGCCTTTGTGTATTTTGACTCCTTATCTGCCCAATGCCTTCGTGACGTTGGCCATCTTCAGTCTCGTGGCGATAACATGCCTTACTTGGCTCTTTAATATCAATGTTGTAGTTGCCGAATCTTTTCCGGTAAGGAATGTGGCTAGTGTATTGGGTATCGCAGGTGGCTGCGGTGCTGCAGGTGCTGTGTTGCTCAATTATTTTGTTGGACAGTATATAGGTACACTGGGTGCAGAGAAAATATTTATAGGCATGGCATTTCTCCATCCAATAGCTGTGCTTTTGTTGTGGACAATGATAAAAAAAGAAAAGCCGACCATTGAGGGAAATGACAGTGTCTTGTCATAACTGACTTACATAAAAAAATAGACTAAATAGAAAAATAGAATTAACAAATGAACAGTGTAAAAAGATTAGATGATTATGAAGTTATTGTCGTAGGCGGTGGGCCGGGCGGGATTCCGGCTGCAATTGCATCGGCAAGGGCCGGGATGAAAACGCTTTTGGTAGAACGCAATGCATTCTTGGGAGGGGTAGCGGCAACAGGGCTACCTATACTTGCATTTTACGATCGTACGGGAAGACAAGTTGTCGGAGGTATAGGGGATGAATTGATAAAAAAATTGGCGGCAATCGGTGGAAGTTTTGAAGGCCATATCCCTTGTCCTATCCATAATTCGTTTACACCAGTAAATCCGCACATGTTTCGGAATGTAGCTATTGAAACCTGCCAGGAAGCGGGTGTGGACCTTTTGTTTTCTACAGAGGTGCAGGATGTAATTGTAGAGGAAGGCAGAGTGACAGGGGCTGTTCTTTTTTCGAGAAGTACGGTTATGAAAGTGGATTGTAAAGTCATTATAGATGCTACAGGAGATGGAACAGCGGCCTATTTGGCTGGGGCGCTATATGAAATGGGAGAGCAAGGTGATGAAAAAATACAACCGGTATCGCTTATCTTCAGTCTAGGTAACGTTAATATAGCGGAAATGCTAGAATACATTAAGAGCCATCCAGAGACATTTGCTACGCCGGATACTTATGGGAAGGGTATAGATTATACGTTGGATTATTTCTTGCATTCGCCATCCTTTTATTTTACGGGTTTTTCGGAATTTATACAATTGGCGAAAGAGAATGGTGATTTCGATATTCCTAGGGATCGTGTCATCTTTGCAAAGCAACCGAATACGAACGAAGTGGTGATTAATGCTACCCGCATGATAGGGGTAGATCCTACAGACCCGCAAAGTCTGAGCCTTGCCGAAGTGGAAGGACACAGACAAGTGCAGGTATTGCTTAATTTCTTTAAAAAATATTGTCCTGGATTTAAAGATGCATTTTTAGCGAATACGGCATCGGGTACCTATGCTCGTGAAAGTCGGCGGATTACTGGAGTAAAAACCATTACAAAAGCAAATATTGATGAGCTGCTTATTCCGGATGACTCTATTGCGCTTGCCGGATATAATGTAGATATACACCAGTCTGGCGTAGGGTTGCATCTATTGCCTTCTGCACACGCTATTGGGATACCCTATGGTTGTTTGGTGTCAAAGAATATTGAGGGTCTGCTAACCAGTGGGCGATGTATCTCTGTAGAGCCCTATCCTTTTGGATTAACCCGAGCGATGGCCACTTGTATGGCGATAGGAGAAGCAGCAGGTACAGCAGCGGCATTGGCTATTAAAGGTAATGTTTCTCTCGCTGATGTCGATGTGAATGCGTTAAGAAGTACATTGGAAGAGAATGGAGCCATCGTATCTACGGGTGTTGCTGTTTATGGTTAGGTGTGCTAGATGATTCTTGGGAACAGCTGAAATTAAATAATAAACTTCTTTTATGAAGGCTATATAGTAAGCAGCATAACTAGAACGACAGTTATGCTGCTTTTCTGATTCGGTCTAAACTGTTAAAAATTGGCAACCTCTGCCAAACTGTCACCAAAAGTCAGTTTTTATTTTTAACTTTGTTTTCTTTTAAAATTGGCTATGTTAGAATTAACACATACAACAAAAACCCATGACGAGACCCGCCAGGGAGAGGCATTAGAGATTGCTCCTACAGGGAAATCGAATGGTAGGAAACTGTATATTGAAAGTTATGGATGTCAGATGAATTTTTCTGACAGTGAGATTGTTGCTTCCATACTGACAGACCAAGGCTTCGAAACGACGAAGGATTATAAGGAAGCTGACGTGGTGTTTATTAATACGTGTTCCATTCGTGAGAACGCAGAACAACGTGTTCGTAATCGGTTGAAAGAATTCGAATCGGCAAAAGCCAAAAATCCGGGTATGATCGTAGGGGTGTTGGGGTGTATGGCTGAACGCTTGAAAGCAAAATTTTTGGAAGAAGAGAAATTGGTGGATGTCGTCGTAGGCCCAGATGCTTATCGTGATCTCCCCAATTTAATAGATCAAGTTGACGACGGCAGCAAGGCTGTAAATGTGTTGTTGTCAAGAGAAGAAACGTACGCTGATATCAGCCCTGTTCGACTCAACTCAAATGGCGTGTCGGCATTTATTTCTATCATGAGGGGCTGTGACAATATGTGTTCTTTCTGCGTTGTGCCATTTACGAGAGGACGTGAACGTAGTCGCGATTCGCACTCTATTGTAAAAGAAGCAACCGACCTGTTCAATGCAGGGTACCGTGAGGTAACCTTGTTGGGACAGAATGTAGACTCCTACAAATATACACCCACAACAATAGAGGGAGAAGAAGCGTTACCTACGGTCAATTTTGCAAATTTGTTGGCTTTAGTAGCTGATGTAAGCCCGGAGTTAAGGGTGCGCTTTTCTACATCGCATCCAAAAGATATTACAGATGAGGTGCTATATACGATGGCGAAATATGAAAATATCTGTAAATACATTCATTTACCTGTTCAGTCCGGAAACTCCCGGGTATTGGAACTGATGAACAGAACGTACGATAGACCATGGTATATCGATCGTGTAGATGCTATTCGTCGTATTATTCCGGAATGTGGTATTTCGACAGATGTCATTACAGGTTTTTGTACGGAGACAGAGGAAGAACATCAGGATACACTTTCCATAATGGACTATGTAAAATACGATTTTGCCTATATGTTTGCTTATTCAGAGCGCCCGGGCACATTAGCGGCGAAGCGCTATGAAGATGATATTCCTGAAACTGTTAAGAAAAGGAGATTGACCGAAGTGGTTAACAAGCAACAGGAACATAGTTTGTACCGTTTGCAGAATTTTGTAGGCAAAACCCATAAAGTGCTAATCGAAGGGTTTTCCAAGCGTTCGGATCAAGATTATTGTGGTCGAAACGATCAAAATACCATGGTGGTATTCCCGGTTGATCCCCGATATAAGGTGGGACAATATGTCACTGTATTGGGAGAAAGCTGTACTTCGGCGACTTTGATTGGCAGGATTGTTAGCTAGAATAGTACTAAGTATCAAGTACTAAGTATTTAGATACAACTGCTTTTTAGAAGAAAATACATATTGCAAACGGTAATACGCATTACGAAGATAAAATGGACAACCAGGATATAAAGAATAGATTCGGGATTATTGGAAACTCTCCTTTACTCAATCGTGCTATTGATATCGCGCGACAGGTTGCACCAACAGATATCTCTGTACTGATTCAGGGCGAAAGTGGATCTGGAAAGGAAGTCTTCTCCCATATTATTCATCAGTTGAGTGCGCGTAAACATGGTCCTTTCATAGCTGTTAATTGCGGTGCTATTCCCGAAGGTACTATTGACTCGGAGCTTTTTGGCCATGAGAAAGGATCATTTACGGGAGCACATGAGGCGCGTAAAGGATATTTTGAAGTGGTTGATGGAGGTACTATATTCTTGGATGAGGTTGGTGAGCTGCCTTTAAATACACAGGCGAGGCTTCTTCGCGTACTGGAGTCGGGTGAATATATACGTGTAGGATCTTCTAAAGTTCAAAAAACAAACGTACGTGTTGTTGCTGCGACAAATGTAGATGTATATGAGGCCGTGAAAAAAGGCAAGTTCCGGGAAGACTTATACTATCGCTTAAATACTGTTCCACTACGTACCCCTCCGTTACGCGAACGGAAAGAAGACATATACTTGTTATTTCGGAAATTTATTGCAGACTTTTCGGATAAATACCGTTCACCAACTGTGCAGCTTACACCTGATGCACAGAATCTCTTGGCAAATTATAGTTGGCCAGGTAATGTCCGCCAGTTGAAAAACATAGCAGAACAGATTGCTGTCTTGGAGAAGGAACGGGTAGTAGATGCTGGAATATTAAATAGATACCTACCACAAGAACGCACTGTCAGTACATTGCCGGTATCTATGAAAGATAAGGGTAAAGAGGACTTCTCTGAAAGAGATATCTTATACAAAGTTCTTTTTGATATGAAAAAGGATATGGTGGACCTGAAAAAACTTGTCGTTGAGCTTCTACAAAATGGAGCTGATACAAATAGTTTTGATCAACATGCTCCTTATATCAATCAGCTGTACCGCGAGATCCAACCTGGAACACCACAACTTTATCAGGAGGAGAACAATACAACACCTACGATTACAATACACAATCCTGCTGCAGGGGGAAATAATAACTATATGCCCTTGGACACACAGGATGTCGAAGAAGTGGAGGAGTCATTGTCCCTTGTTGAAAAGGAGTCGGATTTAATTAAGAAAGCCTTGAAGAAACATAAGGGCAAGCGGAAATCTGCGGCACTCGAACTGGGAATTTCAGAGCGGACGTTATATCGAAAAATTAAGGATTTAAATTTAGAATAGATTCACCGGACTATGCTCAATCGTGTCATGAAATTAGGTGTACGTATATTACTGTTCTTTACAATGCTCGGCATAGTACATGGATGTGGTATAAAGTACAGTTTTACAGGAGGGTCAATTCCTAAAGACATGAAGACCTACACAGTTTTGTACTTTGAGAATATAGCACCTATGGTGTATACGACGCTGAGTCAGGATTTTACAGAAGCATTGAAAGAGCGTATCCGTACACAATCTAGTCTGAGCCAGGTAAATAACGATGGGGATGCTATTTTCGAGGGAACGATAACGAGTTACTCCATTACCCCAGCATCTGTACAGGCCGGCGGAATAGATCGAGCTGCCAATAGCCGATTGACCGTTACGGTGAAAGTGAGTTACACCAATAGGCTAGATGAGACGGGGGATAGTAATTTCGAACAGAGCTTTACGCAATTCAAAGAGTTTCCGGGAAGTGATGTTACTTCTTATGAGGCGGCATTGAATCAAGACATTATAAAGATGTTGACCGAAGATATTTATAATAGGGCATTTGCAAATTGGTAGGGAAGCATGGATACACAATTGCAGGAATATCAAATATATTATGAAGCTATCGCCAATCCTTTAGCGGTAGAAGATGCCGATCTATTACGATTGATAGATCGATATCCTTATTCTCAGCCCTTACGATATGCCTTATTACGTAAGAAAACTCTTTTAGCACAAAATCACGATCACCTGGAAAGTGTATTGCTTTATGCACCTGATGCAAATTGGTTATGGCAGTATGTGCATACACCTGTCGAGCGCATAGAAGAATTGGAGCCGGTATCAGAAGACTATGTGCCCTTTGAGGAGTATAAGGAAGAACTTGATGATGTCGAGTCGGAGGATATTGCGGCAGCGGAAGCGGCACAAGAAATAGAAAAGCTTGTTCGTGGAGGAAGTGTTGGAGGAGATTATTTTGTTTTTGAACAAAAAGAGAAAGACTCGGCTGACGAAATTTCTGCTGAGGAAGATCATAAGGATGAAGATAAACTCGTAGAAGAGGAAAATATAAGTCTGTATAATGATGAGTTGATGCCCTATAGCTTTAGATGGTGGCTGCATAAAACAAGATTAGAGCATGCAGATACATATCAGCCCTTTGCTACACCAACATTGCCCAAACCTAAACAGGGGCAGTTCGATCCACAGAAGCTTGAGGAGACTATTCTGGACCAACAGATTAAAGAAAATATCATTCGTTTTCAAGATCCTGAAATGAAGTTAAGCGAGGCGGCGAAAAGTAGACCAGTGGAAGCCGTTGAGCCTAAAAAAGGGGATGAGATTATTGACAAGTTTATCCGGGAAGAGCCGATCATCCACCCTCCTTCACCTGAGCAGCTGAATACTGAAAATATGGCACGACGTAGTGCGGAGGATAATTATGTGTTGGTAACGGAAACCTTGGCAGATATCTATATCGACCAAGGGTTATATTTGAAGGGAATAGAAGTATTCAAAAAATTAATTTTGATATATCCAGAAAAAAAATCGTATTTTGCGGCCCGAATTCAAGAACTAGAAAACAACTTATAGTATAACATTATAAAGAAATGACTACATTATTTATCATCCTGATTATTATAACAAGTGCAATTTTAGGCTTTTTTGTGTTAATCCAGAATCCTAAAGGTGGGGGGTTATCATCGGGATTTGCCGGCGGAAGCAATTTGATGGGCGTAAAACGTACAGGTGACTTTTTAGAAAAAGGTACTTGGACGCTGGCTGTCGCATTAATGGTATTTAGCTTAGCCATAAATATCTTAGGACCCTCCAGTGGTGTCCAAGGAGGATTGTCCGAGCAGATTGAGGCTCCTGCACAGTCATCACCATTGAATTTAAATAATTTAGCTCCTTCAGAAGGACAACAACCGGCTACGCCAGATACATCAAACTAAGTAAGGTTGATAAGGACATTGGAAGCCCTGCAATTCTTTGTGGGGCTTTTTTTATAGACTGTCATCCTGACACGATGAAAAAGTGATTTTCTGACATTGTTTTCTGAAAAAAATGAAAAATTGTCAAGAAAGGGAAGTAAACCTACTTTGGCATAGTTGCTGATAAGGCTAATGTGTACATTTAATAAAACATAAAACAATAACATAATTATGGCATTAAGTATTAAACCTATCGGAGACAGAGTGGTCGTAGAAGCCGCTCCTGCAGAAGAAAAAACGGCGTCGGGTATCTACATCCCGGATACTGCAAAAGAAAAACCTTCTCAAGGTATCATTGTAGCAGTCGGTACAGGTAAACCCGAAGAGCCCCTTACTGTACAAGTGGGCGATAAAGTATTATACGGAAAGTACGCAGGTACTGAAATCACCTATGAAGGGAAAGAATATTTAATTATGCGTGAATCTGATATTTACGCTGTTCTTTAATTGAAAATTAAAAATTAAAAAAAGATATTAGACAGGAGACATTAGATATAGATATGAGATAATAGACATTAGATATGAGATGATAGACATTAGATATGAGATAATAGACATTAGATAATTCTTACATCTCAATACTAATATCTCACGTCTCAATACTAATATCTCACGTTTCAATACTAATATCTCACATCTCACGTCTTAATACTAATATCTAAATACTAATAACAAAATGGCAAAACAAGTAAAATATAATGTTGAAGCACGTGACGCCCTAAAAAAAGGTGTAGACACGTTAGCAAATGCGGTAAAGGTAACTTTAGGTCCTAAGGGTCGTAATGTAATCATCGAAAAGAAATTTGGATCTCCTGCCATCACGAAAGATGGTGTTACTGTAGCGAAAGAGATCGAATTGAAAGATGCTTTGGAAAACATGGGCGCGCAAATGGTAAAAGAAGTAGCATCAAAAACTGCTGATCAAGCAGGTGATGGTACTACAACTGCGACTGTATTGGCACAGGCTATCATTGCTCCAGGTATCAAATCTGTAGCAGCGGGAGCTAATCCAATGGATCTTAAACGTGGTATCGATAAGGCCGTTGCGGCTGTTGTTGCCAACTTGAAAGCACAATCTCAAACGGTAGGACAAGATACCAAGAAAATAAAGCAAGTCGCTTCTATATCGGCTAACAATGACGATGTGATCGGTGCATTGATTGCTGAGGCTATGGAAAAAGTGGGTAACGACGGTGTTATTACTGTAGAAGAGGCTAAAGGTACTGAAACAGAAGTAAGGACGGTAGAAGGTATGCAGTTTGACAGAGGATATTTGTCGCCATATTTCGTGACTAATTCCGATAAAATGGAAGCAGAGCTAGAAAGCCCTTATATCTTGATTTACGACAAGAAAATCAGCAACATGAAAGAGTTGTTGCCTATCTTGGAAAAACAAGTTCAAACTGGAAAGCCGCTTTTGATTATTGCGGAGGATTTAGATGGTGAAGCTTTAGCTACATTGGTGGTTAACAAAATCCGTGGCTCACTGAAAGTAGCTGCTGTAAAGGCTCCTGGTTTTGGCGATCGTCGTAAAGCGATGTTGGAAGATATCGCAATCTTGACTGGTGGTACAGTTATCTCTGAAGAAAGAGGATATAAATTGGAAAATGCAGAGCTTTCCTACTTAGGCCAAGCAGAGAAGGTTGTTATTGACAAAGATAATACAACTGTTATCAATGGCTCAGGCAATGTTGACGATATTAAAGCTCGCGTGTCTCAAATCCGTTCTCAAATCGAAACGACTACTTCAGATTACGACCGCGAGAAACTGCAAGAACGTTTGGCTAAGTTGTCTGGTGGTGTTGCTGTTCTTTATGTTGGAGCGACAACCGAAGTAGAGATGAAAGAAAAGAAAGATCGTGTTGATGATGCATTGCACGCAACTCGTGCTGCGGTTGAAGAAGGTATCGTAGCTGGAGGTGGTGTAGCATTCATCCGGGCAACAGAAGCGTTGGGTGGCCTTAAAGGCGAAAATGAAGATGAGCAGATTGGTATCGACATTATCAAGCGCGCGATTGAAGAGCCTCTTCGTCAAATCTGTAATAACGCAGGTGTAGAAGGTGCTGTGATCGTTCAAAAAGTAAAAGAAGGTACAGCAGATTTTGGATACAATGCACGCACAGACGTTTATGAAAACTTAATCGGTGCTGGTGTTATTGACCCGACGAAAGTATCTCGTATCGCTTTAGAAAATGCAGCTTCGATCGCATCGATGTTGTTGACTACAGAATGTGTATTGGCAGACGAGCCGGATGAAAATTCTGCTGGTGCTGGCGCTCCTCCAATGGGTGGCGGCATGGGCGGAATGATGTAATCGACCATTCTTTGAATATACAAAAATCCCTTTCCTCTTTTGGAAGGGGATTTTTTATTTATCATTTGTCCATATCTATAAAATATTTCTCCATAGGGTAAAAGCCACTAGGATAATGAATAGTATCTGTATCGCTTTGTAGCCATACAAAGTCTTTCGGAGTTTAAGCTCGCTATGCTTCGGGTTGGGGATTAGTTCCAGGTAAAAACCCAACAGTAGATAAGGAGTAAGGAAAAATAACAACGGGTTTTGATAAAAAGATTTTCCGAATTGTCCGTTTAACAAATAATGGATGGCTCGTTGGCTACCGCAGCCCGGACAGTCTAATCCTGTAAAATGTTTTATAGGACATTGCGGAAATGCTGCATAATCCATAGGGTTGAAGTATTTATAGATAAATACCAAGCCCAGCAAACCCGTCGCCAATAAAATTAGTATAAGAAAGCGCCTAGAAGCCATTTGTAAATGCGCCTAAGAAGGCTATGCCAAAAAATGCAAGATAGATAATCCACAAGGCTACGCAAGCTACAAGATTAATAATCATCCATTTTCTAGCATTGGCAGAATCTTCCTCGGCTCCTCGATGATCTCCAGCATAGAACTTCTTCTCAACCCGTGATGCGTAGATAATGGAAGGGATTCCTAACGGCCAACAACAGAATATGGTGGTCAGGATACTTTCCAATAAATAGGTTTTGGGAGGTCTTTGCAGGGGGTCATTGCTAAGAGGAGGGTTAGAATCGAAGGTTTGCGCACTTTTAAATTCGGGTAAGGGTGGTGCCGTATAGGTATTTGTCAATAAATGCTGCAATTCGGGAATTTCCCTGGCTTTTGTCCATGTCACCAAATCTTCAGTCCAAATTAAGGTGTCCGGATGGATAGGCTTCGCTTTTAGTTCTTCCAGATTAAAAGGGCCGTAGGAATGGGTTCCGTCTGAATAATGATATTGCTTCATGTTGCGTTTATTTTTTTATACCATGGTATACTAAGGTATAAAAATATTATAAAACATACGATGGTGTATGGTCTATAATCATATTAATTTCTGTTTAAGAGCCATTTTCACTAGTACCGCGGTGTTTTTTGCACCTAATTTCAATAATAGGTTTTTGCGATAACCCTTAATAGTCTCGGGGCTTAAAAAAATCTTATCCGCAATTTCACCATTGGTCAGCCCTTCAGAAATCAATTTCAGCAATTCTCTTTCCCGTTCGGTCAACCAAATATTTTTTTCAGAAGGCCGTTTCATTAACAGATCGATTTCATGGCAAAGAAAAATCTCCCCTGATGCCACCGCTTCAATTCCAGCAAGGATCTCGTCGGGCATAGCATTTTTGATGAGGTAGCCCGAAGCTCCGTTGTCCAGCATTTGTCGCACGATACTATATTCATCATGAGTTGTTAAGGCTAATATTTTGATATCAGGAAATTCTTTTTTCAGTTCCTTGCAGAAGTCTATGCCACTGATATCTGGTAATCCTACATCCAATAATAAGACATCGGGTTTCCAAAATCCAAGAGAGAGCCGACATTCTTGAGCACTATGTGCCACACCCACTACGTTTGCTAATCCTGAATCTGCAATCAAACCTTGAAGTCCCTCCGTCAGGATCTTATGGTCGTCAACTATGGCTACTTTTATCATCTCGATTACTGTTTGTGAGATTCAACTCTACGTTTATTTCGGTTCCTTGCTCAGAGGAATAGATGCTAATTTCCCCCTGAAATGCCGCCACACGCTGGCGAATATTCTGTAGGCCCATTCCTTCGGTCACTGTATTTTGGTCAAAACCTATACCATCATCCTGTACGGTGAAGGATATTCTATCGGTCTCTTGTACGAGCTGCACGTTAATATGGGTAGCTTGCGCATGTTTCAGTGCATTGCTGACCAACTCATGAATACAACGGTAAATGAGTATTTCTAGTTTTTCCGATAGGCGGCTTTCCTCTCCAAAATAATGGAAATCGACCAAAGGGATAGCGTCGCAAAAATCTGATAATGATGTTTTTAGGCCATACCGCAGTAGTGACTCGGGCATCATGTGATGTGCTACACGCCGAAGTTCTTGTATAGATTTGTCTAACATCCCCAAAGCTTTTTGAAATCGAGAAACGTCAAGGGCTTCCAGCACAGCTCCACCCTTCATATCCGGTAGATTGAACTTGACGACGGAAAGCATGCTGCCTAGACCATCATGTAGGTCCTTGGCTAATCGGCTACGTTCGGCTGCTTCTCCGTCTAAAGTCGCTTGCACAGCGACTAACTGTTTCTCTTGCTGCAGTCGCATGGTCTGTTGCTCTGCAAGTTTTCTCCTACTGATGGCGAGCCGGTAACGGATAATGGCAAAAGCCAATGCGATCAACATAATGACCCCTCCCGCAATACCTAACCAGATATAAAGCTGCCTTTGTTTTTCCAATGCTTCAATCTTGAGTTCTTTTTTCTCGGTTTCGTATTCTACTTCAAGAAAAGCGATATTGCGTTGGCTGTTCTCATTGAAAACGGTGTCTTTTAGTAAATAGGCCGAATGCATTTGCCTGTAAGCTTCTTCGTAGTTTCCCTGATGTGCATTTGCCTGTGCCATTACCGACAGCGCAACCTGCATGGTGTTTTTTTCTCCCTGCGGTTCTGCTGTTCGCCATGATTTTTCTGCTGCCTCATAAGCCTTTCCGTACCGTTTGTTGAGTAAGTACGCTTGTGATAAAGAGGAATTATACCCGCTCAAATTCCAATCCACACCCAATGAATCAATAATTTGTTTCGCTCTTCCAAACTCCTGTATGGCCAAATCATAATTCTTTTCATGATGCAGATAATACTCGCCGCGATTGAAATAGTAGTGGAATTTTTTTTTCGGGTCATTGTGTTTTTCGCCGTACTTCAGGACTTCCTCAAATACGGAAAGCCCTTCCTCATATTTGCCCTTCAACATTAATATATCTCCCAGATTACTCTGTCCGGTAGCAACCAACAGCTCATTTCCTGCTTTATGGGCAAGCTCTATACATTGGCGGGCATATTTTTCAGCTTTATCCAGATTCTCCAAGGTGTTGTATAAAGTAGACAGATTATTGAGGGTGTAAGGACGTGTTTTCATATCGTCCACTTCATCAAACAAACGTAGTGCTTTGATATAATGACCTATAGCTTTTAAATAATCTCCTTGCATTTCCCTGATCGTTCCAGAGTTATGCTGAATTCTCCCCATACTGATTGTCGACTTAGGCGAGGGGTTGGCTTGATAGAGCCGTTCGGCCTTGTCGAAATAATGAAATGCGGAATCAAAATCAGTTTTGATTTGTGCAAAGCATACACCCTGAAGCTGAAAACTATTAGCGAGGTCTAATGGATTTTTTTGTTTTTCAGATAGATAAATTGCTTTGCGGGCAAGCTCCATGGCGTCTGTTGGATTAGAATGCATAAGGATATTTCCTTTTACCAGTAGCGAATCTATATTCGCCTTCCCGCTTTTATCGGTGTATTTCAAAATTAATGAATCCACAGATTGTGCAGACAGAGCTGGCGGAAAGCAAGTCGTCGTCAAGCATAGCCAAACAAGATATATTTGTCGTGCGCAATTATTTATACACCTTTTCATCATGAATATGATTAAGATTTAAATATTAACGTTTGTTACTACCCTAACAAAGGTAAATGATTTCTTTTCAATAAAAACCCCCTTTGGGGGGTAAGCTGGGCAAGGCTGTGCGGGTAACTTTGTCATTACAAGCTGTGCGTAACAGCGATAACTATTAATAAACTAAAAAATAGAGCTATGAAAACAAACGTGAACAGATCGAATGAAACGCGTAACTTAACAAAACAATGGGCACTGAAAACACTACAGTTGACAGTTGTAGTACTATTATCTTTCTGGACGATGTCCTGCGAAAAAGGCGACCCTTCTCCAGATGAAGAGATTCTACAGAACTGTAATGTGGTTTTGGTAGAAGAAAACATCCAGGAGCCGACCACATGGACGTATGGAAATGTGTACGTGATTAAAAGAAACATCTCCGTAAGAAATGTCTTGACCATCGAGCCGGGGGTAATTGTCAAGCTCAAGGATGTGAGTATTGATATCGTCGGAGGCAAGATCCTTGCCAAGGGCACTGCACAAAGACGGATCGTTTTTACATCGATTGCGGATGACCGCTATTGTGGGGATAACAATGGAGATGGTACGGCCACTACACCGGCAAAGGGTGACTGGCAACAGATCTATCTTAATGGCACGACAGAAACGACATTTCAATATGTCGATATATTCTATGCGGGAAAAAATAGGGGAGGATCCAGTAATGCCGTCAGAATATCCGGACCAAGTTCCACCTCCTTTACTTTTGATAATTGTAGGATTGCGCATACTTTGTATCAAGAGTCCTCCTATGACAGTTCCTGTGCATTTTATGGTACCAGTTCTATGATGGATGCAACGGTAAGTAAATTTACCAATAACGCATTGTATGATAATGGAAAGCCATTGCAGGTCAATGTATATTATACTTTAGACCCAAGTAATAAATTCCACAATCCCGAAAATCCGTCACAAGCCAATACGCATAATGGAATTTATATCCATCATTCGTCTGGCGGGTTTGACGTAACGGTAAATTGGAACAACACGGAAGTACCTTATGTTTTAGATGAGTGGCATCAGGTACATCCATCAGCTACCATAAATATCGGAGCCAATGTTGTCGTGAAATTTAAGAGACCAACTGCCGGAATTAACTCAAGGTATGGGAATGTGCATCTTAACTCAGCAGCATTTCTCACTTCGTATAAAGATGATGCTCATGGAGGCGATACCAATGGAGATGGGAATAATTCAGTACCTGCAATAGGCGATTGGGAGGGTTTTTCTAATACAGATGTATATACCGAGTGGATAAGTGGCTCAAATATTTTATACACGGCTAATTAATAGCTTGAAATTTTCAAATCTTATTTAAACATTAATTTACAATCAATGAAAAAATCAATTTTTATCTTTATTGCTGTCTTTATGACAACGCTAACGTATGCACAACCTTTTCAACAAGGCACAACTGCTGCCAATCTCGGTATAGGCTTGGGTACAGCTTTGGGTGGCCTCGGAAAAGCTCGACCGGCTATCAGCGCATCGCTTGACCACGGTATGTGGGAAGTCGGCGGGCCTGGTGTTATCAGCCTTGGAGGCTATGTGGGCAATACGGGTTATAAATACACTGCGCCCGGTTATACAGCAAAATGGAATTACATTGTCGTCGGGGCACGGGGTGCGTATCATTACAATGGTTTTACGAATATGCCCAAATTGGACACCTATGGTGGTCTGATGTTAGGCTATAACATCGTATCGTATTCGGTCGATGGAAATGACCTGGGAATGGGTAATAGCTATGGTAGCGGATTGGGATTAACGGCGTTTCTTGGAGGCCGTTGGTTCTTCAGTGAACGTGTGGGTGCCTATGCCGAGTTGGGATATGGGGTGTCGGTACTCAATGTGGGAGCGACTTTCAAATTCTGATGGAGCGCATCATAAAAGATTATAAATCTTTCACTTTCTGCTGTAAAATCTGCTGTATAAGGAGACCGTTAATAATGACCAGTGCACATCCGATCAAGTTGAGCCACAGAAAGGCAACAACGTCTAGTCTCCATATCCAGACGACGAGGATCTCGGATAGCACAGCACTCCAGAATACCGCTTTTCCTCCTACACGCTTAACATAAAAAGCAACTAAAAATATACCGAGAATAGTTCCATAGAATAAGGATCCGAGAATATTGACAGCCTCCAGGAGATTGCCCAGCTTATTGGCATACAATGCAATCATCACCGTAAAGACTCCCCATATAAGGGTGCAAATACGGGAAGCGTTGAGGTAATTTTTTTCGGATCCATTCTTATGAACAAATCTTTTATAGATATCGATAACAGTAGTAGAACCTAAAGAGTTGATGGCACTGGCGGTAGCCCCCATAGAAGCCAACATGATAATCGCTACAAGCAGGCCAATAAAACCCTTGGGGAATGTCGAAGTTACAAAGGACAAAAAAATGTAGTTGTTGTCGTTGGTGTCTGCCTCGGGATTATTTTGTTTAATTAAAGCGATAGCATCATTCCTTAAATCGTCTGCTTGGCTATTGAGTTTAGATAATTCTTCGCGATCTCGGTCAACTTGTGCTTGATTATCTGCTGCAATACTGCTTGTCAAGTCGTCGATAATTATTTTCTTTTTGTCACTTAGTTCCTGTTGTTGTTGGAGAAGATCTTGATAGGCTTCGTTATGAATGCTTTCTTCGAGCTTTTTTGTTTCTACGGAATTAAAAAACAAGGGAGGGGTATGATATTGATAATAAGTGAACACTAATACCCCGATGAGCAGGATACAGAATTGCATAGGGACTTTTAGCAGACCGTTCATCAACAGGCCGATACGGCTATCTCGGATCGATGAGCCTGTCAAATATCTGCCCACTTGACTTTGATCTGTTCCGAAATAAGATAGCTGCAGAAAGAAACCTCCGATCAAGCCTGTCCATACCGTGTATTGGTTGCTTAAGTCCAACTTAAAATCTATTGCATTGGTTTTGCCGGATTTACCTGCGATATGTAAGGCTTCTTGAAAACCGATATTGGCGGGCAATAGATGTATCACCATAAAACCGGCAGCTAATAATCCGCCGAATATAATGCCCATTTGGAGCAGCTGGGTGTAAGACACAGCTTTTGTTCCGCCATATGCTGTGTAAAGAACGACTACGCTGCCAATAACCAGCGTGGTGTAGGTCACATCGATATGCAGGATGGTTGAAAGTATAATAGAAGGAGCGAAGATGGTGATACCTGTGGAGATACCACGTTGTATTAAGAAGAGGAAGGCTGTCAATGCACGTGTTTTGACATCGAACCGCTTTTCCAAAAATTCATAGGCGGTAAATACTTTGAGTCTATGGTAAATCGGTACAAAGGTGATACAAAGTACGATCATGGCCAATGGGAGCCCAAAGTAAAACTGAACAAAGCTCATCCCGGAGGAATAGGCAAGACCCGGTGCAGATAAGAAGGTTATAGCACTGGCTTGTGTCGCCATGACGGAAAGACCGACAGTATACCAAGGTAGAGAACGGTTACCTAAGAGATAACCGTCGATATTTTTAATGTTCTTGCTCTTATAAAGTCCATATAGAACGATACAAAGTAGCGTTATAAAGAGTACTATCCAATCAATAGTACTCATGAAGAATAGTAAATCGTAAATAAGTACATGAAGAGAATGCACACCAATAACCAAACTACGACTGCTATATAGAAGTGTCGCCAGCTACGTATGAATGGTGGCAATCCTTTGTTATCTGTCATGTGGTTTTTGAGGTAATATGAAGGTATTGAAGAACGCAGCGAAAAGTAATCCCCCGATCAGGCCGCCAATAATACTTAAAAAGGCTCCGCAAGTGGCAAATGCAATTAACGCACCGAAGACAGCTCCGATTAATAAGATTAGGCCTTTAACATTCAGTGGTTTAGATTCGTTTAGTTGATTTTCCATATTATAAAATGTAATTTATTTTTCTGTTGCTAACAAATTTACAAATAATCTATAAGCTCCCGGTACTCCAGCAGGCAATTGTCTGAAAAAAGAAAGTGAGGTGTAGACAAACTTTCCCTTGCCATAAGGTGCAATCAATAACGATCCAACATTTGGAGATTCTTTGGCATCATGCATGCTGATCGGCGTGCGATAAGCTTTGTCGATCTGATCAGCAAAATACAAACCACGTTCTTGTACCCATCCATCAAAATCTGCTTGGGTAATTTTGTTCGGGTAGTTGAAAACCGGATCGTTGACATCGAAGGTAACACGAGCATCTTCTTCGGTTACACGATCTCTTGTGAGATTAAAAGGATATGGGCCTAGCTTTGAAGATTGCAATCTATTGTTCACATTATATTGTACCAATACGACACCGCCTTCTTTGACATAATTCAATAGTTTATCCATGACAACTCCGCTGTTTTTTTCTACATTGAAAAAACGAACCCCTAAGATGATAGCATCAAACTGGCTGAGATTGTCCGTTTGTATTTGCATGGTGGTTAGCATATTAACAGCCATACCTATGTTGTTTAGCGACTGCGGTATCAAATCGCCAGCGCCGGAGATATAACCCACTTTTTTTACAGGATTTACAATATCCAGGGCATGACATTGGATAGCTAAGGTAGGAAACCAAGTGATAGAAGGAATATGCACATAGTTAATCGTGTTAGCGGACCTCAATGTGTCACTGCTCCATTTGAGAAGGATAGAAGCTGTGGGATTGGTATCTCTGAGCTGCTTTATCTGAATAGTGGATTGGATAGCATTGCTGGATGTAAAGTCTAACTCGATCTTTTTCGGCATAATCTCCCAATCCTTTGGAGCGAGAACCTCTACCTTATAGTGTTTAGTTTTAGAATCATTGTTCTGAAAAGTTAACTGTATCTCTTTGCTTTCTCCTTTAGGCAATAATACTGTTTGGTGGTCAGTGAAAGCGGTTAATTGAGGTTGGAAGACCAACGGCTGATACAGTTCGCCGTGCACAGGATCAACAAAGCGATAGTGGATATCTTGCTGGACCTCTATATTTTCATTCCCTATTTGAAAGATAAATGTGACATGTGGTTTTAATGGATTCAAGGGTAGGCCCGTATACTGTTTGGCAATATTAAACTTTCCGAGCGTAGGAGGTTGGAGCAACCAGTATGGTTGCGTATAACTGTCCCATCTTATGTTTTGCTGGCCTCGCCATAGTATATTCTGTTGTAGCGACTGCCGGATAGCCCTGCCTTCCACCTGGAGTAACGTTGTTGGAACCCCCGGGTTTCTTACAATAACTTCCAATTGCACGGGAACTTCTTGGTGGACGGTGTAGATGGGACTAGTTACGGTGGCATCTACCCATATTCCTGCACAAGCTAGGATAAGCTCATCGATCTCTTTGGTTTTTTGTTTTTTCCAATACGCATCGGATATTTTTTGGATATCGTTTTTCAAGGCAAACAAATCCTGTATAATCTTTTCGGGATGGTTCGGATTGAATGTTTCGTTGATTTCTTTGATGCGAAGCTGAATGTTTTTCGAATCAGGTATCCTATCCCAGGTCGTCATAACACCGTCCATCAGATTGACTTTGGCTTCCTTTCCCGCGACATGCTCAAAATACTCTGTGCTCTGTCCTCGGGTGGCAGCAGCCCCGAAACCCTGGGATTTGTGTTGGGATCGGCTACGTGCGGCAATCTCTCCATAAGACTCACCAAGCAAGGGATTGTAAGCTCCAATGTCTATTTTTAGCTGGCTTTCGGATGTATTGTTCATCCCTCCAAAGTTGGCTGTATTCCAAAGCAAACGTGTAGCTTGCCAAGGTTGTACCTCATTCAATTGTTCGGGAAATTTTGTAGGATCAGCCGCTGCGAGGAAAGCTTCATGGGCAAGAATTGCTGAAGCTTGGTGGTGTCCATGTCCACCTCTTTTGTCTGGGGGAAATCGGGTAATAATGATATCAGGTCGAAATTTTCGGATGATATATACGGCTTCGGCCAAGACGGACTGCTTATCCCAAAACCTAAATGTTTCCTCATGTGTTTTTGAAAAACCAAAGTCAACAGCTGACGAAAAGAATTGTTCGCCTTTATCAATACGACGAGCTGCCAATAATTCGTTGGTACGTATTAACCCTAAATCAATGCCTAGGTTCGTGCCGATCAGGTTTTGTCCGCCCTCACCGCGGGTTAAAGACAAATATCCTGTTCTGTACTTCTTTTCTTGTGCCAGCCAAGCAATGAGACGGGTGTTTTCATCGTCAGGGTGAGCGGCAAAATATAATACTGAACCAAGTATATTTAATCTTTCAAGCTGAATTTTCAGGTCGGCGGAGCTCCAAGGCTTTTGTTGACCCCATAAGGCTGTGATGGAAGTACAAACAATAAGGATGCCTGCTAAGAGTTTGTTTAACATGCATAAAAATACATAAATATGTGTGAATAGCAGAAAGGAAAGAGGGGTTTATTGTAATAATATCTATACAAAAAAGAGCTGTGTGATAACAGCTCTTTCTCCAACAATTAAAAATCTTTGAGTCTTAAAACAGTGTGGGATTAATGTTATTAAAAGGTATACAAAGTATTAAACCTCACATGTGTTATAAGTTTATAACCTAACAACCCATTAGTAAAAGTATAATAAAAAGTTGGAATAGTAAAAGTATTCAAAAAAAAGATTTCCACAACTAAGGAGTTTTTAACAAACAATCCATTTAGCCTTTGTCGATGGAACCAAGGACACGTGTCATAAAATTATTCAAGGCATCTTTTTTTGGAGTGCCTTCTTTGATAAGCTTGTCTACCTCGATGGCACCATACATGTTGGATATAAGTTCTCCGATAACATCGAGTTCTTCATCTTTTAGGGAAGAGACTTCCGTCAAGGATTCCAATGTTTCAATGGCTTCCAGGACAAAATCGGCATCGTTTTGTGCTATAAACTCCGTCAGGTGTTTAATTATGGGTAACTTCATTTAATAAGTCGATTAATCCTTCAATCTTGTTAGTTTGAACTTGGTTCACAAGTTTTCCATTTTTAAAAGCAGCGAAAGTTGGCAAGTTGTTTACATTAGCCAGTTTTCTAGATTCAGGGAATTTCTCCGCGTCAACGATAAGAAATTTTACACTTTCATTTTCGTTGGCTAATTTTTTGAATTTTGGCTTCATGATCCGACAGTTGCCACACCATGATGCTGCATATTGAACCAGTACAGTCTCATTTTCTGCGACCAGCTCTTGTAGTGTATCGTTTTCTAATTCTTGTAGCATTGTTGAGTGTTTTAAAATGTTTTGAAGTAGAGGTGGGGATTCCCACCTCTATGGGGATATCTCTATCTTAGTTCAAGGAAAGATAAGAAGCTACACCTTCGCGTGTGGCATTCATCGCATCTTTACCTTCTTCCCAATTCGCAGGACATACTTCACCGTGTTTTTGAACATGAGTATAAGCATCGATCAAACGAATATACTCTTTTACATTACGGCCTAAAGGCATATCGTTCACGGATTCATGGAATACCTTACCCGTCTCGTCAATCAAGTAGGTCGCACGGTAGGAAACAGCAGATCCTTCTACCAAAGTACCATATTCAGGGTGTTCAACCTCTTTCATTTCTAGGATACCCAATACACTAGAAAGGTTACGGTTTGTATCTGCGATAATAGGATATTCTACGCCTTCGATACCACCATTGTCTTTTGCTGTATTAAGCCAAGCGAAATGAACTTCGTTTGAGTCACATGAGGCACCGATGACGATCGTGTTGCGTTTTTCAAACTCAGGAAGAGCTTCTTGGAAAGCGTGTAGCTCGGTAGGGCACACAAAAGTGAAGTCTTTTGGATACCAAAATAGAAGGACTTTTTTATTTTCTTGTTGTGCTTTTTCAAAAATGTTGATCGAAATGTAGTCACCTAAATAATCGATCGCGTCAACTGTAATGTTTGGGAAATTTTTACCTGTAAAACTCATATTTATTTCTTTTTTATTTTGTAGTACAAAGATAACCCTTTTTAGCGCAAAGAAATATCGAATTTAATGATGTCATATTGCTTAAATCTATATCATGCACTTGCTGATATCGCTTTGGTTTATAAGGTTGTTTCTTTTTTACGATTCAAACTTGTTTGGAAGCAAACAGAATAATACATTTGCTGTCTGATTCCGATCGGCCCCGTAGTTCAACGGATA
>JBEBWF010000036.1:0-41099 GCA_040392285.1 Sphingobacterium sp. | reverse complement strand
AACCTAGGTCGGTTTCCTAAATTTAGCTATTTTTTAGGTAAAAGTTAAATTTTTCATGAATATTTTGTAAAATCTACATAATAAAAAAGTCATGGCCAAATTTCTTCTTGAACGAGCGAGAGATAAAGCCGATTTAATTTGGGAAGAGAGAGGTTACAGTCATGATAAATTGGAACAGCTATTGGGAGAAACTAAAAAATAAGTTCTAACTTGAAAGTTGTACTTGACACGAATGTAATACTGAAGACCATTTCACGAAAGTCTACGTTCTCCATCCTGTTGGACAAACTATACCAAGGGAGTTTCGACCTATATATAAGTAACGACATTCAACTAGAATATGAAGAGAAAATATCGGATATTTTTTCAAAAGAAGCAACATCAGCCTATATCCTGGGCAATAAAGCCTCCGGTATTATTTTCTTTACCTGTGAACAAAAAACAAGTAGATATAGTGCTATCTATGATAAACACACGCAAAAGAAGAGGTTAAAAAACGATTATTACAACAACGTCAATTTCATAATATAAGCAACCGTTTCTTTATTCAAAAACCCAGACAAAGATTGAGAAAACGTCGCTTCCAATTCTTTGCGGGTCATGATTTTATTTCTCTTGCCATCGAAAGCCTTTGTCTCCAAAGACACATTGTCGCTAAATTCCACTTTGGTTGCGAAATAAGAAACATGCTGGCTTGGGACCACGAGCCCTAAGATCATTCCCGGTAAACCGCTAATCGATTCCGGTCCCCCATCAAGGGGAATCTCATTAGCAAAATAACCAATGACATACACCGAATCGGGTGTCAATCCATTGGCCCTCCTACAGTTGTAACCCGCTATTTCCCGATACTCATCCGTAATCTTCCATTTGATACGTTTTACCGTATCCTGAATAATGACTTTCTCCCCTATCAGATCATTAAAACGTTTGTAATCTTTCGTTTTTAGATCCGATAGCGTGACCGCATCCATATCCAAGGCCAACATCATGATCAATCCTTTGGTTTTATCATCCAGATCTTGCTTTACAGGTTCAAAGAGTGTCTGGTTATCCTTAAATTTTAGCACTTTCTTGAGTACTACATTTTCGGGAACTGTAGGCAACATCCGTTCAAAATGGGTTTTTGAATTGGCATCAGCCTTGTCGATAAATTGTTTGGAGAGGATATTTTTCGTGTACATCGTCTTGTCGTAGCTCACAACACCGCTCTTTCCAAATAAGGTATACTGTCCATAGCCGAGCTGTATGGAAAAGGCTAAGGCAATACAAAGTGTATATAGTGTCTTCGTTGTCTTCATACTATTTTTTGATAAACATTTTGGTAAAGTCCCAGGACAATTTTAACATATAATAGCGTCTGATGGTTTCAAAGCTACGTTGAACAAAAACCGAATTACTTACATTCCGGCGAAATCCTCTATTTTGGTCAAGTACATCGTTTACTGTAAAATCCACCGTCAATGATTCGTTTTTGAAAAACTTTTTACTTACTCCCGGATGGATTAAAAATTGATCGAAGCTGGAGTTAAATGCCTCCGTAGGTGCTTCATAAGTGTAGTTATAGTTGGCGTATATTTTAAATGTCTTGGTCAGGAAATAAGATAGATTTCCGTGTGCCCCGAAAACAAATCCATTGTTATCCTGATCGGGTTGTAAACTGGACGTCATCTGCCGATATTGCGGAACAAAGTTGACATCAAAATTGAAGCCCGTAGTCGTCTGCCGCTGGAGATTATACCTCACATTATAATTCGTCGTACGGATCTTATTTTCCTTCTCCTCAAAGAAATTATAACTATCGCTCCAAGAGGCATTTAGTTGAGGCGAGTTGGCTACATTCAGTTGTTTGAACAACTTAAAATAATAGCCTGACCATATATTATAGGATGAGTTTGTCCTGCCCTGCATATTGTCCCAGGTAAAATAATTTATCCCTTCATCCAGATCTCGTGTAATATTCTGCGAAATGGGATTATTTGTCAACGACATGCTTCCGCCGATGTAGGTATAGCTTCCGGTAAGAACTTTAAATGTACTGTATCCGATATTTGCATTATGGTTAAACGCTGGCTTCAAATCTTCATTTCCCACAAAAATATTCAGGCGGTCCGAATTATTCAACAAGGGTTGGATCTGGTTTAAAGAAGGTAATTGATTTCTTCCATTATAATTAAACCATAGGTTTTTGTTTTTTGAAAAATTATACCCTCCATTCAGTTGCGGATTATAAGTCATAAAAGTGCGTGTCAACCTCCGATTGTCATAATTATTGACTTGGTTCAACCGGTCCTCATTCAAACTATTTGTTAAATTAAATCGCAGCTTCTCCTTTTTCAGCCCTATCGTCAATTTATACGCTTGTCCAAGACTTTGAAAATCATAGTTATTGCTATATCTACTATCTAGCTCAGTATAGGTGCCATCGATGGCTTTGTTGAACGATTCCAATACAGATGTATTTTGGTTGTTCGCAATACTATATCCGACAGAAAGATTCAAATCCTTGATCAGCGGTTCTGTATAGACAACAGAACCCCGGTATCTGTTCAATTCCTGTGCTCTGTCTTTACGCTGGTCCGTCACGTCCGGCTCGCTCCCGTCCGGACTTGTTAACACGGCATAAAGATGCCCATCTCCTGAAGTACGGTCGGAAGATAATGCACCTACCAAGGTCAATGACCGACCCTTCTTGGCAAATTTATGCGTATAAAGGGCCTCTACGTTGATGGCAGTTGTCGTATTATCTGCCGTTTCACCACTCTCATTGCTTGTTTGGAAATCCATACTCTCCGTATAGATTTTTTCATTTCTCCACGCATTTCGTTGCGATAAACCACCCTTGATGGTCACCGTATTCATCGTATCCAACTTCAAGTCATAGCGAAGATTAACCCGATGCTGGTCATTTTGTGCATCAACCCCTTTTACGGTTCTATCGTTTAGTGTACCACTTCGAACTGTATTTTCCTCCCCGTCACTAAGTATACGTCCATACTTATAATTGATGTTTACCCCATGCCGATCTCCATTCCACTTGTCCGAAAAATTTACCCCTGTATTGATCGCTCTCGGAATACCTACTGCTCCCCTACCGGAAAAAGCATCCGAAAAGTTGCCATCCACGCTGATACTACCATCGTCCCCATAAGTCACGCCGGAATCTCCACCATATTTTTGTGCATCTTCCCAGTTCATACTGGTCGTACCGTTATTGCCTAAGAGGCTATATAATGCAATCTTTTGCGATCCCTTGAACTTATTTAACATGAGCTGCCCCATGTAATAGTCATTGGTACCCCCGCCTCCCAGTACCTTACCGAAAAGTCCATTTTTACTATCTTCTTTGAGCTTAACATTGATCGTCTGTTCCCGCTGGCCGTCGTCCACCCCTGTACGTTCAGCTTCGTCAGACATCTTTTCATAAACCTGCACTTTGTCCACCATATCCGAACGAATATTACGGGTAACCAGCGTAGGATCATCTCCAAAAAATTCCTCTCCATCGACCAAAACTTTCTTCACGCTCTTACCCTGAGCCGTAATATTTCCCGAAGCATCCACCGTAATACCGGGTAATACTTTCAAGAGATCTTCAACCTTCGCATTTTGCTCTACCTTAAAACTTGCCGCATCATATTCCGTTGTATCACCTTTCATCACAATGGGGATACGTCCTGTGACCAAGACTTCATCCAAAATATGCTGTATGCTTGTTAAGCCTATTTCCTTAAGGTCTAAAGGACTATCTGCACCTTCGACAGGCGTATAAAAGTCGCTGTATTTTGGATAAGAGACAATCAACAGGAAGTTTCCGGTCGTTGGCCTGTCAAGGGAAAAAGAACCTTGGTCATCTGCACGACCATAACTGATCAAAATCGAATCTTTAGCCTGCAACAGCATGACGGTTGCCTGCCTTAATTTCGTTTTATCGGTTTCATCAACGATGGTTCCAAAGATTTTTTGCTGGGCTATCACCGCGTGAGCAGAAATAAAAAAAATAAAAAATAAGGTAAAAGTTCCTTTCATATAAGGTTGCTATAGTAAGATTGTAAACTGCGCAAATATAATCTCGAATGTCTCCATTCGCTACAATAATTAGATGTATGATACACTTTATCTCGGCGAAAGCCTTTATTTGATCGGTAAAACGCTAAAATAAAAACCCTAAGCTCTCTGAGGAGGCACATGGCACCTGCTACCGAAAGCCGATAATAAAAAGGCAGGTAACCCCTGACAAAACTCAGTGGCGCAAATTAGGTATAATAGGTGTATATTCAAAAGCAACTAGCGTTTGCCATTTCGAATTATCGGCAAAATTACCTCGGGTAACGTTCAGTATATATTCGCTATAGGTATCTGGACGAATACCATACACAGACCGGTTCAAAAATTGAGCGAATGTTTTATTGCGGACCGAAATAATCTTATACACGTCCTTGAGCCCTTGTTTTTTAATACGCTCCAAAAATAAATCTTTCAGATCCAATATCTGTGCACCCCCAAATTCGATTTCCTCATAGATGAAATTTTCCTTCCAGGGAATTTTTTTTATCCATCGAAAGATATCGTTCAGCACAAAAGGAGAAAATCTAATTTTGCCTGTAGGATTGAAGAGAAATATGTATTTGTGTACCATCATTCTCGTCATAAAACGATCGAAAGAGGTTCCCATTCCAATGGCGATATCCTTTAGCACGATGGTATAAGCCACACGTAATTCAACAAAGAGTGCTTTAATATCATCCAGATAATTTTTATCATAGGTACGACCGACATAGATCACTCTATTACAGCCATTGCGTTGGGAAAGAAGGATAAAATGGCGTAAAGACAGCAGTTCGTATTGAATAGCAATATTGTCGTCTAAATCAGGTATCTGCGTAAAATAAAAACTAAGGTCTAACCGATCGAGACTAAAATCTTCATAAGCTTTACCTTTCTTAATAAGGTCGACGGTCACAATATTAGCCGTGACGGGAGTTTTAATATAATAAGATAGCAAACGAACATCCCGCACTAATCCATGGACATTGTAGCCATCACCATGCAGACAACTGACACTCGCTCTACCCAAGTAGGAATTAAGACCACATACTAAAACCTCCATATGTTATACCTGAAAAAACTCTATTTACTTAAACCTCATTCTGCAAATTTTGTTTCATTTGGTTTGTTTAAATAGTGTCAATATTAACTTCTAAGGCTATATATCGGTACAGATATGTTATATTTGTGCTATTTAAATTAATCTAAAATTAAGGTAAAGGGCTGGTAAATGAGTAAAAGGGTTATTCTGGCATGGTTTAGAAACGATCTTCGAACGCATGACAATGAAGTCTTGTATAGTGCTATAGAGAAAGCAGACTTTATTATACCCGTCTATATTTTCGATACGAGATATTATCAAACAAACCAAAGTGGTTTTTTAAATACCGGAGATCTTCGCCATCAATACACCTACCATACCGTTCGTGCTTTAAAGGAAAAGTTGCAAGCTTTGGGAGGAGATTTGCTAACTTTTGAAGGCTTACCAGAAGAAATCATCCCACAACTTGTTCAAAAATATGAAGTCGATGAAGTGTATCATCATCGCGAAGTAGCGAAACGTGAAACCGACATTTCGGAATTGGTCGAAGAAGCGCTATGGAAAATAAAAATAAACCTGAAGCATTTTATTGGTCATACCCTCTATCATAAGGAGGACCTCCCTTTTCCGGTGAAGGATATTCCGGAGGATTTTCATCTTTTTAGAAAAAAAATAGAAAAAGAAAGTAGTGTTCGAAAACCCTTGCCGGATATAACGGAGATAAATATTCCGCCCCATCTGGAAGAATCTGCTCTGCCTGAGTTTGCTGAAACGAGCCTTACGTGTTCTTTCGGAGAGACCGCGGCATTAGAAGAGTTCGATGCTGCGCTGCGCAGCAGTGTGACTGACCAGGATCTTTACATACGGCTTTCTCCGTTCTTGGCCATTGGCTCCCTGTCTCCGGTCCTTACCTACCATCTCCTATCGGAGAAAGCGTCCTCACAAAACAAAAAAAACGCCAAACAAATATTGGATGGCCTGCTACGTAGGGATTATTTTCGCTTTATGCTAAAAAAACTTCCTAATCGTTTTTTTATTAATCCGGATAAATCGGTAGCAAACCTCGACCTTTTGACAAAATGGACAACAGGACAGACCGAAAACAAGGCTATAAACAAACTCATGCAAACGCTTAATGAAACCGGAAACCTATCCTACAAAAACAGAGAAGCACTTGGTCTGCATTTGATTTACGAATACAAGCAGAATTGGCTCTACGGAGCAGCTTGGTTTGAACAGCAATTGATCGATTACGCACCATCAACCAATTACGGTTTTTGGGCGCATCTTGCCGGACAAGGTACGAGCATAAAGAATAATAGATCAGATAAAGACTGGGAAAAAATCAAGAAAATATTCCCTTAAGAGAAAAGCTTGTTATTTGACCGTTTTAAGCTACAATTATTTAAAATTCAATAGACAAAACTGCATTATTATTTATAACTTTGGCAAGTTCTTTAGTATACAAAAACAGTAAATGGACAAATTGACATATTTGAGTAATGCCGATTCGAGCTATATCGACGGCTTATATCAATCATACAAAGCTGATCCAAATTCAGTGGACTTTGGATGGCAAAAATTTTTTGAAGGATTCGAGTTTGGGCAGGATTCTGGAGCTTCCATCGACGCCGATTATGTTCCCGAGCAAGCATTAAAAGAAATCAACGTTTTGAATATGATCCACGGCTACAGAGACCGTGGTCATTTGTTTACACACACTAACCCTGTTCGCGAACGTCGCAAATACTATCCGGGTAAAGAGTTAGAAACATTCGGTCTTTCGGAAGCCGATATGGACACGACCTTCAATGCAGGTATTGAGGTGGGTCTAGGCCCAGCAAAGTTGCGCGACATCCGTCAATTGATCGAAGAGACCTATTGCCAATCTATTGGTGCCGAATTCAAGTATATCCGTAACCCCGAAAAGATCAAGTGGTTGCAGGATCGCATGGAAGCCAATCGTAATAAGCCCAGTTATACCGTTGAGCAAAAGAAACGTATCTTACAAAAGATTAATAGAGCTGTTATTTTCGAAAGCTTTTTAGGCACCAAATTTCTCGGCCAAAAACGTTTTTCTTTGGAGGGTGCTGAAAGTTTAATTCCTGCACTGGATTCCATCATGGAAAAGGGTGCCGAATTAGGTTTACAGGAATTCATCATCGGTATGGCTCACCGAGGACGGCTCAACGTGCTGGCTAATGTTATGGGCAAACCCTACAAAACTATTTTGTCGGAGTTTGAGGGAAAAATGTATAAAGAAGAGGATCCTGAATTACAGTTTGGTGGTGACGTGAAATATCACTTAGGTTATTCTTCGGATATCACCACGGACTCGGGGAAAAACATTCATCTTTCTTTAGCACCTAACCCATCGCACTTAGAAACCGTCGATCCCATCGTAGAAGGTGTCGTACGTTCTAAGATCGATATGAAGTACGATGGCGATTCTTCTAAAATTGCGCCTATACTTATTCACGGCGATGCAGCCATTGCCGGACAGGGTGTCGTCTATGAAGTGACGCAAATGTCTAAATTGGACGGTTATAAAACAGGTGGAACGATCCATATCGTCATTAACAATCAAGTAGGCTTTACGACGAATTATAAGGATGCCCGTTCAGGAACATACTGTACGGATGTCGCCAAAATCACTTCTTCGCCAGTTTTCCATGTCAATGGTGACGATGCGGAAGCTGTGGTATATGCCATCAATCTAGCGGTAGAATATCGCCAGAAGTACAAAACAGATGTTTTTATTGACCTGTTGTGTTACCGTCGTTTTGGACATAATGAGGCCGATGAACCGAAGTTCACACAGCCTTTGTTATATAAAGCAATCGAAAAACACCCTAATCCGAAAGATGTATACGCCAAAAAGCTCATCGAAGAGGGGTCTATCGATGGGGCATACGCCAAAGAGGTTGAAAAGGAATTCAGAAATTATCTACAAACTCAGCTGGACGCTTCGAAGGAAACAGAGAGCATTGAAGATGAAATCCCAATGTTTGGTGGAGCTTGGAGAGGCTTACATCCTGCCAGAAAGGGCAAAACCTTTGAACCTGTAGACACAAAAGTTAGCACCAAAACATTCAAAAATCTAGCTACACAAATTACAACATTACCCAAGGACAAGAAATTCTTCCGTAAGATCTCCAAGTTGTTTGAAGATCGTGCGGCTATGATTAAGAAAGACTCCTATGATTGGGCCATGGGTGAGCTGATGGCTTATGCAACGCTGTTGAATGATGGTAAGCGTGTCCGCATATCTGGACAGGATGTTCAACGCGGTACGTTTTCACACCGTCATGCGGTGTTGACTTTAGAGGATTCGGAAGAGAAATACATCCCACTTAGCCAAGTAAACGGAGGGGAACGATTCAATATTTATAACTCCTTACTGTCTGAATATGGTGTATTGGGATTTGAGTACGGTTATGCCTTGGCAAACCCACAAGCTTTAACCGTATGGGAAGCACAGTTTGGTGATTTCTACAACGGTGCGCAGATTATCGTTGACCAATACCTAAGTAGTGCAGAGACCAAATGGAAACGTTCGAATGGTCTAGTGATGTTGTTGCCACATGGTATGGAAGGCCAAGGACCAGAACACTCTTCAGGTCGTATAGAGCGCTTTTTGGAATTGTGTGCAAATGGAAACATGATTCTCGCCAACTGTACAACGCCTGCGAATTACTTCCACTTGCTACGTCGTCAATTACTGCGCGATTTCCGTAAACCTTTGATCGTTTTCACGCCGAAGAGCTTACTGCGTCATCCAAAAGTAGTTTCGTCAATTACGGACTTTACTAAAATAAACTTCCAAGAGACTATCGACGATACCTATGTAAAGGCAGCTTCGGTAAAACGAGTCTTGTTCTGTTCAGGTAAAATTTATTACGATTTGTTGGAGAAACAGCAGGCGGAAAAACGTACCGATGTGGCGATTGTACGCATTGAACAGCTATACCCGACACCTGTCCTCCAACTTCAGGCTATACGGGAAAAATATAATAAAGCGACAGATTTTATCTGGGTACAAGAGGAAAATGAAAACATGGGTGCTTGGCCATATTATTGTCGTAAGCTTCGGAAAACACCCGTTGAGTTTACCGATTGTATTACCCGGGTTGCCAGTGGAAGTCCGGCGACAGGCTATATGAAAAAACATGTAAGCCAACAAGAAGAAATCGTAAATAAAGCATTTGAACTATAAAAAACAGAGATGAATGTTTTGACATTCTATATCTAATAAAAAATATCAAAATATGAGCTTAGAAATCAAAGTCCCTACCGTTGGAGAATCAATCACAGAGGTTACATTGGCCCAATGGCTGAAAGAAGATGGTGATTACGTTGAGATGGACGAAAATATCGCCGAATTGGAATCAGATAAAGCAACTTTTGAATTACCTGCCGAAAAAGCGGGTATCCTGCGTATTGTAGCTCAAGAAGGTGATACCTTGGAAATCGGAGCCGTGGTATGTACGATAGAGGATGGAGATGCCCCTGCTGCTGATAAAACCGAAAAAGAACCTGCAAAAGAAGAGGTTGCTGCTCCGGTTGCCAAAGCTGAAGAGGCTACCGAAGCCGCCGAAGCTCCTGAATCATATGCTGCCGGAACGGCTTCACCAGCTGCTGCGAAGATATTAAGAGAAAAAGGAATAGATCCGTCAACGATCAAAGGAACCGGCAAAGACGGACGTATTACGAAAGAAGACGCGGAGAAGGCGCAAGCAAAACCTGCAGCACCTAAAGCAGAGGTGAAGCCTGCAATAGCTAGCGCACCTGCTGCTAGTGTCGCTACAGTTGCCGGCGCACGCAACGAACGTCGGGAGAAGATGAGCTCATTACGTAAAACTATTGCTAAACGTTTGGTAACGGTAAAGAATGAGACGGCTATGCTCACTACATTCAATGAAGTGAACATGCAACCTATCATGGACTTAAGAGCGAAATATAAAGACACCTTCAAAGAAAAGCATGGCGTAGGTCTCGGATTCATGTCCTTCTTTACTAAAGCTGTCACAACAGCATTAAAAGAATGGCCTGCGGTCAATGCCCGTATTGACGAAAACGAAATTGTGTACTCAGACTTTGCAGATATTTCGATCGCTGTGTCAGCTCCCAAAGGTTTGGTTGTGCCTGTGATCCGTAATGCGGAATCAATGTCGCTTCACGAGATTGAAAAATCGATCGGGACGTTGGCCGGAAAAGCACGTGACAACAAATTGACGATCGACGAAATGACCGGTGGTACATTTACCATTACCAATGGTGGTGTATTTGGATCAATGCTATCTACACCGATCATTAACGCGCCACAATCGGCTATCTTAGGTATGCACAATATCATACAACGCCCTGTTGCGGAAAACGGTCAAGTCGTTATTCGTCCAATGATGTATATCGCCCTATCCTATGATCACCGTATCGTGGATGGTCGCGAGTCGGTAAGCTTCTTGGTTCGTGTAAAACAGCTATTGGAAGATCCTGCCAGACTATTATTGGAAGTATAATTAAGATTTTATAATTATCTTTGAGGCTATCATTTTGTATGGTAGCCTTTTTTGATTATATGCACATAAACCAAGAGTTGATAACAAAATTTCTGATGTTCTCCGTCGTAGGAGCTTCAGGTGTAGTCGTTGACTTCGCTATCACGTGGCTTTTTAAAGAGAAAGTAAAAATCCATAAATATGTTGCCAACTCCTTAGGTTTTATTACCGCAACAGTAAGCAACTACTTATTAAATCGCTATTGGACATTTTACACACAGGATGCAGAAGCCAGATTCAATGAATTTTCGAAATTCTTTTTCATTGCTTTGATAGGCCTTGCGATCAACAATGCTATACTGTATTTTTTCCATGAGAAACTCAAATGGAATTTTTATGTATCTAAACTAATGGCCATAGGCATTGTATCCATATGGAACTTCTCCTTTAATTACCTCTATACCTTTACCAATTCCTAGTCTTTCATGAGCAAGTTGATATCCAACATCAAAATCCAACATTTTCTGGTATTCTGGTTTATCATCAATTTGATCCAGGGCTATTTTATGGAGCTTCATGTGGATGAGGCCTACTATTGGGTATACAGTCAATTTTTGGATTGGGGATATTATGACCACCCTCCTATGGTGGCGGTATTTATCAAAATAGGCACATGGTTTTCTCATGCGGAGATAGGTGTACGTATCATGAGCATTTTCGCGAACGTCGGGGCAGTTTACTTTCTCTGGAAAATTGTAAAGCCTTACGCCAACAATGTATGGCTTTTTAGTACCTTATTCTTCAGCTTCGCGATCTTTCATGTATTTGGATTTATCAATTCTCCCGACAGTCCTCTCCTCTTTTTCGCGGTATTGTACTTATACTTTCTAAAACGATACCTCCAGGAAGACCGAACACGACTCTCCACCGTTTGGTGGCTATCCATAGCTATTACCGGCTTGTTGTATAGCAAGTACCACGGCATTCTGCTCCTTTTCTTCACCCTGCTGGCCGAATGGCGGCTATTGTCGCGTCGTTCCTTTTGGGGGATGGTGCTGTTTTGTATTCTCCTGTACCTTCCGCATATGCTATGGCAAGTGCAGCACGACTATCCCTCCATTCAATACCATCTCTTTGAGCGGAATAGCAGAGCGTATCAGATTTCGTTTACCACCGATTATATCAGCAGCCTACTGTTGGTCGTCGGGCCATTAACAGGTTGGTATCTGTATTACAAATTTTTCTACCAAAAGAATGAAGATCGGTTTATCCGCATCCTCAAATTCATCTTCTGGGGATTTATCCTTTTTTTCTTCAGCGCTTCCTTAAAAAGCTACGTACAAGCCCAATGGGTCTTGCTGGCTTACCTTCCCTTATTTATTGTCAGTTATATCTCACTTGCTAAGCAGACCATTCCACGTTGGTTTTATTTGCTGCTTTATATAACAGCAGGTCTTATTATTATACTTCGCTTCTTATTGATTGTACCTATTCCGGCTATTCAGCAGATGCCGGGAATAAATACTTTTTGGGGTCAAAAAGAACTGGCACAAAAACTTCATCAATATGCCGGGGACAAGCCACTTATTTTTGATAATGGGTTTCAAGATGCTTCTTCGTATAACTTTTATACCGGAACAACTACCGCATTTTCCTATAATACACGCGCTTACCGAAAGACCCAATACGACTACTGGCCAATAGAAGACAGTGTACGCAACAAGGATGTCATATGGGTGCGCCCAAGTTCGTTTGACTCCTCAGATCAGGATACCATTCCTACCCGATTGAAAGGCGACTGGTATGCCGTTCATTTGGATAGCGTCAGACTACTCCAGAAAGTTGAAATCAACTGTGATAATCTACCAGATACCTTAGTCATCGGGCGACGATACCCGGTTAATTTGACGATCTATAATCCCTATGACGAAACCATAACCTTTAGTAACCTGAACCAAAAGTGGCCTTTGTTCTTCGAATACGGTTATACCCAATATATTTGGGATCAAGGAACATTCTTTGAATTTCAAGAAGATTACCGTCATCTCACGATTCCTAGTAAACAAAGTACTTCCGTTCAGTTAAGTATAACGGCTCCTCCAGAAAGTGGAGATCGGTTTATCCTATTCTCCTTACGTACAGAACCTTTCGGAGGTCCTCGAAACAGCAAAAAATATCCTGTATATGTTACACACGATTAAGCTTATGAAAGTACATGACAAACCTACTTTTCGTCCTGTACGAAAACTCGTTATGTATATATTTCTAAGCATTTTTTTTCAGCAAGCATCCGCTCAACAGCTGGAAGGCAATCTTGACTTCCACGGCTTTGCGGACAACCGGGAATATGGCGCTTCAGACCGTTATCCACAAACTATTTTTGGTGCTCGTATTACTCCGGAAATAGGACTCGTGGTCGATAGTATACATCGTATTCGCTTAGGGGTCTCCTACCTGCATGAATTTGGCTCCAAGCATATCTCCAAACCTGTGCGGCCTGTCGCTTACTATAACTATACTGATCATGGCTTCGATTTTAAGATCGGTATGTTTCCGAGACATACGTATCTCGATGACTACCCGAAAGCCATACTAAGCGATACTATAGGCTATTACCAACCGAATATCGAAGGTATGTTGGTTAAATATCAAAATGAAGGTTTTCAGCAACAGCTGTGGATCGACTGGAACAGCAGGCAGACTATTACAGATCGGGAGCAATTTATGGTAGGTCTATCAGGCGAAGTAAAGTTAAATTCGGTCTTCTTTGTCTCTCACTATGCCACACTGTGGCATAATGCAGGTCCGATGGTGGATCAACCAGACCCTGACGATCATATTCGGGATAATGGAGCTGCTTCTGTACATATCGGCGCAGATTTAAGAAAATACGGAATCTTGGATGATTTCCAAGTTAAAATCGGTGGAATCATCAATTACGACCGATTAAGAAATGTCTATGACTGGCGGTTTCCTAAAGGTTTTATCGGAGAGCTGTATGCCGAACACTTTAATTTCTTCCTGCGGAACACCTTCTATTCCGGGCAATCACTGGCTATTCCTTATGGCGATGTATTTTATACATCCAAGCAATACAATCGGTTGGACATTGGATGGATACCCTTGCGGGGCAAGAATCTGGAAGGACGATTTACGGCAGGTTTTCACTTTTCCGAAGGAGTCATGGACAACCAACAGCAATTTATTCTTCGCTATACCATCGGAAAAAAAGCTGGAAAATAATTTATTGGAGGGGCCACTTTATTCTGTGGTCAACGCATTGTGGATCATCCGATAATTATACTGCTGGATAAAAGCTTGTAGGTATTTGACCAGTGTATCCTGAGCTGCCTCGTCTTTGTGTAGTATATTATCCTTCATTCCTTTATCTTCCCGAAGATTGAATAAGGAAGTTGGCCTTTCTCCATCATAGGTCATGAAATAATCATCCATAAAGAAGTTGAACGATCCTCCGATATTGTTTACTAAAAAATTCGGGCTCTTACTATCAAAAGCATCAAAACCAAAAGAAAAGTAAGGTTTATCATAATGCAGATAATTCAAGACCGTCGGCATAATATCAATCTGTTGAACCAGCTTATTGGATACACCCTTGAGGTCACCGCCCGGATAATAAAACACTATCGGTATAGCAAATTGATTGGGTAAAGTTTGGTATTCCGGCAGATAACTCTGGCTGGAATGATCGGCACAAATAACAAAGAGTGTATTCTTATACCACGAACTTTGTTCAGCTTTAGCAAAAAACTGCCTCAAAGCATAGTCTGCATATCCGGTGGGTTCGTGTAAGGGTAGCGGCCCTTTCGGAAACTGATCTTTATATTTCTCGGGTACCTTAAATGGGTGGTGTGAAGACAAGGAAAAGAAACTCGCAAAAAATGGTTCCTGAAAGGTATTCAGTTTACCGGCCATAAATTGCATAAACGGTTCATCCCAAATGCCCCATATCCCATCAAAATCCGCATCATTCCCATATTCATTCTTCCCAAAATAATGCTGTATACCCGCCAACTGGGTATATGCCGAAAATCCCATGCTACCATTCGGCGCACCGTGGAAAAAGGCTGTTTCATACCCTTCGTCACCCAATACCTTGGCGACACTCGTGGTTTTATTGCCCGAGTATACGGATAATACAAAAGGTTCTCCAATGGAAGGAATACTCGAAATGATGGAGGGCAAGGCATCAATGGACTTACGGCCATTAGCATAGGAACGGTTGAAGGTATAGGCTTGTCCAATCAACGAATCTAAAAACGGTGTATAACCTTTGTAGGCCCCATTGTCGATATCCTTATTATAGAAGCCGATGTTCTCCTTTCCAAAGCTTTCCATAATTAAGAAGACTACATTCAACTTCCGGAAAGGAAGACTATCGACAGGTAGGTGCACAACGGGATACAAGGTGTCCAATTCTTCAGGCGAATAATAGTGTACCTCTCTTAAATACACGGCCTCCAGTGTTTTGAGGATAGAAAATGGTGTGTTCAGTACAATACTCATTTCCTCGGGCGACTGGACGTAGTCTCCGGCATTGCTTAGGGTAATCGGTCGTGTACTATGTGCCCAGCCCCCTCGTACCCCGCCGATAAATAAGAAAGTCACCACGAGCAAGCCTGCGCTATGAATAGCATAGAATTTCCACCCAATTGTAGGTCGGACAACTTTAAAAAGGGTAGCTAGCTTGATGAGCGCATACACAAAAAAAGCAAACACAGGCAATAAAAACCAATAGTCAATTAGAAAATCACCCAATAACTGTCCAAGATTTGTTTCATTCTTGAATTGTTCGACAACAGTCCCCGTGGTCCGTTTTAAGGTGAATGGATAATAAACCATATCGATCAAATTGAGCAAGACACCTATTGCATTGGTGATAACAAAGAGGTATGTAGTGATCCTCTTCCACAGTGGTTTGAATTTGAAAGGAAGAGGAAGGGCATACAGCAGTATATATAGCGTATTCAAGTAAAGTAAAGCTACGACATCAAAACGAACCCCTCCTGCCGACATCAGCAATAAGCGTTGTGTGTCAACATCACCAAACAAATCCTTATTCACCCCATAAAAACCTAGCCGCAAAACAAAATACAGGAATAAGAGTCCGGCAAACTGAAGTGCCAGCATGATGAAAACTGCTAAATATCCTCTAATCTTCATGGTTATACTGCTGCTATGTTAGTTTTTATACCCCATCTGTTAATACTGCAAATATTCATCAAATACTTTTTGATTATACGCTTTCAAAATATCCATAAGGTTGCGATTCATATTTTCATCACGGATTGCTGTTCCCAAATGTGTATCTAGGACAACGGTGTCCTGAGGTGTAACCACGCCCACAGAGTACTTCGTATTGAAAAAAGCATATTCCGAAGAAGTTGGATTAAAGAGGTTTCTGCTCCATGCATAATGTGATGAAGGAAGATTAAGCTGGTTCAACAAGGTTGCCACAATATCAACCTGTCCTGCAGTCCGGTTTATGGAAACTCCACGATAGTGTTGTTGCAGGACCTCTCCATAGAAAATTAAAGGTATATGAAAACGTTTCGGATCCGTGATCTCCCGATTATACGGCAAGCGGTGTCCGTGGTCGGCCGTAATGATGAATAAAGTATTGTCATACCAAGATGTCTTTTTTGCTTTTTCCAAAAAGTCGTTCACCACGGAATCGGTATAGTAGGCAGTACTTTTAAACATATCTTCTGTGCTTACCCGCCCGAATTTATAACTACCTTTCAGATCATAGGGTTCATGATTGGTAATGGTAAATATCGTGGAGAAAAAGGGCTCTTTTTCTGCATTCAGATCGAACAGCATCTTATTGAAAACCTTCTCGTCATATACACCCCAGGAAGATGCATTGTCCGACGCAGGAAAGTCATTCATATCTACTACACGATCGATACCGTGAGACATCATATACGATTTAAAGTTATAAAACTCACTTTGCCCGCCATAATAAAAAGACGTACGGTAACCTGCTTCCTTTATTTCCTGGCCAATGCCGCGTAACTTCTCGTGTTTTTTGACCGATTTGATAATGCTTTCTTCGCCTTGCGCAGGAAATGCGGAAAACAGGCCTATTATCCCTTTATCCGAACGATCTGCGGCAGCGTAGAAGTTAGTAAACGCTATACCGGAACGTGCAAGTTTATCTAAATTTGGTGTAATTCCTTTTTCCCCACCCAAACTCTCTACGAGGTCTGCCGTAAAGCTTTCCAACAAGATCAATACGATGTTTGGTCGGGAGGTGGTAAGCACCGTATAGGCCGAATCCGGCACTTCATGAAAAACCGGCTCTAAATGTACATCTCGTAGGGCTTTATCTTCAAAATACACATACGGATTGCGGCTACTGCCACTATTCACGTAGTCGTTGATAAGCGACCAATAGGTATTTACAGCAGCATGGTTATCAAATTGGACGGTTGAAAAATAGGCATGGCTTTCATTCAAAGGGGAAGTACCATAACCACCACGTATGCACGTAAACAAAAACAAGAGGCCTAGGAAAAAGCTTAAAAACTTCCCTATAAAATGGACCTGTATTTTAAAAAAAGCACCTTTAAAAATAAAGCGATAGATCAGCAGACCGCCAACACCCAGACATAAAAACACAACCAATGGCTTCATCAGTGAGGTAGCGCCAGCGGAGTATAATACTTCTTTTGGGGATTCAAAAAAGGTATCGATGGCTCGTTTGGATATTTTATCCGTCCACTCGGGGTATAGATTGACATTGATACAGGAGACCAACGTCAGCACAGAAAGCACGATATAGCTGTAGAGATCAATCCATCTTCTCGACAACCGCAACTTTGGTATAAAAGTCCAGACGAAATAACCTAAAAATGGAAGCGCACAAATATAGGAAGAAGCCGATAAGTCCATTTGCTGGCCATTCCAAAATATCCTTGCCGTGTTTGTTAAACTTGACGACACCGAATCCGGGGAGGCGAATAGGAGAAAAAAGAAACGATCAACCCAGGAGATAAAAACCCAGAATAAAAAATAAAGGATAATAAAACCAAAAGCTTTTGTATGTTTATTCATGCCTTTTATTGTTCATCTACTCGACTTCCTTTGGATTGACCTTAGGTTTAGAAAGGCTCCCATTCGCCCAATTTTTGTGATACCACTTCGTACGTTCAAAGATATAAATAACGAATAACGTAGTGATGGCCCCGACTAAAGCCCCCACATAGACATCTCCTGGCCAATGTTGGGAAAGATAAACCCTTGAGTAGCCCGCCAAACAGGCTAGAATAAAGAAAAGTGGATTATTCCGTTGTTTCGGAAACACGTAATATAAGACAATCATTAAGGCAAAAATACTCGTGGTATGTCCTGATGGAAAACTATAGTTGCCATGTATATGATAGTCTTGCAAGGTATACCATGAAGGATCATCTTTAAATACCGATCCCGGTCGTGGCATCTTCACCGATCGCTTAATTAGCTGTGCTACTAACCCGGATAGCAGAAAGCTGACGATCGTCAATATCGCATACTTATAGCGTGCCAATACCAGCAATAAGCCAACAACCACGACAAACAAACCATCACCGATATTGGTATAATATCTAAAAAAAAGATCCATCCGTTCATGGCACAATCCATTGACTAAGCGAAACTGCTCTACTTGCGTGTATTGAAGACTGAGATAACCACAAATGAGTTCCACCAATAGCAAAGCCAACAGCACAAAACGGAAATCCCAAAACAATTGCTTAAACGTAACTGGTCCAGTATACATATCTATTTCTTTGTTGGACAAACTTAGATAAATTCGCTTTTATATGCAATATAATTGCATTTCATATAAAAGGAATTTATTGATCCCTGCCTACTGGCACGCAGGTCGCCTCTGCCTTGGAGAACCTTTATTTATAGAGGAAATATAGGAATACAAGCTTTTATTTCCTTAAATTTGCATTCTTATTTTTATCAAGTCCATAATGAGCGTAGCGAAAACATACAATCCAAAAGAAGCTGAAGACAAGTGGTATACTTATTGGATGGAAAAAGGTTTTTTCCATTCTACACCCGACGACCGTGAACCCTACACCATCGTAATGCCTCCACCAAATGTCACCGGAGTCTTGCACATGGGGCATATGTTGAATAATACTATTCAAGATGTCCTGATCCGTCGGGCACGTATGCAAGGTAAAAATGCCTGCTGGGTACCAGGTACTGATCATGCGTCAATTGCTACGGAAGCTAAAGTAGTTGCTATGCTCAAAGAACAGGGTGTTGATAAGAAATCGTTAAGTCGAGAAGAATTCTTGGAACATGCTTGGGAATGGAAAGAAAAGTATGGCGGCATTATCCTGAAGCAATTGGAAAAACTCGGTGCTTCGTGTGATTGGAGCCGGACTAAGTTCACCATGGATCCCGATTTGTCTGAAGCCGTTATCGATACATTTATCAAATTCTATAACGAAGGTTATATCTACCGTGGTGTGCGTATGGTCAACTGGGACCCTCAAGGCAAGACAGCGCTATCCGATGAAGAAGTCATCCGCAAGGAAGTCAACCAGAAGCTTTATTATATCCGCTATAAAATCAAGGATAGCGAGGAGTATATCGTTATCGCGACTACCCGTCCGGAGACCATTATGGCTGATACAGCAATTTGCATAAATCCTCAGGATGAACGCTATCAGCATTTAAAAGGAAAAACGGTGTTGGTACCGCTGATCAATCGGGAGATCCCGATCATCCAAGATGAATATGTAGAAATGGAGTTTGGTACAGGATGTCTTAAAGTTACTCCGGCACATGACCTCAATGACTATGAACTCGGACAAAAGCACAACCTACCCGTCATTGACATCTTAAACGATGACGGAACCCTCAATGAGAAGGCCGAAATCTTGGTCGGTGAAGATCGCTTTATCGCCCGTAAAAAAGTGGTTAAGCTGTTGGAGGAGGTTGGCCAGATCGAAAAAATCGAAGATTATAAATCGCAAGTTGGCTTTTCGGAGCGTACCGATGCCGCTATCGAACCTAAGCTGTCTATGCAATGGTTCTGCAAAATGGAGCAACTTGCTAAACCGGCACTCGATTATGTAGAAAACGGCACGATCAAATTGATTCCGGAGAAATTCTTTGCTTCCTATAAGCACTGGATGGAGAATGTCAAAGATTGGTGTATCTCGCGTCAATTATGGTGGGGACAACGTATACCGGCTTGGTATAATGAAAAGAACGAATGGGTTGTCGCCAAGACAGAAGCAGAGGCTGTTCAGGAATTTGAAAAACAAGAGAAGTCGGCTTCGGGCATTCGTCAGGAAGATGACGTCTTAGATACCTGGTTTTCTTCGGCCTTGTGGCCTATGTCAGTATTTGATGGTGTTCGCGATCCAGACAATGCGGACTTCAACTATTATTATCCAACCAACGATCTGGTTACGGCTCCGGAGATTTTATTTTTCTGGGTTGCCCGTATGATCATCGCTGGGCATGATTATACCCAAAAGCCACCATTCAAAAACGTATACTTGACCGGTATCGTCCGTGATAAATTGGGTCGTAAGATGTCCAAATCCTTAGGCAATTCGCCTGATCCGATCGAATTGATGGAGCAGTACGGCACCGATGGCGTGCGCGTCGGCATGCTGCTCTCCTCTCCTGCGGGAAATGACTTAATGTTTGATGTGTCCTATTGTGAACAAGGACGTAACTTTGCCAACAAAATATGGAATGCCTTCCGCTTGGTTAAGGGATGGGAAACAACAGACACAGCAGCTACGGAAGCACAGAAAACTGCTGCACGGTGGTTCGAAAACCGCTTCAATCAAGCGGTGACTGAAATTGATGAACATTTTGCGCATTATCGCTTGTCGGATGCACTCATGGCAACTTACAAATTGATATGGGATGATTTTTGTGCATGGTACCTCGAACTGGTCAAACCGGCTTACCAAGCTCCTATAGAAGCCGAGACATTGGAGACGGTCAAAGTTTTCTTCCAAAAAATATTAGCATTGGCACATCCGTTCATGCCTTTTTTGACCGAAGAACTGTGGCATGATGAATTATTTGGTCCGCGTGACACTAAAGATTGTGTTATCATCGCCACATACCCTGAAGTGAAATTTTTTGACGAAAGGATTATCAAAGAATTTGCTCAGGTACAACAAATTATTTCGGAAGTGCGCAACCTGCGTAACTCAAAAGGTATTTCTCCCAAAGTGGAATTGCCATTGGCAATCAATACAACGGATATCGATTTCAGTCCATATCAGGATAGTATCGTCAAGTTGGCTAATATTTCGACATTGACATTCGTACAGGAAAAAGTAAGTGGAGCTTTGAGCTTTCTAGCAGGTAAAAGCGAATGCTATGTCAAGCTTGAAGCCGAAAATATAGATATAGAAGCCGAACGCGAACGTATTGCGAAAGAAATCGAGTATTTACAGGGCTTTTTGGTTTCTGTCGATAAAAAACTATCCAATGAGCGTTTTGTACAGCATGCAAAACCAGAAATTGTACAGAACGAACAGAATAAGAAAGCGGATGCAGAAGCTAAGATTAAGATCCTGGAAGAGAGTTTAGCCGGATTAGGGTAAGTTGGATTACCTTGCTCCGCTTACAATTCGAAAGGCAAGTAAAAAGGAGCATATCGGCTTCTGTCTGATATGCTTTTCCTTTTTGGCCATGATATGCCAATACCGCTTCAAATTATTATCCTGTTGCTGTATCCTTTAGCACCATATTTCCACCTAAGCAAGTTATATTATCGCACAACTTTTTGTATCTTTGCATTAAGATGAGCATACAATATGCCAGAGGGTAAGATACGCATAGTATATTTTTACAAGTCTTATTTCAAGGACTTTCTGAATGGCTTGAAAAACCCAAAGGCAAAAGAAAAGATTTTTTATGTTTTGCGTATTATCGAAACGACACAGCGTGTGTCTATTGATTATTTGAAACATATCGAAGGTACAAATGGTCTTTATGAAATTCGCATACAGTCAGGTAGTGACATCTACAGGGTATTTTGTTTCTTTGATGCCGGCAGGTTAATCGTTGTTGCGAACGGATTTCAGAAAAAGAGCCAGAAAACACAAAAAAAGGAAATTGATAGAGCATTGCAAATAAAATCAGCGTATGAAAACGAAAAATAAAAATCTGGTTTCATTGGAGGACCTCATCACTCAGGAATATGGAGCAATAGGCACCGTTTCACGAGATACATTTGAAGATGGCTACAATGATTTTAAAATCGGCATAATAATCCAACAGGCGCGGAAAGAAAAGGGTATGACCCAAGAACAGTTGGCCAAAAAAGTAGGCACCAGTAAGGGCAATATTTCCAAGATCGAAAACAATGCAAAAGATGTACGTTTTTCCACTATCAAAAAAATCATCGAGATAGGGCTGGGTGGCCAATTGGATTTGTCTATAAAGTTTTAATACAGTTAATGATTACTTTCTTCTTGAAATTTCCTCTTCTACAGCCTTATACCATTCATTTAGATTATTTATAGTCATTGCGTGAACGTAATTAGACCTTTGTTTTTCTACACCAAAAGCATCCACCTCTGTCATATTAGCGTTCTCTGATATATTTATAGTTGCCTCCAAAAACAACTGTTGAATACTTCTTATTGCCGTGGATACATATCGTCGGAACGTTCTTTGGCAATTTTAGCTGGCTTATCCTTTGTCACGATATCGCTTTTAACTCCAAAACTATATGCAATACCGGTCAACCCGGCATTAGGGGTATTATGAATGAACGCGTACTCTCCCACTTCTAATTGTTCATCTGGCACTATCTTTATCAAATTATTTCCTATGTCCATTACAGTACATGTAATAGTATTTCCGCCTACCTCTGAACCTCCAAACGTTCTAAACTTTCCTATATTAAAAATCCTTTTCCCTCTCTTTACGGTAGCTTTCAAGAGAGAGAGGCTTTGGGATATATCTCCATACATTGCCACCCTAGTATTCATTATGAAGTATATCGAATCATTTAGGTTTACCCTCACATTAGAACGCTCTCCTTCTACTTCATGTTGCGTATCTGCACCACCGTATCCCAACCCCCTTATTTTTACGGCAACCTTTGTACTCTTCTTTTGAAGCGGATCACCTTTGTAATAGGGGTGATTAATGTATGGGTATTTATTGTTTAGTGTTACTGTACTATCCGATTGCGCTAATAAGAATGATCCCGTAGATAATAGAAAAAATAGTGATAATATTAGTTTATTCATAATTTAGATATTTAATTTTTAAAAGGATATTTTTTAATCTTTTTTCTTTGGCACTAAGCTTTTATAAATAGTTGATAGTCCTTGTAAAATTATATAATGCCATTAGTGGTGATAATATCTTCGAAATCTACATAGTATTTACCTCCATTGCCATTACTGTAATAAGGCTGGTACTCAACCTTTCATTCTTCTGATACAGTCACATTTACCAGCCTCTCTAGGGTTCCTGTTAACTGGTCGCTCCCAAATTAAATCTATGTTTTTCGTTTACGAAATGTTCTCCGTTGGGATACTTGAGTTTTCTTTTGGATATCTTCCTCATCTTTTTTACATGATGATAAAAAAGATGGATAAACAATAAAAACTATTAAAATTGTATATCTCAGACTAATAATACGTCACTACATCTTTAAGTTCTTTAGAGAATTTATATATATCATCTAAAGAGACTATATCGTGTCGAGTCTCTTTTTTTGCAGAATCGAACAGCCCTATCCTAAGCTTGCTTTCTCCAAAATAAAACCTACAGATAGGCTTGCGGTTGTTATCGTCAAGGAGAATTCCACAATATGACTGAGTATCTCTTAGATGAACCCTAGAAATATCAATAACTTCCCTAAGAATTGCCTTAACGATTAAAAATCCGTCAGTTTCATCTTGAGTTGTTTCTATTAATGATTTTTCCTCTACCGGCTCTGTCGCATCTATAGTCTCCTCTTGTTTTTTGAGTGCGCTTGTAAGCCTAGCATTTATTTGTTCATTGATGACCTGTGAAAAGACCCTCTTAGTTAACCCCGAGAACTGTTCAATTACTTTAGCTGTAACCATACCAGAATGGACCTGTTTAGCGAAATACCTAACAAACTCTTCATTTGGATTGGTTATTTCATTTTGTACTAAAATTTTCAATTCATTCAAATATTTTAAATCACTTGCCGTATTGGAAATGCTCTCTAGATCAAATACCGTCTTATGGAATTTGCGAAGCTCATTGATTTCAATATCCTTTATTTCAGTCAGCTTAAATTCGAAGAACGGCTTTTCATCCATCTTATTTGGCGTGACCAGATCTGTATAAAATCGATACTCCATTCCATTGGTCAAAAGCCCAAACTTTGCCGATGTAGTGTGAAAGTATCGAAAAAGCTGTGAATTATGCGGATTTAAATCCTCCGTATAATGTTTACACTCTATCAATATAATCGGACTACCGTCTTTTAATATCGCATAATCTACCTTCTCCCCTTTCTTTATGCCAATGTCTGCAATAAACTCTGGGTTTACTTCAAAAGGATCAAAAACATCATAACCTAATATCCCTATGAACGGAAGTATCAGAGATGTTTTTGTCGCTTCCTCGGTTTTTATTTGAACTAACAATCGGTCTACTCGTTTTGAAAATTGAATTATTAAATCTTTAAAGTCCATATTTATATATAATTAGTTTAGAATTGTTGGTTAAAGGTTAAATATAACAAACTTATTTTATTTCCGGTATAGATAGTCTATATCCTACTATTTTTCTGTAAATGAATATCTGAAACACTTCTGTTATTAGTATATTGTAATCACCTGTATTTGGGATTATAAGAATGCCAATTAGTATACTCCATATTAGTGTTATGTTCAACTATACGTCCGATAGGCGGATGTTCAAAATACGTATCATCTTCGGGGATTGTAAAATATTAATGTAAATATTTTACAAAGTATTCATTTAAAATGATATTAATATTCGTATCTTTAAAATATTAATCAAGCACGTTCGATGAAATATTCGGAATTAGAGAAAAAACTAAAAAAACTTGGATGTTACTTGGACGGAGAAATGAATGGACATCCACTATGGTACAGCCCAAAGACGGGGAATCATTTTAAAATGAGCCACCATAAAAGCCAGGAAATAGCGAAAGGCACACTTCAGGACATTTTAAAAAGATCGGGATTGAAATAACCCCGTTTAAACAACAAAGAAAGCAAAAAATGAAAACGAACAACGTAAAAGCATTTATTGAGCGAGGAAACGACGGGACATACAGCGTATATCTCGATCTGGAAGATACGATCTTAAACTATGGTATTCATGGCAACGGAAAAACGGCTAAAGAGGCTGTTGATGATTTTAATTCTGCCTACGAGGCAATGAAAGTATTTTATAAATCAAAAGGGAAACATTTTGTAGAGGCTGAATTTGAATTTGTGTACGACATAGCTTCTTTTTTGGACTACTACAGTAAAGTGGTTTCTCTGGCCGGATTGGAAAGGCTTACAGGTGTAAATCAGGGGCAATTGAGCCATTATCTTACGGGGCGTCGGAAGCCAAGTCAAAGAACTGTAGAAAAAATACAGACCAAGTTGCATGAATTTGGTAGAGAATTGACACATCTAGAATTCGCTTGATTAACAAGAAGTCTTGGTTCTGCATATTTGCCCTACAGAAAATCCATAAGGTCTTTCACCTGAAATAAGAAAAGCCCTCGCGTCCGCAAGAGCTTCATTTTTTGTTCGTCGGGATGGCCGGATTTGAACCGACGACCTCCAGCACCCCATGCTGGCGCGATACCGGGCTACGCTACATCCCGAAAGGGAAACAAAAATACGAAATGCTTTCGAAAAGAAAAATAGAAATCGATTACTTTTAAAACGCTATAAAATCCCACCAAAAGAGCCTCCAATAAGTTATTATTGAAGGCTCTTTTTAAACTGTTAGGATCTATATTAGTTTTTCTTCAGTCCGTTCTCCAAAGCATCCCACAATCCTTTCTTTAGTGGATTGTATCGAGGTACTGTCACATGGCAGACATCAAAGATCATCACTCCGCCATTCGATCGATTATACATATACTTGATCGTCTTGCTAATATCTTCTTCGGAGTCGAATGTTACATTCCCCACATCAATACTAGAGTAGACCGGCACTTTATTACGGGTAATGTATTCTATACCGTTCATCGTGCCTTCTACACTCCACCAATGATACTTAAGGTGTGCAGTTGCTGGATTATCAACTAGGTATAACTGTTTGGAATAATTTCCTGAGAAAAAGATATCCAACTGCTCAGCATATCCTGTCTCCTTGTATCCCGGTATAGCGAAAGAAAACGTCAACTCTTCATCATAAAATGGATCATACGTTTCGCTGGCGTAATTATTTCCCTGTTGGTAATAAGAACTATACCATGCACCCGAATAGGCACCCAAGTCTACGTTGGGTGCAACGGCTTTCAGTTCCTGTCGTGTCCGAGCAAAGAAGTCCCGTAACACTTTGGCCCGAAAATAAAGCCATTTTTTATAGTATTTACCTGTTGCATTGGGTTCGGCATTACTACCGACCAATTTCCACGAACTCACGATATCTTTTGGAAAGTCCATAAACTTCGCTTGGCTATCGTTGTATTTTTCTTCTAAAAACTGTATGAACAGTTCCTTGCTCAAATCCGAAAAATCGGCATCAATACCACGATACCGACAATAATCCAACACGATACCATCTGGCTGGAATTTGGTAGCCATCTCCTTAATGATATTGATGGTCAGCTCCTGCACCTCATCTGCTGCAGGATTGAGAAAGAAATTGCCACCCGTTGTAGAAATCGGCACCCTCTCTCCCGAAGCGTTGATTACAATAGATTCGTATTGTTTGAAGGCAGGATTATTGTATACATATCCCATACTTGTACTGGAATTCCCATATACGAAAGTATTCATACTGAAATAGATTTTCATCTGCCTGCTCCGGGCTTCGTTGACCATGAATTCCACATAATCCGGAAGCATAGTATATCCCCCATAAGAGGACAACTTTTGTGTATAGGTAGATTCATACAGGGTGAAACCCGTATTGTGCTTCACATCAAGAACCAAACCATTCACCCCGACATACTTCAAGCTATCCAAGATAAGTTTAATATCTTCCTTGTCTCTAAAACGGCCGGGGCCCTGGAAAACATTGGCCTGGGCATCCACCCACACGAAAGCATCATTACCCGGTGTCCAGGTTTCGATCAACTCGTCTTCCAATGGTGGAAGTACGGTTTTGGTCTCTTTCTTACAGCCCTGAAAAAAACTACTCAAAACTGCAACAAGCATTAAAGCCGATATATTTAACATGTTTATATTCTTTGTTTTCATAATATTCTTAATTAGCCGAGTAAACAGTAAACTCATGTGCCCATATACCATATCCTGTATGCAGCATGTAGACTTGCATACGATCTCCTCCATCCGAATAACCCACAGCAATATCTCCCGTTCCCGGACCTGTCGTAGAAAGTGGTGCAATCAATGTTTCGGAATTGAATACATTAAATGAAGAATAGAGCGAAGAAGAACTTTGTGTGCTCAACATCTGTGGATTGGTGATATCAAACATCGACAATCCCATTCTCCTCAATGTATAATTAGCAAAATATCTTCCCAAGAAAGCATAGGTCGCATTATTGAATCTACCTAATGCCAGCGCATTCATAAAAGTTGTATTTCCACGACCCTGCAGACTAACGACATTGATCTGCGTATTGGTCGTAGCATCCATATAAGAGAAATCGTTTTGCTGTCCCAACAAATAATTGGAAGTTACAGAAGGATGGATATATTGGATTTCAGGGTAATAACCTATATGATTCCCTGCCATACCGGACATGGTTATCACAGTAGGTGTCTGTGATACCAATACACCATTCTTGACTTCCCAACGATAGAAAGCTTTTGTCACAGAAGCTGGCGAAGTAATAATTGCATCGCCATCCAGATCACCGGTAATGTTCAGACGCCTTCCCGTACTACGGTCTGCTACAGGCAGTTCGGCACTTGTATTCGTCGTATTGATCAACAGTTCGGGATCATCATCAAATACATCTGTATATTTATAAATACGGATATTCTGCCCATATGCTGCTCTGTTCACAGCCAATAACTTTCCCGTCTCATCAGTCACTAATTGATTGGATTGACTCAATGCTCCACTGCTTGCTGTAAATGGCATATACATATCCCGCACATATTCTCCATTAAATCGATTGTACACCCTATATCTGGAATTACCCGTCGTACCCGTTGTAGTAATCACCAAATAATCACCACTCACGGCAATACAGGTTTCCAAATCATCTGTAAAATCCCATTCTGCTCCTTCTTTTAACCACAAACTGCGATGTATCCCAAAGCCATAAGGTAGTCTAATGGGTTCCATCAGAATGATTTTGTACTCCTTTTCTACATTTCCCGGAGCCGATATGGTCAAGGTTCTCGGAGTATTCAGATCGAGTACAGATCCCGATGATATAGATGAGGTTGCATGTCTGCTGATTGTGAAACTAAGCGTTGTTTGTGACATATCGAGTCCCGATAACACAAAGAAACGAAGCTCATCGTCGATCAGAATACCATCCACCTCTTGTGTAGCCCCATCCATCTCGAAGCTGATTTTGGATTCGGAGATACTCGTATCACCTACCTTTTTGGCCTTGATCACATATTTCTTTTCCACACCTGAGCCTGAGACCACATAAAAATCGAGCGGCTTGGTCAAGTCCATCGGTTCACCAAACTTGACCGATGCTGTCGCATCCGAAGAAATCGTAGCCCGCACAATAATTTTGGACAAATCCGTTTCAAAATCGCTATCTACCGGATAATAGTATGGGATATCGAAGTAAATTGTATCGTTACTATACCTTGGCTCGAATAGCCTAGCCGGTCCTGAACCTTCAATATTTGCAAAAATATCCGACAGGACACTCTCTGTACCTCTTTCGATCACGATCTCCTTGTCACAGGAATAAAAGATAAGGAAAGAGAGCAGAAATATATAAATAATGTTCCTTTTCATGTTTTCTTGAATTAATTACCAACCTTGAATTGGCGTTATACCACTGTTTCTTTGTGTTTCAGCAATAGGAATAGGCAAATAGTACATTCTACCCACAAACTCCCGATCTTTGGTATCACAAACTACTGTCTCATAGATATACCCACTACCTGGATTACTGATTTTATGGCCTGTAAACCGAACATTGTTCAGTTTGACATGTGCCTGCCGCCATCTGCGCAGATCCCAGTAGCGATGTCCTTCAAAGGCTAGTTCCACGATCCGTTCATGTTGCAATGCTTCAAAAAGTTGTTCTTTCGTATTGGCAGCCACATCAGAAAGTCCCCTCTTGTTCCGTAGTTTATTCAAAGTACTCTTTCCCTCGGTCAATTTGTCTGAAAGAATCTGTGCCTCGCTTAATATCAACAACACCTCTGCATACCGTATTTCGTGCCAGCTTTTCGTACTTCTGTTCTGTATAAATCCAACATTGGCTTCGTCCAATAGTTTTTTGGCATAATAACCGGTCACCGTCTTAGGATCAGAAGAAGTTCCCATCTGTACAAATCCGTCTGTACCACCGTCTACAGTCGTATTCAAGACGCGTCCTTTCCATGCCGCACCATTGTAGAGAATGGTTGCATAAAAGCGGGCTTCACGATTGCTATAAGGATCAGCGGCATGGCTCGGATTGGCCCAGTTGAATTTACTTCCGTCCGCCATTTCAAAAGCATCGACTAATTCTGCCGTAGGCACTCCATAGACGAGAGCTTGTCCCGGTGCATCGCCTGGAGGCACAAAACCTAAATCATACAAATGTGTAATAGATGGAGCTACATAATCTATACGGAAAATAGATTCCTTGTTATTCGAGGTGTTAAAGATTGCCGCAAAGTTACTTTCCAGATCATAATACCCTTCATCGGCTAGTGTGACTACACCTTGTGCGGCTGCAATGGCATTCTCATAGTATTGTCCGGCTTTACTGTGATCAATGCCTGTTTTAGAATCACTATTGTACAGTTTTTTATCGAATTCCGCTACAGAAGCAGCTTGAATCCATGTCCTAGCCAACATGGCCAGAGCAGCACCTTTGGTTGCTTTACCCTGGAAAGCCGCTGTCCGGTTTTTGGGCAGATGCTCCGCAGCAAAGGCAAAATCTTGTGCAATAAAATTCAGACAATCGTCTTCGGAGGATCGATCATTTGTCAATGAAGTATGCCCTTCAATGTTATCAATGATGACAAAACTACCATGTATGCGTGCCAACCAAAAATAGACATAACCACGGATAAATCTAGCCTCAGCCTCATAAGCCGCTTGTTGTGTCTCATCAACCTTCGAATAGTTTTTGAGGCCATACAAAAATTCATTGATACGACGTATCCGTGTATAAGCACTAGCCCAATAGCTGATCCCAGGCGAGGCAGCAGAATAGCGGGAAGCATCGGAAGCCAATATATTGACCGTACCTCTCCCGGAGGATTCTGAGGTATATTTCATGAGATCCGCCAGGGCATCCGTGGCATTATCCGTCCCGACAAAAGAAAGACTGCCAAATTCGAATTTTCTAAACTCTTCGTAAAGCCCATTCAGGTAAAGCTCAATACTGTTATCGTTTTCCCAAATCACTTCTTCGGTATACCGATCCGTAGGCACCAAGTCTATGGAACAAGAACCTGCGAAAAACGACAGGGATAATAGATATATGATTATTTTCTTTTTCATAATTTGTCCTTATTTAAATGTAACAGAAACGCCAAAAGCGAATAGCTTTTGCTGCGGATAGAACCCATTATTTACATTAGGCATTTCGGGATCAAAATATTTCAGGTAATCCCAGGTAAAGAGGTTTGAGGCTGTGGCATGTAATCGAACACCTCCCAACTTCACTTTTTGTACAACATCTAATGGAATCGTATAGCCGATCTGTAGCGATTTCAGTCGTAGGTATGCCCCATTGCGCAGATAGCCTGAGTTTGCATGTGCATTATGTGCGCCCAAAGCAGCTTTACCGGCTGTCAGCCGCGGAAACTCGGCATTGGGATTGTCCGGGCTCCATGAATTTTCTACCAGAAAATAAGGCGTATTACCATTTTGATAAAATGTTCTGGACATCACTGTAAAAGCATCGATATCATTCGTCGCAGAGGAACCTTCGTAAGGACCTGACAGGAATACGTCGGAAAGTGCAGCTCCCTGAAATAAAGTTGACAGATCAAAACCTTTATATTGCAGATCTATATTTAGTCCGTACATGATCTCAGGCATATTACTCCGACCGATAAAGGTCATGTCGTCTACTCTTGTCAGACGTCCATCATTGTTTAAGTCTCGATATTTGTAAAAGCCTGGAGCAACTACCCCACCCGAAGGTGAAACCGCATCTTTGGTCTCCTCCCAAGTCTGGTACATACCATCCACGACAAAGCCCAACTTTGCACCATGCGAACGTCCTACCGTACGCTGCCATGCAGGGAGGTTTTCACTTTCTCGTCTGTTAATGATTTTATTTTTTGCCCAATTGAAATTCCCAGTAATACTATACCTGAAATCATTGACCTGATCCGTATAGCGTAATTGAGCATCGACACCTCTGTTCAGCATCTCCCCATCGTTGAACACAGCGGGATAATACCCACCCATTGTCGGAGGAAACAGTCCTGAAGCCGGATTTAATATATCCACCGTAAAGCGATGGAAGAATTCCACGTCAAAACCAAATTTATTATCCAACCACTGTGATTCAAAACCGATATTATGTGTCGTACTGGTCTCCCAAATCAAATCCGGATTCGGTGGCCTACTCGTGTATATAGAAGTAACAGGAGAGCCTCCAATCACATATACCGCAGCTCCTTTATCAGGTCTCAGGTAAGTCTGTAGATAAGCAAAATCATTGTTCTCGCCAACTTTGTCATTCCCTGTTTTACCGGTAGAATACTTCAGCTTGAGGAAATTTACAAATGGAACATTGTCTTTAAAAAATCCTTCGTCGGAAATGATCCAGCCCAAACCCAAACCGGGAAACATCTTCCATCTGTTCTGTGGAGCAAAATTGACCGAGGCATCCCAACGGGAAGCTACTTCTAACAAGTATTTTGAATCGAACGCATAGTTTAGCCGTGCCACATAACCCGCTCGGGCCTCATGGGAACTGTTACCTCCTGGTCTTACCATATCCTCCGGTTCGGTGCTACCAAAGTCCAGGTCATGCAGCCCCTCTAAAGGGAAATTTCTCGCCCCTCCTGTCAAAATGCTCTGCTGATACTTCGACCATTCGTACAGACCCAATACCGAAACATCATGCAGCCCAAAAGAGCGATTATAGTTGATATATGGCCTGAATGTCATTCTGTTATTTTGGTTATGCGCCTGTGTCAAGGATGTCTTGGTAATACCCGGTGTCGTGCTCAACTCAACAAAATCTCCTGTTTTTTGATCCCTCGCCCTTCCCATCAGCTTGTAGGGTTGCAACCAGGACTTGGATTCCAGACTTGTTTTATCATAAGCCGTCAGCAATTGCAGATCCAGTCCCTCAATGCCTGGAACAGAAAATTTCAGGTTAACGTCTCCTTGAAATACGTGATTGTTGCGGTTTTGATACCCTGAATGCTCTACAGAAGCTAAAGGATTAATCCAACCGGGCGAACTGTTATAAGCCGTATAAATTCCATTCTCTGCATACATGGGAAGATTGGGCAACATCATCGCCGCTTGATAAAACGGATTAAGATAGGCTGTATTATCCGGCGAGATACCCGGTGTCTTGCCCACTTCCACCCTATAGGCCACATTCAGGTCTGCAGACAGCAGGTTTGTCAGTTTTGACGAAACATTCGTCCTCACGTTGTACCTTTTGAAATTCGTATTCTTAATGACACCTCCTTGATCCATATGCGATAGCGAGGAAAAATATCGGGATTTTTCATTGCCTCCCGATATGGAAATCGAGTGGTGCTGGGACCTGCTATTGTTAGCCAACAGTTCCCCTACCCAGTCCGTTTGACCAAACAAAGGGTTCGTGTTTGTACCGTCATATATGGATCGTATCAATCGTGGGCCATACACATAAGGTACCGGATCGCTATTCTGATGGATCAGGTAATCGTTGTCCATGTCAATTCCTTTGCTATGCCATACCATATAATCAATAGCATCCAGGAACTTGGGAAAACGTGTGTTTTGTCCCACCTGAAAAGAGCCCTCATAATTGATCTTAGTGTCATTTACCTTCCCTTTCTTCGTCGTAATCAGGATAATACCATTGGTTGCCTGAAGACCGTATACAGCTGTGGACACCGCATCTTTTAGAACCGAAATACTCTCGATCTCCGAAGGATCCAGATAAGCAAAAGAAGAACGCTGTACACCGTCTATCAGGATCAACGGAGTTTGTTGGGATGCATATGAACTCGTTCCCCTTACACGTAAGGTCGCATTGTCCGCTCCGGGTCTGCCAGACTGTTGTAACGTAGTCAGACCTGGCAATCGTCCCGCTAATATATTCGTGATATTCATCGCTGGAGCTTTCTGTAACTCTTCGCCTCCAATCTGGCTTACCGAACCGATCACATTTCTTCGTTTTTGTGTGCCATAGCCCACTACAATGATTTCCTCCAAATGCTCATCCTCTATCGCAAGCACGACATGCTGTGGATCAAAATTAGCCAAGGTCAATTTGTAGGTTGCATGACCAATTAAGGAAAAAACCAATTCATTGCCTATACGCACATTTCGCATTTCGAATCTTCCGCTCTCATTGCTTACCGTGGATAAGCCCGTGGATACATTTCTTATCGTCACACCGGAAAGTGGCTCTCCAGCCTTGTTCGTTACCGTACCCGTAAGTAGTTGTTGAACAGCCTCAAAAGTTATTCTTTCTGTAGATTTCTTTGGCGCTGCCTTAACTACGATAGTACCTTCGTGCAACTGATAGGTCAATGGCTGCTGCTCCATGAGTTGGTCCAATGCACTTTTCAAAGGCACATTTCTCAAATCTACATTCACTTTGTTGGTGTTTTTCAACACCTCTTCCTGATAAATAAAGCGATAGCCTGTCTGTTCTTTGATCGTAGAAAATGCAGTCGCTATAGAGGTGTTTTTTAGCCGCAATGTCACCGTCTGTGCCAGTCCGCTAGACATGGCATTCAGTGTAGCAATCAAAATAAAAACAATCGTTAATTTCATTGCGAGGATGATTTTGGATAGGTAGACACAACGATCCCTATACCGTTGTCTCGTACAGATATTATACATATATTTGTATAGATTAAGGTTTATAAATAAATGATTTAACACAGTATGTATAGCTTTAGTCTTTGTACTGGGGGTATGCCCGTACCCTCAGTTTTTAGACTTATATCGTGTACTTTTATAGTTCTTCTCTTCTCATAATCATATTGGTTTTTATTGTTTACATAATTATTATTTGACAATCAACTTCTGGTCTTTAACAACAATATTATAGGCTGTCAGATCACTCAACACAGCACAGATTGCATCGATGGACTCACTCTTTTTGATCCCGCCGATATACCGTTTATCGGAAAGTGACACACGTATATCCACTTCAATATTATACCAGCGTGCCACTTCCCCCAAGACCTCTTTTAGTCCTTTGCTATTGAAATAGAAATAACCATCTTTCCAAGCCAAGGCTTCCTCTACATCGGCTTTCGACACCTCAATATGACCCTGACCACTAATGGACGCGTAACCCGGTGTTATGACCTGATAAGCATCATTGGTACTTACCTTGATTTTTCCTTCTGTCAATATGGTTTTTATCCTTCCCTTGTAAAGGTGTGTGTTAATGTTGAATGCTGTTCCCAGAGCTTCAACCTCACTATCTTCTACCTCCACCCTAAATGGCTTTGATGGATCCTTAGCAACTTCGAAATAAGCCTCCCCCCGTACCTTCACTTTCCGCTCATTGCCGACAAACGCAGAAGGGAATTCCAATTCGGAATCGGCATTTAGCCAAACGTTGGTACCGTCGGCAAGCTGAACATGATAGATACCGCCTAAAGGAACCCGTAATTTATGGTGTTGCACCGCTGCATCTTGTGCTAGTCGATAATCGAGCATGGAACCCGAGACGTCCAATGTGATGTCTCCATCTACTATAGTGTGTTTTTCGTTTTCTCCCAACTGTACAGCCGAGCCATCCGAAAGTATCAATGTCGCCACCTCTCTGCCCGGCACTATAGCCGCTCTACTACCCTGATCTGCTACCCCTGTCTTATCATTCCGATATTCCAATAATAAACCACCTCCTATCAGGCAGGCTAACAAAACAGACGCTGCCACTGCTCCCCATTTCCTATAACCTATTTTTGGAGGGGATGCCTTCTTACGTTTTGCTAAAACGGCCTGCCAGTCTTTTTCGACGTCGATGGATTGGTAATCAGCCAGTCTTTTCTTAATCTGTTCAAGCGATAAATCGCGGTGCTCAACCCAGACTCGTAATGTGGGATATTTTCCTGCCAAATCCGCCAATTCGCCAAGCTCTTCTGTCGTGATGCTTTCCTGAAGATAACGGGCTACGAGCTCTGCTGCTCTTATATGTTGTTCATCCATTGATTATTCTTCTCATAATTAGTTTTCTCACACCCCACACTACTACCTATCTATAAAGTAAGACACGCCTACTTAGAAAAAGAATGAAAAGGATGAAAACTATTTTTAGAAAAAGAAGAAAAGAAACGTTTTAAGGGAATTAAGGGTAGGCACAAGCCGATGTCGTAGGAGTTCGACCGAACGTCTTTTTTGTGTTTTTATAGTATTTATAGAGACACCGCACAACTCCGCCGCTTCGCTGTTTGATTTTCCTTCTAGATAGGTCAATTTACAAACTTCCTGACACGATTTGGGAAGTGATGCTATGGCGTTGTGCAGATTGTTGACTGTCTCAGCGTATATCAGCGCATCTAAAACAGGTGCTTCATTTTTTTCGTCCCATATGCCGGAGCTGTAATACGCATCGGTCACTTTTTGATGTCGGATATAATTCAACGACGTATTTCGAACAGCAGTATAAAGATAACTCTTAATCATCTTTTCCTGTGTCGGAAGCCCCTCGGGTTTTTCTAAAATTTTGACAAACGTATCCTGAACGATATCGAAAGCCGTTTCCCGACATTTCACGATATGCCACGAAAATTCCACCAGAGCAATATAGTATTGCTCAAACAGGTCTTTTATGTGCATTTCCGTCAAGATTGGCTTCATCAATGAGAAAATATATAATTATATCTACGGTTAGTATTGCTTCAAAAGTAAGTATTACAAACTATATTAGCAATAATCTATCACACGAAAAGTTCTTTCAAACAAAAACCTCACAGACATATCTGTGAGGTTTTTCCTTTCTATTCAATTCCACTACTTTACATAAATCACACTTCTAACCGGTCTTTGATAAGTTCCCCCAGTAGGATAATTAACAAGACCGTTATTGCCCTGATTTTTAACAAACATGGTCGACGAACCACCACCATCAAAATTCATCGCATTCACCGCTCCTAATGCCTGCAATATCTTAGCTAAATTCAGCGTGCTTATTCCAGTAACACTTCCTCCGGTATCTACAACGACCATAAACACACGTTTGCCGTCGGCAGTCACACCCAATCCCGTCCTCCCTGTCGACGAATTATTATGTCCCACAGCCATATCCAAATTTTCTATTGCACCAGAAGTAATTAACATAGGTCCACATACGATCATATTTTGTGCTTGTGTGGGAGGAATTGCCGCTGCTACCAGATTCAGGTTCTTGCCACTATCCGTAAATTTCCGCACCGTAGCTACATTGTTATGTATGATAAGAGCCGAATTCGTGAAGATCTGGTTGACATTCGTATGGCCTGTCTGAACTGTCGTTCCGTTGATTCGGATATAGGGGTCCTTATCGCTTGCAGAACCTAATGGAAAATAACCCGCATTCACACCAGCAACTGCATTGTAATTGTTACACATTGTCGTCGTTGCTGCATTCGTGGTCGAAAAACCTATACCAAGCGTATTGGATGTATTAAGGGTAACATCCAAAATATGGATCCTTCGTGTTTTATCAAACAACGTAAACTCCCCTGTTTTGTAAATAACCCCCGGCTTCACGGTATGTACAGTCCAATCGTATGTGGCTATTTTATTTTGGTCGGCATCGACAGTAATATTTCGAGCATTCGAAACCTTATCTGAAACTGTAACTGTGATGTTTGCGGTAGTAGCAGCACCTAAGTCAGGTGTGCTTACCGTTAAAGAAGTCTTCGTTGCTTTGATCACTGTAGCCTCTTCCGTCCCGAACTTCACAATATTATCTTCCTTATTCGGACTAAAGTTATTGCCGGTGATCACAACTGTAGAACCATAAAAACATGTAGCAGTTACAGAGGTTATTGAAAGCGGTGAGGATATCACTCCTCCATTATCATCACCAACATTCACACTGTCACTACAGGATACCGTAAAAGAGGATATAGCTATAAAAGCCAGCAGAAAACTCAGATATTTTAATTTATTTTTCATTCGGTAGCTTTATTTAACAGATGGTATAATCTATAGTCCAGTTAGTCAATCTCACTCGAAAGTATACATTACAAAGTATATTCGCAACAACTTGTTTGTTAAAAATAAGAGGGACATGGGATCAGAGCAGCTCACATAAAAAAGCCATCCCAAACGCGATTACGTTTGGGATGGTTCTTCCCTAAGGAAGTTTTGGTTGTAGGATATTATCGTCGTAACTAATCTCCCTTAATAAACTCGACCTTCTCCACAATCATCTCATGTTCTTTGCCATCCGAAGGCACCTGTCCACGAAACAGCCATAGATTGAGTCTCAATCGTTCGGTTCCTCTACTTGGTGGAATACTGTTACCCGTATACGACCATTCATGGATACGATTATCATCATCAACGGTCAGACCATGCCCCTGACGACTGAAAAACTCGATACGGTCCGGTTGCCAATTGAAAGCATGAGTGGATAAGTCCGTTTGCAGATTCAAATCATAGCGTACTTTATTGCCGGTTCGGTCCGATGGCTGCACAGCAAATTGGGAATCTTGATTGTCCGGATCCGACCATCGCGAAAACTCAATATCGATCTCTTCTTCATCGTTCAGATAGGTAAACAAGCCTCCAACCACACGTTGATCCAGTTTACTCACATCGCTGGCCAAGTAAAAAGCATACTTACCATAACCCAGAGATTTCCTCAGAACGACTCCCGAACAATACCAGTACCCGCCTCGCTGAACAATCTTGAGATGCAAGCGGCCATCTTGATCGACCCATACATTCTCCTCCGAATCGGAAAATAAATTTGGTCCTGGACCTACCTTGTTATCCTTGGATGTACGGACAATCCAGTCATAACCCGAGAACTTGATGATCCGCTCTGTCGGAACAATCTGCTCATCGGGTTCCGTAGGATCCGATGAGCAGGAAAACAATAGCATCACGATGCTAAAAGATATTTTTAAACTATTTAAAAGAAACTGCATATTAAAAAACTACTGAATGTTAATCTTAATTTCTATATCCTCCAACACCACTCCTGTCCGGTCTCTGGCAGACAAGACGATGGTATCTTCTCCACCGCTTTCCCCATCATGGATATAGATCAAGCTCAGTGACTGAAGATCCATCTGCGTGAATTGTCCACTTTGGCCTAATATATCCGCACCCCGGACGAGCCAACCTTTTCCCGGCGGAGTGTCTATGGTATAGATAATGTCTCCCGCATCGGCACCGGATATTTTCAATATCTCGTCACTCAATACAAATGAACCACCATTAGCAACTGTAGCCTGTTCGTTTCTCTCCACGACCAAAGTATTCTGTCCTGCAGCTAATGTCGCGATAAGCATAGGAGGATTCAGAGTAGGGTGTTCTTTCGAAGCGAAATCATCAGTTCCATTCGGCCAAGGTTCCGTGTCTATCATGAAAGAAATCCTTCCGTTTGGTGTTTCATCTTGGTAGAAACTCGTAATATCAAAGTTCATGACAGACGCTCCATTGACACTCGGTGCGAATGCAATGCGTCCCGGATCAGGTGCAGGCGCATTATTGAATGTGATCGCAGATTCTGTCCAACTGTTATTGGGTACTTTGTAAAGTTCCACGGCATATCCTCCGCGTCCAAAGGAAACCGCCAGTCTAAGCGTCATATTCACGACAATCCCAGGCTTCTCAAACTCATCGAGATCAAACATTAGGTATGCTTTCCGATCGTAGGTCCCGTTACCATTAACACTACCACTGGCAGGCAGTCTTTTCGGTCTGAGCGTGATCTCTGTACCATAGTTTGTATTGCTTAAGTTTGCATCACCGGTCGTAAAACCAGCCACATACGAATCGTGCAAAGGGTAGATCATCTCTGTTTCCAACGTCGTCTCTGAACTAATGGCCGGAGCAGAAAAGTAGACAATGAAGTCCACAGCATGCATGACCCCATTGGTCGGTTCTAAGTTAGAGGTACGGATCTCCCATTGCCTTGATGTTCCCTGATTGATCAGCCCCACGTAATTATTGTTGCGGGAAAGATACATCGTTTGTCCGTTTTCAGTCTCGTAAGCAATAGGGCGATCGCGGGTAATATTCGGATCGGTAAAAATAACATGATCCTTGACAATATGATACCGCAACATATTCCGTAATATGGGTACGGGTATATCGTCTATGGAGCTGTAACCACCACTTTGCAGGTATGCACTGAATGCCTTATTATTGGGAACAATAAAGGTCCTTTCAGCATCTTGATATAAGCTTTGGAGACCCGTACGTGTAATCGCCGTTCGCAACTGTTCAAAATCACTATTTGTTTGAATAAACTCCCATGCCGTCATATCCAATTTCCCATCCACTCCCGAAGGTTCATACTTGAAGTTCTCCTGGATCTCACAGCCTGTCACCAAAAAAAGCACCATGGTGACCCCTGCTGTTAAAATTCGGTTTAAAATTCTTTTCGTTTGCATAATAAATTATCGCTATTATCAATGCCTTCGCATCAAATGATCTATTTATAAAAATCGTTCTGTTCCAGTTTGGGATTGCGGTTAGTCGCATCCTCATGAATCGGCCAAAGAATATTAAGCGGATCGCTTAGCCCGTTGATCGGTTCCATAACTTCGATTGCTTTATCCGTTCTTACCAGATCAAACCAACGATGTCCTTCATAACTAAGCTCTATCGCTCGCTCATGCATAATCGCCTCGGCAACGTCACCATACATTTGCTCGGCTTCATCCTGATCCAATGAAGGCAACCCGGCACGATTTCGAACACTGTTCAATAGCGGAAGAGCAAGATCATCTTCATTCAAACGAGCATGTGCCTCTGCTTTCAACAATAAGACATCAGCCAACCTCACCAAAATGATATTATTTTGGGAAGGATCTGCACTTTCATCGTTAAAACCTTCGCCAAAAAATTTCCAGATCTTTCGGGGTGTTGCCTGCGTAATGTCCCAAATCTTCGGTCTGCGCAAATCCCCAGCTTCAAAGGAGTTCATAAACTTTTCGCTCGGAAAATACTGGGCATCATTACCTTGCGCGTACAGAACACGCATCGAATTTGTCTGTGTTTCGTTGTAGCCCACCTCAAATACACTCTCGCTACTCAATCCAGCTGAAAACATATTGTTCCAATTACTGATCGAAACCAATGAATACAAGGGATTATCAATCACGCGCTGAGCGGCAATAATCGCTTTGTCATACTGCTTCCGCCACATATACACCTGAGTCAGCAGACCATCGGCACCGCCCTGCGTAATTAATACCCTATCCCGCTCACCGCCGTAGCTTGGCGCACAAAATTCTGAAGCGTACAGCAGATCGTCAACGATTTGATTCAGGATGATTTCCTTATCCGTTTTCAACAAAAACAGATCTTGTTTTACGCTTTCATAAGGTTCTAATGTAAACGGCACATCTCCCCATACCCTGACCAGATAAAAATAAGCGATAGCACGGAGCGCCCTGGATTGTCCAAGCAACTGGTTTCTCAACACAGTTTCCTCATCAAATACCTCGGGAATATATTTTATGGCATAATTGGCCCGGCTGATCACCGTATACAAATTGTTCCAGTTGGCTGAACTAATACTCTTGTTCAGACTATTATAGCGAAGTGCATAAGGATCTCCAGTTTGATTGGTTTCGACGGCATCTGCTCTGCCTTCTCCCCAATATGCAAAGTTAATGCGAAATGCAGACTGCATACCGTCATATATGCCGTAGACACCAGCTTGTGCGTCACTTACTGTTTTGTAGAAGCCCTGTGCCGAAAAACTGCTGATCGGCTCTTTGTCCAAGAAAGAACAGGCGCCCATCAACAAAACGGAAAAAAGGACTGTCAATTTTAGTGTAATTTTTTTCATGACCTATATCTTAAAGACCTATATTTAAACCAAAAACAAATGTGCGGCT
>JBEBWF010000035.1:0-41102 GCA_040392285.1 Sphingobacterium sp. | reverse complement strand
AAAGGTAGAAACTTTTTCCGCTTTTCCAAAAAATTATTTCCTTTTTAATTTTTTGCGGAAAGAACAGCTCCCTTTTTCAATATTTCATGCCCCAAAAGGCATCCAGCCCCCTTGCGGAGCGAGCACAAAGGTAGAAAATTAAAAACAATAAGAAAAGATACAACAGGATTATTTCACACGGAGCCCCATAAAGCACTAGCCCTGAAACAGATATTTTTTCAATCCTAACCAACACTACCAACAGGGCACCGGATCCGTACCAAATTCCGCCGTGCTCCTGTCCCGCTCCGGTCGGGCTTCGGTCACGCTTCGGTGTGGACCGGAGCCTGACCGAAGCCCGACCGAAGAGAAACCGAAGAAAGGTAGAAGAAGGGCAGAAGAAAGACAGAAGAAAGGGTGAAGGTATTTTGGACACAGTCCTTATTTTGAATCTGTCATAGATTTTTCATCCTCGACTTCATCATCAAATAAGATACGTATCGACGGAGTATACGTATCGTCATGTTGACCCGTCTTGTTAGCCCAAAAGAATGCTACTAAGAAAATCAAAGCGATAAAGATGCTACAACCTATTAAGAAAAATATAATGTTCATTTCGCAAATTAAAAATAACAAAAATTAAAATATACGCTCTTCCTGATATACGTCGCAACACTAAGCTAGCCGCCTCCGCCTTGCATACCACCGGACCATTAAACTAGTAAAAGAGATTATAGTTACGGTACTGATAGGCATCAGTATAGCGGCAAATAAGGGAGACATGGTTCCTTGAACCGCAAAGCTCAAGCCAACGACATTATACAGCAGGGATATCACAAAGCTCATCTTGATGACTTTAACCGCATCCTTGCTGAATGCAAAAAATTGCGGTAATTTAGCGAACGAAACTCCATCTAAAATAGCATCACAGCCTGGTGAAAAGTTATTAATATCGTCTGAGACGGCAATTCCCATATTCGCTTTTTTTAGTGCTCCGGCATCGTTCAGACCATCACCGAACATACATACTTTCTTTCCGTCCTGTTGCAAACCATCAATTTTCATCAACTTCTCACTCGGATTTTGATTAAACAGCAACTGCGAATCCGCTGGAAATATCATTCGGAGCGTCTCGATCCTACGCTCATTATCCCCAGAAATCAAATGTAACCCATAATCCTTTTTCAAATCATTCACGACTTCATTTAATCCTTTACGCCATGATTGTTCTAGTGTGAAACTTCCTTTAATTTCATTATTTACTTTAACATAAACCACGGAGCCGCCTTGATTTATTTTACGCGCTCCCACGAATGAGGGGCTTCCGATTTTTATTTCATAATCCTGGTATTGGGCTGATTGCCCCTTGCCTATAATCTCCTTATAGTTTTGGATAGGCAACACTTCGCAATCGCCTAACCATTTCATGATTTCTCTACTCAAAGGATGATTCGAATTTCTGCAAACCGAAAAAATCAACTTTCTATCCAACTTCGAAAGGCTGCCATCAAAACACATTGTCGAAGCATTAGGCGAAGATATCGTTCCTGTCTTATCAAAAACAACGGTATCAATAGCCGCCATCTGTTCGATAGCAGATGTATTTTTGATATATAGTTTGTTCCTATCAAATACACTCAATGCCGCTGACAACGTAAAAGGAGAGCTCAATGCTAAGGCACAAGGGCAAGCGATAATCAAGACCGCTGTAAAAGCAGCCCAAGCTCTTTCTGCATGACCTCCTGTTATCCAAAAAGCTGCCGCTAGTAATGCGATTGAAATCAACCCTACCGTAAAATACCTACTGATAAGCCCTACAAAAGTCTCGAACTTCTTTTCATACGATTTAAAGCTTTCATTGTTCCAAAGTTTTGTCAAATAGCTTTGAGAAACTGGCTTTATCACCTCCATTTCAATAGCCTCCCCTATTTGCCTTCCTCCGGCGTACAAAATTTCTCCTACGACCTTCGCAACCGGCCTACTTTCTCCGGTCACAAAACTAAAATCTACTGAAGCCGCCCCCTTTAACAAAATAGCATCCGCAGGCACAATCTCATTATTCCGTATCAATATCCTATCTCCAACCTTCAAATCTGCAATTTGTATTGGCCGTTCTCCCCTTTCATCCAATACAGTGACGGCTACCGGAAAATAAGAACGGTAATCACGGTCAAACGAAATATGATGATAAGTACGCTGTTGCACCCACTTGCCGATCAAGATAAAAAACACCAGGCTACAGAGTGTGTCCATAAATCCAGCTCCGGTTTGCGTCAGGATCTCGAAAGCCGACCGGAAGAACAACACAAATATCCCCAACGCCAATGGCACATCGAGATTCAGCCGATTTTGCTTTAAACTATGCCAAGCAGACTTAAAATAATCTGAAGCACTATAGAGCAATACAGGAATACCAAAAGCTAAATTCATATAGCCAAAAAACACTGAATATTGCCGTTCAAACGCAGTCATACCAAAATATTCTGGGAAGCTAATCATCATAGAGTTCCCGAAACAGAAACCGGCAACCGTTATCTTCGCAATAAGTCCCTTTTGATTGATTTTTTTTCCTTCCTTGACTACATCCTGAAGTGTAATCTTTGGGTCATAACCAATATTGTGCAAAAGATGCACCAATTCACGCAAAGATAACGCAGCTGAATGGAATGTAACAGTTGCTTGCTTTTTCATAAAATCCACCTGCGAGGATTTCACAGCGGCATTTAACTTATAAAGGTGTTCCAGGAGCCAAATACAGGAACTACAATGTATCGCCGGAATGTATAAGGTAATAATTGATATTTCTTCATCTTGATAATCCACCAGCTTCGCAACTATGTTGGGTTCATCCAAATAAGATAAATCTTCCTTTTGTACCTTTTGAGATTTCCCGGGATAGGAGTTATATTTATAATAACGCTGTAGATTATTCTCCTGCAATATCTGATAGACCGTTTGGCATCCTAAACAGCAAAAACTGTGATCATTCAGCACATAGGAAGTTTCCGCTATTGCATCTCCACAATGATAACAATCTGCTTTTATCTTCAAGGTAGTCTGTGCGTCCATATTGTCAAAACATTAAATCGCTTGACTAAATAAGTTGTCCCTTTCCTTCGCGGTATGCAAATGTTCGTCAAAAGCCATACAAACATTGCGTAAAAACGATTTCCCTATCTCGGTAATCCTTACTTCATTGCTGTCACAAACAACCAGGCCATCGACCATAAGAGGCTTTAAACGATCCATGATCTTACTATTTAATGGAAATCCTTCCTTCATGATCACCATTCCCTTGCACATCATATCCAAGATGTACTGGCGAATAACGACATCTATTTCATCTAATAGATGTCCCTTTACTACAGGCAGTTTTCCTTCTGCGATCAGCGCGTGATATGCCTCTACTGTCTTTACATTCTGCGCAAAGGCTGTCCATGTATCGCTTATCGATGACACTCCCAATCCGATAAGCAAGGGCGTATACCTATCGGCATAACCCATAAAATTACGATGCAATTTACCTTGTTGAGCAGCGAGGAATAAAGTATCATCATCTTTTGCAAAATGATCCATACCTACATCTTGATAGCCTGCCTCTTGAATCATTTTTTTACCTAATTTATAAAGATTTAACTTTTCCTCCCCTTTCGGCAAATCATCTTCGGTAAATCGCCGTTGCCCTGGTTTCATCCAAGGCACATGGGCATAACTATAAAAAGATATACGGTCAGGAGATAAATATAGTGATTGTTCAATAGTCATTCTTACCGAATCAGCTGTTTGTAATGGCAAACCATAGATCAAATCAAAATTTATGGATTCATATCCTATTTCTCTTGCCGTATTCATCACCCGTTGCACATCCTCGACTGTTTGATGGCGGTTAATAATGAACTGTACACGTTTATCAAAATCCTGTATTCCTAAACTTAGCCTTCTAAAACCCAAATCGTATAAGATGGTTAAATGTTCTGTGGTTGTATTTGCGGGGTGGGCTTCAAAGGAAAAAGAAGCGTCATCTGCTTTAACATTTCCATCCAGAATACCTAAAATCAAACGCTGAAGATTTTCGGACCTAAAGAAAGTAGGTGTGCCGCCCCCCAAATGAATTTCGGCTATTTTCAGTGGCTTTTCCCCCATAATTTTTTCATACATCTCCCATTCTTTCAAAACCGAATCAATATAAGGCTCTTCGACCTGATGATTTTTAGTGATGCGTGTATTGCAACCACAGTAGGTGCATAAACTCTCACAATAAGGTAGATGTATATAAACACTTATCCCCTCCTTCTTTGCCTGTTGGTGGTTTTGAACGACTCTTTTTTTCCAGTCCTCTTGGTCAAAAAGCTCATTTTTCCAAAACGGAACTGTCGGATAACTGGTGTATCGAGGAACTGCGACGTTGTATTTTGAAATCAGTGTGTTTATTTCCATACTTCACGACTTTTTAATTCGTTCACCATTTTGTGAACAATACATCATACATTGACAAGCCAGCCCCAAACATTTGTCGTTTCCCCAATTATTTAGATTGCGAATAGTCTGGTAGGCTCTGCCCAACGAGCTCTGATCTTCAAAAGGTGTATTGGCAATATGAAGCCCCAATTCACTTGCGGATATAATATCGATATGATCCAAAGAAATTGACCGTGTAATAATCTTTTTCACGCCTATCCCGATTAACTTAGCCAGGAGTTCTTTATCCAGGTTATCACGTTCAGACACAATAACAACCTCTTTACCCACAGCGTAATGTAAAGTCTCCTCGTTCAGCTCATTCGAAATCAATGTAAGGTCATGCACCTTAGCATTGGCTAATGCAAGCTGTTCTTTCTCAAATTCCCGAATATTGTATGCTACGACTCTCATTAATGCCTAAAGATTTCACAAAATCTCTTTCAAATCTAGGACAGGAGCTCGTATTTATTTATGTAGGCGGTCAGCTTAATATATGATATTAATCACAACATGCCCTAAAAAACCTACAAAAGGGTCTAAGAAGGTCGTGGTGATCGAGAAATAGCCTGAGTCTCTATTTATTGTTTAATGTTTTTCAATTTGCTAATGGAAAAAATCCGTATAGCATTACCTTCTTTAATAATCAATTTTTCATCTTTAAAATCAGCAAGCATCCGACTTATCGTTTCGTTAGCGGTACCTGCCAAAGCGGCAAGATCTTCCCTTGAAATCCGGATAAGCACTTCGTCCTGCCCTTGACTCTCTACAGTCTTTGTTGCCACATTGACTAAAGCATTTGCTACACGCTTTCTGACGGTGTCATAAGCAAACCCCAACATCTGCTCTTCTTTTTCTTTAACATTTCCCGAAAGTATTTTAATAAATTTACTGGCGATCGCAGGCTTTTTATACATCAGTTCAAAAAACTTCTCCTTTGGTATTAGTGCGACTTCCGAATCCTCCAGTGCGATGGCATTATCTGTATATTTCCCGTTCAACAAAACCGTTTCATAGCCTAAGTATTGGTGGTCAACGTGGATACCTGTCGAAAGTTCCCGTCCATCCTGATAGTACAAAAATGTACGTACTTTCCCACTGTTAATATAATAAACAAAAACAGGCGTATCGCCGACTTCATAAATCAATTGTTTTTTCTTAAACGTTTTTACCCGGGTCTGTTCTACTAACTCTGCAAGCAAATAATCCTGTTCTTCGATCTCAAGATGTAAGAATTTTGCACTATCCAAGTTAACCTGCAACTTATCTCTCTTACGCAGCCTACTTTCAATAGCATTCAACAGTTCGATATCATCAAAGGGCTTTATAAGATAATCATCGGCTCCCATTTCCATCGCTTTCCGTATATCCGTTCGCTCGGACTTTGCTGTGAGAAAAACAAAAGGAATATGCATGGTATTTTCAAACTTGTTCAACATATACAACACACCATAGCCGTCAAGTTCAGGCATCATAATATCACATAATATAAGATCCGGCAAGTGTTTTATAGCCATTTCTACGCCAATTTTACCGTTCTCCGCCGCGATAACCTCATAGCTACCTGTCAAATCTAATATTTCTTGTGTACTTTCTCTGATATCTAGGTTATCCTCAATAATCAGAATTGTTCTTTTCTTCATCTTTAAAATATGATGTTATTGTGTAAAACTCATTTTTAACATCGTCCCTTTATTTATTGCTGACCAATATTCCAATTCCCCCCCCATTAACGACACATACCTCCTGACGATATTTAACCCGAGTCCCGTGCCCGGAATATTCCCCGTATTATTGGCCCTAAAGAAAGGTTCGAACAAATTTACCTGGTCTTCCTCAGGAATACCAATACCATTATCTTTTACCATCACAGTACATGTATGTTCAGTTATTTCCGTTGTAAATTCGATAAAGGTATCTTCTCCAGAGTATTTTATTGCGTTGGACATCAGATTTATAATACTACTCTTCAACAAATGTGCATCTAACACGAATTCCGCATGTAGTCCTGTATGTTGGTAAACTATATGCTGATTTTTTTTGCAAATTAATTGCATTTCCTCGGCTATTTCCTCACCGAGATGAACTAAGTTTATTTTGTCTTTTTTAACAGCTACTACCCCAGCTTCCAATTTTTCTAACGATAGAAAATCATTTAAGATACTATTTAACAGTTGTACTGCTCCCCTGATACGAGCAGTGTGTTTAGTCACAGACTCAAAGTCGGGACGTTCTATATACTTATCAATCAATGACGCCGAAAGTTGAACTGAGCTTAAAGGCGTGCGAAATTCGTGTGATGCCATCGATACAAATCGAGATTTCAACTGATTGAGCTCCTTCTCCTTCTCCAAGGAGTTGCTAACTTCTGCCTTTGCTTTTTCAAGCTCTGACACCAGCGAAATCAAATCCTTCGTACGTTCACGAACAATTTCCTCAAGTTCCATCGTGTGAGTCAACAACCTCGATTCAGCTTCCTTTTCCTTAGTCAAATCATGTACAAAGCCTGTGAAAATTCTTCTATTTCTGTAAAACACTTCACTAACTGCCAGACGAAACGGAAATGTAGTCCCATCTTTGCGCAGTCCCCTTACTTCCCGGCCTATACCGATAATTTTCTTTTTTCCGGTATTTTTATAATTATCGAGATAGCCATCATGACGGCTCTTGTCCGGCTCGGGCATTAACATGGAAATATTGTTACCTATTACTTCTTTTGATTCGTAGCCAAATAATGCAAGCGCCGCAGGATTAATCGACTCAACAATCCCCATATTATCAATCGTGATGATACCGTCAATTGCTGTATCTATAATAGCTTCTAATAATCTAGCTGAGTCCATTACTTTACTAATTTTTTGTACTTTATGCGGTGTGGGCCATTGTCTCCAAGCCTTTTCTTCTTATTTTCTTCGTATTCCGTATAGTTACCTTCAAAGAAATAGACCTGAGAATCCCCCTCAAAAGCGAGGATATGCGTACAAATGCGATCCAAAAACCATCTATCGTGTGAAATAATGACGGCACACCCTCCAAAGTTTTCAAGCCCTTCTTCTAACGCACGCAAGGTGTTCACATCAATATCGTTTGTTGGCTCATCCAATAACAATACATTGGATGCCTTTTTCAATGTTATCGATAGATGTACACGATTACGCTCCCCACCCGAAAGGACACCCACCTTTTTCTGTTGATCCGCTCCATTGAAGTTAAATTTGGACACATACGCTCTTGAGTTAATTAATCGATTACCGAGCATAATGTTATCTTGGCCATCAGTAATATTCTCCCAAACAGATTTCTCCGGATCTAAATCATCATGTAACTGGTCCACATACCCCAACACAACGGTCTCACCCACTTTGAAGGTTCCCGTATCGGGTTGTTCTTGTCCGGTTATCAAACGAAATAATGTCGTTTTACCGGCACCATTCGGACCGATAATCCCAACTATACCTGCCGGTGGCAAAGAAAAGCTTAAGTTTTCGAACAAAATACGATCACCATAGGATTTTGATATATCCGTAGCCTCAATCACCATATTGCCCAAACGCGGTCCGGGAGGAATAAATAATTCCAGCTTCTCTTCACGTTCCTTCGTTTCTTCAGAAGCTAATTTTTCATAATTATGCAAGCGTGCCTTAGATTTGGCATGGCGAGCTTTAGGAGCCATTCTCACCCATTCCAGTTCACGTTCCAACGTCTTTTGCCGCTTCGTCTCCTGTTTTTCTTCCATAGCCAAACGCTTGGCCTTTTGATCCAGCCATGAAGAATAATTTCCTTTCCAAGGGATACCTTCTCCTCGATCCAATTCCAAGATCCATCCTGCCACATTATCCAAAAAATAGCGATCGTGGGTCACAGCAATCACAGTCCCTTTATATTGTTGCAGATGTTGTTCAAGCCAATCTATAGACTCCGCATCCAAATGGTTTGTAGGCTCATCCAATAGCAGCACATCCGGTTCTTGTAGCAAGAGGCGACATAATGCCACTCGGCGACGCTCTCCTCCTGACAAATTGACAATCTTCACATCCGGCTCGGGACAACGCAAGGCATCCATTGCACGCTCTAGCCGGGAATCAAGCTCCCATGCCTGCGTAGCATCAATTTTATCCTGTAGTTCTCCCTGTCTCGCCAATAGTTTATCCATCTCATCTGCATCCTCGTATACCTCCGGCAATCCAAATTTTTCATTGATCTCTTCGTACTCTTGGAGTATGGCGGTAATTTCGGCTACACCTTCCTCCACGATTTCACGAACAGTTTTATCATTGTCCAACTCAGGTTCCTGCGCCAGATACCCTACAGAATATCCAGGAGAAAAAACCACTTCACCTTGATAGGTCTTATCAAGGCCTCCTATAATTTTCAATAGGGAGGACTTCCCAGAGCCATTTAATCCGATAACGCCAATCTTGGCTCCGTAGAAAAATGATAAATATATATTCTTTAAAACTTGTTTTTGTGGCGGATAAACTTTGTTTACCCCAGCCATTGAAAAGATAATTTTCTCGTCTGACATACAATCCTACAACCTATTCTTTTTAATAAATTTCCTGTAGCTCAAAGATATTAAATACTCTGTTAAATAAAAATATCTTGTAACTATGCGTTATTTTTATACGTTACCTTTACGAGCAGTTCTGACATTTTGGCTGTGAAAACTTATGGCTTAATTGTTGATAAATATATAAAATAATAAGTGCGGGATTTACAATAATTTCATACATTTATGACATCCTCAAACTTATTTTAAGAAAGAAAGGTAATTTACATGGAAGCAAAATTCTCACCAAGAGTAAAAGATGTTATATCCTATAGCCGGGAGGAAGCCTTAAGACTTCGCCATGACTATATTGGTACGGAACATCTTTTGCTAGGACTGATCCGGGAAGGTGATGGTGTGGCGATAAAAATTCTAAAAAATCTAAATATAGAGATCGGAGCGATTCGTCAGTCTATAGAGGACGCTGTAAAAGCCGCTTCGGTTTCAAGAGCTCCTATTGGCAACATGCCTTTGACAAAGCAAGCCGAAAAAGTTCTCAAGATCACCTATTTAGAGGCTAAAATATTTAAAAGCGACATCATTGGTACAGAGCATCTTCTTTTAGCAATTCTAAGAGATGAAGATAACATTGCCTCGCAAATTCTTCATCAATACAACGTAACATATGATTTGTTTAAAAACGAAGTAGAACAAAACAAATCCTCTATTACAGACGAAATACCTGGTTCATCGACACCTGACGATGATTATGCAGAAGAGGAAAGCTTTTCTGCACCCAAAAAAGTATCGGATATAAAATCCAAAACACCGGTATTGGATAATTTCGGACGGGACTTGACCCGTGCTGCTGAAGATGGAAAATTGGACCCGATAGTAGGTCGCGAAAAGGAAATTGAACGTGTTTCGCAAATTTTGTCTCGACGCAAAAAGAATAATCCTATACTCATCGGCGAACCTGGCGTAGGTAAATCGGCTATCGCAGAAGGATTGGCTCTTCGTATTGTGCAGCGTAAGGTCTCTCGTGTATTGTTCAACAAACGTGTAGTGACATTAGACTTAGCATCCCTTGTAGCGGGCACAAAATATCGTGGGCAATTCGAAGAACGGATGAAAGCGGTCATGAACGAGCTGGAGAAGTCTCCAGATGTCATCTTATTTATTGATGAAATCCATACCATCGTTGGAGCAGGTGGGGCTTCTGGTTCATTGGATGCCTCAAATATGTTCAAACCAGCATTAGCGCGCGGAGAGATACAATGTATCGGTGCGACCACGCTTGATGAATATCGTCAATTTATTGAGAAAGATGGTGCTTTGGATCGCCGTTTTCAGAAGGTAATGATAGAACCTGCTTCTCATGATGAGACTATCGAGATTTTGAATCGTATCAAGGACAAATACGAAGAACATCATAATGTCATCTACACCCCAGAAGCTATTGAAGCTTGTGTAACGTTGACAACAAGATATATCACTGACCGCTTCTTACCGGATAAGGCGATCGACGCATTGGATGAATCTGGGTCACGTGTCCATCTGACCAATATCCATGTTCCTCAATCTATCCTCGATATTGAAGAAAAGATTGAAGAAGTTAAAGTGGAAAAAAACAAAGTTGTCCGCTCACAAAAGTATGAAGAAGCTGCTCGATTGCGAGATACAGAGAAAAAGCTACTAGAAGAGTTGGAGCATGAAAAAACTGCATGGGAAGCCGAAACGAAAACAAAGCGTTATACCGTAGCGGAAGATAATGTGGCGGAGGTCGTCTCTATGATGACAGGTATTCCTGTACAGCGTGTTAGCCAAACAGACAGCCAGAAGTTGTTGAACATGGGCGAACTGATGAAAGGTCGCATCATCGGTCAGGACGATGCTGTCCAAAAATTAGTAAAAGCAATCCAACGTACACGTGCTGGTTTAAAAGACCCTAAAAAACCTATTGGCTCATTCATCTTTTTGGGTCCTACCGGCGTGGGTAAGACCGAGCTGGCTAAAGAAGTCGCCCGCTTTATGTTCGATTCGGAGGATTCACTTATTCAGGTTGACATGAGCGAATACATGGAAAAATTTGCCGTATCTCGTCTTGTCGGCGCTCCTCCGGGATATGTAGGTTACGAAGAAGGCGGACAATTGACTGAAAAAGTTCGCCGTAAACCCTATTCTGTTGTATTATTAGATGAAATAGAAAAAGCACACCCAGACGTATTTAATCTGTTACTCCAGGTATTGGACGAAGGTCAGCTAACGGATAGTCTTGGGCGTAAGGTCGATTTCAGAAATACGATCATCATCATGACGTCTAACATCGGTGCACGTCAATTGAAAGACTTCGGTCAGGGTGTCGGTTTCACCACTGTAGCAAAAGAAACACAAGCAGATGCTCATTCCAGAGGTGTTATTGAAACAGCTTTGAAGCGTGCATTCGCTCCGGAATTTTTGAATCGTGTTGATGATGTGATCGTCTTCAATTCATTAACGAAAGATCATATTCTCAAGATTATTGACATCGAATTGAAATCATTGTTCAATCGTATTGAGACGCTTGGTCATACCGTTAACCTAACAGAAAAGGCTAAGGAGTATATTGCTGATAAAGGTTATGACAGCAATTTCGGTGCTCGACCTTTAAAGCGTGCTATCCAAAAGCATCTTGAGGATCCGATTGCTGAGGAGATTTTAAGAGGAGAACTCAAACCCAATGCTGTCATTACAGTGGATTTTGATGATGATAAGAAAGAAATCACGATCAAAGGTCAAAATCCGGAGGATACGGACGACTCCGTCTCTTCAGATATCCGTGAAGAAGGAAATAACGAATAGAATAATCAATAAATACAAAAAGAGACTCTTTTATACAAGGAGTCTCTTTTTGTATTATAAGTGCTCTTTAACTATGGTGCTTTATCTCACCTAAGTGCACCACATCTTTCAAATCATAAGGTGTCTCTTGATAAACGAAATAATTGAGCCAATTGTTAAACAATAAGTTTGCATGGCTTGCCCACCGTACAAGTGGAGGGTTAACCGGGTTGTTACCTTTATAGTAATTTTGTGGTATATTCAATATAAGTCCCTTCTCTACGTCTCTTTGATACTCTTCGTGCAACGTAAGCGGTGCATATTCCGAATGTCCTGTAAGGTAGAACTCACGGCCCCCTCGAGAAGCCACAATGGCCACTCCCGCATCATCGGATTCAGACAAAATAGCGACATCTTCTTTATCTTCTAAATCTGCTCTTCGAATCGTTGTATGTCTGCTATGTGGGATGAAAAACTCATCGTCGAAACCTCTAAACAAGAGATTTCTCCGATCTGTTGCCGTGTGCTTGAATACCCCAAATAACTTCTTTTCCAATGGCACCTTCTCTACGCCGTAGAAATGATAGAGCGCAGCCTGAGAGGCCCAACAAATATATAGCGTGGAAGTGACATGCTTTCTAGCCCAATCAAATATTCTCGTAATTTCGTCCCAATAAGTGACTTCTTCAAACCGAATCATTTCTACCGGTGCACCGGTAATGATCATGCCATCATAAAAATTTTCTTTTATTTCAGAGAACCCCTTATAAAACAACTCCAAATGTTCTTCCGGTGTATTTTTCGGCGTATGGGTCTCCAACCTCAAAAACTCCACCTCCACCTGCAAAGGATTGTTTGAAAGCAGTCTTATAAAATCTGTTTCTGTGGATATTTTAAGGGGCATCAAATTCAGAATAAGCAAGCGCTGTGGACGAATATCTTGTGAATTCGCCCTCAGATCATTCATCACAAAAATATTTTCTTTTTTTAGAAGCTCTATGGCTGGCAGATTATCTGGTATTTTGACTGGCATAACTATTTCCCTTACCCTACTTTAAATTTAGTACAAAAGTAACAAGAATAAACCGAATTATAAAAGCAAGTCCTGAATGTACGTTGTAAGACGGTGTAGTATTCTCACTACATTTTCAAGAATAGACTATTAGATTGATCTGTCAAGGCATGGCTTTTGCATTTTCAGTAGAAAAAACTATACCATGAGAAGAACACCTTATACGACAACTGTTATCATTCTATTAGTAACTTGCGTGGTGGTGCTGATGACCACTTGTAATGGCGTTGTGTAAACACTGATGAATATTTCATTCAGGTCTACCCTACCTAGAACTATTGGCTCCAACCAACGTTTATACGGAGTCTGCAAGAGATGTAGCGTTTTAATAATTGGACATTTGTCCGTCAGATCATTTATTTTATATATTTGCAGGACGGAAAAATAACCGACCTACTCATTATGATCTCTGACAATCTAAGTGTTTCTGACTTTGAAGTTGAGCTCATCAGAAAGATTGCTTCTGGAGATGATAAGGCTTTTAAGAAACTTTATGATAGATACCGGTCAAAAATCTATTCTTTAGCTGTATCCATTTTAAAGAATACTGAAGATAGCGAAGATATCGTGGTTGAGGTATTCACCAGTATATGGAACAATAGGGTAAGCTTGCCTGAGGTAAGTAATCTAGACGCATTCGTTTACACAGTCACCAAAAACAAATCTTTAAACCTATTCAAAAAAAGACATATTCGACACAAAAACAAACAGCAACTTGTCGAGGAGAACTTTTTTGAGCATATTGTCGAAGCCTCAGAGACTACCCTTTATTTTAAAGAAACCCAAAACATCATTATATCCCTGGTGTCCAAACTACCGCATCAACAAAAACAAGTCTTTGATCTTGCAAAATTACAGGGGTATAAAAGAAAAGAAATTGCCAAGGAATTGAATCTTTCAGAAAATACAGTCAGAAATCATTTAAATGCTGCTATAAAAGCTCTAAAAAAAGATTTTGAAACTCGTTACCCACACCTCTTCTCCATACTATTGTGGATTATTTTAAAATAATATAAAATTCGACTAGTACCATTTTCATTTTAACTTGTCTATCTAAATAAAGCATTATATCAATGGCTGAAGATAGACTACGGTTTTTATTAAAAAAACGAATGAACAATGCGATTAGCCCCGAAGAAGACAAGGAGCTCGAAAGGCTCTTCATTTCGCAGTGGGTTTTGGATGAATCTGCTGCCCAAGTTGACTGGGAACAGCTGTATAAAGCTCGTATCCAACCTAAAAAAGTTATTCGGTTCTCCCATTACATCTGGGCATCTGCAGCTGCAGTTATTTTGGCCCTAGGTATTACCCTGGTGCTCTTTAACTACCAAGAGCGTGTCGAAAGAGCAACAGGTGAACAGGTCGCATTGGTGCTCGACAAAATACCAGGTGCACAAGAAGGTGCCATTCTCACAGTCAACACCGGCAAAGAATTTGAGCTGCGCGAACAAAAGCTTAAGGATGTAATGGATATCATCAACCAAAATGATTCAGAAACAGTCATCAAGACCTTCACCATCACTACACCAAAAGCTAACAAATACAATTTTACCCTTCCAGATGGCACACAAGTCTGGCTCAATGCCAATAGCCAGATAACGTTCCCTGAACAGTTTGCAGACAACGAACGCCTCATCACAACCAAAGGAGAAGTATACCTTGAAGTAACCAAAAGCATCAAACCGTTCGTCATCTCCACAAACGGCATCGAAACCAAAGTATTAGGCACTTCCCTGAATATAAACGGATATAATCCCAAGGAGACATTCACTACCCTATTTACTGGCAAAGTAGCCGTAACTAATGGAAACACCTCCATGGAATTAACTCCTGGACAAGCTGTATCCGCGACATTAGATCAGCTACATAAATACAAACCGCACCTCGAAAAGACGATATCGTGGAAAAACAACATCTTCTATTTTGATAATGAAGACATCAGGACCATACTTTCCGAACTAGAGCGTTGGTACGATGTGGAATTTGAATTCGCAGAGAGCCCGAGCAGTTCGAAACTGTATAGCGGTGTCATAGACCGCAATCTATCCCTTCAGCAAGCACTCGAAATTCTGAATTTCAGCACCTCTTATAAATTAACTATTTCTAATAATAAAACCATTCGTGTACAAACAATCCGATAACTAACTATGTTAACCAAACCCTTTATTCGAATTGCCGCATTAGGTAAAACGCTTCGTAGAAAGCGAAGCTACCTGCTGTTGCTGTCTTGCATTCTCTTTTACAGTACTTATGCACACACTCAACAAATCAATCTGAATCGTAAAAATGCTACCTTTATCTCTTTATTGAGAGAGATTTCAACGCAATCAAATTACCATTTTTTTTATGAACGAACTCTCGTGGAAAATATTCATATATCGAATATCCAACTGAAAAATAAAAATATTCATCAAACACTTGCACAGCTATTCGAGGATACGAACCTTAGCTATAAAATTGTAGGAAATACAGTCTCAATAGCTGCCAAAGACGACATCCCGTCGTCTACGGTCACCAATAATGTCACACAGACACCTATTAAAGGCTTTATTTCGGATAACCAAGGAAACCTGCTTGCTGGGGTTACTGTGACTAATACACGTACCAACAAGAGTATTGCCTCCGAAGAATCAGGCACATTCACACTTGAAGGACAGGTGGGAGATGTGCTGATTGTTAGTTTTGTGGGGTACAAAAGCCAACGCATAACTTTACAAAGCACTTCGAATATCATAGTTGAGTTACAACAAGAAGAAAATGTCTTGGAGGAGGTAGAAGTCGTATCTACTGGATACCAAACAATCAACCGAAAACTTTTTACAGGGTCAGCGACCACCGTACAGATGAAAGACATCAAAATCGAAGGTGTAACAGATGTGAGCCGTATGTTAGAAGGGCGAGTTGCGGGGGTATCCGTACAAAACGTATCAGGAACGTTCGGTTCGGCGCCCAAATTACGTGTCCGTGGCGCCACGTCTATCACTGGTGACAATAAGCCGTTATGGGTTGTAGATGGAGTTGTTTTAGAAGATGTGGTAAACATTTCAAACGACCAACTTTCAAGTGGAGATGCGCTCACCTTGATAGGATCATCTGTGGCAGGTATTAACACGGAGGATATCGAGTCTTTAGAAATATTAAAAGATGCTTCAGCAACTGCGATGTATGGTGCGCGGGCGATGAATGGTGTAGTGGTGATAACTACGAAGAAAGGGAGAATTGGTAAGCCTGCCATAAACTACTCCGGTAATTATTCGACTTATCTAAAGCCTACATACAACTCTTTCAATATCATGAATTCGGCTGATCAGATGTCGGTGTATTTGGATATGGACAGAAAAGGGCTTTTGAATTTAGCCCCTACACTACGTGCAGCAAGTGGTGGAGTTTTCAACAAGATGTACCAACTTATCGATCAATACGATGAAACATCAGGTAAATATGGACTGAAAAACACCCCTGAAGATCGAGCAAATTTCTTAAAAAGATACGCTGCTGCCAATACAGATTGGTTTGATATACTGTTCAACAATTCCTTTGTCCAAGAACATTCGCTATCTATTTCTTCCGGCACAAAACACGCACAACACTATTTTTCAGGATCATTTTTCAATGACAACGGCTGGACGATAGCCGATGATGTCAAGCGCTATACCGCCAATATGCGTTCAGACTACAAATTTACAGACAAACTAACAGCAAGTGCAATCGTTACGGCATCTTTAAGAGATCAGTTAGCTCCTGGCACACAAGGAAGGTTGAGTAATGCTGTATTTGGCGAGGTATCGCGGGATTTTGACATCAACCCATACAGCTATGCCTTGAACACAAGCCGCACCATGACTGCCTATGAGGAAAATGGTGATTTGGAATATTTTACCAAGGGATATGCACCATTCAATATTATCAATGAATTGGATGAGAATAAAATCCGAATTAATGTCATGGATATAAAAGGGCAGGGAGAAATCGGCTATAAAATATTAAACAATTTAGACTACAAGGTCCTTGGCTCTTTTCGATATGTAAAAAATACAAGGGAACATATGGCTACAGAGTTTTCAAATATGGCCAACGCCTATCGGGCAGATGGAAATGGAGATGCCACGGTAATAAATGCTAACGGCTATCTCTACAAAGACCCGGACTATCCTAACCAAGGAAAGCAAGTTATCCTGCCGGAGGGCGGCTTCTACCTCCGTAATGAGGATTTTCTAAAAACTTTCTATGGAAGACACACCTTAAATTACAAAACTGAACTTGGCAACAAACATAATCTCTCCGTTTTCTTAGGCCAAGAAATCAGATACGCCGACCGCCAAAATAGTTATTTCAACGGATATGGCTATCAATACTACAAAGGAGGCGTTGTTTTTACAGACTATCGAATCATTAAACAATCTGTCGAAAACAACTACAGTTACTTTGGGGTAGGATATGGCTACGACCGATTTGTATCGTTCTTTAGCAACATCAACTATGCATTTGATAAAAGATATGTGCTAAACTTAACCGGTCGATACGATGGATCCAACCGTATGGGGAAAAGTAATACGGCTCGATACCTCCCAACATGGACTGTGAGTGGCGCGTGGAATATTGACGAAGAAAACTTTATGAAAGATGTAGATCCAATTTCATTTCTTAAGCTACGAGGTACCTATGGTCTGACAGCAAGTATGGGGAACGCCACAAATACATCTGTAATATACAATAATGCTATCACAAAACGCCCCACCCTTTCCGATTCCGAAACTATGATCGAAATCAGCAGTTTGGAAAATTCAGATCTAACATGGGAAAAACAACATGAAGCCAATTTTGGTCTCGATCTGGGATTATTGAATAATAAGCTAACCTTTACTGCTGACTTTTATAAGCGTAACAGTTTTGACCTTATTAATACAATTGTAACATCAGGTATTGGAGGACAAGTTTCAAAGATTGCTAATTATGCAGATATGGATTCGGAAGGTATTGAATTTACCCTTGGTGGAAAGATTGTCTCTACCCAAAACTTTGGATACCGCACGAATTTCACCTTTGGATACAATACCAACACCATTCGCAACTTGAAAACGTCACCAAGAATATGGGACTTAGTGCGGTCAGAAGGAGGTGCCAAAGAAGGTTATCCCGTACGGGGCTTATATTCTGTCGTTTTAAATGGCCTGGGCCATATGACTGGAGTTCCTCTTTTCACGAGTCACACGGGGACGGAAAACAGCTATGTTAGCATGCAATCTACTAATACCTCTTATTTAAAATATGAAGGCGCAGTAGATCCAACCATAACGGGAGGCTTCAACAACAGCATTAACTATAAAGGACTATCAATCAATATTTTTATTTCGTATCAACTAGGAAACAAAATTCGCTTAGATTCTAAATTCAAAGCTTTATACACAGATTTGGATGCTATGCCGAATGAATTCAAAGATCGTTGGATCATGCCTGGAGACGAATATTACACGGATATTCCTTCTATTATGGATCCGCAGACCAGACTTGACTTAGGTTCTGTGTATCCTTACAACTACTACAATTATTCTACCGCCCGAACGGTAGATGGTTCGTTTGTCCGATTAAAAACCATAGCGCTCAATTATGCTATACCCAACTATATCATCAGTAAGATGAGAATTAAATCCTCGTCGTTAGCATTCAATGCAAACAACATTGCTTTGTTATACGCTGACAAAGCACTGAGAGGTCAAGATCCTGAATTTTTCAATTCGGGAGGTGTGGCGCTCCCAATGCCTAAACAATTCACATTCACACTAAAAGTTGGCCTATAATGAAAAAGAAATTTATATACCTCTCTCTATTACTAGGTTTTTCTAGTTGCGATAAATTCCTAGATAAAGACCCCGATTTAAGAACAGACATAGGTACAGTCGATAAGGTTTCCGATCTCTTGACTTCCGCCTATTCAACTGCTAGCTATTATAATATGGCAGAGAGCAGATCAGACAATGTTGTTTCCAATCGAGAGATTGAATATTTTGTACCCGTAAATACGACGGGATTTACCTGGAGTGACCTCGATGATAGCAGTCAGGATAGCCCAAACTTTTTTTGGAGCCAAACTTATAAAGCTATTGCTGCGGCTAATCACGCGTTACGGGAGATCAATCAAGCAAAAAATCCCAGTATCTATAGTGCGCAAAAAGGAGAGGCCTTGGTCTGTAGAGCTTATGCTCATTTCATGCTTGCCCAGTTCTTCGCAAATTTCTATGACAAAAGTACTGCAGATACAGATCCTGGTATCCCTTATGTCACCGAACCGGAAACTACGGTATTCAAGGAATATGAACGAAATACGGTTGCCTATACGTATGAAATGATCGAAAAAGACCTCAGAGATGGATTAACACTAATCAATGACGATGCGTACGAAAAACCTAAGTTCCATTTTAACACTAAAGCAGCGAATGCTTTTGCGGCACGATTTTATTTGTTTAAAAAAGATTACGACAAGGCTATTTTCCACACAAGCAACATCATACCTACAACAAACGTTGCCACTGTACTTCGCGACTTAAAGACTAAATACTACCCATTGGGCTCAGATGCCTACGGCGCATTGTACACAAATTCTGCAGAAAGTACCAACTTATTACTTCGCGAACAAATGTCATGGTACCAACGTCATGTCAGACAGCAGCATTATTCAGTCAATGCGGAATTAAGAGCAAATATCTTTGATAAAGCTGTCATCCCGAGACCTACAGCTTATAAAACATGGATTGCCAGTGTGTACATCCATTATACACGCAAATTCAATGAGAATTGGGTATCTAACAGTGTCAATTCTACCGATGGTAGAGGTTGGTTAGTGGCTCCTCTTTTTACTATGGAAGAAGTTTTGCTCAATCGTGCTGAAGCTTACGCAAGTAAGCTGCAATTCGATAAGGCTCTTGCCGACATCAACGCATTCATCCAAACCAGAGTTTTGGATGCTTCTTATAATCAAAACTTTGTAGTAAATGAGGCTCGGTTAAAATCGTATTTCTACAATAGGCAACCTGAAGATGCAATCACTGATACCGAAGTGAAAGAAGCGCTCATCAAAACCTGTCTACAATTAAGACGTATGGAATTTTTGTCGGAAGGTTTACGCTGGTTTGATATTCTACGTCATAAATTACCTGTAGAACACACGACTGCTTCAGGACGTAAAATCACCTTGTCTCCTAATTCGCCTTTGAGAACAATACAAATACCAGAAAATGCAATTTCCACTGGAATCGAACCAAATGTTAAATAATCTTCATATTATGAAAAAGATAAATATTATAGTCACTTTAATCGTTTACTTCTTTGTAACTGGCTGCCATAAAGAAATAGTAGACGTCTCTGATCTTGACTTTGGTAGTAGAACAGAAGGGAATACAGAAATAGACAACTGGTTAAAGGAAAACTATTTGGACCCATACAATATCGAGGTCATGTATAAATGGGATGCTTCGGAACTCTCCACGACCAATACGCTCGTACCACCGGAAGAAAAACATATCATTCCGGTGATGGATATGATCAAAAAGGCTTGGATCGATGTGTACAATACCATGGGAGACCCTACATTCATCAAGAAATATTCTCCCAAACAATACCTTTTAGTAGGTAGCGCAGAATACAATTCCAGTGGAGGGCTTACTTTAGGTACGGCTGAAGGTGGCACCAAAATAGTTATATTCCGGGTAAACTGGTTTGATCTTGAAAATAGACCGCTGATCAAAAGGATACTAAAAACAGTACACCATGAATACGTCCATATATTAAATCAGAAGAAGAAGATACCGGATGATTTTGAGTTAATTTCAGCAGCTAATTACACATCCACGTTCTCGCAGCTCAACGATGCCCAAGCTAGAGAACTTGGTTTTATCACACCCTATTCTGCCAGCGCTCCCGGTGAAGATTTTGCAGAGATGGCTTCCGTCATGCTGACGGAGGGAAGAGAAGGTTATCAAGCGATAATCGCTTCCATCAGTAGTAGCCAAGCCGTCTCTCATCTAAGGCAAAAGGAAGCCGCTGTAGTGGATTACTATAAGACATACTGGGGGATAGATTTTTACGAGATGATCAGCAAAACGGAGGAAGCGATCTCCGACATATCCCCTATAGATCTAAATCAATACATCGGCAAAGATTACAATTACATCGATTTTGACATCAATGATCCGACCTTGTGGGGAGCAAGAGCACGGCAAGCCCTCGAAGCATCGAAACAAGGCATTAATGCTTTGGGCGGTCGCCAATTTGACTATTTCAGACTTTATTTTTCATCTAATAATCCGGACAAAGTTGATTTACAAGTCCGCTTTGCATTAGCCGATCTCACACAGACAGCTACTGCGACCTATTATTTAAAACCCAGCTACAACGCCGCTTCCAACAAAATAACATTTTCCGATCCTACTTCTTCAGGATCAAATGGAGATTATATCATGAATGCGATTGCTCCATTCTTAAGCTACTTGACATCTGCTGAATTTAAAATAAAATTCAAAGACGGTTATGGCCTATACACCACAGGTGAAAACATCGGCGGTCTTGTAAGTTCAAACGACCCTAATGATTATGCATATGGGCTACTGAATGAAGTAGCTATGCATCGTTTATTGGGCAACACCTACAAATACATCAATCTAAGTATTCATAACGAAAGGCTTTGGCACGGTGAAGCGTTACAGGTCGTAAAGAATTTAAAAAGCAATCAATTCACGGCAAATGCGCGCAAGTTTACGTTCTTAAGAATAAATTACAATAGTGCAACTCCAAACAACACATCTTTATTCTCCAGGTTTTTACTTTATTCTAGTCTTAATGCTTACAATCACACCGGTAGTTTTGGATCGTACCAAGCTACATTAAATCTCAGCCTCGAAACGAATTATGACCGGGAAAATAACATTCTTGAATTTAAACAAGTAACAACAGGACAATCTTCTATATATGATATTGTAAAACCTGGATTGGATGTATTGACAAATTACCTGACGTCAAGGAAATTCAAAGTCAGCTTTAAAGACGGAAGCAATCTCTATACCATTCAAGACAGCTATGCTATATTAACGAACATAGAGGATCCTTCTGATTATATTGAATATCCGATAGAACCTTTAAAACTACAGTATATCCTGGGTGACGGTTTCTTCAAATTTGCCTTAAAAGAAGCCAATACGGAATTCAGAGGAGCAGCTCTAACTGCATTCAATCAATCGAAAGAAGATTTCATCAATAAGGTCAGCTGGGAAGATAAAGGTCGTGAGCTTTCCTATTACATCCTGAACATCCTACCGCACGAAACGAATCCTCGCGCAGAGCTACATTTTAGGTTTACCCATATCAATAGTACGGCCGGAGCAAATGCCCAGGTTAATTTCAATATAGATTTTGACCCGGACACCAATATCTTGAAGTTGAGTAATCCCGTCGGCACAGGAAGTAATGCAACCAATGTCTGGATTGGTCTCCAGCCGTTTTTGGATTATTTAACCCAGACTACATTCCGCGTACAGTTTTCGTCAGGTACGACCTATAGCAATAACGGTTGGATGGGCTCCTTGATCAACATCAATAATGCAAATGATTATATCAAATCAAATATTTATTAACATGAAATTACATTATCAATTATATACATTGATTATCTGCTTATTCTTCTCGTGCAAGGAGGAATTTATCCCGATGCTTGATTCACCAGACAAGCGGACAGTCGACACATTGGCCAAATACCAAAATATTCTGGCTGAAGAGAATACTTACTGGAAATTATCCCTCAAAACTGGAACCGGAGAACTGTACAATTTCATCATCAAGTTTGATGATAACAAACGCGTTAAGATGCTGGCTGACATCAACGAAAAATCGGCAATGGAATTTGCGGAAAGTAGTTATCATCTGGAAGCACTCCTACGTCCGACGTTGAATTTTGATACTTACAATTATCTGCACGTCATTAATGATCCAAATCCTGATATCAATGGCGGAGCAAGTGGTGTAGGTTCCAAAGCAGATTTTAGTTTTTCCTTGTTAGGCTATCAAAATGACAGTATTTCTTTATATGGGAATTTCAACAAGAACACTGCACATTTAGTAAAAATGGAATCAAGTACTGCACAACAGATTCTAAACGGCGCCTGGTTAGAAACGATGGGAAACTTCAAAACATTCTATACCAATAGTAATTTCCCTTATATTCAAGCAGATGATACACAGTTGCTACTTACGGTTGACACAAACCTCCGTCTCATTACATTTATTCCCTTCGAAAATCAAACGGCTGGCATAACACAAAATCTACACTATGCCTATGACATCGATATGATCGAGTTTAGTAGTCCGTTAAATTTTAGAAACAAAACCTATAATGGTCTACTCTTCGACCGCGATGTTCAAGAGTTCTATCTCCTGGATGGAGGCAATAAACTGTATCTACAAAACCAAAGTACCTTTCCAGTCAATGTTAACACTTTTCTGGGGTATGGAATGAATTATACCTACATCCAAATTAACAACTATCGATTACCCTATAACATTTCCAGCGATTTTAACAATGTATGGCAGAAAGCTGTAACCGCCCTTAAAACAAACGACAACCGTGTGATCAATTATGCAAGCTTTCGTTTCCTTTCTGAAACCGAGTTTCAAGTAATCGTAAATTACAGCACACCAAACTTTTTTGGAGATCCAACTTCCCAAAACAATTTTTCAGGAGATTGTGTCTTTAACATCACCTATAATGGCAACCAATTCACATTGGATGAAGGAGAAATGAGTGGAAATTGGGAAGGACGGCAAAACTCGTTAAAACCATTACGTGACTATTTCGCCAATAGCACCTTTATAAAAAAATGGGTAACCAGTACAGAACCGGATTACAGCAAAACAATCATGGGAGCCTATCAAAAAATAAATGCAGTAAATGACTTTGTCTATGGTATAGCCAAGTAAGCGTTTTCCATAGCGTGAGCGCTACATTTATATCGGGTCGACATATTAGTTAAAAAATAAAGCACTTTTTGACTGTCAGCTATTTACAGTTCAAAATATTCTTTATATCTTTGCAGTCCTTTAAATAATTTTAAACGAAGTAAAAAACTAAAAACAGGTAAATGCCTACTATTCAACAATTAGTTAGAAAAGGTAGAGTAGCTCTGGAAGACAAGAGTAAGTCTCCAGCGTTGGACTCATGTCCACAGCGAAGAGGTGTATGTACACGTGTATATACTACTACCCCTAAAAAACCAAACTCAGCAATGCGTAAAGTAGCTCGTGTACGTTTAACAAACGGTAAAGAGGTCAACGCTTACATCCCTGGAGAAGGTCACAACTTACAAGAGCACTCGATCGTTTTGATCCGTGGTGGTCGTGTTAAAGATTTACCAGGTGTGCGTTACCACATCATCCGTGGTGCATTAGATACTTCAGGTGTAGCAGGTCGTAACCAACGTCGTTCTAAATACGGAACTAAGCGTCCTAAACCAGGACAAGCAGCTGCAGCTCCAGCAAAAGGTAAAAAGAAATAATTAAACGGAGGAAAGAAAAATGAGAAAATCAAAACCAAAAAAGAGAATCATTTTACCTGATCCAAAGTTTAACGACATTCAGGTAACACGTTTCGTAAACAATATGATGGTAGATGGCAAAAAATCTATCGCTTACTCTATTTTTTACGATGCAGTAGAATTAGTAGAACAAAAGACACAAGAGAACGGTTTAGAAGCTTGGAAGAAAGCTTTAAACAACGTGATGCCTGCCGTAGAGGTTAAATCTCGTCGTGTTGGTGGTGCCAACTTTCAAGTTCCTATGGAAGTACGCCCAGAGCGTAAAATCGCTTTAGGCATGAAATGGTTAATCTCTTATGCCCGTAAACGTGGTGAAAAAACCATGTTCGAAAAATTGGCAGGAGAAATCATTTCCGCGTCTAAAGGGGAAGGTGCTGCAGTAAAGAAAAAAGAGGATACGCACAAAATGGCAGAAGCCAACAAAGCGTTCTCGCACTTCAGATTCTAATTTTGAATATAACGATTCAAATATGATTACACCGACTTTAGATAATAGAATAATTTCGTTATCAAAGTCGGTGTATTTTTTTTCAAAAACACTGCATTAAAATATAGCCCTCAGGCTGCAAAATAATATGGCAAAAGATTTAAATTTAGTAAGAAATATCGGTATCGCTGCTCACATCGATGCCGGTAAAACGACAACTACAGAGCGTATCTTATTTTACTCTGGTGTAAACCACAAACTAGGAGAAACTCACGAGGGTTCTGCTACGACAGACTGGATGGCACAAGAGCAAGAACGTGGTATCACAATTACCTCTGCAGCTGTTACGGTGTTTTGGAATTACCGTGACAAAAGATATCAAGTAAACGTAATTGACACTCCTGGACACGTTGACTTTACCGTAGAGGTAAATCGTTCATTACGTGTATTAGACGGACTGGTTTTCTTGTTTTCAGCAGTAGATGGTGTTGAACCGCAATCAGAAACCAACTGGCGTCTGGCTGATGGATACAAAGTACCTCGTATTGGTTTCGTGAATAAAATGGACCGTTCGGGTGCCGACTTCTTGAAAGTTGTAAAACAAGTAAAAGAAATGTTGGGCTCTGACGCTGTGGCATTACAATTGCCTATCGGCGCTGAAGACGATTTCACAGGCGTAGTTGACTTGATCAACAATCGTGGGATGGTATGGAACGAAGCTGATAAAGGCATGACCTTTACGGAAGTTCCTATTCCTGACGATATGTTGGACGAAGTCGCTGAATATCGTGAGAAATTATTAGAAGCAGTAGCTTCTTATGATGAGTCATTGATGGAGAAATTCTTCGATGACCCTAACTCATTAACAGAGCGCGAAATACTAGACGCTTTACGTAAAGCTGTATTGGACAATGCTATCGTCCCTATGGTTTGTGGTTCATCTTTCAAAAATAAAGGTGTACAAACCATGCTTGACTTAGTCATGGAACTATTGCCTTCTCCATTAGATATTGAAGCTGTTAACGGCACGAACCCTAACACTGGTGCAGAAATATCTCGTCAGCCCTCTGAGTCTGAGCCTTTCGCTGCATTAGGTTTCAAAATTGCAACTGACCCATTCGTAGGTCGTTTGTGTTTTGTACGGGCATATTCTGGCGTCTTAGAAGCCGGTTCTTATGTGCTGAACACACGTTCAGGAAACAAAGAACGTATCTCTCGTATCTTCCAAATGCATGCTAACAAACAAAACCCAATCGAAAGAATCGGTGCGGGTGACATCGGCGCGGTCGTAGGTTTCAAAGACATCAAGACAGGTGATACACTATGTGATGAGAAACACCCTATCGTTCTTGAATCAATGAATTTCCCTGAGCCAGTTATCGGTTTAGCAATTGAGCCTAAAACACAAGCTGATGTTGATAAATTGGGCATAGGTCTAAGCAAATTAGCTGAAGAAGATCCTACATTTGTAGTAAAAACCGACGAAGAGACTGGTCAAACAGTAATTTCAGGCATGGGTGAACTTCACTTGGACATCTTAATCGATCGTTTAAAGCGTGAATTCAAGGTTGAAGTAAATCAAGGAGCTCCTCAAGTAGCTTACAAAGAGTCTATCAAAGGCACAACGGAACACCGTGAGGTTTACAAAAAACAATCAGGAGGTCGTGGTAAGTTTGCAGACATTAAAGTTGTCGTATCTCCGATTGATGAAGATTACGACACCACCAAATCCGCTCTTCAATTTATAAACGAAATTGTGGGAGGTTCTATTCCAAAAGAATATATCCCTTCTGTTCAAAAAGGCTTTGAAGCTTCTTTGAATAATGGTGTATTGGCAGGATACCCTCTTTCGGGCATGAAAGTTCGTTTGATCGACGGCTCTTTCCACGCGGTGGATTCGGACTCATTGTCTTTCGAGTTAGCTGCTAAGATGGCTTATCGTAATGCGGTACCTAAATGTCAACCGGTATTGATGGAACCCATCATGAAAGTTGAGGTATTGACACCAGAAGAAAACATGGGTGACGTCATGGGTGACTTAAACCGTCGCCGTGGTCAGATGCAAGGTCTTGACAGCCGTAATGGTGTGCAAGTTATTAAAGCAATCGTCCCACTATCGGAGATGTTTGGCTATGTAACTCAATTACGTACAATTACATCAGGACGTGCAACATCCACTATGGAGTTTGATCACTATACGGAAGCTCCTCGCAATATACAAGATGAAGTAATTGCCAAATCCAAAGGCAAAGTTAAATCATCAATAGAAGATTAATTAACATAAATTGGCCGTTGATTATAAATAGCTCTAATCAACGGCCGTTATTCAAACAAATAATATAATGAGCCAAAGAATTCGAATCAAATTGAAATCTTACGATTACAATCTAGTTGACAAATCAGCAGAAAAAATCGTAAAAACCGTAAAACCTACAGGTGCAGTAGTTAGTGGTCCTATTCCATTGCCTACACAGAAAAAAATCTATACGGTATTACGTTCACCACACGTCAACAAAAAAGCACGTGAACAATTCCAGCTTTGTTCTTACAAGAGATTGTTGGATATCTATTCATCAAACTCGAAGACTGTTGATGCATTGATGAAGTTAGAATTACCTTCAGGTGTTGAAGTTGAGATCAAAGTGTGATAAGAGTTCAACTTTTTCAAAACAAAACAGGGCCTTTTCAATTGAAGAGGCCCTGTTTTGTTTTATCCACGACGTTACTTTCTCTGTCTTCCACACAATTGGTCAGTTTTATTTGTACCTTTGTGCGCATTTCCCCACTATGAAGCCAAAAAAACTGACTCTGTGATGAAGAAATTATGGCGGTACTGTAAATTATTAGAATCTATAGGTATCCATTCCGATATATCCTATTTAGACAGCAAAAAAATCCGAATGCTGAATCTAATAGCATGGACATGTATTCCGTTTCCTTTATTCTTCTCTTTTATAAACTGGCAGGAGGGCAGACACCTTTTAGCGTTGATTAACATATCAAATTCTATCGCTTCTCTTTCTGTATTAATACTCCATTATCAACGTCGTTACACCAGCGCAAGGTTCGTTTTAACTTTCGGTAATTTTATATTTTTCTTTCTTGGAGGATTCTTTTTCGACAATGGAGGCGAATACCTTCTATTAAGCGTCTTAATCGTCGTTCTGTTGGTATATGATAAGAAATGGATCCAGATAAGTTCAGGTATTATTATACTTCTGGCGATGTTTTGGGTAGCTTTCTATCCCAGTCCAATATCTTTGGAACAACAAGTTCCCATGTCCCGCGTTATATTTAATTTTGTTGGGCCCGTATCATTTATTATTGTTGTCGTTGTCTTTTTTAAGAACATTCAGCTTAGCTATCAGGATAAAATCGAGGAGCAACATACAAAGCTCAAAGAGATGAATAATGCCATGGAAAATATTTTTTCCATCATTGCCCACGATATCCGGAGTCCTCTAGCGTCTGTGCAAGATATGCTCTCCTTATTTCAGGAAGACATCATCACCGAGCAAACAATGAAAGAGAATGTCTATATGATCAAAAATAGGATATCACACCTCAACGAGGCCTTAGACAACTTACTCAAATGGAGCTCACGAAATATTCATGGTATTAAAGCACAGCGGGGCGATGTCTCCATTGCTGCCATTATGCAGGAAGTATTTCAACTTTTGGCGCCACAAGCCAATCAAAAAAAAATTACCTTTAAAAAAGAACTTGATAAAAATCTGATGGCCCATGTAGACAGTGATCAAATCACAATGGTCTTTCGCAATATTATTAGCAATGCTATAAAGTATAGCTTCTTTGGAGAAAGCATTTTTATTTCCGCAAAAGAGATGCAGGGGAAGGCCATCATTAAAATTAAAGACAAAGGGATAGGAATAACACAAGACAGACTTAATCAATTATTCAGCAGTCTCCAAATTCCGACATGTGGAACAAACGGTGAACGAGGTAGCGGCTTAGGGTTATTACTTTGTAAAGAATTGTTGTATCAAAATGGTGGAGATTTTAGTATTGAAAGCAAATTGCATATGGGATCGACTTTCACTATTTCTCTACCGATAAAAACAAATTCTAAACCATAACACAATCTTCACCCTCAATCACACCCATCCGGACCACAAGAAGCACCTTCATTATTATCGACTATCTTTAACACGGAGGAACTCTTCCATTCCTCCATAGATTGCAACAATGTTCGTTCAAACAATTCTTGAGGTTGGGCACCTGAGATAGCATACTTACGATCATAGACAAAAAAAGGCACACCCTTGACGCCCACTTGATTCGCTTCATGAATATCCATTTTTACCTCATCGTCCAGTTCGCCAGTTTTCACGATATTTTCAAACTGTTCTTTATCCAAGCCCTGGCTCTCCGCAATTTCTTTCAGGACGTCCATATCATCGATGTTTTTTCCTTCCGTAAAATAGCTCTTAAATAAAAGCTCTTCTACCTCTTGTTGCTTACCCGACCGTTTCGCAAAATGAGCAAGTATATGTGCCTTAAAAGAATTGGCAACTACCGCTCTATCCAAATTATACACCAAACCTTCCTGTTCGGCTATTTCAGTGACTTGGTCATTTAGCTGCCTAGCTTGTTCGAGCGGCATTCCCTTATGTATAGCCAGATAATCATCTATGGTTATCGAAGTATCTGTCTTCAATCCCGGATTCAATTGATAACTTTTCCACTCTATTTCGATCAGATCCTTGTTGGGGAAAGCCTGCAGGGACTTCTCCAGTTTTCGCTTGCCAATATAACAAAAAGGACACATTACATCACTCCACACCTCTATTTTCATCTTTTCCATTGCATATATTAATATTTCAACACAAAGTTAGCAAATAGAAGATATCCAAGGGTATTCTCTCTTATTTTTGACACTTCATTTATAAACAAAGAAAAAGGGTGGTTTTTTGAAAACCACCCTTTCCTATAAACTAAGAATACGCTTAGAATTTAAATGTCAAGCCAAACTGTGCTGTATTGAAGAAATTATCAAATACATTGATGTTTGCATTGAACGAAGACACCGCTTTTTGTCCATCTTCATCCACTTTCAATGATCCGTAAGATAGCACATCACCAAAAGCGAAGTTTACAGCAATCTTATCTGTCAAAAAGTAGTTTACACCCACTCCAGCATTCGCTCCGAAACCATTTACTTTAGGATCTTTAACAGCAGGATCAGCACCAACTTTGTCTTCACCTGTTAGGCTAAGGTAACCCACACCGACTTCAGTGTATGTTTTGAAACGGGAACCAAGCTCTAAGAAATAATAACGTCCAAACACTCCTGCACCAAAAACATTCTGGCTTGCAACATTCTTGATATCATTATCAGGACCTGAATAAGATGTTTCTTTGTTTTGTCCAAAACCTAATTCAACTCCCACAGCAATCTTGTCTGTTACAAAATACCCTGCTTTTGGAGTAAAGTTAAATGCCGATTCTTTCTCTTTGGTATTTTTATCATTCGTATTCGATGACTGGAAACTACCTTCAACGATAAAATTTCCTTTGTCAAAACCAAATTCTTGTGCGTTTGATACGAATGCTAACCCTGCTACTGCAGTCACGGTAAGTAATAATTTTTTCATACTCTTTTTTATTTATTTGTTTAAAACTCCCCAAAACTAACCTTTTAAAACAAAAAGTCAAAAGTTAAAATATCATAGAAAAGTCAATAAAATATAGCCACGTCTATTCATCCTGACAATCAATAGATTACTTCCTAACTTTTAACATCATAAAAAATAAACTATACTATTTCACTTAATAACAGATTTGCATATATTAGCGAGAACGAATGAGTAAACAATTCATCATATTTGGCATAACGTTCAGTTTGGCTTTTATTTTACTGTACCAGCTAGGGAATTCGCTTCCTGCGATTGTTCTTCCTACAACCGAACAACAGGAAGAATCATCCAGCAGAACACAAGAAGAAAGTGAAAATGAGCGGCAACTTGAAGAGCAGACGCTTCTTGCACAAATGTATGCTCCTGTATTTGTATGTGACTCTATTTCCTCCTACTTTCTCGGAAATACACTTATTCCTGACACTTTTCCCATTCCATTGCACGAACCGCCTCCAAACAGTTGCTCCTAAACATTTTAAGGACAGAGGTATCTGCTGCCGACATCTTAAACGTGCAGCAATCTTTTTATGATATTAATTTTATTAAAAACAAGAAGGATGAAAAATATTTTACGCGTGACAGCTATGGCATTTCTTATGCTCATTGGTCTATCAAAAACGAATGCTCAACAGCTGAACGAACAAGAACTAAAAGTTAATATACAAGATATCCGTAATTCTATAGAACAACTTAAGCAGTTGACTCCCGTAACATTTGATTACGACATACAAAAATTCAGCAAACTCAATCTGCCTCAGGGCAACCAATATGGCTTCTTAGCAAGTGAGGTCAAAAGTTCACTACCTGGTATTACCAGGGAATCATCGCAAGTCTACTCACCCGGGAAGAATACTACAAAAGTGGCGAAATATGATAGCGTAAATTCCGAAAGCCTAATTCCTCTATTAGTTGCGGCTATTAAGGAGCAACAGCAACAAATAGAATCTCTACAAACAGAATTAGATGCATTAAAAGAAAAGGAATAGTCTATATCAAGAATAAAGGTACTTAGTTCTATCGTTTACGATAGTCTAAGTACCTTCATATCATCCTTATTAAAAACACAAGGATACAGCCCAACTAACTAAAAAGCATACACCAATGCTATAGACACTTGCGAAGCACTCTTCGTCCCCCCCCCATCTTTTTTGAAAAACACAGGTTGGCTATTGTTGTCCAATCGCACTTCTGGTATTAAGGTTAAACCGCCGTGTTTCAGATTGGCTGATAGTGTCAAACTTGTAAATGCTTCGCCCTCTATACCTTCAACATCCTTTATTTTAAAATATTCACCCCTCAAGCCTACCCCAATATTTTCCGAAATATTATATTTAGGATAAAGAGCGACTCCATTATACCCGCCTTCAGTAGCAAACGTATAATCCGCTGCATTCAAGCCCAACGAAAATTTTGAGGATATATCGTAACCTGCAACTAAATCCACTAAGGTACCCGAGGTATAGTCATCCTCTCCTCCAGCTGCTGTGCCTGTCAAAAAATTCAGATATGCGCTAAGGCCTTCTATAGGTGACACCGATAATTGTGCACCAACATGTGATACGCCATTCAAATCTTGATAGACATTCCAATCGTTGAACAATCCGGCCATTAATGACACTTTATCTGAAAAGGAATAGGTTGCCTTTATACCTGCATTTTGAAAAGGTCCTGCCCCAAATAGGTACGAAGTTGAATAATGGAAATTAGCTGCAGGAGAAATCACTTCATAACCTATAAAAGTCCCCATATATCCGGCAGTCATATTAAACTTATCCGTAAAATCATACGAAGCATATAGATTTTGAATATGAAAAGAATTTGAATTGTCGGTTTCATCGCCCGTAGGTATCGTCAGATATTGTCCGCGGGGACCAAATGACAACTCCCCTACAAAAGTGGCTTTGCCTGTTACTTTTTTCACACCAAGAGCCAACATCCCTAGTGAAATGGAGTTCTGGTCATTTGCAAAAAAGGTATTGATATTCTGCTGCTCTGCAAAATCATATTTCCAATATGCATCCGCATAACCGGATATTTCCAAAGAAGAGGAAGATTCTTGGCTATAAACCAAAAAACAAAACAAAAAGAGATTAGAAAAGACTAATAGACAAGATTTCATAACGGTTTTTATTTAAAATTTACACTAAACAATTAAAACACTATATTTTAAAACACAAAAATGAAAATATAATCAAAACAATCTAAAAATAACACAACTACAAACAACAAAACCAATAATAAACTATACAATCACCATATAAATAATAAAATACAATACAATTGTAATAATAATTTTATTAAAAACAACAAAAAATATAATTTTATATACAAAAAAACGCAAGTTTTACCATGTTTTGTTAGTCAATTTGAATTTTTTATCAAAAAAAATTATGAAAATAAAAAAATAAATACCAATATTTGTACACAACAACAAAACAACAGCTAAAAACAACAACATTTGTTTAACTAACTCAAAAAAAAATGAAAAAAGCATTACCTTTTGGCCTATTACTGCTTGTAGTCTTAATAGGTTTGATAGTTCCAGCTACAGTAACTACCACTGTAACGGACGTAACACTGGATACAGGCGACACAGCCTGGCTATTAATGTCTGCCGCACTCGTCCTTTTGATGACCCCTGGACTAGCTTTCTTTTATGGAGGAATGGTTAGAAAGAAAAATGTCATATCAACGATGTTACAGAGCTTTGTCTGCATGGGACTGATCACTATTATCTGGGTAGTCTTTGGTTTCAGCCTAGCTTTTGGAGACGATATCGGTGGTATCATCGGTAGCCCATCTACTTTCTTTATGATGAAAGGTATGTTAGGCAACAATGCTTGGTCCGCTCTGCCGACGATCCCCATTGCCTTATTTGCCATGTTTCAGCTCAAATTTGCCGTCATCACACCGGCGCTAATAACAGGCGCGTTTGCTGAACGTATAAAGTTCAATGCGTATCTTATATTTATTACCTTATTTGTTATTCTTATCTATGCTCCACTAGCTCATGCCACATGGCACCCAGAGGGTGTTTTAGCTGAAATGGGTGTTTTAGACTTTGCGGGTGGCACAGTAGTCCATATGTCAGCTGGATGGGCTGCCTTAGCTTCCGCGCTCTATTTAGGCAAAAGAAAAGAACAAACGCATACTCCAGCACGCATTAGCTATGTTATTCTTGGTACCGGCTTGCTATGGTTCGGATGGTTTGGCTTCAATGCGGGATCTGCCGGTGGTGCGAATGAATTAGCAGCTTCTGCTTTTGCTACAACAACTACCGCCTCGGCTGCCGCTGCTATAGCTTGGATCTTTTTCGACATTCTTAAAGGGCAAAAACCGTCAGCCATGGGCGCGTGTATAGGTGCTGTAGTAGGTTTAGTCGCTATTACACCGGCAGCAGGTTTTGTCACCATCCCTCACTCATTGGTCATCGGCGTGGTTGCCGCGGTCATCAGCAATTTAGTGGTAATATGGCGAACAAAAAAAGGCATCGATGACACTTTGGATGTATTTCCTTGCCATGGTGTTGGTGGAATGGTCGGCATGCTCCTAACCGCTGTCTTTGCGCACAGCAGTGTCAACTCTGCCGTCACAACGAATGGTCTTTTCTTCGGAGAGACTGGCTTATTCACTGCGCATCTCATTGCTCTTGTAGGTGCATCAGCCTTCGCCTTTTTTGGATCCCTTCTACTCCTCAAGGTTACTGATCTAATTACTCCATTACGTGTCACTGAGCAAGAGGAGGTTATGGGCTTGGATGTCAGCCAACATAACGAAGAGCTATAACTATATATTCTCTTAATAGCTAAAATCAAAAGAGGAGCCAAAAAGATGGCTCCTCTTTTGATTTTAATCTGAGGCTGCCCTTCTACTGGATTCTAGTTTACCTTTATATACCCTAAAGATGTTAGAAATTTCACCGCTTCATCTACCGTCTCATTATAATACTTTTTATCCCTTTTGGGACTATAGTTAAAAAACCCATGGCTTTGCCCTTCGTATAAGATCAAATCACAGCGACTGCCAATTTCTTGCATTTTTTGCTGATATTGTTTTGCGGTCTCTACAGGTATTAGCTTATCGTTAGTCCCCAAAAAGACGATAGTAGGTGCAGCCCCCTTTTTAATATTATGGAATGGGGATATTTCTGTATATCGTTCGTTAAACCGTTCATAGCCGTAGTTTCCCGGCCCGTTATTAAATACTGGGTTAAACAATACCAGCGCATTCGGCCTCGGGCTTACTGCAATATTATCCGTAACTTCATCTATTTGTGTCAAGTCTGATGCAGCAGCAACATGTCCACCTGCCGACCCTCCCCCGGCAGCGATACGATTTGGATCTATCCCTAACTGCTCCGCATGTTCACGCAGATAGCGGATTGCGGAGCGTCCATCCTTTACACTCTCAAACGGTGTTGTATTCTGCCGCTTTTTCACACGATAATCTGCTGTAATAGCAATCATCCCTTTCGACGCAAAATGTCGTGCATGCATCCTGAATTGATTCATACTTCCCCCGTTCCACCCCCCTCCAAAGAACAAGATAATTGCCGGGCGTTGCTCTCCTTTTTTGTAATCCTCAGGATAATACACATTCATTTTTAAAACTGTCGTATCTACCTGTTTATAAACAAATTCAAGCGGTTTATCTTGGGCATATAATTTTAATATCGCCAACAAACAAATACTGATAATACTTATGCTCTTCTTCATCTTTTAATTTTAATTATTCTTGCTTACCGAGATTGGCCCTTCTTTATCAACATAATTAGTTAAAGAGTATATTGGCTGGAATGTCTTTCTTCTGACCATCTTCATAACTCCATTGAAATTGCAACCTCCCTCTATATCCGACGGTTGACATATAATAGATCTGTATCGGATGGTAGCCTGCCTCCAATTTTAACGTCGACTGCTTCACCTCCATTGCCGGATTACCATAATCTGCATCTATTAAAGCAATATCGTGTATCCGTACAAAGGCTTTATAATCCGTCGACAGATAGAAAGTATACTCTCCATTTCTGGGAACATCAATATATCCCTCGAAAAGAACCATACCCGATCTCGTCGGCACCTGGGGATTAGCAACGATGGAAACAGACTCCGGTGCCATACGGTCTGTTTTCGGTATCCAAGCTGTGTTCGTATCATAAGTCTTCATCTTCAGTCCCGGAACTACCTTTCTACTGTTTTTAACCGACGGAACAGCTGCCCCATCATAGGGCCTTGCAGCAGATGTATCTGGTAAGCGAATCTGCAATACGCGATCTTTCATATACCTTTGTAGGGTTGGATTATTTACGGCCAGATCCAGGGTTTGCTGCGGATCATTTACAATATCATATATTTCGAAATCATCGTCTTCCGACATAACATCATATCGCACCCCAACGGTATCCTCAAGTCGTATCATCTGCATCTGTTTACGAAGTTTGCCACGATGTTCCGGAATAAAATCCAAATACTCCGGCATCTTTCCCCGATAAAAATATTCTGCATAAATAAGACTTTCCTCCTGCTTTCCTTTCTTCGTTAATGCCGGCAATAACGAAACACCGTCACTACGCACCGGTGCCGGCAAACCTGCTATCTCCGTAAATGTCGGCATCCAGTCGTATGAAATATTAGGAGTATTTACCAGGGTATGAGGCGCGATAACACCGGGCCACCACGCAATGGCTGGCACCCTCACACCTCCTTCATAAAGGTCCCGCTTGATACCATCGAAAGGCCCGAAACCATTGAAGAAATCCGGTTTATAGGGTTCTGGCAAGTAAGACTCTGCCGATGTACCGTTGTCTGAAGTAAAAACCACCAAGGTATTGTCATCTATCTTCAGATCCTTCAACAACTGCAAAATATCGGCAACCTGCTCATCGATACGGCAATTTACAGAAGCATAGCGTTTATACGTATCCGGCCAAGGGACTTCGGGCGTAGCTGTATTGTTATCATCATCATATGTCGCTCTTGCATATTGGGGGTACATATACGAATCAACTGTTCCCGATGCCGTATTGATCATATGTCCGGGCTTCCCTAACCACTGTACACCTCCATTTAGCCCACTCCCCTCCGGATAGGCCTGGGTAGGAAGCTCAAGTACAGCATGCGGTGTATCATAGGCCAGGTACATAAAAAAGGGCTGATCCGGCTTTTCCCTCTGATGTGCTACAATATACCGTTTCGCAACTGCCGTAAAGAGATCGCCCGTATAACACTTATCCAGATCATTGCTCAGTTCGTTGTAATTCTCCCATACCTTTTTACTGCCCTTATATACACCTTCCTTGGGATAGTGTTCGTGGCCATCCACATGGGCCATATATCCAAAATAATAATCAAACCCACGTTTTAAAGGATGGGCGGGCCAATCGGGACCTTCCCCTCGGCCCTGAAGTCCCCATTTACCGATAGCCGCTGTACGATAGCCCGCTTGTTGAAGGACATTGCCCAGCGTATAGTTATCTTCCAAAGCTTTATCAAACTGGTTGTCCCGGATATTGGCATGTCCCTGACTAACTCCCGAGAGGATAGACGCTCGGGAAGGCGCACATACCGGGGCTGCTGCGTAATGGTGGGGCAATATCGCCCCATCAGCAGCCATCTGATCGAGATTGGGGGTCAACAGCCACGGTTCGTTTCGTGCTGCTTTTTCTTGCCTAAGTTTCTGAAAAAAAACACCCAAATCACCGTACCCCATATCATCCATAAGGATAAAGATGATATTAGGTCGTTTTATCTGTCCTGCCTGGGACCATACCTGACAAGTGCTGCCGGCAATTAAACAAAATATCAGGATTATGTTCTTCATATCAGTATCTGTTTTTTACTCGGGTTAAAAAATCTTTACAAGCCCAGTCGACATTTTCATTAAGATGAGATCTTTCACCGATCATTTGGACTAATTTAACAAAAGGTTGCGGATTTGCTACGTACAACAAATAATTCAGGGACATTAACGCCACATGGGGATTGGTCGATAAAGCAGTTTGCTTTATTATTTCTTCGGCCTCTTTCTCGGCAAATATATCGTAAACAATAGCCGCTAAGGTAATGCTGACAGGCAGATATTCATCTTGCATACCGCTTAGCAACTGTGATTTATAGGCATGCAATAAATTTCTGCCTTGTGATTTTAACCCTAGCGCCGCCCAGTAACGCACAATCTTGTTTTTATCGGCCAGCAGTTGAATCTGTTTACTTACAATTTCCTCTCCCTGCATTCCCGACAATCTGGCCGCAGTGTATATTTCCTTAATCGGATAAAGTGCATCATCCAAACGATATTCGTAAGGTATACTCGCTTGCGCTATTTCTGCCAACTCGTATTCTGGAAGGAACATCACATCCCTGGATTGCAATATGGATTGCTCCAGCTGCACACGCATCTGTGCTACCTGGGCACGATAATGTGGATCATCCATCAGATTGTGTAATTCCCAAGGATCTTTTTCGGTATCGAAAAGGAATTCTGCCGGCCGAGGCTCAAACAATTGCTTTTGCGGAGCATTCAATCTTCCGTTGGCCAGATCCTGTCGCATCTGCTGCTTTATTTCACTAATTTCCATATAATTGATATACCGCGCCTGCGGCATAAATGGCATATAATTTCTGGAATACATATACTTGCCATCCGTAATACTTCGTACCAGGTCAATGCCGTTATCGGAACGATCCGACGACAGTTCAAGGAAGGAAACAGGTTCAGAACGCTGATTCCCGATAAAGATACGTCCTTTCATATAAGAGGGCACCTTACCCTCTGCCAGTGCGATGAGTGTAGGCGCCAGGTCCTCAAAATTGACTAGTTCATCCGTAACCACACCGGTACCCCATGGAGAGAGATGCTGGTACATGGGTGGAAACCATACCACGAACGGTACACGATAGCCTAAATTGATGCCGTTGGTTTTGCCTTTGGGGATACCTTCTCCATGATCGCTGAAGAAAAAGATAATAGTACTGTCTGTCAGACGATCTTCTTCCAGGCGCTTTAACAATTCGCCTATTTTATTATCGGTCAATTTTAGCGCATTATACACCCGGGCAAACTGCTTGCGCATTTCCGGACTATCACGAAGAAAGGGAGGCATCTGAAAATCAGCGTCCCCGATACGTTCATCTAAAGACAGCTCATCCAACACGTCTTTGGTATATTTTTCATAGGTACTGGTCATTGTACGTGATTGATGGCTATCCATGTAGTTAAACACTGCAAAAAAAGGCTGGCCCGGTGTACGGTTCCACCACCCCGCCGTCCTGCTACTCTCATCCCAGGCATCCGCGATGTAGGATTTTGCCCCCGCCACATTATAATCTGTCTTAAAATTATTACTGGTATAATAGCCCGCGTTCTGCATGTAATATGGAAATCCATGCATAAAATCAGGCACAGGATATTTACTGCGATGGTGCCCGGTGCCGGCCTCAAAAGTAGGCACTCCTGTAATCAAGGCGGTACGGCTCGGCGAACATACAGTGTTTGTCGAAAATGCACCGGTAAAACGGACACCTTCAGTTGCTAAACGATCGATATTGGGCGTATGTGCATCGGCATTACCGTAACACCCGATGAAGTGCGGTGAGGTATCCTCAATGGTGATCCACAAAATATTCGGTCTGTCTTGCGCATAGCCGATGCTCCATAAAAAAAAGAATGTTGTTATATATAGTTTCATCTTTTCAGTTGTTGGTTCATTATTTATATATAGACATCCATGTGATCACTACCCTACGGTGTGCATTGTCATTGGGATTGCATCTCAAATCCCGGAACATCTTTTTCCCGCTCCCCTTTTATCAGTCTGTTTTTTAGTAAAAAATTGTAGGCTTTCCGACATGTTGCATCATTCCAACCTTGTTTGTTGTAGAACGAATGTGTTTCTCCACGGGCAACCCAGAACTCTGTGCTTCTTTTTTTCTTAACTAACAAATTGAAAAATTTGTCTCCCCCAGGTTTAAATCTATCCTGATCACCGTAGAACAGGATCGCTGGTGGGTTTGCTCGGGAAATATACGGCAGCAAAGAAGGCGTATATCTCTTTTCAGGGGTATAGGCAGGATTGAACAAAATGAGTGCTGCTGCATTTACAGCAATACTCAGGTCATCGGTTTCCTCGTTTATATCTTTATTGAGCGCTGCTGCAGTTGCCAAAAAACCTCCGGCAGAAGCGCCACTAAGAAAGATTCGATTCGTATCTATATTCAATTTCTCTGCATGTTGTTTCACCCATCGCACAGCACTTTTTGCGTCCATGATGCATTTGGGCACCTCGGTCTGTGGATTCGCCCCTCTGGCCAACAGCCGATAGTCTGCAGACACCGCAACCATTCCCTTTTGCGCAAAATACTGACATTGGTATTTGTGCAATTCCCGCGTGCCAATAATAAACCCTCCTCCATGAAAGAAAATAATAACCGGCCGTTCTTTTTGATCCGTTACTTCCGGCATATACACATCCAATTTCAACTGTTTCTCATCAATAGTCTTATATACGTACGTGCTTTTCTCCTGGGCAGTTGCGGAAATAGCTATAAAAAAACTACAAATAAATAATAACAACATGGCGTTCTCTCTCCTCCTTAAGCTTTCAATGTCTCTCGCGCATATTCCACACATTTAGCAACCTCCTTCACAGCATCAGAACCTGCCGGAATAGCATATTCCAGTTCGATCGTAGCTGGAAATTTATAGTTTTGCTTTGACATGAGCTGCAGTACTTCGTCAATAGGTGTATCACCTTCACCCCAAGGCAGGTTAGCACCTCCATTTTCCTTCGTCTTGCGATCTTTCGTATGCATGCTCACGATATGCTTCTGTTTGGCATGCAGGAATGTAATGGGATCAAAACCTGCCGCCACATAATGGCCCATATCAAAATTAATGGCATTATAAGGCGATTGCTCCAACGCGCCGTCCCACATATCGAACGTTTGTTGCAAATGACCATGGTAGCCTACATGGATTTTATGACGAGCAGCAATGCTTCCTAGCCGTTTGGTCTGCCCTGGATTTTTTGGGTACTCTACATTAACCTGATTAGCACCTAATGCCTTTGCAGCCCGCAGGGCATAATCAATCTCGACATCGGTATTGTTTACTCCCAATGCACTTGGTTTATACCCATATATTGAAACACCCGCTTTATTGTACATCTGCCTGAGCTGTTCAAACTTTGTCATGGGTATACCACTACGCCATTCGGCTAGTTTACGGTGGTATTCGGCCATAACTGTTTTACGTTCCGCTGTATCTTTTATACGTGGCGGAGCCGCTGGTGCACCCGCGAATTGTTCTGCCGGTGTACCCATCAGTTCTATTGCGCTGATGTTACAATCCAGACAATATTGCAGCAATTGCTCTACACTACTAGGTAGGCTCCGAAAAGAATAGGTAATTACACCGATCTGTACACCTTTAAAAAGAGAATTAGGCTTACCCAAATTTGGAATATAAGACGGCATACCCCATACCGGTTTCCAAGCGGTTGCCGCGCCAGCCAGAGCAATAGAAGTAGACGTCAGAAACTGGCGACGTGAATATTTTTGATGTTTCATTTGCGTGTATATAATTTAAATGTTTGCCAGATTAAAAATCCATATAATTCCAACCTTTT
>JBEBWF010000034.1:0-41347 GCA_040392285.1 Sphingobacterium sp. | reverse complement strand
ACCAGCGACACAAGGATTTTCAGTCCTTTGCTCTACCAACTGAGCTATGGCACCTGCTTCTCAATGTTTATTGATGCGTTGCAAATGTAGTTTCTTTTTTTTAATTCTAAAACTTTTGAGTCAACTATTTTTGCTTTGCAGAGCAAATGATTGATTTTGATTGAGATAAAATTACATGAATTAAACATGCTAATCAATGAATTTAGGGTATCTTTGCGTTTTGTTAGTTGGTATGAGTAAAAAAGGTAGAGTATTAGTGGCGATGAGCGGGGGAGTGGATAGCTCCGTAGCTGCAGTTATGCTGCATGAGCAAGGCTATGAAGTTATCGGTATTACGATGAAAACATGGGATTATGCATCTTCTGGCGGCTCTTCTAAAGAGACGGGCTGCTGTAGTTTAGATAGCATAAATGACGCACGTTCCCTAGCGGTCAATTATGGATTTCCACATTATATATTGGATATCCGCAACGAGTTTGGAGATTATGTCATTGATAATTTTGTTGATGAATACATTGCCGGACGCACACCAAACCCGTGTGTCTTGTGTAATACGCATATTAAATGGGAGGCGTTGATCAAGCGGGCAGACAAGTTGGATTGTGAGTTTATTGCCACTGGACATTATGCCAATCTGCGGTTACAGGATAACGGACGGTATGTGGTGTCGAAGGGTTTGGATGAACATAAAGACCAATCGTATGTATTGTGGGGTGTCTCTCAGGAAAACTTAGCGCGTACCCAGTTTCCACTTGGTAGTTTTCGGAAAACGGAGATTAAACAAATGGCTTTAGACATGGGGCAACTAGAGTTGGCTAATAAATCCGAGAGTTATGAGATCTGTTTTGTGCCTAATAATGACTACAGAGAATTTTTGAGGCACCAACGTCCGACATTGGATGATGAGATCGGTCCGGGAAATTTTCTTCTCTCAGACGGAACTGTTGTAGGGCAACATATCGGCTATCCCTATTTTACAATTGGGCAGCGCAAAGGATTAGGTATAGCGCTAGGAAAACCCATGTTTGTTATTGAAATCCTTCCGGAGAGTAATTCGGTGGTATTGGGCGAGGAGCATGAGCTTGAAAAAACACAGGCTTTCGTACGGGATATCAACTTGGTGAAATATGCATCGTTGGAACAACCACTAGAAGCAGTAACTAAGATTCGTTATAAAGACGCGGGAGCTATTTCTACATTGACACAGCAAGGTACAGTTATGCAAGTGGATTTCTCCCATGCAGTAAAAGGTATTGCCCCAGGGCAATCGGCTGTTTTCTATGAAGGAAATGACTTGATTGGCGGCGGTTTCTTGATGAAATAGTAGACTACTCAATACTTAATATTTTTTTTACTGTTCTTGCTTGTTGCTTTTTATAACCACAGAACCTTCCTTCCCTGGCGATCCGGAGTATATCTGTCCTTGTGGTAATCCCCGTAGCCCTTGTGGCGCCCGGGCAATCATACCGTATATGTTTCGTAAGTCCGAACTTGGGGTTACATGTAATCCTCCAGGCGTAACATCTACTTTCAGGTAGTTAGCCGCTTTCTTGTCTTCGAGCTGCGGTACAATACCGAGTGTGTCGTATGTTAATGTCACGTTGCCGGCATTGCCATTCGGAAAAGTCTTGGTGCCATTCATAGCATCTTGCCCTCGGGCAATCACATATAAGGAACCTAACTGCTGAAAATTTATCTGAATATCAAAATTTGAGGCATTATTTTGCCCCCCTTGACCACTAAAAACAACTTGGTCACCTATTTCGGCATGTTTTACGCGGAGTTGCACGTCATTTTTACCGAAGAACTGCAAAGAAGACTTGTCGTTCATAATCAAGGTGTCGATATAGATCATACTCGTGGAGTCTCGCGTAGTGAATATTTTCTTCTTTTTCTTTTTCAAGACGATTTTGTCAAAATGTTGACTATCCGTCTGTGCGGACACCGTACCTGCCAACAGGCAGGCCAGCATAATTCCTACTAATCTTTTCGCTTTCATAGCTATCCTTTCTATTACTTAAACACATTTTTTCTCGGATAGTTTAATTTTCAGGAGCTAAGTAATTTACAATGAGTTTTGCTGTCTTGGCTGAAGCACCTGTCGTACCTAGTTTTTCAGCCAGTATATCATAGTTTTCCAAGACACTGGCACGATGTTCCGAATCGTTGATCAACCGATCCAATTCATCGCGGATCTCTTCGGGATTACAATCTTTTTGGATAAGCTCCATAACGGATAGATAATTGTTGATCAAATTGACTAAGGATATAAACCGGACCTTGATCAGCTTTCTTGCAATCATGATGGTGAGTGCATTAGCTTTGTATACGACGACTTGAGGAACCCTCAGTATAGCCGTTTCCAAGGTAGCTGTGCCGGACGTGACGACAGCTGCTTCCGCATGTTGGAGTAGATCGTACGTTTGGTCAAATACGATTGGAATATCCAAGTTTCCAATGTACTGTTTATAGTAGGCTTCGTCAAAATTTGGAGCTCCCGCGATAACTAACTGATGTTTTGGAAATGCATAGTACATTGCTATCATATCAGGTAGAATCTTCTCTATTTCCATTTTTCGGCTACCCGGAAGTAAGGCTATAATCGGGTTTTCGCCCAATTTATTGTCTTGAATAAAGTTAGGATTGAAATTATAGCTTGATATTGCATCTAGCAAGGGGTTGCCGATATAATCGACATCCATCCCGAATTGCTTGTAAAAATCCACTTCGAACGGTAGAATGCAAAACATATGATCGACTACCTTTTTGATTTTATGGACCCGACCTTGATTCCATGCCCAAATTTTTGGAGAAATATAATAGCAGACTTTAATGTTATTCTTTTTGGCGAAAGAAGCAATTTTAAGGTTGAAACCCGGAAAGTCTATCAGAATAACCGTATCCGGTTTATATTTGATCAAGTCTTCTTTTACTTTTCGAAGGTTTTTGGAGATCGTTCTCAAGTTTTTCGCCACCTCGACAAATCCCATAAAAGCCATTTCAGCTGTGTGGATCACGGCTTTTTGGCCGGTCACAACTTCCATTTGATCACCCCCTACGATACGAAAGTCGGCTTGTGGGTCTTCCGCTTTGAGTTCCTTTATTAAATTCGCACCATGTAAATCCCCAGATGTTTCTCCTGCTATTAAATAGTATTTCATGCTTTGTCTCTTAGAACCTTAAAGATAAGTATTCTTTCGCTCTCCTATATCCCTAATTCGACTTGGAAGACACCGCCGATGCTATTCTTACGACCATTGTTACTGTAATCTCCGCCTTGGACCGTATAATTCGCATTGAGTTGAAACTTTAGTCGGTGTGCTTTTAGATATTTTGTTAAGCCTAATTCCAAAACTTCTGTTTGTCTTTCAAAGGCAGCAATTTGCCTATGTGGCTGTATAAAGGTATACCGTCCTGCGATTTCGTAGCCATGATTCAAAAGGTAAGAAGTCTGCTGGTTTACTCCCCAGCCTTTGTAAGCGTAAGTGGTTTCGGAGTCTTCCCCCTCATCCGTCATGTTTAATGGATTGTCGACATCCCGTTGCATATATTCTATTTGATAAGCAAAGCCTCGGTATTTGAAGATGGCATCTGCAAATGCTGTTTTGAGTGTAAAAGGATTTTGGACAAATTTGCCGGTCTGTCCACCTTCACGGACCGTTCTATCGTTGTAGCTGTAACCACCTCCGATTGAAAGTTTCGGTCGTTCTTCACGTTCCAGGTCTCCTTCGGAATAATCATTGTCGTTGGTGAAGTCACCTAATGGCAGAAATTCCACACGACCAGTGTAGGCTAAGCCATCGTCTGTGGTGTTGACAGGACGCCCTTCCCCGGTAGATATAGCTGCTTTAGCATGGATAGGCATCCGACCGATTTTTTTACTCAAATTAAAGGAAAGGCCAAAGTCACGATCTACTGTGAAGTGAGAATTCACTAAAGAGCGGTCTGCAAACTGTAAAGACCCAGAAGAGTTGACCCGCTGGCGGTTTCCAGGAAGTTTATTTTGTCCAAATGAAATATAGAAATCGTCTGAGAAATTGTAAAACAACACGGCATCACGGACAATATTCGGTATGCCACTATCGTCGAAATCCTGATCGCCTCGGGAGAAAGCCAGTTGTACAGAATAGGAGATCTTGGGCGTATAAATATAGCCATCCATACGCATGCGCAATCGTCGAATGCGGGCTTCGAATTTATCATTTTCAATTTCATCCAGTATATTGTTATAGCCTAACCGGTTTTGCATTCTGAAACGAAAATTAGTATAAAATAGGGAATCCTTCGATGTATATTGAATACCCTTGAAGTTGAGAATAGTCGCGCGGTCATCTCTTTCTTGCGCGATAGTATTCCCGATAGCACATAATGTGAAAATAAATGCAAGTGTGAGTTTTGTATAAAATTTCATGTCAATATTGTTTCGTTCGAATACGGATATAATGCGCTGATCGATCAGCTTGAGCCCGAAAAACAGCGCAAACCTACATAAATTCATTTTTATGTGCAATATAATTTCGTGTGCATATAAAATGAAGTTATACAGCTCTCCTCAGCCACTAAGGGCTTTTTTATAGCGGAAATATACTGTTATTTCGTGCACCAAAGTACGATGTCAAATTAGGAAACATTTAGGAAAAATAATTTTTTATAAATGGATATCCTGAAATCATAGCCAGTTTTCGTAAATTAACGATTATTTTAATGTCTTTGTTGTCGTGCGTAAAATTATTCACATCGATATGGATGCTTTTTATGCATCAGTGGATCAGCGAGATTTTCCGGAGCTGCGTGGAAAGCCGCTAGCCGTCGGGGGAACGCCAGATGGGCGTGGCGTTGTTGCTGCGGCGAGCTATGAGGCGCGAAAATATGGGGTACGTTCGGCCATGCCGTCCCGGCAAGCTTTGCAACTGTGTCCCAACTTATTGTTTACCTTTCCCCGGTTTGATGTCTATAAGAAAGTTTCTGAGCAAATACGTGCGGTTTTTCGGCGTTATACCGATATTATAGAACCTTTGTCATTGGACGAAGCCTATTTGGATGTTACGGAAGACAAGCAGGGGATAGGATCGGCTATAGAAATTGCTAAAGCTATTAAAAAGACTATCCGAGAGGAGTTACATTTGACTGCCTCAGCAGGTGTCTCGGTCAATAAGTTTGTTGCCAAAATAGCTTCGGACTATCAGAAGCCTAACGGGCTGACATTTATTGGGCCGTCGAAGATTGTCCCTTTTCTGGAGACATTACCTATTGAAAAGTTTTTTGGAATAGGGAAGGTGACGGCACAGAAAATGAAAGGCAAGGGGGTACACTTAGGCATTGATCTAAAGCGTCTTTCTGAAGAGCAGCTTATTCGGGACTTTGGTAAATCGGGAAGCTTTTTTTACCGTATGGTACGTGGAGAAGACCATCGACCGGTACAGCCCAATCGAATGGTCAAATCAATCTGTGTAGAGGATACCTTCGAAACAGATCTCTCAAATAGGGAAGATTTACTGAAAGAGTTGCAACTCCTGTGTATGAAGCTGCACGAAAGAGTGCGTGCAAAGTCTGCACAGGGGAGGACAATAAGCTTGAAGATACGCTTTTCCGACTTTATCCAATTGACACGATCAATAACCCATTTGTATTACATCGATCAGACGAAAGATATTTTCGAACAGGCTAAACAGCTTTTTGATCGAATTGATTTAGATGAGCGAAAAGTGCGGTTAGTTGGGGTGAGTATGTCCAATTTTTATCATCAAGATATGCATAAAGTCGGACAGAGGCAGTTGACATTGTTTTGAATCTATTCTTGGTTGGACAATACGAAAGATCAGCACGGATTCTATTTAAGAATGTCGTATATCGTCTTGTTTGGTGAAATCACATCCACACCCTTTGTTGCACCCTCCAGATTTACGTTTTGAGGGCATAAATTTCCGAACCATATAGGTTATTGCTGCAAGAAAAATTAGTGCGATAAGGATATATTGTAAGGTAATCATATCTTAAATGATTTATTTTAATACTTGATAAGCAATTAATGCTGCAAGATAGGCTATGCCCGTCATTGCAAACAACTGAAATAAAGGCCATTTCCAAGAACCTGTTTCCTTTCGAACGATTGCCACTGTGGCCATACATTGCATGGCAAAAGCATAAAAAAGTAACAACGATATACCGGATGCAAAATTATAGGTAGGTTTTCCGGTATTCCTGTTGATTTCGGACTTCATTCTATTGAATAGCGTTTGCTTTTGACTATCGTCCTCAATATCTAAATCTTCTCCAAGGCTATATACAACGGCAACAGTACCTACAAATACTTCACGTGCGGCAAAAGAAGCGATTAAGCCTATTCCTACTTTCCAATCATATCCGAGCGGTCTTATTGCAGGTTCAATACCTTGCCCTAGATATCCCAAATAGGAATACTCGGTCTTGTAAGCTGTGATTTCGTTTGCTATCTGCTCGGGCGTAAAATGTGGGTTTTCCTGTAAGATATATTTTTCAGGATTGGAGAAACGGTCGTTAGGTCCGAAATTCCCTAACACCCACAGGATGATAGAAATAGCCAAAATCACCTTACCAGCGCCAATCAAGAACCCAGATGATTTTTCCCAAACCGTGTTGAGTACGTTCTTCCAGTCCGGCATTTTATAGGTAGGCAGTTCAAAGATTAAATAGGACTTGCGTACCGATTTTATAAATCCATTCAACAGGAGCGCAGCGCCTAATGCCCCGACAACCCCCAATATGTACATCATAAATAAGGTAATACCTTGCAAACTAAAGCCTAAGAAGGTGTCGTCCGGAATGACCAAGCCGATGATAACAATGTATATCGGTAGTCGTGCCGAACAAGTCATGAAAGGTGTAACCAAAATAGTTAATAGACGTTCTTTCGGGTTTTCGATATTCCGTGTAGACATGATGGCCGGAATGGCACAGGCTACACCGGACATCAAAGGAATGACGGATTTACCATTTAGACCAAATGGTTTCAACCAACGATCCATAAGGAATACCACACGACTCATATAGCCCGTCTCTTCCATTAGGGCAATAAATAAAAAGAGGATCGCGATTTGGGGCAAAAAGATGACTATACCACCAATACCAGCTATAACCCCATTAACAATCAGGCCACTCAGCGGTCCCTCGGGCATTGTACGGGCGACTTGATCACCTAACGCTGCAAAAAGCTGATCTACTCCGTCCATCAAAGGTCCCGACCAATGATAAATTGCTTGGAAGATTAAGAAAAGCAAGCCAAAGAATATGATATAACCCAAAACGGGGTGCATGAGAAGATTGTCGATTTTGCCGGTAAAGGCTAGTTTTCTGTTTGTTGATTTTTGAATGATAGTTTCGAGATCTTTGCTAATCTTTTCGTGCCTGAGTATAGACTCCTCCTTTTGAAGTTGTTGTGTGCTAATTTTATATTTGATGCGAATCGCTTCCAATTCGGCGAGGAGATCGTTCGATACGTTGGAAGGCTTTTCTTGTGCCAGTAAGTGCCAAGTTTTATATTCGGTTTCTAAGGGGAATAATTTTTTGGCCTCGGATAAGGCATCTTGATAGGGTGTTGGCAAGGAAAAAGCACCATAGTAGTGGCTCGGATTGACTTCCAAATGAGTCAACAAGCTGTCTATACCTTTGCCATTCCGCGCGTTGGTCGTCAATACTGTCGTTTGTAAGTATTTCTCTAAAGCCGCATGATCAATGGTCAAGCCTTTCATTTCCATTTCGTCCACCATATTGATGACGAATATAGCAGGGAGGCCAATCTCTCGAACTTGCTGGTAGAGGATGATACCTCTGTTCAATGTAGTTGGCTCAGAGACAACGATCACCAAATCCGGATGATCCTTACGGGCTTTGTTGCTTAATATATCAAAGACCACATCTTCATCCAACGAATTGGGGAATAGGGTATAGGTACCTGGTAAATCAATAATCTTGTATTCTTTTCCATTGGCTTTGACAAAACCTTCTCTCTTCTCGACGGTGATCCCTGGATAGTTACCCACCTTTTGGTTAAGTTTAGTAACACGGTTGAAAAGGGAGGTCTTACCTACATTGGGGTTTCCTAATAGCGCGATTGTCTTGTTGTTCATTATGTTCTGCTCGTCAAGATTAAGGAGGCTTCGGTTTTTCGGATAGCGACTAAAGTCTGGTCTGCCACAATAGTTACACAGATAGGTCCGTGAAGAGGAGCTTTATGCTTGATTTGTATAGTTGCTCCAGGCGTAAACCCTAATTCATAGAATTTTGCAGGAAGTTCATCACTGTGAAAAGCCACGATCGTTGCCTCTTCGCCCTTTTTTAATTTATCTAATGAGATTTTATTTTGCATAGCCTATTTTGTACCTTCGATCAGATAGTGACCAGAAACCGCAAATATAATCAAAACGAATGGTTATTCTTGGGGCTACGTGTCACACTTTTGTTTTATTTAGATTAATTCTACATGAAGATCGAGGAGTGTATTAAAATTAAAAAATTTGTGGATGAATACCACCGAGCAACTGTTAATATCCTATATACACACAGTTGGCTGACGAAGATGCTGGAACAACGCGCTAGTCGATGTCATATCACCTTACAGCAATATAATGTACTCCGTATCCTCAGAGGTCAATACCCCCAATCAGCTTCCAATAACTTGATAAAAGATCGCATGATTACGAATACTCCCGATATCTCTCGTCTAGTCGATCGCATTGTTCTTAAAGGTTTGGTATCCAGGAAACAAAATGTTCAGGATAAGCGAACGGTAGATTTAAAAATTACGGAGAAAGGCCTGCAGCTGCTGGATGACCTAGAGCATGATATGATGTTATCTAGCCTCTTATCTCAAAATCTTTCCCAAGAGGAGGCCCTCCTGCTTAGTGACCTCTTGGATAAGCTCAGAGGACATGTTGAGACTCCGAGTAAGATGGCACATCAGTGTTGATGATCATGGGAGTGATCATGACTCTCGTGTTTATGCTCGTGAAGATCATGTGAATGACCGTTGTCGTGATCATGGGGATGCAATAAAAAGCTCGTCAGTGAGACTGCTATTCCTAAAAGGACAGCAAGCATCTTCTTTCTATTAAACTTGTGATGATCCGCAGATCCAGCTTCGAATAATATTGTTGTGGAGATATGTAAGAATATGCCAATAACTACAGCCATCATTTTGTCAAAATGAAGTGATATATCGCCTACCTGACTTTGGCTGAGCAAATTGCTGGTGATATACCCTAGCGGTGTCATGGCCGCAAAGATAAGTAGCATGAGAATGATGTTTTGCTTTTTTAGCGATGTATTGATCAAAAGACTTCCTAATGCAAAAGCCGCTGGAATATGGTGGATAGCGATACCAAAAACGAGCTGCGACTGATGGCCAGCGACCAAGGGCATCCCTTCCAAAAATGCATGCAGACACAGGCTTATCATGATGCCTAAAGGAAAAGTATGATGGTTATGATGGTGTATGTGACCATGTTCGATCCCTTGTGAAAACTGTTCCAACAGTAGTTGGAATAAAAAACCTCCCAAGATATAAAGTCCTATGATTTCTGGACTTGTGCTGTTGGTGTGATATACATGAGGTATCAAATGTAACACCGTGATGGCAAAAAGATAAGCACCGCTAAAAGATAAGATAAGTTTAAGAAAAGAAGTATTGTCTCTTTTCACGAAAAAGACAGTAAGACCACTAATTAGGGCCGCAAAAAACAAAATAGAAATAATTAAAAATGGACTCATATAGGGTTGGTGTCAGGATATTTTTGTGTACTGAAAAACTGCGGGACCGATCGTCTGAAAACCCACCCGCTTAAAAGGCCGATGGAGGCACCCAATAAGGCCCCACTTAAAATGTCAAATGGATAATGAACGCCTACATAGATTTGTGAAACAGCAATGGCTGTAGCCCATAGCATACATAGCCATAAGGTATGTTTCCATTTTCTTCTGAACAGAACGATCCAAAAGAAAGCCATGGCAAAATGATTGGTGGCATGCGAGCTTGTAAAGCTATATCCTGAACCACAGCGTACGCGAAGGGTAATATGTTCTTTAAATTCCGGATCATTGCATGGGCGTAGTCTTTCGACATTTTTTTTGATTAAATGGGAAGAAACCGAATCAGATATCCCAAAGTTTAACAAGGTACACAACACGATAAGGACGCCCATTTTACCATAATGCTTGATAAAAAAGATAATAAGAAAAAGGTATAGTGGAGCCCAGGTAAATGGGTTTCGAAGTATAGGTAATAGCCAATCAAAGAAAGAAGAACTTAAACCTTGGTTGATCAATAAAAATATATCCTTGTCTATATTAATTATTTCTTGCCACATGTTTGCAAAGTCAAAAGTGAAAAGGTAAAATTAAAAAAAAGCTGCCCATTTTTATAAAATACACAAAGTTGCAACAAAGGTAGTTTTTTTCTTGGAAACTTATCGTTAGGCTTGTAATTAATTTTAAATAACTTACTTTTACCATTTGTATTAGAGACTGAATAAAAGTCAAAAGGTGTTTAAAAAACATCGTCTTTAGATAACTTGAAAAATGACATTAATTAAATCCATTTCGGGAATTAGGGGAACCATCGGAGGAAGAGCAGGAGAAGCGCTTACTCCAATTGATATCGTGAAATTTATCGCTGCTTTTGGTAAAATTCTTATTCAAAAAACCGGTAATAAAAAGATTGTAGTAGGGCGGGATGCGCGTGAGTCAGGAGAGATGGTCAACAATCTGGTTGTAGGTACATTACAGAGCATCGGTGCAGATGTCGTGGATTTAGGACTATCTACCACTCCTACGGTGGAAATTGCGGTTCCTTTAGAAAACGCTGCAGGAGGCATCATCCTGACCGCATCACACAACCCCGGACAATGGAATGCACTCAAACTGCTGAATGATAAAGGCGAATTTATCTCCGATATAGAAGGTAAAGAAGTATTGGATCTGGGTGAAAGTTTAGACTTTGACTTTGCCGAAGTGCAGGACTTAGGAAAAGTAACTGTCGATAACAGCTACTTACAGAAGCATATCGATGCCGTGTTGGCTTTAGAATTTGTCGATGTAAACGCGATTCGGAAGGCTAACTTTAAAGTGGCTGTGGATGCGGTGAACAGTACCGGCGGAATTTTTATTCCCGCACTTTTGGAGGCATTAGGGGTACAAACTGTTTATCCGATTCATTGTGAACCAAATGGAAAGTTTCCGCACAATCCAGAACCCTTAAAAGAACATTTGACGGATTTATCAGCAGCGGTTACTCAGAACGGAGCAGATTTAGGTATAGCAGTAGATCCCGATGTCGACAGACTGGTGTTTATGATGGAAAATGGGGAGTTGTTTGGCGAAGAATATACCTTAGTAGCTGTCGCGGATTATATCTTGCAAAATAAAAAGGGGAATACGGTCTCCAACTTATCTTCGACAAGGGCTCTGCGCGATATTACGCTTCAGCATGGTGGACAATATTTTGCGGCAGCAGTAGGTGAGGTAAATGTTGTAACGAAGATGAAAGAGGTGGATGCCGTTATAGGCGGAGAAGGTAATGGAGGTGTGATCTATCCTGCATCCCACTATGGAAGAGATGCTTTGGTCGGTGTGGCAATCTTTTTGACCCACTTGGCGAAATTAAGTAAAAAAGCTTCGGCCTATCGTGCGGAATTGCCGTCCTATTATATGTCAAAAAATAAAATTACCTTGACTCCAGATTTAGATATCGACGATCTGTTGACAAAAATGCAGCAAAAATATGCCCATGAAGAACATTCGACAATTGATGGTTTGAAGATTGATTTTGAACAAGAATGGGTACATCTTCGCAAGTCCAATACAGAGCCTATTATCCGTATCTATTCCGAAGGCCCAACGCAAGATGCTGCAGAGGCGATAGCGCAAAAGATTATGCAGGAAATTCAGGAGATTGTAGGGTAAGAGTTGTCGTAAGAATTACTGTGAAAATCAAAAGGTCGCTTCTGATAAGATAGCGACCTTTTGATTTTTTAGAGAAAAGTATTTTTAGAATTTATATCCGATTGATAAACCAGTACGGATACCGGCCCAAGGGCCTTTTATTTTAGCTTTTACACCATCGGCATTTACATCAGATTCGATTTTGACAAGAGGTATCTCGCCAAGCTCGTCAAGCTGCTCACGTATCTCTGCTTGCTCGTCCGCTGTCAGTGGTCTATCAGGTTTGCCTGTCAAGTTTCCGTTGCTAGCTCCGTATCCAGGACCCATGATGCGCCAATCGAGTGATACGCTTTTACCTAAGGCAAATTGTACACCCAGAGCCAAACCTGCAGATATAGTCTTCAGATTTCCGTCCACGGTAACATCCTTGATTGGTTGTATTCCTGATCCCGAAGGCGGATCAATGTCTACTGGTATCGGAACTCCTAATGAATAGGTAGCCTGTTTGAGGTAGGGGGCCAGATAAAATCCTCTCATTGCACCTTTTTTTCCGGTATAGAAACGAGCTTCTACTGCAAAAGAGGTTGCACCTTGTGTGGTATTGCCTAAGATGTCTTTTGCATCTTCGTCATCAATGAGCGAGTTCCATGAGGAAGCAAAAGGAAGACTACCTTCCGGACGGTAGCTGAACATACCCACAGCGGTAAGCCTTCCGATAAGAGCTCTTTCGTACTCCACAGCAAAAGTTCCTGTTGTCAATGGGAATAGGTTAACTTTTACCTGATTTTTCTTTTCTTGTGTTTCTTGTGCTTTGGTTAAGAAGGGCGTTGCACATAGGGCTAACCCGAAAGCAACGAAACATAGTGTCTTTTTCATTTTATGTTTTTGGTTGGTTTAACGCACAAAAGTAATAATTTTTATTAGTAATAAAAATATAGTTTAGTAATTATCACCATTTCCAGGCTAATATACGAGATGTCTTCTGCCCTTGTTTGGTTTCCAGTACCCTAATTTTCGCAGCTTTGTGGTATTCCAAGATAGACCGTAGTGGCTTTAAGTGCTTTCTATCCGCAACCAACGAAGTAATCCAGCCCAAATGAGCCTTGTGTTTTAGGCTATCGTAGATCAGCTGTGTGATGAATGCTTGTTCACCCCCTTTATACCACAGCTCATTAGGCCGACCTCCGAAGTTCTGAATAGTTATAACGTCCTTGTTTTTTGTCAGATTAGCAGATTTTTTGGAGCTACTTTTCCAATTCTCTTCACGCGATTTAAAAAAAGGTGGATTGCACATGACGGCATCATATTTATCTTGCTCGTTTATAATGCCTTCTAGAATCTTGCTGTCATCCTCTTGAAAGCGCAATTGAATCTTCTCTTTTAATCCCTGATTCTTATCGATATTAACTTCCGCATGATGCAAAGATACTAGGTCGGTCTCCGTCACCGTAAAATTCCAGCCGTATTCCGCTACGCCTATCAATGGATAAATCAGGCTGGCTCCCGTGCCTATATCTAAAATGTTGACGCTACTCCCAGTAGGAATATTATTTTCTTCCCCGTCGGTGAGCAAATCTGCCAAGTAGTGGATATAATCTGCTCTTCCCGGTATAGCGGGGCATAAACTGTCTTTTGCAATCTCCCAATGCTTTACTTTATAATAGGCTAATAACAAAGCTTTGTTGAGTTCGAACACCGCTTTAGGATTGGCAAAGTCAATAGTTTCCGTTCCGAAGTCGTTGACAAAGACAAAAGGTTGCAGGTTGTGATTTTTCTTTTTTAAATATCGAAAATCATAACCGTTATGGTGTTTATTTCTGGTGTGGAGTTTGGATGTCTGCGTATTGTTCTTTGCCATTTCTTTGAATTTATACAAAGGTACATTTTATGTATGGCATGGCGGATGGTTTTTCAAAAATGACACCTTGTTTATTTTCTTAACTGCTCAAGAATGAATACCTTTGTAACTTTTACTAGTAAAGCGGTTTTGTCCGGATGAAAAGCGGGGTAATTGTACACCCTGAATCGGACAGAACGACAAATTTTAACAAACTTTAAATCATATTGTAGATGATTAATATCACACTCCCTGACGGATCTGTACGTCAGTATGAAAAAGGCAGTACTGCCATGCAGGTAGCCTTGTCTATCTCTGAAGGGCTGGCTCGAAATGTGCTAGCTGCCGAAGTAAATGGCGAAGTATGGGATGCTACACGAGCTATTGAAGAAGATGCCGCAGTAAAATTGTTGACTTGGAATGACGATAAAGGTAAATCTACCTTTTGGCATTCTTCGGCTCACCTATTAGCTGAGGCCTTGGAAGCCTTGTATCCAGGTATTAAATTTGGCATCGGTCCGGCTATTGAAACTGGTTTTTATTATGATGTAGATTTTGGCGATCGGGAATTCTCCTCCGATGAATTCAAACAAATCGAAGATAAGATGTTGGAACTAGCAAAGCAAAAGGAAACTTTTGAACGTAAAGCCGTTTCAAAATCAGATGCCTTAGCCTATTTTACCGAAAAGGGAGATGAGTATAAGCTGGATCTTATTAAAGATTTAGAGGATGGAAAGATTACTTTTTATAGCCAAGGCGATTTCACCGATCTATGTCGGGGGCCTCATATTCCACATACGGGTTTTATCAAAGCCATTAAGTTGACGAATGTGGCGGGAGCTTATTGGCGAGGAGATGAAACGCGCAAGCAGCTGACACGTATTTACGGGGTGACTTTTCCCAAGGCGTCTGAGCTTTCTGATTACTTAAGGTTCATTGAAGAAGCAAAAAAGCGTGATCACCGAAAATTAGGTAAGGAACTGGAGTTGTTCGCATTTTCGGAAAAAGTGGGGATGGGTTTGCCGTTATGGTTGCCTAAAGGTGCAGCCTTGCGTCAAAAGTTAGTTGATTTTTTGCAACGTGCACAGATAAAAGCAGGGTATGAGCCTGTGGTTACTCCCCACATCGGGCATAAGCAACTGTATGTAACCTCGGGGCACTATGAAAAATATGGAGAAGATGCGTTTCAACCAATTAAAACACCGGTAGAAGGCGAAGAATTTTTCCTAAAACCGATGAACTGTCCTCATCACTGCGAGATCTATAAAACAAAACCACGCTCTTATAAAGAGCTGCCCGTTCGTTTTGCTGAATTTGGGACAGTATATCGGTATGAGCAATCGGGCGAATTGCACGGTTTGACACGTGTGCGAGGATTTACACAAGATGATGCGCACTTGTTCTGTCGCCCCGATCAAGTAAAAGAAGAATTCAAGAAAGTTATTGACTTGGTGCTATATGTCTTTGGGGCTCTGGGTTTCGATGACTATACCGCTCAAATATCCCTTCGCGACCCTGAGAATAGATCAAAGTATATTGGTTCGGACGAAAATTGGGCATTAGCGGAAGCAGCTATTATCGAAGCAACGGCGGAGAAAGGGCTTCCTTCAGTCGTCGAATACGGCGAGGCTGCTTTCTATGGTCCCAAATTGGATTTCATGGTAAAGGATGCTTTGGGACGTAAGTGGCAATTAGGGACTATTCAGGTCGATTATAATTTGCCCGAGCGTTTTGAGTTGGAGTATACGGGTAGTGATAACCAAAAACATCGTCCGGTAATGATCCACCGTGCGCCTTTTGGATCGTTAGAACGCTTTATCGCGGTCTTGATCGAGCACTGTGGTGGACAGTTTCCATTATGGCTTGCTCCAGAGCAATTTATCATCTTGCCAGTCTCAGAAAAATACGAAGAATATGCGCAAAAACTTTTGGAATCGCTAAATAATTCCGATATTCGCGGTCTAATCGATCTTCGTGACGAGAAGGTAGGGAGGAAGATACGCGATGCCGAGATCAAGAAAATGCCGTATATGTTGATTGTAGGGGAGAAGGAGGTGGAAAATGGCACAATTTCTGTTCGTAGGCACGGAGGTGTAGACTTAGGCGCAATAAGCGTCGAAGCGTTTCGAGATTTATTAATAAAAGAAGTAACCGTTTAAAATTTTAAACATTTGGCATTAAAACGACATAGTGGCCCCAGGCCACCAATGAGAAAGAAAGAACCCGAACACCGGATAAATGAACATATCCGTGTGCCAGAGGTACGCCTTGTTGGCGATAACGTAGAACAAGGAGTTTTTCCTACTCGGAAGGCATTGGAACTGGCTGATGAGTTGGAACTGGATTTAGTGGAGATTTCGCCAAATGCTACTCCACCGGTCTGTAAAATCATTGATTACAGCAAGTTCATTTACGAGCAAAAGAAAAAGCAAAAAGAAATCAAGGCCAATGCGAAGCAGACGATCATTAAAGAGATTCGTTTTGGACCTAACACGAGTGAGCATGATTTTGAGTTTAAATTAAAGCATGCTATCCGTTTTTTGGAAGCTGGTGAGAAAGTTCGTGCTTATGTTCATTTCAAAGGGCGTGCAATAGTCTTTAAAGAACAAGGAGAAATCCTTTTGTTGCGTTTTGCCCAGGCTTTGGAGGAATATGGAAAAGTAGAGCTTTTCCCGAAATTGGAAGGTAAACGTATGTTTCTGACCATAGCGCCAAAAGCAATGAAGAAATAAATTAGTGGATAAAAAGAATTCTAACAGATTGATATAAAATAATTAAGTATTATGCCAAAAGTAAAAACCAATTCCAGCGCAAAGAAACGTTTCAAAGTGACTGGAACAGGTAAAATTGCAAGAAAAAATGCTTACAAAAGCCATATCTTGACAAAGAAAACTACAAAGCAGAAACGTAACCTGACACAAACAAGTTTAGTTTCAGATGGTGACATGGGGAACGTAAAACGCATGTTAGCTATCGGTAAGTAGTAGATTTTCATTTATTTTAATTAACACTATTTTTTAACCGGGTATTGGGTTGTAAGATTGCTGAAAAACGTAACGCCTTTTACCAAATTAAATTTTTAAAATTATGCCACGTTCGGTTAACGCAGTAGCTTCGAGAAGAAGAAGAAAAAGAATTCTGAAATTAGCTAAAGGCTATTTCGGTTCACGTAGCAAAGTATATACTATTGCTAAAAATACAGTAGAAAAAGGTTTACAGTACGCTTATCGCGACCGTAGAACTAAAAAACGCGAGTTTAGAGCTTTATGGATACAACGTATCAATGCAGGTGCCCGTCAACATGGGATTTCTTATTCACAGTTGATCGGTAAATTAAATGCTAAAAACATTGGTCTGAATCGTAAGGTTTTGGCTGATTTAGCTTATAATGACCCAGCTGCTTTTAAAGCAGTCATTGATGCCGTAAAATAGAGTTTTAACCCTTTATCAATTTGTTAGACATTTTAGAAGGAGCCCCTTGGGTTCCTTTTTTTGTTTGGATTATCTTTTATTGATGTTATATTTCCTCTATAAAAAAGCCTTAGTGGCTGAGGAGAGCTACATAAATTTATTTATATGCATACGCAATTATATTGCATATAAAAGTGAATTTATGTAGGTTTGGAAATACACGTAAAATAAACCATATGTCCAAAGACACAGAAGAAAAACGTTTTGGGATAAAGGATATCGCTAGGCTAGCCAATGTTTCTATTGCCACGGTGGACCGGGTGTTGAATAATAGGAAAGATGTCTCGGATGCAACCCGAAAGAAAATAAAAGACATCATCAAGGAAAATAACTACCAGCCCAACCTCCATGCACGATCCTTATCGGTTAAAAATAATATCAAATTCGCTGTTTTGATTCCCCAAACATCTTTGCAAACCGGGTATTGGCAACTATGTCTAGATGGAATCAATAAGGGGATTTTGGAGTTGGAACCTTTTGGTATACGTACGACGGTTTTCTTATACGATCAGGAAAAGGCGTCAACTTTTGTGGAACGTGCAGAACAGATTCTGTTAGATAAGTTTGATGCGGTGGTGATAGCCCCAATATTTATCGCCGAAACGCAGGAATTTGTTAAACGGTGTCATGAGCGAAGAATGCAAACGATTTATATCAACTCCGATATTCCAACTAAATCCACATTGGGTTATATTGGACCAGATTTGTATAGTACAGGACGATTAGCCGGAAATCTGACTTCTTATTTGGCAGCTGATCAATCCAAAGTTTTGATCTTAAACATTGCAAAGGGGCTTGAAAATTACAAGTATCTAGATACAAAAATAGAGGGATATAAGGAGTACTTACGTAATCTGGATCGTGGTTTTGATATTAACATTGTTGATATTCCTTATAATGAATATGAGGAAGTAGAAAGAGAATTGCTTGCTGTAATAAAAACGTATTCGCCCGATATTGTATTTGTTACTAATTCCAGAGTTTCTATAGTAGGACAATTCTTTTATGAACACCCTCGTCTCTCGAAACCTTATATTCTAGGTTTTGATTTTCTAGAGGCTAATGTCGATTATCTCGCTAAAGGTGTAGTTGATTTTTTAATCTGTCAACGCCCGGATAAACAGGGGTATTTTGCTTTAACTTATCTCTATAAATACTTTCTGCTGAAAGAAAATGTAGCGAGTTTTAAACCGATGCCGATTGATGTCATTACCATTGAAAATTATTTGTTTTATGAAAATTAGCTAGATACGGCTCGCTAATATCTCCATATATCATTAAATCCTGTTTTCAGTTCATTTAGCTCGCTGTCAGAAATCTTGCCGATGCGTTTTTCTAGTCTTTCTTTGGCTATAGAACGGATATGGAAAATCAAGAATTGCTCACTTCGTTCGGTTTGTTTTGTCAACAGTTTGTAAAACCGTGTCGCTTGAAACTTTTGGCTATAAGGGTAGTGCCTCCTCCTGCTATTACCAAAAAATTCATAGACGACATCTATCGAACTTGTGCGGGTAGTTCTCCATACCCAAAAGTGCACCTTAAAAAGGGGCAGACGAAATTTTAGTCAAAGTTGGTCGAACTTATCCTATAGCTTTCCACAACTATCCAGGTAACGCTTTTTCCCTGTTGGGTACAAGGTTTTCCCAATTGGGTGCGGAACTTTCCTAAGCAGGAAAATGGTGCACCCAACTGGGTTCAGGATTTTCCTAAACGGAAAAACACCACGACCAGTTAGGTCAACACTTTTACCAATAAGGTGTACGGTTTTCTCAATTGGTAGCAAGCTATACCTAGTTGGGTAAGCGATGACACCAGCTGGGTATGGAGCTTTCTCAAACAGAAAAGCACTGCACCCGATTGGGTGAGCGGCTTTCCTAATTAGGTATGGATTTTCCCCTATGCTCTTCCGGGGAGGAAGGACAGGGAGAGAGCTTTCCTAACTGGGTGTACAGCTTTCCTAACTGGGTGCAGCGTTTTACCAATAAGGAAAATGCTGCACCCAATTGGATATAGAGACATCCGACCAAGGTATTACCCTTTTTTAAGAGGTGGTATTTTATCTGTGCGATAGCTTTATAATGTTGTGACAGATGTTGGTTTTGTAAAAGCAACAAGTGGATGAACTTTTCCATGATATACATAATTATGCTTCCTTTAGCTCTGTAGTACCATGAGCCCTTCGAAGACGTACGAAGGAACAGTTCAACAGAAGTTAGACAGTTTATTGTGGTATTAAATTCGTATAATCATTAGTTGATTGCTAACTGATTCCGCTATTCATAGTTGTGTAGAGGAAGCAGTAATCTGGAAATTTTTGAAAAAATATTTGCATTTCAAATATCAACCCGCTATCTTGGTCAAGGATTGATTATGACACAATAGCAACTTAGTGTTATTTTAGAATGCAGAATTATGAAGAAAATTCTATTAAAAAAAACTTGGTTATTTTTAACAACGATAATTAATGCTATATCAGTTGCTTTTTTTTGTGTGATTTCGGTAACGTTAACAATTCTCAGCAATGTCTTTAAAAGAAAGTTATCCTGCAATGTGAAATGTGTGAATATAGATTTGCTAATTGGGAGGAAAATGATGTCAAAATTTATTGCGCTATGCGCCTTTGTTGTGGCTCTAGCAGTATTTACTACTGTTTCAATAGCCCAAAACAGCCAGATAAATTATATCAATGACTTTAAGGTAAAAGGATTTCATCTGGATTTGAGAATACAGGTCATGAAGCCGGAAGCCTTAAAGGAATTTGCCCTACGACTTAGCAAATCAGGTATCAATACACTAATTATGGAATACGAGGCCACTTTCCCTTTTGAGAAACATCCACTTATTCCCAATCAATATGCTTATACCAAAGCAGAAATAGCTGATTTTTTAGAATACTGTGCTGGATTAGGGATTGATGTTATTCCGTTGCAGCAGAGTTTCGGTCATGTGGAGTATATTCTTCGCTTCCCCAAGTATGCACCGTTGAGAGAATCCAACACGGACTATTCTCAGGTTAACCCCATGAAAGAGGGACTGGCAAAGGAGCTTTTTACGGAGCTTTTCCATGAAATGGCGGCATTGCATCCCTCCAAGTATTTCCATATAGGTTGTGATGAGACGAGACTGTTGGGGCATAGTCGCCAAAGCAAAGCGAAGGTGGAGAAATATGGTGTTGGGAAATTATATGGAGATTATGTAAAATTGATGTGTGATATTGTCATGGAGATGGGTAAGATACCAGTCCTATGGGCGGATATAGCACTGAAATATCCCGAATCTTTGGAATTTCTTCCGAAAGGGGTCGTGTTCGTTGATTGGAATTATGGTTGGGAATTGGATCGTTTCGGAGATCCCCGTAAATTGATGGAAGCTGGCTTCGAAGTTTGGGGAGCATCAGCTTTGCGTTCCAGTCCAGATAATTATAATCTGACTACCTGGAGAAAACATTTTGACAACATAAAGAATTTTATCCCACAAGCGAGAGAGTTGGGTTATACAGGTATGTTGATGACATCTTGGTCGACTTCTGGTGTATATTCTTATATACGAGAGAGTGGGCCGGATATAATAGATTTATATGCTGTTCGTAGGGTTTATCCGTTATCTGGTTTTAATCTTTTGCTGGAGGCGTATCTCAAAGCAGTCAATATGAGGGATGCGCTGGATATACAACAATTTGTTGAAGATTATACCAAAGAAAAATATGGATTCAATAAAGAACAGTCCAATAAGTTTTTTAATGCTCTGATTGCTGTTCCTCACGAAATAGGACAAGGAAAGGTCAAGCTTAAGAAGGATTATTCAATCAAGCAACTACTGGATAGTGTGCAGAACGTTGAACGTGTATTTGATCACCTGAAACCGCTGAAAAATAAAGATGAATTTGAGCATTATCGTTTGATGGCAAAAACGAGAGCTTTGTATGTCGAGTGTCAGTATATTGAACATTTGGCGAGCCAGTCTGGTTTTATAGATTCACAGATTCCACCCTTGCTACCAAGGTTAAAACAGGTTATTTCAAAAACTAGAGCAGTTAATGAGCGGTATCTAACTTTGAATGAAAAGTCATTTTACTTGTCTGAATTAATGTTAGATAATGATCTGCGCAATACAAAAATGAATTTGTTATACGAAAGGTTGTCAAAAAGGCGATAAACGAATAAACAATATAAATGATATAATTATGTCAAATAATCTGATAGATAGACGAAAGTTTATTGCAAGTTCTGCCTTAGGTATGGGAAGTCTTGTAGCTATTCCGTCTCTTTTTGCCAGACAAAGCAAGGATATTCTTCATGTACCTGATATGGTTAGAATAGGGATTGTGGGTACGGGAAAAAGAGGACTGGGGTTAGTTAATACCATTGCCACAATACCGGGACTGGAAGTTGTAGCTTGTTGTGATATTATTGCTGAAAATCTTCAAGCAGCGATGGCAAAAGCGAGTACCAAAGCGAAGGCTTATACGGATTATGAAAAAATGTTGGCGGATAAGAATATAGATGCCATTATTGTAGCGACACCATTGTATCTTCATTACCCGATGTCTATAGCCGCCCTCGATATAGGGAAACATGTATACGTGGAAAAGTCAATGGCTTTTACCATTGAGCAGTCTTTGGATCTGGTTAAGCGTATTAGAAACTCTAAACAAATATTGCAGGTCGGGTTTCAGTACAGAAACTATGGGTTGTATCATAAGGTGAGAGAGTTTATCCAAAGAGGGGGAATAGGAGATAAGTATACCATTGAATGTAATTATTACAGAGCTTCGGATTGGAGATTAAAAGTCGATGATCCTAAATTTGAAAAAACTGTCAATTGGAGATTGTATCGAGATATGTGTGGAGGGCTTCTTTCAGAATTGTGCGCCCATCAGATCGATATTGTGAATTATATCACGGATAGTTATCCGATGATGGTAGTGGGAATTGGAGGTACAGATTACTTTAAAGATGGTAGGGGAACATCAGACAATGTCAAGACGATATATGAATATGCCAACGGAGTGAAGGCGACCTATGCCTCAAGCTTGGTCAATACAAATAGTAGTTATGAGATTAAGATTTTCGGCAATGAGGCGGCGATCGATATAGGGAGAAACAAGGCGTATATATATGCAGGGAATACAAAAAAGAGTTTTGGGATCGTAGACGGAGTAACAGGGGCTACGGTTATCAATGATACGCCGGGAAAAAAAATAGCATTGCCTTACCTGAAGGCAGGAGAGCAGTACGTTGAGCCTACAGTATATGCGCTACAGGATTTTTACGATTGTATTGTAAATAGCAAAACCCCAAAATCCAATGTAGAAACAGGTAAGGACACGGCAATAGCTATCTGCATGGGATTGGATGCTACGGAGACAAAAACCACACAGTATTGGAAGCCTGAATATTCTATATAGAGATTGTAATTGTTTTATTTTTTATATTAAATTTTTCGATAAATGAGTAAACCTAATTTATCTTCTAGACGTGACTTTCTGAGGAAGTCCATGGTTGCTGCAGCTGCGTTTGCTATTGTCCCAAGGCACGTTTTGGGGAAGGGGTATCTAGCTCCGAGCGATCATTTGACCAAAGGAGTAATCGGTGTCGGTTCGATGGGACGTGGACACTTTAAATATGCTGGAACCAAAACGGTAGCTATTTGTGATGTTGATACTAGACGATTGGCTATAGCGCAAAAAGTATTAGGTGGAGGCGTTAAGGAACACGATGACTTCCGAGAGCTCATCCAAAATCCAGAAGTTGATATTGTACATATTGCAACTCCTCCCCATTGGCATGGAATTATGGCCGTTGAAGCAGCACGCTCCGGTAAAGATATCTGGTGTGAGAAACCGATGACCAGAACTATCGGTGAGGGAAAAAAAGTAATGGAAGCTGTAGCGCAGCATGGTAATATTTTTAGACTAAACACTTGGTTTCGTTTTCAGGCCAACTTCTATGGCATGGGAGTCCCTGTAAGTAAAATTAAGAAAGTTGTTGATACAGGAATGTTAGGCTGGCCGCTTAAGGTTACGATTAGTAAGCATACCGGTTTTGATTGGAAATTCTATTGGGTAGGAAAGGAAAATTTACCAGTTCAGCCTATTCCGAAAGAATTAGATTACAATATGTGGTTAGGTCCTGCACCGGATAAGCCTTATAGTACTCATCGGGTACACACAACATTCCGGGGGTATTGGGATTACGATGGAGGTGGATTAGGCGATATGGGACAGCATTACCTTGATCCAGTACAATATTTTTTGGGTAAAGATGAGGAAAGCCCCATCAAGATAGAGGTGGATGCGCCGCAGCAACATGCTGATGCTGTAGGAACCTGGCAAAAGATTACCTATACGTATGCTGATGGTTGCCAAATTATTTTGGATGGAGAAGGAACGGAAGTTGGGAAGGCCTATATTGATGGTCCTAAAGGTAAGCTCTATCGTGGATTTGTATCGGATATACCTGATTTGGAGAGAAAGCTTGCGCAATATACTGATCCTGATCCACAACTGACAGACTTTGTAGAAGCAGTTCGTACACGCCGAAAGTTTGCGTTAAATGAGAATAATGGGTATTATTCCTGTACGTTGGTTAACTTGGGTCTGGCTGCTTTGCGATTGAATAGGACACTGCATTTCGATTCGGCCCAACAGGAGTTTGTGAATGACGAAGTAGCCAACAGATTAATTTATCAACCTATGAGAGGCCCTTGGACCATCTAAACTATATATTCCAGCGATGAAGAAAATGTTTAATACCTTATCGATTTTATTTTTAATACTGTTGCAAACTACAGTATATGCACAATTGGCACCAAATAGGACTTCGGCCACAAAAGTAGCCGACGTGTTGGCACAACAGCCCGCAGAAGAAATAACAAAATTTCTGTTGGCTATGGAGGAGCTTGAAGGTTTTACGGCATCTGACGTTACGGTATTACTAAATGGTCTCAAGCCCCAAGGAGCAAATAATGCTGCTATTGAATATGCCAGCAACTCCTATGCTTTTTATGTAATGCAGTCGGGCAAAGAACAGCTTAGGGCAATTTATGTACAAGGTCTATTGCAGGCTTTGGACAAATTGAAAGATCAGAATAACAAGGGCTTTGTATTGGAGCTGCTGAAATTTTGTGGTAAGGATGATGCGGTGTTGGGAGTATCGGCCTACCTTACCGATGAATATTTAGTCGAAAAGACTGCTCGTGTTTTGAGCGCCGTGCACTCCGAAAGTGCGGGAAAAGCACTTAATGAAGCGTTGCAAACTAATATAAGTGAAAAAGTTGCTACAGCAATCATAGGAGCTATCGGAGAAATAGGTGTTTTAGGGACAGAAGATAAGATATTGGAATTGCTCCAGCTCCATAACTCCGAGAATTTCCAACGGGTTGCTTTGACTACATTAAGCAAGATTGGAACGCTAAAGTCGTATGACTATTTCGTGAATAAATCTAAAACTGTGAATTATCTATTTGATAAATCGAACGTTGCAGCATTAGCACTGAATTACGCAGAACATTTGGCAAACACTGGACAAAAGGAAGCAGCAGTCAAGCTCATTACTCGTTTTTATGAGGAAGGTGTTGATCCTCAGGCTGTAGGTGTCCGCGTCGGCGCATTGATCCTTTTGACAAAACTAGACCCCACCAAAAAGCTAAGGAGTGATCTTATAAAACTTAGCTCAAACTCTGATCGAGTTTTGAGGAATGTGGCGTTGAACTTGTTAAAAGACGGATCCTCGGTATCTGAGCTAAAAAAACTGGCTAATTCAATGAATAAGTATAATCCTGATGTACAGGAAGATATATTGTATTTTTTGACAAATAACAATGCTGTTGCTACCCTGCCTGTTATCCAAAAAATCTATCCCTCTCTAAAAGAACCTGAGGTTCGGATTGCAGCGGTTAAGGCTTTATATGTTTTGTCCGGAGGCAATAATACTGCATTTCTGATCACACAAATACCTCGTGTAAATAGAGAAGAACAACAAGCTATTAAAGACATCTTGGTGACTTCCAAAAACCCTGATGTGATGGATCGGATTAACCAGACGGTAGGGGCGGCAGATACCAGTACCCAAATGGTGCTACTTGATGTCTTAAGCCAACGCTCGAATGCCGGATCGTCTAATGAAGTTTTCGATATAATTGAAAAGACGCTTGATCCGAGGGTAAAATCGGCAGCCTATAAGGCTTTGCCTAGTGTCGTGAATTCCGACGACTTCAATCGCGTCGTTAAAGCCTTGGACAATGCCAAGGGAGACCAGGTCAGGCCTGCCCATCAAGCGGTTATAACAGCATTGCAACTTAGTTCAGATCGGAAAGCCAAGACTGATCAACTGATTTCTCGTATTTCCGGATCAAACACTTCCTCTGCCGCTAGATATTTTCCGGTATTTGCTGGAGAAGGTGGTGAGGTTTCGCTCAAGACTGTCCAAGGTTATACCGGGGAAGGCAATTCCATGCGGGTTGGAGCTATTAGGGCATTGGCTTCGTGGTCGAATCCGTCTGCATTAGGTATTTTGACTGATTTGTTGAGGACAGAAACAGAAGAAGGTAATTTCAATACTTTATTTAACGGTTTCATCAGACAATTGAATGCAAGTGATATAAAAGAAGAGCAAAAGACTTTATTATTACAAGAAGCCTTTGGATTAGCGCAGACAGATGCTCAACGTAAAGTAGCTTTGAGGAGTTTGAAAAATGTGGGGACATATCAAGCCTTGGCCTTTGCTAGTAGATATTTGCAGGATACTGAACTAAAAGGAATAGCAACGGATGTCGTGATGAATATTGCTATAGACAATCCATCCTATATTGGAAGGGATGTCCGTAACTGGTTGGAAAGTGCAAGGAATAATTTGGGAGGGGGAGAAGGATCCTATCTGAAAGAGGCTATTACGCGTCATTTGTCCGAAATGCCAAATGGTAACGGTTACGTTTCTATTTTTAATGGAGAGGATTTGACAGGTTGGCAAGGGTTGGTAGAAAATCCTATTAAGCGATCAGAAATGCCTGAAACAGAACTGTCTGAAAAACAGGTTGTAGCTGATACTGATATGCAGAAAAATTGGTCTGTACTAGATGGGGAATTGTTTTTTGCTGGGCATGGAGAAAATATAGCAACAATCCAACACTATGGTGATTTTGAGATGCTGATAGATTGGAAGCTGGATAAAAATGCGAAGGATGCAGATGCAGGTGTGTACCTAAGAGGAGTACCGCAGGTACAAATATGGGACATTTCTAGAACAAATGTTGGGGCGCAGGTGGGATCAGGAGGCTTATATAATAATAAGATACATGAGTCTAAACCGATGAAAGTTGCCGATAATCCCCTAGGTGAGTGGAATACATTTAAAATTAGGCTGATAGATGATAAAGTATGGGTGTGGTTAAATGGAGAATTGGTTGTAGATAGTGTGACTCTAGAAAACTATTGGGATAGGAAACAGCCTATTTTGCCGTTTGAACAAATTGAGCTGCAAGCACATGGTTCCAAGGTATGGTACAGAAATATTTTTGTAAAGGAATTGCCGAAGAAACGTGTTTTTAGCATCAGTGATCAAGAGAAGAGAGATGGATTTGAAATGTTATTCGATGGTAATGATTTGGACAGATGGACTTCGACTCCAGCTTATGAAATCAATAAAGAAGGAGCTATTCGCTCTAATCCAAGTGCTAAGTCGAAAAAAAATATGTTCACGAAAGAGAAATACGGTGATTTTGTGTATCGTTTTGAGTTTAAGCTCACTCCGGGAGCAAATAATGGGATTGGCATCCGTGCACCTTTGGAAGGAAATGCTGCCTATCTTGGACATGAAATACAGGTGTTAGATGATGATGCCGAGATTTATAAGAAGCTCGCTGCTCATCAGTATCATGGTTCTGTATATGGTATTATACCCGCGAAGCGAGGAGCGTTGAAGCCGATGGATGAATGGAATGAGCAAGAGATTCGTATACAAGGAGACAAGATTAAGGTGACTTTAAATGGAGAGACTATTGTTGACGGAGATTTGCGTGAAGCTTCTAAGAACGGTACACTCGATAGACGGGAGCATCCAGGGCTAGAACGGAAATCAGGTCATATTGGGTTCTTAGGCCATGGTTCAGAAGTCTTTTACCGGAATATCCGAATTAAAAAATTATAATTAGGTTAAACAGTCCAATGGATAGGAGAAAGAAATGAATATCAACAGGGTTTGAAAACGCAGTCAACTATGAGTTTTTTTTAAAAAAGTTGGACAACAAATATATTTTTATTATTATTGCGGTAACGTAACCAACAATTGATAAGCCAACGTAGTTACTATGTTTATAAATTTGATAAAAAATAAAATTAGCTTGTGTATTAGTTCCGTGTACGTTAACGATATACGAGAAACTAGGAGTAAAAATTAAGTCTAATATTATGATGAGAACAAACAAAGGCTATAGTATCTTGAAAACAATTTTATTTTTCTTAATCACTTTAAGTGGATGGGAAGTCCTTGCCCAGAATGTTCAAACTGTTCGGGGAGTGGTTTATGATGAGAGGCTGAGTGAACCGTTATCGGGAGTTAACGTTAGACTGAAAGAAAGTGATTTCGCTACAATTACTGATTCTAACGGACGGTTTGGGATAAGAGCAAAAAATAATGATGTTTTGGTTTTTTCGTTGTTAGGTTACGACGATCAAGAGATAGCTATACGCAATGCGGAAGAGATTATCGTTCATATGAAAGTAGGGATCAATTCGCTTGAGGAGGTCGTGGTAATTGGTTATGGTTCGCAGAAGAAGGAAGATTTGACGGGGTCGGTAGGGATTGTTAATGTGGAGCAAATGGAGCAGGCGCCTGTTATGTCTTTTGATCAGGCTTTGGCAGGTCGGATAGCAGGGGTGCAGGTCAATATGTCCGAAGGACAGCCGGGGGCGGAGGGGGTTAATATAGTTATACGTGGTCCCGGTTCTTTGACGCAGGATGTATCCCCATTATATGTGGTGGATGGCTTTCCCAATGAACATTTCGACCCGAGCTCACTTAATATGAACGATATCGAGTCTATCAATATATTGAAAGATGCCTCGGCTATAGCGATATATGGAGCAAGAGCTTCTGCTGGTGTCGTGGTGATCGAAACTAAAAAAGGGAAAATTGGAAAGCCTATCGTTACATATAATGGTTCTTTCGGAACACAGGAAATTTTGCAAAGGATGGAGATGATGAGTGCCTATGAATTTGTGAGGTATCAGGTGGAGAGAGGTACAGGACAGATTTATTTGACGAATGATCGGACATTGGAAGATTACACCAACGTCAAAGGTATAGATTGGCAGGATCAGATACTAAGAACAGGAAAAACCTATATTAATAATATTGCTATCCGTGGTGGCGGTGGCGGGACCCGATATTCAATATCTGGTTCAATGTTTAATAATGATGGTATTATTATCAATACCGGGCAGGCTAGGTACCAAGGAAGAGTTTCTCTGGATCAAGAGATTACTAAAAAGCTTTCAGTGGGAATGAATCTGAATTACAGCAGTAGAAATTTTTTTGGGACGCAGGCTTCCTCGGCTAGTGGAAGCGCGGCGTCAGCGTCGACTTACTTGTTGTATGGTGTGTTGGGATACCGTCCTATTACTTCCCGAGTTGATTTTGATGCGTTAGATTTGTTGGATCAAGTTGTCGATGACGAGGTAGATATGCTTATCGATTATCGGGTGAATCCGGTGGTAAATGCTCGTAATGAATATAATAAAACTTTTGTAAATAGCTTGATAACTAATGCCTATCTCCAATATAAGATTGGTCGTTATTTCACTTTCAAGGCCCAAGGGTCAATTAATACCCAGGGTGTAAATAGAGAATATTTTTATAATTCTCAGACAGCCAGAGGTAATGAAAGGAGCCCTGGTAATGTGCGGGGACAGTGGGGTGGAAAAACATATTCTGACAGGTTTACCTGGTCAAATGAAAATACATTGACTTATAAACGTACTTTTGAGAAGGCACATAATGTGGATGGAATGTTGGGATTTTCAAATCAACGTAGTCAAGTTGAATCTGATGGATATATAGGAATCAATGTGCCAAACGAAAGTATGGGCATTCATGGACTTGGCGCAGGACAAGCATATACTATTGATGGCAGTGCTTCGGAATATACTTTGCAATCCTACTTCGGAAGGGCGAACTATAATTATCGATCAAGATATTTCCTGACCGGAACTTTCAGAGCTGATGGGTCGTCACGCTTTTCTCCCAAGAACAAATGGGCATATTTTCCTTCTGCCGCGATAGCGTGGAGGGTTTCCCGAGAAAAATTCCTGAAAGATATTAAAGTCGTCCATGATGCAAAAGTGAGAATGAGCTATGGACATACAGGAAATAACCGTGTGTCGGATTATGCAGATCGGGATCTGCTTCAGTTTTCGCAATCTGTCGCGTCATATTCTTGGGGAAACAGTGCACCTGTGCAAGGGGTCTATATGTCGAGTGTGGGAAATCCCGACTTGAAATGGGAAACTACTGAGCAGTTTGACGTGGGATTAGATTTGTCATTATTCAAGAATAAGGTCGAATTTGTTTTTGACTATTACACTCGCCTGACACGGGATTTATTGCTGTTTGCGAATATGCCTCATCATACGGGTTATACAAGGGTATATAAAAATGTCGGTAATCTGCGCAACAGTGGGTTGGAGTTTACCCTCAGTACGGTGAATTTTGATAATAAAAAATTCAAGTGGGAATCTAATTTCAATATTACCTTCAATAAGAATAAAATAATGAGCCTGACCGATGGTGAAGATATCTGGTTGCAAACGGTAGCATGGAATCAGGCATTCAATACCGCTCCGCTCTATGTAGCGGAAGTAGGTCAACCTGCAGGACAAATGTTTGGATATATATGGGAAGGTAATTATCAGTATGAAGACTTTGTCGATGATGGTACGGGAGGTTATACGCAATTGAAACCAGGTGTTCCCTATAATAATCCTGCCCGTACAGTTGTTCAGCCAGGAGATATAAAGTACAAAGACCTCAATGGAGATGGTATAGTAGACGATAGTGATCGTACAATCATAGGACGGGGATTGCCGATACACACGGGTGGGTTTTATAATGGTTTTTCCTATAAGGGATTTCAATTAGGCGTATTACTCCATTGGATGTACGGTAATGATGTCTTCAACGCCAATAAAATTATGTTTGAAGGAGGTCCGTATGTTAGCTTGAACCAATTTGCGAGTTATGCTGACCGTTGGTCGCCGGAGAACCCTACCGATGAACATTATCGTGCTGGTGGAAATGGGCCGGTAGGAAGATACTCCACAAAACATATAGAAGATGGATCTTTTTTACGTCTGAAAACCATCGATTTTGGTTACACTATTCCCAAAAATATTCTTAATAAATATAACATTGCATCATTATCATTTAATGTAGCGGCACAGAACCTATTTGTTTGGGATAGTTATTCAGGGTTTGACCCTGAGGTTTCTACGAGACCTACTGTATTAACACCAAGTTTTGATTTTTCGGCGTATCCTCCAGCAAGGACGGTAGTAGTAGGTTTAAAAATGACATATTAAGAATGGGATTAAACTTAGATTTTATGAGAACCGTTAAAATATTAGTTGTAATTATCGTGTTGTTTTCCGTTAGCTCTTGTAAAAACTTTTTGGATACGGAGCCCCTTAGTGAGAATCAACCGGATAATTTTTATCAGACAGAAAGCCAAGTTGTCGCGGCGTTGGCCGGAGTGTATGATATCCTGGGTAGAAGTGAGACATACGGTAACCAAATGCTGGCCAGGATGGCGTTGGATGCTGATGAGGCTTATTCGGGGGTAACTGCCGGCTTAGGTATAGAGAATCACTTGTCGTATGCTTCGGACGCTGTTGTGGGTAATAATTGGAGATTGTGGTATGATGGGATTAATAGAGCTAATCTTCTTTTGGAGAATATCTACAGAGCTGATATGGATTCTATAGAGAGAGAGGTCATTCGTGGAGAGGCTTTGTTTTTAAGGGGGTATTATCATTTTATGTTGGTCAAAAATTGGGGAGACGTGCCTGTGATGATTAAATCCATTGATAATCCGAATCAAGTATATGCGGAGCGCACACCTGCCCACCTCGTATATGAGCAGATCACGCGAGATATGAAGGATGCGGAGAAACTCGTTAAGACAGCGTTGGAGATAGGGCATGGAGGTAAGGTCAATAAGTCTGCCGTGAGAGGGATATTGGCCCGAGTATATCTGCATTGGGCTGGTTATCCGGTCAATGATGTATCCAAATACGAGGAAGCTCGGGATTGGGCTTACAAAGTTATGATGCCTGATCCGAAGGATGGTTTTCAACATGATTTGAATCCGTCCTATGAAGATGTGTTTGTGAAATATTGTACAGATCAATATGATATTAAGGAATCGATATGGGAAATCGAATTCTATGGGAATGGTACGACTGATAACGGATTTACAGAGACAGGTCTGGTGGGTAGCAATAATGGTATACGTTATCTTGGCGATGATAGTGAGTATGGTGGCAAATATGTATATAGTACCGGTATCATCAGGATCCCTGCTCGTACGTGGTATACCTTTGAGGGGCCGGATGATATTATATCCCCTGATGAGAGACGAGACTGGTCTATTGCTAATTATACTTTAGATGGCACTCCTGCCTATGAAACAGCTGTGCCGATGAATACTATAATTGGAAGAAGTAGTGGCAAATGGAGGAGGGAACTGGAAGTTGTTTATCCAAAAACCAAAAATATCAGCCCGAACAACTTTCCACTGTTGAGATTTTCAGATGTGCTTTTGATGTTTGCTGAAGCGGAAAACCAAATTCACGGGGGGCCTACCGCAGATGCTATTGCGGCCGTCAATAGGGTGAGGCGAAGAGCCTATGGTAAAGATTTGCCGATAGAAGCAATAAGGTATATCCGGATCGATAATACAGGGAGTGGCTATACCGCAGCACCTAATGTGACAATTACAGGTGGAGGTGGGGTGGGCGCCGAGGCACAGGCTTTTGTACACCCTACGAATAGAAGATTAACACATATTAAAGTGCTGAACCAGGGAACCGGATATACAAGTGAACCTGTGATAACTATTACCGGGGGCGGAGGAATAGACGGTACAGCTACCGCTATCCTTAGTCAGAGGTCATCTTCAGATTATTTATTGGATGAAGATTTGTATGGTACTAAGGAAGATTTTCAGATCCTTATAGAGGAAGAACGCTTACGTGAACTGTGTTTTGAAACGAATAGAAAAGGGGATCTGGTCCGATGGGGCAAATATCTGGAGTATATGGAACGGATTAAGAATGATTTCGTATTTGGTGACCCAAGTCTGGGGATTATCGCCAATTTCAGTCATGTAGGATTACGCTATTTTCAGAATGTATCGAGAAAAGATTTGCTATGGCCGTTACCGATGAATGAGATGACACTAAATCCAGGTCTCACGCCACAGAATTATGGATATTAAAAAAGGATGATAATTATGAAAAGTATATTTTTTGCACTGGTTACGTTTTCTATAGTATCGATCACTTCTTGTCAGAAATTTGAAGCGGAGAAGCCGTTAGTCTTTGATGTGTCGGTCGATAAAACAACCTTTAAAGTGGGAGAGCCGGTTGTATTCAATTTTAAAGGAGGGGATGCACATCAGATTTCATTCTATTCGGGCGAGGTAGGAAATGATTACGCATACCGGAATAAAAGTCGCGTTGATCAGATAAGCAGGGTGTTTTTTTCTTTTCAGACAAACAATACACCCAATACGACGGAGATTAATCTCGTTAATCCGGATTTGTATATCTCCACGGACTTTAACGGTGAATACGATTATGATAATGTTGCAAACAACGCAACTTGGATCCCTTTATCTCATTTGTATGAATGGAGTCCGCGCGTAGTGGGGGCTGCTCCATGGACGCCATCAGGAATCAAAGATATTACAGATTATATTGAGGACAACAAGCCCTTTTACTTGGCGTTCAAGGTTACGTCGGCGGCAGCTCCGCCTACAGGAGCATTATCCAGAAATTGGCGAACGAATAACCATCTCCTGATGGTGGAGACCATTAGCGAAAATTACCTTAGCCTGGCAAATTTTGCGGGGATGGGCTGGCAATTGGTGGATAGGTATTTGCCTACTTTGGAGGATATCCATACACATACGACAAGTCAGGTTGCAACATCAAATATATTGGTACTGGGGTATTATAGGACGGATAGTCCGTATTTTCGACAGGCAGCCGAGGTATGGGGCGTTTCGAAAAGAATCCAGCTTGGTGAGATAAATTTGGGAGCGGAAGGGAGTGTGTCGCTCAAGCAATACATAGATAATCCGTTGGAATCTCACACGCATTATTATGAGGCACCTGGGGTTTACAAAGTTGTGTTTGTAGCTTCTAATGCAACGATATCAAGTAGCAGTCAGGTGATTAAAGAACTGGAAATTACCATAACACCGTAATATAACGCATTAACTTGTTTGGATTGCTTGGAGAAGTATGATATGGAAAATAAACGACGAGGCATGAAAGATTTTTCTGATCAATATCTCAAGGAGGATGATCTATTCAATAGGCGGAAAATGCTTTCCATTCTTGGAATAGGAGGCTTGTCCGGTACTTCTGCTCTTGCTCTTACAACTTCAAAAACCGACCAGGGGAAGGAAGAAAAGGGCATACTTTACCCTTGTAATAATGTAACAGAATTGAAGGCAAAGCGTTCCCTGCAAGAAGGCGGCTATGTGGAGACGTATGGCTTCTACGAAGTTGGAGATGGGGGACATGCTTTATATCGTATTGTCAAATCTCCCCAGCAAACGGATGAGGGAGAATATATCGCGTTGCAAAATGGGTTAGCTGCACAGTTAATTGGTGTGGATAAAATCAATTATCGGATGTTTGGTGCCAAATCCGACGGTCAAAATGATGACGGGGTACAAATTAAAGCGGCTCATGCCTTTGCGAATAAGTACGGGCTTCCAGTTGAAAACCTGTCGGGAAAATTTTGGATTCGGGAAACAACAGGTATCACCATACAGACAAATGTTCAATGGGGGCAATCAGCATTTTATATTAATGAGCGTTATAATACTAATATCGCTAGATTCAGGGTGAGTAGTAGACTGAGAGCTGAAGCAATTGAGTTGACTGGTGAAGAGAAACAGTCCTTTTTACGGGCCCTGAATGCAGGGGACGTAATTATTCCCGAACTTGCTAAGTATGTGAATAGTCTTGTTGTAATAATTGATAATAATGACAAGATCGGGGCGCGGCAAGGCGGCAGCGCCAATCAAGGGAAAGGAAAACAAGATTTCTTTTACGTGGAGGAGTTTGGGCGGGTGATTGGCAAGGTGTTTTTGAAGTTTTCGGATTATACGTTATTAATGGCCTATCCGGCTGAACAGTCTTACCTCACCGTGGATGGCGGAACATTTTTTATGAGCGGAGATAGCTCTGATGTATACCCGAAGAAATATATGGCTAATGGAGTTCAGATTCAACGAAGCAGGACAATTATCCAAAATCAATGGGTAGGCTTGGAAGCGGGGAAAAGCGATATTTCGGTTAATCCGCGATCTGGATTTTATATTCTATCGACAGTGTACGATGTTCAGCTACGAAATATTCGACTAATCCCTTGGGAGAAGAATCGAAAAACGAAAGAAACTTATGTGCCAGCCGGTACTTATGGTATTTCAGGTACTTTGATGATGAATGTTTTGTTTCATAATATTATGGCTGAGGCGGGTGACATTCATTGGGGGGTATTCGGGACAAACTATGTCAAAAATCTTAGGCTGGAAAGATGTTATCTAAATCGATTTGATGTGCATTCTTTTGGCTGGGATATTACGATTTTAGATTCGGAGATTGGCCCTCGGGGGATCACGGTTACAGGGGGAGGCGACCTTCGTGTAGAAAATACCATCTGTTACGATGATACGTTTGTGATATTCAGACATGACTATGGTTCGTGTTGGGATGGCGATGTGCTTTTAAAAAACTGCAGGCTTTATCCTACGGGCGTGAGAGTTTGTGGTGTTTTGCGCTATCTCCCTAAGGATTTGGATTACAAATATGATATAGGTTATGGCCATAAAATCCAGATCGAAGATGTCGAAATTAATTTTAAGCGGAATCCAAAATCGGATCGGGAGTGCTGGATATTACATACAACCGCAGAACCGACTTATGTCAATAGTGGAAAGCTGTTTTTTCCTTCTCATATTGAGGTAAGGAATATTGCTGTTAAAGGTCGGGATAAGGGGGTCAGGATTATGAGTTTATCTCCGCAGAATGTGTACAGGCTTGATAGCAAGTTTGTATACAACCGTTCTTTATTGGATTGCAATGCAAAGCTTATTTTCGAAAATATTGACTTGGAAGACACTGACCCCGATGTTTCACATTTGTCATTTGCCCAAGTGCAAGGAGAGTTGGATGATACGAGTTTGGTGCCGTCTATCAGAATTAAAGATTGTGCAAATATAGTTTGTGATCTAGGGGGGAATTTAGCCGAACTGATTTTTGAAGATACACGGATAAGCGATATAAATTTGACGGCCGGAGAAGAATATCCAGGCAGTCTTACTTTTAAACATTGCGACTTTGTGCCTACCTATAGAAAAGATCGGGTACTAAAGTTTGATACGGTATTGGGGACGAGTTTTATTCATTGTCAGCTGCATTTACCAAGACACGCAGAAAAATCATGGGCAGACGTATTAAAGGTTTACGGCTTTATGGAGATCAATAAATTGGTGAAGTTTAATCACACACACAGTCGGTTAAGTCGGGATTTGCTGACATATCTCAGCCAAAATGGAATTCAGTTACAACCTGCATTCATAACGAAATTAAAATCCCATCACGAGCTGGAGGATTAATAAGGTGCGCAAAAAAGATGGAAAAACGAGAAGGTTCGTGTATTAATACAACAAAATCAAATTAGCTAAATATGATGAAAACTAATTTTACAACTACCATATCCCCGATGTGCCGCTTTATCGGAATAAAGGGAAACAATCTATATAAGTTTGTTCTGTTAAGTGTATTAAGTGGAATATTGATGCTGACAATGGGTTTGCCTGCAATAGGACAGACAGCTAGTGCGGATAATGTCCTTTATGTTAAAAAGGGGGAAAGTGGAAATGGGTCTGCTTGGGATAACGCCTTAGGAGAGCTTTCCGTTGCTCTTTCTTGGGCGGCAAGTTGGCCGGCAGCAAATCCTCCACTGAAGATTTGGGTAGCGAAGGGGATCTATTATCCGACGGGGGCTACCCCCTCAACCAACCGTAATACAGGTTTTCAGTTACGTAACAATGTGGAAATTTATGGTGGTTTTTCCGGGAATGAAACGGCAGATTTCAATCTGAGTCTTCGGGATTTTGTGGCTAACGAGGTAATTCTATCTGGAGATATTGACCAAAATGATGAACCCTTCGCACCGGAGATTGATTATGATGATAATCCTACGACTCCTGCTCAAACCGACCATATCAAAGGGGATAACAGCTATAACGTTGTGGTTGCTTCGAATACTACAAATACTGCGGTGTTGGATGGTTTTACAATTACAGGCGGGTTAGCTAATAACGCCACCGGTAATTCTTTGACTCAGACACGTGCAGGTGCAGGAATTTATAATCTGAATGGACGTCCTATACTACGGCATTTAGATGTCCGTGGAAACTCGGCACTGGGACATGGTGGTGGAATTCATAACCGTGGGGCGACTGCAACCTCGACAATAGAATATGTGAAGATAAGATCAAATGTGAGTGGGGATTATGGTGGTGGATTTTTTACGAGAGATGGTAATCCGTCGCTGAAAAAAGTAGATATTTTAGACAATGTGGCGCAACGTGGAGGGGGAGTCTTCAGTAGTGACAATGGCTCACCTATCTTAGAAGATATTCGGGTAATAGGCAATCGGACGACAACGCAACATGGTGGTGGAATACAAATCCTTACCGGAGCTCCTAGTTTGACGAGGGTAATTGTCCGTGATAACATTGCTTCACAACGAGGTGGAGGAATTTATATACAAACCAGTAATCCAACGTTGACAGATATGGTTATTGGTGGGAATGCAGCGGGAACTACCGGAGGAGGACTTGAGAATGCCGGAGCGAGCCCGGTGTTGACGAATGTTGTCGTGAGTAATAATGAAGCTACCAGCGGTGCATATGGGATAGGTAATTATGCGCAAGGAGCCGTCAATAGTATTCCGGTATTGGTTAATACCATCGTATGGGGCAACGGTAGTCCCGCACAAAATATATTCAACCAGAATAACGCACAGGGGATTAATATCGACGGTGCTGCTATCAGTACCCACAATCTGATTGAAGGAACTCTTGGTGGAAATACAAATGTAGCCGGAGATTATGCTGAGCTCACGTTAACTGATATATTTGAAGATACGGAGGGAGGAAATTATCGGTTAAAAGCAGGTAGTCCGGCGGTGAATGTGGGTTCTGGAGCAATTACGTCCTTAGTTGACCTTGCAGGCGATCCGCGTGTGATAGGAGGAGCTGTGGACTTGGGTGCATACGAATCATCCTATCAGGATATTCTTTCCGTTGCAAGTATTCCGAATTTGATTGTAGGCATAGGTGTTGCCCAATCGGAACTCATGTTGCCTTCGGGAGGTGCCAATGCTGTGGCTACATTGACGGGAGGTGGCACGGCTTCTGTATCGTTAGATTACAATCCGATAAATTGGGTACAGCCCACGGGGGCAGCCCCTTATGATCCGGAAGCGGAAGGTACTTACGTGTTTGACATACCACTATTGCCGGTAAACCCTGCACTGACCCCTTGGTTCACGAATACTGCTGGGAGGGTGGCGCGCATCAATGTGAAAGTTGATCCGAACTATGTGCCCATCACCATATTTACGACATGGAAAGGGAATCCTTTACCTCCGACTGGGCTTGTACTGACTTATGGTGATATCGGTGCATTGGTGGCGACACACAACAATACGGAGAATGCAACCCTGACAATCTCTTTGGAATCCGGAGAAGGAGTATTGGATGTTGCTAATCTTGCAGCAATGCGTGCTATAGGAGTCGGCTCTGCCAGACTGAAGATTGACGTCTCAGAGACTGAAAATCATGCCGCAGTAACTTCGTTTGTGGATGTGCAGGTACTTCCTAAAGGAATAACCATACGAGCTGATGCCATAAGTAAATTACACGGAGAGCCTGATCCCGTGTTGACATACCGTGTGGATTTGGTTGAGGGCGACCAGCTTTTATCCGTATTTAGTGGTACATTGTCACGTGAGCCGGGAGAGGCCGCAGGAACATATGCCATCAATCGAAATACACTGGCATTAATCAATAATAATTATGTGTTATTGGCTCCTCCATATATAGGTGCAGAGTTTACGATAAATAAATTTGGGCAGCATATTACTTTTACCGTTCCTGTTGATATCTCGTTGTCTGAAGGGCCAATTCTTTTGGAACCATCCTCCGATAGTGGATTGCCTGTTATGATGACGGTAGATGATGAGACAGTAGCGAGGCTGTCGGGGCAGGAGCTTGTTCCGATTCGAACAGGTAATGTCATCATAACAGCAACTCAGGAAGGGGACGACATCTATGCTGTCGCTGAGCCGGTAGTTCGCGTAATCCGGATTTTAGATAATAATTCCGGACAGCTTTCCATCAAGCCATTAAAGGTACATTCGGCTATTTCACCCAATGGTGATGGTATTAATGATTTTCTGATCATAGAGGGGATTGAACGTTATCCCGAAAATAGTGTAACTATTTTTGATCGATTCGGAGAAATTATAGCACAAATAAAAAGATATAATAATATGGATCGGGTGTATACCGGAGAGCTTGCACCAGAAGGTACTTATTTCTACAAGCTCGATGTGATTGTAGACGGAAAGGAAAGTCGTCTACAAGGATTCTTCTATATAAAAAAATAATCGGAAGGTTTGGTAAAACAATAACTAAGAGTAATGGAAAGATATTTTAGTCGATTTGTCGTATTGATAATGTTATATATCCCATATATGGGAAATGCTCAGCACGATTTGGATTATAGCCTGTTTAGTCAGCAGCAAAATGCCTTGAATAGTTCGTTGAGCATGATGGATCCAGAAGGAGGAGCCGCACTATTGGGATCTCTGAAATGGGTTGGTTTGGAAGGAGCACCACGGACATATCGAGGTAATGGTCACGTAGGGATAAAGCGTTTGGGAATGACTGTTGGTGTTCAATTTAAGCAATCTAGTATTGGGGTGACACGCGATCAGGAATTTGGAGCTTATATTGCATCAGGTGTTCGTTTATCCAAAGATGAATACCTCGCATTATCGGTAGGAGGTGGCCTTTTGATGTATGCTGGCAACCTTCATCAGCTGGATGGTACGGATCCCTCTTATGCCGAGGATATCCGTAGCAATCAAGGAATAATTAGTTTGGGGACTTCTTATTTCCGTGAAAATAAGTATTACGTAGGAATATCTATTCCTCGCTTCACATTTAGTAAAGAGAAAGACGATTTTAGTTATGATTTCTCGCGTGTATATAATATGACGGGAGGAATATTGTTTCCTATAGATGACGGCTTCCATATACGTCCATCCTTTCTGGTGAGTTATGTTGAAAATATGGATCTAGGTTTTCATATCAATACACTCGTTTTTTTTGCACAAAAGATCGGCTTAGGTATTGCCGTCCAAAACCGAGGAGATTTGTCAGGCCTTTTACAATTTAATATAGGCAATTTTGGAGTTGGTTATAGCTATCAGTTTAATCCGAGTGGCAGTACTATAAATCAGCGTATCTCCAGTAATACACATGAGATCGGGCTAAGATATCGTGTCGGAGGAATGAAAATGCTTTAAATCTCTCTAATTATACATAATTTAATGTTAAACTTTAAAAAAATAAAATCATGAAAAAAATCGTATTTGCAACTGTCTTTTTTTTGGGATTAATCGCTGTTTCTTTAAATAGTTCTGCCCAGCAAAAACCATTTAGTCCTTATTCTCCCGAAACTATGGATGCAATAGATGCTACACAGGAACAAAGAGAAACTATGAAGACTATGTTGGATGGCTATAAACCAAAGTTCAAAGCATTGAAAGACAGTCTAAATCAGGAGTTGTTGTCGAAAGAAGAACACGAAACGCAGCGACGTCAGTTATCCGCACAATCCAACAAAGATTATCTCAAGATATGGACGCCAGAGCAGTTGCAGAAATTGAAAGAGTTGAGAACAGGAGGAAATAAAAAATAGTAAACAGGATTCATCACATATCAAAATAAAATCATGAAAAAAATCGTATTTGCAGCTGTCTTTTTTTTGGGATTAATCTCCCTTTCTTTAAATGGTTTTGCACAACAGAAATCATTCAGTCCTTATTCTATGGAAACTATGGGTGCAATAGATGCTACTCCCGAGCAGAGAGCAGCTCTAAAGGAACTGGTAGATAGATATAAGCCCAAGTTTAAGGAAGTGAAAGATAACCAGAGTGCTATGTCGAAGGAAGAATATACTGCACAATGGAAAAAGCTGACAAGTGAAAGAACCAAAGAGTATACCAAGTTATGGACGCCTGAACAAGCGAAGAAATTGCGAGAGTTGAGAACTGCGGGCAAATCTGGTAATTAGTATATGTTGTGAAGCTTTATGTATTTTGTAGATCTAAATTTCCAATTTTGTCATGGGTATAGTAGATTTTAAAGTATTCTTTTTTGTGTTTTTATTTGTTCCTGTAATGTTCTGTTCCGCTCAGATAAAAAAAGAATATGTATGGTATGATCCTACGTCTCAAAACATTTTAACGCTGCATAATCAGATATGGACGGGTTCCGACATCACTTCTTTTTACGACCGGCTACCTACCAAAGCTCAAGGATTAGTTAGGAAGGAAGTATGGAATCTATCTAGACAGTCTGCCGGCTTGAAGTTAGTCTTTAATACGGACGCCGTTGAGATTGTTGTCCGTTATACAGTGTCCAAAAGTAATTATGCAATGCTTCATTTTCCTGCAACTGGAGTCTCGGGATTAGATTTGTTTTCTGAAAACTCCGATGGTTCGTGGGCATGGGCAAATGGCAACTTTGATTTTA
>JBEBWF010000033.1:0-42106 GCA_040392285.1 Sphingobacterium sp. | reverse complement strand
AAAATGTTGTGGATATTTAAACCCTAACTCATATGCTATTTCGCTAATGGATTTATCAACGTCAAAAATCCGTTCTTTGGCTACGTTGATTACTTTGAATTGTATATATTCCTGTGCAGACACACCTGTTTCTTTCTTGATTAGGTCGCCAAAATAATTAGTGGATAGGTTCAGTTCATCGGCACACCACGACACGGAAGGTAAACCTATAGTTTGAGGTTTGTCTGATAAAAAATAGCCATTAAGCACTTCTTCAAACCGTTCTAAAATTCCTTTATTGACATTATCCCTTGTAATAAACTGACGGTCATAAAAGCGGGTACAATAATTTAAGAACAGTTCAATATTCGATATAATTAATTGCTTACTATGCTTATCGATAGCGTGTTGCAGTTCATATTCAATTTTGGCAAAACAATCCTGAATAATCTTTCTTTCCTGTTCCGACAGATGCAGAGCTTCATTGACAGCATAGGAGAAAAAATGATAGTCGCCTATATTTTTCCCAAGTGACGTACCTACAATCAAGTCAGGATGGAACACTAACGCTATACCTTGTGGCTGATAATAGTTATTGCCGTTTTCCCCTATAACTTGATTAGGTGCAAGAAATATCAACGTTCCGCCCTCATAATCGTAATTGCTCAATCCGTAACGCAGATCGCCACAATATATCTGCTTCAGAAAGACCGTATAAAATCCATAACGCAGACGTCTTAGTTTTCTTGGGTTGGCTTTGTCCAAATGAACTACGCTTACCAAGGGGTGCTGGGTTTCATTGTTGTTAAAATCGTTGTATTCCTTTATACTGTTGAAATAAAGTACATCTTCCATTGCCTTATTATTTAATAACTTACTCTACAAATTTACAAAATCATTCCCCTCATTGCACGCCGTTACTCCCGAATCAGTGATTTTGGTAGGTAATACAGTGATTGGTATAAGCAGGAAGCTAATAATTACCCGCAACTTTGTACCATGAAACAAATTGAGATAATTATATCCCTGTTACTCATAGCAATAGTTGGTATGGTAAGTAATTTAAACGCTCAACAGAAAATGACAGTAGAAAATGTATTAAGCCCGAAAGAGCAAAGCATTATTTCCATTTCGGCATCGACAGCAAAAGGCGATTTGGAAAAGTTGAAAACGGTACTAAACACAGGGCTTGAAAGAGGATTAACTGTGAATGAAATAAAAGAAGTATTGGTACACCTGTATGCCTATTGTGGATTTCCCCGCAGTATCAGAGGTTTGCAAACCTTTATGGAGGTGCTTGATGAACGGAAAGCCAAAGGCATTAACGACAATATAGGCAACGATGCTTTGCCCGTTGATCAAACAGGGAGTAAATATGAACGTGGTAAAAAGATATTGGAAGAATTGACCAAAACACGACAACCTGAAACACTTACAGGATATTCAGCGTTTGCCCCGACAATAGATGCATTTCTAAAGGAACATTTATTCGCCGATATATTTGAAAGAGATGTTTTAAACTATGTTCAAAGAGAATTAGTAACCGTTTCTGTACTAGCCACTATTGGCAATGCAGAACCTATGCTACGTTCGCATTTAGCCATCTGTCTGAATGTAGACTTAACATCCGAACAGCTACAACAGTTTGTAAGTGTCATCAAATCAACCATAGGAAAACAAGAAGCAAAATCGGCACAGAAAGTTTTAGACGAAGTGCTTGCAACTAACAAATAAAAATAAATAGAAGATGAGAAACATAACATTTTTAATCATAGCAATAGCGATGTCAGCCTGCACAAATACAGAAAACACAAGGACACAAACCAACGGAAACGTTTTGGTCATTGAGGAACAGGGTAGTTTTGCTGTAGGTGGCACAAAGTTGTTCGAACAGGGAAAGTTTGATTTGGCTAATCCATTGAAACCCGATGGACAAACCTTTCACGGTGACCATGCCTATGTTTTCTATCAAATTCCGCCAAAGGCACGGAAATACCCGTTAGCATTTTTACATGGAGCAGGGCAATCTAAGAAAACTTGGGAAACGACTCCCGACGGGCGTGAGGGATTTCAGAATATCTTTTTAAGGCGAGGGTTCGGGGTATATTTGCTTGACCAACCGAGACGTGGCGAAGCAGGCAGAAGTACCGTTGAGGAAACAATCAAAGCGACCCCCGATGAACAGTTTTGGTTCACCCAATTTAGAATAGGCAATTACCCCGACTACTTTCCCAATGTCCAGTTTCCAAAAGACGAGGCTTCGTTGGAGCAGTTTTTTCGGCAGATGACTCCCAATACAGGGGCTTTCGATGTCAACGTTATCATAGATGGCGTTTCGCAGTTATTTGACAAGATTGGAGAAGGTATTTTGATAACACATTCACAGGGAGGTGGTCCAGGTTGGTTTACGGCAATAAAGAACGATAAGGTCAAAGCGGTCGTAGCTTACGAACCATATAGCAGTTTTGTATTTCCCGAAGGAGAGTTACCCGAACCAATACAGTCAACTGGGCTTTTCGGCGCACTGAATGGCATAGAAATACCTTTGTCTGATTTTGAGAAATTGACCAAAATCCCTATTGTAGTTTATTACGGCGATAACATCGCCAAAGAGCCTACTAATGTATGGAACAAAGACCATTGGCGATCAGGTTTGGAAATGGCAAGGTTATGGGCTGAAACTGTTAATAAGTACGGCGGAGATGCGACCGTGGTGCACCTGCCCGAGTTAGGAATTAATGGTAATACGCATTTTCCGTTTTCTGATTTGAACAATATCGAAGTAGCCGACCTTTTGACAAAATGGTTGAAAGAAAAAGGCTTGGATTAATCAGAATGAGTTAACAAAAATAATGGAAATTAGGCGCTATGTCATTCACAAGATTATTAACGGCTTCCGACCGATAAGTAGTTTTTAAATATTATAACAAATTAAATAAGATGAGAAATCTAACATCTATAATAGCAGTAGCTATGGCAACAATAGCAACAGAAACGGTGAATGCTCAATACCACGAAAAGGCAGAACAAAATCCTTATACATTGGTATATGACGGAGCAATCACGGAGAATGTTAAAGGAAAAGTGAACATACACCCTGTTACATACAAACTGAACGGAATTGATATAGTTGCCAATGTTTATACTCCGGCAGATTATGATGCTTCAAAGCAACCTGCCTCCCGGCAGGCGAGGTATCCGGCGGTAGTGGTAGCTCACCCAAACGGTGGTATCAAAGAACAGACAGCAGGATTGTATGGACAGCGGTTGGCGGAAGCAGGATATATTACCCTTGTGGCAGATGCACGTTATCAAGGCGGTAGCGGCGGAGAGCCACGCCATACGGATAAGCCCCAATACCGAACCGATGATATCTACGGTATGGCTGACTTTATCTCACAGTATCCGGGTGTCGATGCGAACCGTTTAGGTGTTTTGGGCATTTGTGGTGGCGGTGGCTACACGCTAAAAGCATCTCAATCGGACAAAAGATTTAAAGCGGTAGCTACATTAAGTATGTTCAATTCGGGGAAAGTAAGACGTAATGGTTTTCAAAACTCACAATTAAACACCATACAGGGACGTCTGCTACAAGCAACAGAAGCTCGTGCACAAGAAGCCGCAGGCGGCGAAATAATGTATGCGGGTGTGTCGAGCGTAACAAATGAAGAAATTATAAAAACCTCAACCGACCTGTATCGTGAGGGATATGAATACTATTACAGAACCCATGCCCACCCAAATTCAACCTTTCTATATACGATGAGCAGTTTGATGGATTTAATGACGTGGGATGCAACAGACCAAATTGAACTGATTAATCAACCTTTATTGATGATTGCAGGGAGTAAAGCCGATACAAAATATATGACGGATGAAGCCTTTAGCAAAGTCACCAAAGCAAAAAACAAAGAGTTGTTCTTGATTGACGGAGCTACACATATCGAAACCTATTGGAAACCCGAATATGTAAAACAGGCAGTAGATAAATTGGTAAACTTCTATCAAATGAACCTTTAAAATTCAGAATAATGAAACATAAATTAAAAAACATACTACCGCTTGTAATCGTCCTTTTTACAGCGTGCAATAACAACCAGGAGATGGAAAAAATAACACAACAGAATGAACCTGTTTTTCCGAGAGGCGAAAAAGTCACGAATGATAATTTTACAGGAACGGTTTGGGTCAATTATTTGTCGGAAACAGATACAATCCATAATGTAAATATTGGTTCAGTAACATTCGAGGCAGGAGCGAGAACAAATTGGCATTACCACAAAGGCGGTCAGATACTTTTGGTAACGGAGGGAACGGGTCTATATCAGGAAAAAGGCAAGCCGGTAGAGATAATTAACAAAGGTGATGTAATGAAATGCCCACCGGACATAGCGCATTGGCATGGAGCTACACCCGATGAAGCAATGACACATATCGCGATAGGAACGAATACCAATATTGGCGGGGCTGTTTGGTTGCAGCCTGTAACCGATGAAGAATATAATACCCTGATCGAACGGAATAGGAAATATCTTTAGTGAACTATTTTTGAGTAGCAACGGACCACATATTTCCTGCAAAATCCTTAAAAGTTCCACGTCTGTCGGGGTCATTATCTTTTGTATTTGGTGTGTCTACTAATTCACAGCCCAATTCAATAGCTCTACGAAAGGTTGTGTCAACATCCGGAACATAAACATGCATCCAATAAGTAGTCGCGGGGTATTGAGGAGTCGAATCGCTCATCATAATTATAGAATCGTCAATTTGAACTTCAACGTGCATAATTTTGCCATTAGGTTTGTCGTATCTTCTGAGAACTTTTGCTTCAAACAAGGCGGTTAAAAGTTCAATCATTTTTGTTGCATTGTCAACCATAAAATATGGTGAAACAGAATTGTAATTTGTTGGTTTGAACTTAGTCATAATTGTTTACTTTGTCAGTTTATTTACTGTTCATATGTTTGTTAAAATTCTTTATTTCTTTTTTCTTTTCACCGCTTTTAAGAATTGAATTAACACCGCCTCATCATTTCTTAAAGCTTTCTTTTCATCATCCTCTGTAATGGCAATCCGCTTTAAATAACGCTGCAAATCGCCAGCCTCAAAAGCTTCCAATAAAATTGGATATACATAGGCGCTCTTGCAAACTGCTCTTGTATTCCCCAATTTAGCGGCCACACAGTCCAAGGCCTCAACAACTAATTTCTTTGCCGGCATTTCTGGATTTTCTCTCGTACAAATAGCTAACTGTCGCATGGCCTCTAAAGTACCACCCCAAGTCCTAAAATCTTTTGCCGTAAAATCATCATTGGTAATTTCTCGAATATATTGGTTAATCATTCCTGATTCTACCGCCTTTCTTTCATTATCATTGGTATAAAACTGAAACAACTCTTGACCGGGGATATCCTTACATTTTCTAACAAGTTTGGTTAACCTTTTATCTGTTAGCCTTACCTCTTGTTTTACGCCCTTTTTCCCCACAAAACACAAGTATGTGGCCTTGTCTTTCTCTTTAAAATGTTGGTCTTTTAATGTGCTAAGTCCATAACTATTATAGTTTTTTTCATATGCTGGACTTCCAATTCTAATTAACGTTTCCTGCAATACTTTAACACAAATTGCAAGTACTTTTCTTTCATCTAACTCTCTTCGTCGTAAATCCTTTTCAACTTGTTTTCTCACATTAGGCAATGCTTTGCCAAACTCTAACAGCCTAAAATATTTTTCGTTAGAGCGTCTTTTTACCCAATCCGGATGATAACGGTATTGTTTTCTGCCTGCTACATCAACTCCAACGGCTTGTAAATAGCCATTTTTTTGGGGAGAAATCCACACATTTCTCCATGCTGGAGGTAATACCAGTTTTTGGATACGTTCTAGTACGGGCTCATCGGTTATGCTATTACCCTTATTGTCTTCGTAACTAAATTTCCCTGGCGTGCCTTTGCGATAAATCCCTCCTTTTTGGGGGCTTACGAAGACTAAATGACTATCGTTGATAATTTCGGCCCTACTTACCATAATCTATATTTATGGCAACAACAAAGGAGGGGAAAAATAGTTTGAGGAGCCGACAATATAATCCCTTCCTTTACGATAATAGAGATCAGACATCAATTGGAGTGGATCTTGAAGGTAATCGAGTAACCTTCTACGAGGGATACTCCTTTTTCCGATACGGGCATCGTAGGCTCCTAGGAAAAAATACTGATCTCTTCGGCTACGGCGGCATTTACCCGAACTTAAATACGAGTGTTTTACAAGATAAATCGGAAAATAGTACCCTTTCCAATTATTCCGAATTAAATCTGTCACGAAAATTTCCTCTTCGCCCCTATTCAGCGCTGTACCTAAACCGAAACGTTCATCAAAACGGAGTTGTTCCCTTCTTGCTTTATGCGCATTTACAACAATCTCGATAGACGACACCCAGTGTTTCAACTGTCTTATCTCGTAAGATTCCATCGGATAATCCTTGTATTCCGGTTGCCCCTCAGATGTTTGAATCTTAAAAAGTGCAAAATCAGGCTTATCTCGTTTAATAATATCAAGTAGCACCTCCATACCTTGTGGCACGAACTCAACATCATCGTCAGCGATGAGCGCGTATGCAGTTTGACAATGGTGCAACCCTATATTTCGACTGACAGCTATTCCTCGCGTAGCAGATTGAACGATAGCGACATCCCCCCTATCTTGTAGAAAACGAGGTAGTTTGCGAACCGATCCGGTTTGGTGTACAATCAGGTAACGAATGGAGGGATGACGGATTTGAACCGCGTTCTCTAAATCATAAATCCCATCGTCCATCGTGGAAATGAGTACCGTAAGCATAGCCATCAAGATAAAGCAGGATTACTGTTGTCTAAAACCTGAGAAATTTCAACTTGAAGAGGCCTGTTTTCCAATACGATATCCCAGTGATGGATTCTAGAAAGCACGGCCGAATCATAAAAACGCATACACAAGAGGTACCAATAGGATAATACGGAATTTTCTTTCAGATAGCCGTAATACTTCTTCTTCAGTTGAATAAAGTTTGTCAATTGATTAGGTAGGCTTCTACGCTGAAACTCTTTCGAAACAGTATCCCAGTATAAGGAAAGGGAAACCGCATTTTTATAGGTAATCCGATTCTTGCTATGTCGCCGAACCACCGATCCGGGTAGTGTAACACATTCGGCATAACCCCGCAATTTATAAGCAATACGTAGCCAAAGCTCTGAGTCTTGATGTAGTGCCAAAGATGGATTGAAAAACTTTGATAAGCCTTTAAGCGATTCGGTTCTAATGAGGATACTATTGGTATCAAAATAACCATAGCGTTCCATCAATAATGCCGGGAACAGATTGCATGATGTATTATTCGCTTCCTCTCCCATCATGGTGTAATGTTCCGTTTGATCCAGGAAATCTGTTTCCAATTGGGAAGGAGTGACCACATAGTCTATGTCCAAGCGTTGTTTAAAGATCTTCAAAGGGTGCTCAAACCGTTGTGGTAAGTAATAATCGTCTGCATCCAAAAACGCGATAAATGGTTGGGTAACTTTTTCGATCCCAAGGTTACGGCTAGCCCCCGCCCCTTTTTGTTTTCCCTCCGGATGAGTATGTAATTCGACGATATCGGGATATTCTTCTGCCAATGCTTGACAAATCGCTAAGCAATTATCGGGAGAACGGTCTTCAATCAAAATAATTTGACGAATCTCCTTGATACGTAAAGCTGATTCAACAGCAGTTTTAACATACTTTTCGGCATTATACACCGGAATGACAATGGATATACCCATAGAACGATCGATATTAAAAATTAAGTGTGAATAAAAAGATACAACACCATGTCACGTGGTGTCTACATCAACTGAAAAAATGCAATTTTTTTTAGATTAATAAAAAACCGCTAATGCATGGGCTCTGTACCAAAGCCGCTTCGTGTATAATACCACTTTTTTTTCACATTTCAAAATCGGCTTGCTTTCTATTGGGGTTATTTCATCTCGTCTACATTCGGATCGGCATTTTCTGCCTCCGTCACTTTTTCTTCTGCTGTCAAAGGAGCTGGCGGCACCTCCTTTACTTCTCGTTCGATCTCCTTTATCTCTACATGTACGGCAAATTCTGAAGGCTCGATAGGTACGCCTTTATATGTCGCATATTCTCGTGTATAGACAGCTCCAAGATAAAGTATTGCAGCAGTATAATATACCCATAATAAAATGAGTACAATGGAACTGGCAGCACCGTAGGTAGATTCCGTACTAGAGCTTTCGATATAGAAACCTATCAAAAAACGCCCGATTACAAAAAGTATTGTTGTAAACAAAGCTCCTGATCTTACCGTACGCCATTGGATATTGACATCTGGTAATATTTTGAAAATGACACAAAACAGTAAGAAGATGATACCAAAAGATAAAAAGAAATTGATCGCATTGAACAAAAACACAGTCATATCTGGAAAATAATGCTGTAAACGATCTGTAAGCGCTAAAATAACACCATTCACAATCAAGGTCACTACCAATAAAAAACCAAGTCCTATTACCAAGGAAGAGGACAGCAAACGGTCTTTGACAATCTTTAGCCAACCCTTCTTGACCTTTGGCCGTACATGCCAAATATTATTAATGGAATTCTGGATATCCCCAAAGACTGTCGTCGCCCCAAGCAACAATGTAACTGTACTAATGATCAACGCAAGGTTTGATTTTCCAGAAAGAGAGAGATTTTTTATAACTTCTTGTACCTGGCGTGCGGCGCTCGGCCCAATCAAACCTCGAAGTTCAACGAACACCTTTCCCTGAATAGCTTCCTCTCCGAAGAAAATTCCTGCAAGTGATATCATTAAAACAAGTATTGGTCCCAATGAAAAAACTGTATAATAGGCCAAAGAAGCACTATATTTGAGACTGGACTCATTGGTAAAACCCAGTACCGCATTCTTTAAAATCGTAAAGTGTGATTTAAAAATATTTCCGTTTTCTTGTGCCATGACTTAAATATTCAGTTTCATACATGTAAAGAACCTTTATTAGGCTGCAATTGTTTAATAAAATTCGCATCCATGTGGAAAAAACTGGAACGAATAGCAAAAAAATAGCTGCAGAACTTTTGATACCCACAGTTGTTCTGCTATAAAGGAAAATACAAATACACGAAAAAACATCGGTCAACGTGCTAATTCAGTTTATTTTATCATGATCTATTTATTATGGCAATCATAGGAGAAATTATAAAACGGGTAATTGATGTAAACGGGTTAATTAGTAAACCCACCATACCCTCAGAGGCGCAGCGTGAAGTCTTAATCGATATGCTAAAAAAAGCAAGACACACGGCTTTTGGCAGGAAATACGGTTTCTCGTCCATACTTGCCGAGACAGACCCTATTCAAGCTTTTCAACGGACTGTACCTCTTTATGATTATGATAAAATACATGAAGAATGGTGGCATTACTTGCACGAAGGACATGAAAACATTACTTGGCCAGGAGGACAACGATATTTCGCTTTAAGTAGTGGAACCACGAGTAACAGCAAAGCTATACCCGTGACAGATGATATGTTAGTAGCAATAAAAAAGTCGGGTATCCAGCAAATATTGAGTTTGAAAAACTTTGATCTACCGGCGGATTTTTTCGAAAAGGATATCATGATGCTCGGTAGTAGTACACAATTGAAAGAGCACAATGGGTTTCTCGAAGGAGAAATCAGTGGAATTTCTGCTTCCAATCTTCCACTATGGTTTAGAAAGTTTTACAAACCCGGAAAAAGAATTGCTGCGAGCAAAGACTGGGACGAACGAGTCCGGAAAATAGCGAAAGCAGCTGGAAAATGGGATATCAGTAGTATGACAGGCATACCGTCCTGGTCTGAAATATTACTTAAAGAAATCATCCGCTACAACAAGATTGACACGATCCACGATATCTGGCCCAACTTACGGGTATACAGCACAGGCGGAGTAGCCTTTGGTCCCTATCGCAAAAGTTTTGAAACACTGTTTGCAAAGCCGATGATCTATATTGATACCTATTTAGCCTCTGAAGGGTATCTAGCTACCCAAAAACGTCCAGAAACCAATGCTATGGCCCTTATCGTCGATAATGGAATTTTCTTCGAATTCGTAGACTTTTCCGAGGAAAATCTGGACGAATTAGGTCGAGTGAAACAGGGAGCCCAGGTCTTGACATTGGAAGAAGCCGAGGAAGGCAAGGAGTATGTATTACTCATCTCGACCGTCGCAGGGGCTTGGCGGTATATGATTGGCGACACCGTTATCGTTACGGATAAGGAGCGTGCTGAAATTATCATTAGTGGCCGAACGAAACATTATCTCAATGTAGTCGGCGAACAATTATCCGTACACCAAATGAATGATGCTATCCAAGAGCTACAGGAGCACTTTAATCTGCAGATCGAGGAGTTTACCGTAGCTGCCATTCGTAGGGGAGAAAAGTATATTAACAAATGGTACCTCGGTGCCGACAAAGATTATACGTCGCCTGAGATTACCGAATTTCTCGATACAGCGCTACAGACCCGTAATAAAAATTACGCGGTGGCCAGACGCCAGGCTTTAGATGGCATTGAAGTAAATGTTATACCCGTAACATACTTTCATCGATGGAGTGAACATTTTAAAAAACTTGGGGGGCAAACTAAAATACCAAGGGTAATGAGCGAAGAACAATTTGATGAGTTTGAGAAATTCATCTCCGCTCTATAAAAGCGAAAGAATGATCAGGATATCATGGAGACAAATGACTTTCTGTAGTGATCTGGGTCGCTGTCTCGGTTTCTTCAGCTAATATTTCTTCGCGACGTTCTTTTGATTCTTCTTCCATTTTCGCGACCAACTCGACGATATCATCTGGAGAAAGATAAAGACGCGCTATTTTGTTTTTATATCGCTGCGACAATTCGCTATGCCCCAGAATAAACTCTTTGGTGGATAGTATATAGGGACCCATACCATGGTTAATGGCAAAGGTATCCGCTACGCGTTCTACTTTGCGGACATAAGTTTTGGAGAACCAGTACAACAAGCCAAATCTGGCGATACCCAACGTACTTTTCTGCTCATAGTCCATAATATGACCCAACTCATGACCTATCCACCCGATCAACACCTCATCTGATAACTGATGGATAGGCTCAATGCTGCGCGTAAGTTTAAACACTGGGCTGATAAGTATATCATACATGCGCCTCCTGCGTGATCGTAGCAAAGTCCAAACCACTGGTCGGGCAGCCATTACCGATTGTTTCAGCTTTTGAGTAAATATAAATCTGATGCATATATCCCGTAGTTCAGGATAGTGAGATAAAGCAGTAAGTATCTGATCCTCGATGACCTTTGGGATTTGTTTATTGATACAAAAATTTGAAAGTTCCTCTGAGAGGTTTGTTATTGTATTTAAACTCATAAGACTTTATTTCTTGACTTCTACACTTTTTCTTCTGTTGTCAAGGGGCTGGAGATACATCCTTGACCTCGCGTTCGATTTCCTTTACCTCAACATGCACTGCGAACTCCGAAGGCTCTATCGGCACACCTTTACAAGTCGCGTACTCCCATGTATAGACGGCCCCCAGATAAAGTATGGCGATGGTGCAAATGTGATTTAAAAATATTCCCTTTTTCTTTCGCCATAACTTAAATATTCAGTTCATCTATGTAAAGAACCGTCATTAGGCTGCAATTGTTTAATAAAAGTCGTTTTTTACATATCCAAAGAAAATAATTTGGGGTGGGATGTTTAGACATCCCACCTCAAATTGACTCATTTGTTTTTTATAACTTATTCTGTATACCGTTCTCCGGGAGTGATCGCGCTATCCTGTGCGGGATCTCCGTACCCATGGCATTCAGTGTAACCAAATCCAGCTGTGGCATCACAGCAGGTGCAGGCTTCGTGAACGGTGTCGGAAAGACATTCGCATCGGTAAAGTAACCACCGGATTTGAGGTATATTGAATTGGCAAACGGTCCTGATATGGCTCTGTCCGCCGATTCCTTCACTACCAAACACCTGATAAGTAATACCGGGTCTATATTGTGGTTGGTTACACACCCGGACGAGCTTGGGATTATATTTAGCTCTCAAGGTGCTTATGGAAAACAAAAATCTGCGGTCGGTCACCTATTTCATTTAGATTTCATCTTTTTTTCCAATTCCCTAATGGCTGTCAGGATGGTTGTCATTTCGGGCTGTGCCTCCGGAAACTCCCTACTGGTGTACGCATAAAACTGCCATATCTCCACAACATCTTCAGCAGAGACCGTAAAAGGGTGATATAAGGAATTTAGCGATTTCAGCAAAAACGTACCATCATGATGCACCGTGACCATCTTAAAAACAAAATCCTGTTGTCCTTTGAGAATAACGATACAAGGAGTATCCGATTTGATGTTTGTCCAATCCGTTATGTACTTCCCGGTGATATCGCTACCTTCGGGTATGGGTAGCATCGAATCTCCTATAATCGGGAAAATCCTGAATGTATCCCCTTTCGGGAGATTCGGCATCGAATATTTTGGAAGAGAGGCTATAAATTCCGGATCAGCATGACTAGCTGCGTATCCTGCCTTGGCCTTGATGGGTACATATTCCACATGTTCATTGTTGCTCTTATCTACACTGATTGCCAATACCCGCAGATTACCACCCTTGATATAGACATCGTTACCTGACTCCAGTTCGCGGAGTTTTAGTTCTCCCAGTATGGAAAGATCTATCTTGAGCAGCGTATCTATACTCACAGCGAAGAAATTGGAAAATAATAAATAATCTTCGGGCTGTGGTGATTTAGTATTTCCCGCCTCTATTGCTGCTAACTTCGCACGTGTCAACCCTAGCTTTTCCGCTACCGTCTCCTGACTCAGATTCTTACGTGAACGAAGAAATTTAATGTTCGAAGCAAAAAATATTTTTTGATTTTCTCTTTTCATTTGTTATAATAGATAACATCACATTGTTACTAATAATAACAAATATACTATTTTCTTTGAATATGGAGGGGTTAGCAAAAAAAGAAATCATCAAACAGCTTCAGGAAAAGATACTGGTACTGGAAGGATTCAAGAAGGGTATCACGGATAGAGATGGTCCTGATTTTGGGTTACAGGCTATGGAATCGGCTTTTCCTTATCCTGTATTTCCAACCGGAGTCATACATGAATTTATCAGTCCGACAGCAGCCTGTGCTACCGCATCGAACGCATTTATTTCCGGGCTGTTATCGACACTTATGAAAAATGGAGAACCTTGTTTGTGGATCAGCACTAAGCGCAGTTTGTATCCACCCGCATTAAAGCTGTTCGGCATCGAGCCTCATCGGGTGATTTTCGTCGATGTGACACGGGATAAAGATGCACTATGGGTGATGGAACAGGGGCTAAAGTGCAATGCGCTAGCCGCTGTCGTCACTGAATTAAGTGAAATCAGCTTTGCCGAATCTCAACGCTTACAGCTCGTCGTGGAAAGAAGCCAGGTAACCGGATTTCTGCACAGGAAGCATCCTCGGCGGGAAAATACGCTGGCCTGTATCACTAGATGGAAAATCAAGCCTGTGGCGAGTTATGTACCGCATAACTTACCGGGTGTCGGATATCCTGTCTGGGAAGTACACTTAGAAAAAATCCGCAATGGAAAACCTGGAAAGTGGCAATGGGGATGGTGGGGAAACCAATTCGTACACATATCTCCCAAAAAACTTTCAAAATCTATTATTCCGGAAAGTGAACGTTATGCTTAAACGATTTTTGGCGATATGGCTTCCGTTTTTTGCAACGGACAGGATAATAAAACAGCATCCTCGCCTCAAAGACAGACCTCTTGTTTTGTCCGGTTCAGAACATGGGCGTACAATGATCAAAGCAGTCAACAGACTTGCTAACGATGAAGGTATCGTCGCAGGCATGGTACTAGCTGATGCCAAGGCTATATTACCTCAGTTGGAGGTACTGCCCGCGGATGCTGAGGCAACAGAAAGTCTGCTGAAATCCCTTGCCGAATGGTGCCTGCGCTTTACACCGATTGTTGCTACAGATTCACCCGATGGTCTTCTCCTCGATATCTCCGGCTGTGCACATCTTTGGGGAGGCGAACGTCCCTATCTGGAAGCTATTGTCCACCGTCTTCATCAAGGCGGGTATGAAGCTCAAGCAGCGATAGCCGATACTATAGGCTGTGCTTGGGCTATGGCACATCATGGTCAAAACCAAAGTATTATACCTCCAACAATGCAAGAACAGGCATTAATAGCTCTTCCTCCTACTTCCCTACGGTTGGAACCTCCCCTTGTGCAACGGCTCCGGAAACTCGGTTTCCATACGATAGGCCAATTCATTCACATGCCCCACACAACCCTTCGACGAAGATTCGGCAACATGTTATTGCAGCGTCTAGAACAAGCTTTAGGGGTTATGCCCGAGACACTGCAACCTGTACAGCCCATACAGCCTTATCAGGAACAATTATCTTGTTTGGAACCTATATGCACAGCCACAGGAATTGAGATAGCACTCCGGAATTTGCTGGAGGTTCTTTGTAACCGATTAGCAAAGGAGGGAAAAGGTCTGCGCAGCAGCCTCTTCAAAGGGTATCGAGTGGATGGGAATGTGCAGCAAATCAGCATAGGTACAAGTAGCCCTTCTTACAGTCCAACTCACTTGTTCGAGCTTTTTGAATTAAATATTCCCACTATTGAGCCTGCACTCGGCATCGAACTATTTGTGTTGGAAGCCTTATTGGTGGAAGATATTAATGATTCCCAGGAAACCCTGTGGGAGACTAAAGGAGACTCCACAAAAATCGCAGAGCTACTTGATAATATTGCCGCCAAGGTGGGTACAGAAGCTATTCACCGCTATTTACCGGCAGAGCACCACTGGCCCGAACGTACCATAACGGCGACAAGCTCCTTGGATGCACGTCCCAAAATCCCATGGCCTACGGAAAAACTCCGCCCCTTGCATCTGCTGGCTAAACCCGAACCGATAACAGTGATGGTACAGCTTCCTGACTACCCCCCGATCCAGTTCAGGCATCAAAAAAAAACATATAAGTTGGTCAAGGCTGACGGTCCGGAACGCATTGAACAGGAATGGTGGATAGCCACTGGAAAACTGCGGGATTATTACCGTGTTGAAGATGAAAGCGGTGCACGCTATTGGTTGTTCCGCTCCGGACACTACAGCGATGAGGGCGACCCCGAATGGTTCCTCCATGGTTTTTTCGCCTGACAAAAAACTGAAGACCATGGAATATGTAGAATTACAGGTGACCAGCAATTTTTCTTTTCTTCGCGGAGGATCCCACCCTGAAGAGTTGGTGGAGCATGCACTTGCATTAGGTTACCAGGCTATTGCTGTAACCGATCGCAATAGCCTTGCCGGCATTGTCCGTGCTCATGTAGCTGCAAGAGGAAAAGATATCCGTTTTATTCCTGCCTGTCGCCTTGACCTGTTGGATGGGCCGAGTTTACTGGCTTATCCGACAGACAAAGCAGCATACAGCAACCTCTCCTCCCTCCTTACCCAAGGCAACCTCCGGGCAGAAAAGGGGGAATGTCATCTGTATAAATCGGATATCTATGTTTATTCTTCAGGAATTCGTTTTATCGTGGTACCCCCACCTCAATTAAATAGCGATTTCGATTTTGATCCGGAATTTATTACCGCACTGACGACCTATAAAGAAAATCTCGGAGACAGCCTCTATCTGGGAGCTTCTTTTCTGTATAATGGGGATGACCAGAAAAAACTACATCGCCTGGGACAGCTGGAAAACAAACTGGGTATCTCTTTGGTGGCCGTGAATGACGTGCATTATCATTGTCCCGAACGACGACAATTACAGGATGTATTGACTTGCGTTCGGGAGAAATGCACGATACAAACAGCCGGTTACCGCCTACATGCTAATGCCGAACGCCACCTCAAGCCTATTCCCGAGATATACCGTATTTTCCGCCAATATCCGCAGGCCTTAGCCCATGCCTTGGAAATTGCTGAGGCTTGTCGGTTTTCATTGGACGAACTAAAATATATCTATCCCGAAGAAATCACGACGGAAGGAAGAACGCCCCAGCAGGAATTGATACACCTGACATGGAAAGGCGCTAATGAACGCTTCAAGGGAGGAATACCGGAAAAGATCAAATCCATGATTGAAATGGAACTTGAATTCATCGGTAGAAAGAATTATGCTTCTTATTTTCTGACGGTCAACGATCTGGTACGTTTTGCAAGAGAAAAAAATATACTTTGCCAAGGGCGGGGTTCGGCTGCAAATTCTACTGTATGCTACTGCTTGGGCATCACTTCTGTCAATCCTGTACAAATTAATCTGCTGTTTGCACGGTTCATGTCCGATGCCCGGGATGAGCCACCCGATATAGACGTGGATTTTGAGCACGAAAGACGCGAAGAGGTCATGCAGTATGTGTACAACAAATACGGACGTCATCGTGCCGGTATCGTCGCCACCGTAACGCAAGTGCATTGGAAAGGCGCTGTACGTGATATCGGCAAAGCTATGGGCCTATCGGTAGATGCTGTAGATCGTTTAGCGAAAATGCGTTACGAGCTTATGGAAGATTGGTTATCGAGGAAGGTTGCCCCCGTCCCAAAGAATCTTAACACCCAGGATCCACTGTTGCGGAAAGTGTTGGAACTCACCCAGGAGTATATTGGTTTTCCGCGGCAGCTCGGACAGCATACCGGTGGTTTTGTGATTACGCAAAATAAACTCTCCGATCTTTGCCCGATCATTAATGCCCGCATGGAGGGCCGTACGAATATCGAATGGAACAAGGATGACATCGAAGCTTTGGGTTTCCTGAAAGTAGACGTGCTAGCCTTAGGCATGTTGACCTGCATCCGTAAAGGATTTGACTTAGCCAAGCAGCATTACGGCAAGGAGCTAACCTTAGCAAATATCGAACAGGAAGACGCCAAAGTTTATGACATGATCTGTCGTGCCGATACCTTGGGTGTCTTCCAGATCGAAAGCCGCGCGCAAATGTCCATGTTGCCGCGATTAAAACCCATAACATTCTACGATTTGGTAATTGAGGTTGCCATTGTGAGACCCGGGCCGATCCAAGGCGATATGGTACATCCTTATCTGCAAAGACGTAGCGATAAAAGTTTGATCACGTACCCTTCCCCCGAACTGAAGGCTATTTTGAAACGAACTTTAGGCGTACCGTTGTTTCAAGAACAAGCGATGGAAATCGCCATGGTTGCAGCAGGCTTTACTCCCGCCCAGGCGGATGGCTTGCGCCGGAGCATGGCTACTTTCAAGGCGAAAGGGAAAGTCTCTGACTATGAAAAAATGCTGGTCGAGGGCATGATAAAAAAAGGCTATGACGAAGATTTTGCCCGACGGGTATTCCGGCAACTGGAAGGCTTCGGAAGCTACGGTTTTCCCGAAAGCCATGCAGCGAGCTTTGCCTTATTGGTCTACGTATCGTCTTGGATAAAATACCATTACCCCGACATTTTCGCAGCCTCCCTCCTGAATAGCCAACCGATGGGCTTCTACTCTCCTGCTCAAATCGTGATCGACGCCCGTGAGCATGGTGTAGAGGTAAGACCCGTGGATATCAACCATTCCTACTGGGACAATACCCTCGAAGAGTTAACGGGAGAATATCATGCTTTACGCCTTGGCTTCCGTCAGGTAAAAGGCCTCTGCGAAGAAGACATGCAACTGCTGATAGCTGGTAGAACACTGTCCTATAAAACCATCAATGAACTATTGGATAGTGGTGTCCCCTTATTGGCCTTGGAAAAACTTAGCGATGCCGATGCTTTTCGGTCTATCGGTTTAGATCGAAGACAGGCTTTGTGGGAAATATCAGCCCTCGCCGATCACCCTACCGGTGTATTCACTGGCCAACCCTCAGCTAGTGTATACGAAACAAAGGTGGTGTTACCAACGATCTCTGCATTGGAGCATGTTATCGAAGATTATGCTTCGACAACACTCTCCCTGAAAGCACATCCGGTCAGCTTCGCCCGTGAAAAGTTAGATTTATTGCATGTCACCCCTTCGGGTAAATTAAGGACAATGAAGGACGGAATGCTGGTAAAGGTCTGTGGCCTCATCACAGTAAGACAAAGACCCGGTACCGGAAAAGGTGTCTTGTTTATTACCATAGAAGATGAAACCGGCTTCTCGAATCTGGTCGTGTGGGAGAAAACATTTGAAATGTACCGAAAAGTCATCTTACAATCCAGATTGCTCCTCGTCGTCGGGCAACTACAGATCGAAGGAGATGTCATCCATGTTATCGTACATTCCTGTCATAATATGAATCATCTCTTGCACATTGATAATCGAAGCCGTGATATCGGTTCTGTTCACAAACCTACATCCTCCAAGGAAAAGGACAAAGGGGTGGCTACAAAAAAACAGGATATAAAAGCTATACAGGGAGAGTTATTTCCTTCCAGGGATTTTAAATGAGTACTTTAGTTTATACACGACAACTATTTACACATCACCCCCTGTACAATCCATACAAGAGCTACCGTATGCGTCATATTCATGATAAGCTGCACCGATCTTGCCGAACAATGTGATAATCCGATCTATTCTTATTTTGGTATCGGTATCGAGCACGGCAAATTCTCCTGCACCACTCTCCTCGGCCAACCTCACTACACGCCCCTGTGCCTCAGAAACCTGTCCATCGCTATCAAAAAAGAACACCTTGCCTACAGTCTTCTTCTTAATCTCTTCCTCAATAACCTCCTTATATTCCCAAGATACGGGAAGGTACGAGCGATCAGATGATGTTTTTATTGAACTCATGTCTTATTAATTTATGCTTACTCGTTAACGAATTATAAAGTTACATAAAATATATATCATCTCATTTTTAGCTCGGGGAGTACGGAAACGTTCTGGCGGAACAAGGAAACAAGTTCTCGGAATGCTCCCCTAGACCCGCGGAGCACGGAAACAAACTCAGGGAACACGGAAACAACCTCCCGGAACACTCCCAGAGATCCTCGGCGTATGGAAACAAACTCAGGGAACACGGAAACAACCTCGCGGAGCACTCCCCGAGATTCGCGGCGTATGGAAACAAACTCAGGGAATACGGAAATAACCTCGCGGAGCACTCCCCGAGATTCGCGGCGTATGGAAACAAACTCAGGGAATATGGAAACAAGCTCGCGGAGCACTCCCTGAGATCCTCGGAGCGCGGAAACAACCCAGGGGATATGGAAACAAACTCCCGGAGCACTCCCCGAGGTTCGCGGAGTATGGAAATAAACTCAGGGAATACGGAAACAAGCTCGCGGAGTATGCCGAGAACTCAAACACATATGCCGCCAAATCCTTTCTGTATGCCGCGAGCTATAGAAAAACCGTTTTGTCGTACCAATCCCTGCTTCATCGAAGCCAAGATAAGACAACAAATCTTCCTTTCAGGGTATATTTATCTCGCCCTAAAATGACATACTGCTGTTCTTAAAGAAAATAACATATATCAAAGACAATATTATCACAGCTATGACAATGGCCCATATAACACCTCGCCCAGCTGGCTTATCATCTGGCTCATCCTTTACGATTTGAGGCACTCTTTCTTCTTCTTCTTGATTCGTTTCCATAGCAATTTAATTTATGAGTGAATGTATAAAAAATCTATTACTCCACCTCCGTGTCAATCTGAAGGAACTCCTCTATATACTGCAAAGATTGATTGAATGCAGACATATAGACATCAGCGGCGTTGTTATACTTAGCTTTGATAGGTACATATAATGTTTCTTCGTTATAATATAAAACAAGGAAAACATCGCCCGCTTCTGCCGTTGGATGAATATGGTCTCCTGCATAAGCAAGCCCCGTAATACCCAGGTATACATCGGCTGTGATCAGCTCTCGCAATTTCATGACCATACTTTCGGTCACAATCAACGACTCGGTAGTATAGGTTTCGATGAGTGATGAGGGGACCGCCAAAAGCGTTTCCTTTACTTGTCTGGTAAAGGCAACTATAGCCCCCTCAAAAAAACTTCCGGATTCGGCCTGTAAGCTCCATACCGTACTGAAATATCCCGCTGTCATACTTTCTACAAGAGCAAGTTTTAATCTATTTTTTGTTAGAAAATCACCAATATGATTTAGCCTTTTATAATCGACCCTCATAATCCAGTTTATTTTGCTGTCATGTATTTATTGATCTCAGACATATCCTGAAGTATTTTCAAGTCTTCACCCTGAGCTATTAATGCCGGCATGAATAATAAAAATTTGTTTTTGTATTCGTCGTGTATATTCTTCGCAATACCTCCCCGGTAAAGCTGCAATGTTGCGAAGACGTGCATTTGCAAGACTTCTACCAATTTAGCATCGTTTATCTCCGTATAGTCTATCGTCACATCATCCTCCAATGGAGCAAGAGTGGGATGATCTTCTAACAGAGATGCAAAAAATTCATCCGTACAATCATAATATTTTGCCATTGCGCCGTATACCTTTTGATGCGAGTCATCTTTCGATAAAAAAATACCGCACTGGATTAAATTATGCCCCTGTATTCTTCTTTTCATAACCTCTTTCAAATAAGCTTCTTCTTCCAGGTAGTTCTGCTTGTTATGATGTGCTGTACAAGCAAATAACCACAAAAATGCGATTATCCCGATTCCATTTAGTTTCATTATTGTAAGCCACATAATTAGTCTTATTAATTAATGGATATTTACAATTAAACAAATGGTACATCGATACGTTTTGTGATTTATGAAAAAACGTATTTATGCCCAGTTAAGCACTAATACTTAATATAAAACGTATAATTACCTAACGGTCAACTTATCAAACCATTTTTCATAGCGAACTTTACCAATGCAGCTGAATTTTTGGTACCGGTCTTATCGATCAATTTCTGCCGATGCCCCTCTACTGTACGCTTACTAAGAAATAGACGATCAGCAATCTCTAGATTCGTATATCCCTCACCAATTAGCTGAAGCACCTCTAGTTCACGCTCGCTAATCTCAATATCTTCCATTACTTTTTCACTGAGCTGATGCATATCGGGTTGCTTGTTTATTTTTTCCAACAGTAGCATAGCTAGCTCTTCACATAGATACCTGCCTCCTTTGTATACATGCTCAATAGCAAACAACAGTTCACCATAGCTTACATTTTTAACCAAATAACCTTTTGCTCCTTTGGCAAATACTTGTGATACATCTTGACTATTATTCAGCATGGATAATATAATGACTTTAATCGAAGGAAATCTTTCTGTAAGAGTCCCTACAAGCTCTATACCATCCATTTCAGGCATACCGATATCCGTCATAATAATATCTGGCAAAACACCTTTGTCCAGCAATTCGATAACTTCATTTCCATTATCTGCTTCAGCGATCACACGCATGTTCTCTTGCGTATCCAATAACATTTTGATGCCATTGCGGACAACGAGATGGTCTTCAGCTAAAATTATATTTATCATAGGTAATTTAAATATACATTTTAATTATCAATTGATTGTTACCTTTTCTTTGATGGATGTCTACAGAACCCGAATACATAGCAATTCTATTACTAATCAGAAATAATAGATCGGAATAGGCCACATAAGATTCCATTTTATTTAATTGTGGATCTAAAAACCCATCCAGAAAAAGAGATAACCTTTTATTTTTCATGGACAATTGCAAATACATGGGATTTGATGGGGTCTGCCTAAAATTTTCACGAAGTATATCCTGTATAACACGAAAGCAACTAAGTTGAAAACCGGGGCTTTCGGCACCTATTTTTGGATCAATCTTATACTTCATCGCTATTCCTCCCTTTCTGAACCGAAAAATCAACTCCTCTACTGCTGCCAAAAAACCAGTATTTAATAAAACTGTTGGATTTAAGTCATTCGCCACACCCGAAAGATCATAGATAACATCGCGAAGCATTTTTTTTATGGGGAGTATCTTGTCCTCATGCCCATGCTTTAAAATAAAATGCTGTAAACTCACCCGAATTCCAAATAAATCTTGTGCAATACCATTACGTAATTTATCCCCGGTTTTCTCCAATATTTCTTCATACATTTTGAATATACACGTATAGATATCCTTGTCTTTTTCTGTAACAGGATTGATTTCCCAATTTTTGGTATTCGTTTTTTGCATGGTTTACATTTTATCGATAGCCGTGTATTGATTTTTTTCCTCCATCAAACATTTTTTAAATACATTCTATACTAGGTGTAGTCCGTCGCGGCGAGCATGTACATACAAAAATCAAACCTAATATCACCAAGTTTATACGTGATATTAGATTTTATTTTTGCGGTTTATACGTATTCATTATGTAAATTACACCTATGATAACAGCCCTCAGTGCTATTACATCTCTTTTCCCATTTAAATAGTTACACGCCCTCCGGTCGCTGGGATAGTTGCTCCAGAAATATAGGAAGCAGCGGGAGTAGCCAGAAACACATAGATAGGTGCAATCTCAATGGGTTGCCCTGGCCTGCCCATCGGTGTGTTGGCACCAAATTTCTCGTGATCGGGTATAGTACTCGGGATCAAAGGAGTCCATATAGGGCCTGGTGCTACCGCGTTGACGCGGATACCGGATCCATCCTGTAAGAACAATTGAGCCAAACTAGCGGTAAAATTTTGAATAGCTCCCTTGGAGGCAGCGTAAGGTAGCAATGTCGGGTTGGGATCATAAGCATTGACCGATGTGGTGTTAATAATCGATCCACCAGATGGAATATGGGACTTTGCATGCTTTACCATATAGAACATTGCACTCATATTCGTTTCGAAGGTCTTATTCCATTCGTCGGCGCTAATCTCTTCAACACGGGAATAAGTCATTTGATAAGCCGCATTGTTTACCAAAATATCTATTTTTCCAAATTGATCGACACAGGCTTGAACGATAGCTTTACAATGATTCTCCGAGCGTATATCACCACGGATAAGAAAACACTTTCTACCGGCCTTCTCCACCCAATCGCGCGTGTCCTTCGCGTCTTCATCCTCGACTTCATCTTTATAGGCAATAACGATATCCGCCCCCTCTCGTGCCATTGTAATAGCAATCGCTTTTCCAATGCCGGAATCACCTCCGGTAATGATAACTGCCTTGTCTTTTAATAAATTATTTCCTGTATAAGAATCCTCTCCATGGTCGGCTTTGGGTTCTAATTTACTCTCTACCCCCGGAATTTTCTGATCTTGTTTTTTAAAAGGGGGAGTTGGGTATCTTTTCGTCTGATTTTCCATTTTCATGTCCATCCGTTTATCTATTTATAGAATAACAAACAGGATGTCCAAAAAGTTGTGCAATAAATAACAACAGTTATAAACAGGTATTTATAACCTCAATTACCAGAAGGGTTAAATTCCAATCAAATAGGAAATAATTTGAATTAAAAAAAACTATTAGCAAGCGGACAGGTTATTACTAGTAGCAACTATCGCTATCAATCACCTACTCGATCTATTTTATTCGTTAAGATGTTAAAAAAAAGGACAATTATAATTTCAAACAGACTCCCCATACGTATCGAAAAGCGTGACGGAGTATTACATTTTATGCCAAGTGAGGGAGGACTGGCTACAGGCCTTGGCTCTATTTATAAACAGAAAGAAAACGTTTGGATTGGATGGCCTGGGTATATTCCCGAAAACGACGAGGAAAAGAAATTTATCACCGACGAACTTGCTTCCTTGAATTTAATCCCTGTGTTTCTTAACGAAGAGGAATTACAAGGATATTATGAAGGTTTCTCGAATGAAATTTTATGGCCTATTTTCCATTATATCCTATCGTATGCGGTTTTCAACAAGGAATATTGGATGACTTATAAACACGTCAATCAGATTTTTTGTGATGCGGCACTAAGTCTAGATCTGACCCTAAAGGATGAAATTTGGATTCATGATTATCAACTGATGTTACTTCCCCAGTTAATCCGTCAACATCATGAACTGCTTTCCATCGGTTATTTTCAACACATACCCTTCCCTGCAGATGAAATATTCCGTTGTATTCCTTGGCGGGATGAACTGCTGGAAGGTCTTCTTGGAGCTGATCTCGTGGCCTTTCATACCTATAATGACTCACAACATTTTCTAAATTCTTGTATCAATATCTTAGGGCTTTCTCACACCAACAGTAGTGTACAGGTACGGGACAGGAATACATATGTTGAAGTATTTCCCATGGGTATAGACTTCGATAAATTTAATAAGCTAGCCCAAGACTCGGCGATAGTCGAGAAATCGACTGCCCTAAAACAACATTTCCAAAACCGTAAAATTATCTTGTCTATTGACAGGCTAGATTACAGCAAAGGTATTATCGAAAGATTGGAGGCTTATGAGAACCTGCTACTACTCTATCCGGAACTTCGGGATAAGGTCGTACTCTATATGCTCGTGGTTCCTTCTCGTGACACAGTACCTCAGTATAAAGCTTTACTGGACGAAATCGACCGGATGGTAGGTCATATCAATGCGGTCTATGGCTTTAATGAATGGACCCCCATTGCCTATTTTTACAACTCCCTTCCCATCGAGGATCTCGCTGCATTATACATTGCGGCCGATATTTGCTTAGTAACATCGCTTCGCGATGGCATGAACCTCGTCTGTAAGGAATATGTCGCTAGTAAAGCACGGGATTTAAATGGTGTATTAATTTTGAGTGAACTTGCTGGTGCAGCCAAAGAACTTACGGACAGCATACTCATCAATCCGAATGCTATCGAAGATATTACGCAGGCTATCCATCTGGCTATCTATATGCCTTTGGAGGAGCAACGGAAACGAATGGAAAAGAATGTGGAGATCGTCAAAAAATTTAACATCTACCATTGGGTGAAAATATTTTTCCTTCGCCTTCGCGAGATAAAAAACATACAGAAAAAACGTATCACCCGTAAAATACACGGCGAACTTAAAGAGCGGCTATGGCAAAAGTATCAATCAAGCCGTAAGCGTCTATTTTTCCTGGATTATGACGGCACCCTTGTCGGTTTTAAAAAAGATGCCGAAACGGCTCGGCCGACTGATCGAATCTATGAGCTATTGGATGAGCTACAAAAGCCGTCGGCCAATCAAATTGTTATTATCAGTGGCCGATCTTATACAACATTAAATCAATGGTTTAACGATAGATCGTACTTCTTGGTTGCCGAACATGGGGCATGGAGCAATTATCCTACTTACCAATGGAATAATAAGCATCATCTATCTACACGATGGAAAACACCGGTGAAACGTATTATGCATAAATATCTTAACCTTACTCCGGGTGCGTTGATTGAAGAAAAAACGTATTCGCTCGCTTGGCATTATCGCAGAGTTCAGGTAGGATTAGGACAGATGCGTTCTCAAGAACTGATAGAAAGCTTAAGATACCTGTTACCACAATATAACCTACAACTTCTGATGGGTGATAAGGTTATTGAAATTAAAAGCAGCGAATTGAATAAGGGGAAAGCAGCGATTGATATCGTCAATCACTTTAAGCCTGATTTTATATTTGCCATAGGTGATGATTCAACAGATGAGGATATGTTCTATGATCTTCCCGATACCGCTATTACCGTCAAAGTCGGAAATAAAAGTTCGGCTGCAAAGTATTATGTAGAAAGTCAAGAGGATGCTGTAGACTTGATTGATTACTTTGTACAGCCAAAAGTAGAAAACGAATAATCTTCTCCTACTAATCTATAGAAATGAACACAAAGAAACATATGTATGATAGTGGGATTATAGGGAATTGCGCCTATATTGCCCATATTGAGAAAAATAGTAATATCAATTGGCTTTGCTGGCCCTCTTTTGAAGATTCTTTTGTCTTTGGCGGTCTACTCGATGATGAAAAGGGGGGTGAATTCAGCATCTTGCCTCAGGGTGAGATCCAACAATCAAGCCAATATTATGTCGAGAACAGCAATATTCTATGCACGAAAATCGACAGTGAAGATGGCAGCTACCTGATTACCGACTTTGCCCCCCGCTTCGAACAGTATGAGCGTTATTATAAACCCTTAATGCTCATCCGGAAGGTTGAACCGTTGTCGGGCCATCCTAAGATACGTGTCACCTGTACCCCCACCTACAACTATGGCAAACAGCAGCTGGCGAAAAACCGGGGAAGTAACCATATCCAATTTGAAGGAACACAAGTCAAAATGAGACTGGTCACCAACATGCCCATCAGTCATTTTTTTGATACGTTCAGTTATTTATTAAGTGAGCCCGTTTACCTGATACTCACCTACGGCAGTTCATTTGAGGCACCTATTGCACATACTGCGGAAGATTTTCTGGTCCGGACAAAAGCTTATTGGAATAGGTGGGTTAAAAACGCTTCCATTCCTTCCTTTTATCAAAGAGAGGTTATCCGATCGGCGCTGGTGCTCAAATTACATCAGTACGAAGATACAGGTGCCATTATCGCTGCGAGTACGACAAGTCTGCCCGAGTATCCCGGATCTGGAAGGAATTGGGATTATCGGTTCTGTTGGGTCAGAGACAGTTACTATGTATTGACTGCACTAAGTCATATTGGGCATTTTGAGGAGATGGAAAAATATGCCTCTTATATTGCCAATATCACACAATCGGACTCAGGGAGGTTACAACCACTATATGGTATTATGGGCCAAGCAAAACTTACCGAAAAAACCTTGGACTATCTTAAAGGTTATCAAGGCAACCAACCTATACGTGTAGGGAACCAAGCCTATGAGCACATTCAAAATGACGTATACGGGCAAGCTATGATCGCACTCCTCCCACTATTTACGGACTATAGATTTCGTTACCAAAATATCGCTTCAGCCAAAGAATGGACAACATTTATTCTGAATAAAATAACATTGACCATAGATGAGAAAGATGCCGGTATTTGGGAGTTTAGAAATTTCGAAAATAGACATTGTTACTCCAATTTATTTCAATGGGCGGGGGCTACAGCAGCACTGAAAATAGCCAAGCAATATGGTCTCAAAGAGATTGAGGATCAAGCTCTTCGAATCCGGGAACAGGCTGCTGCACATATAGAAAGCTGTTATGATATTGAAAATGAAGTTTATACCAATGCCACCGAAAGCCAAAATCTTGATGCTTCCACATTACAGCTGATCATGATGAAGTATCTTGATCCCAACTCTATAAAAGCGCAAAAACACTTAGCGGCGTTAGAAAAAGAATTAAAGGGAGAACAGGGTTTATTTTACAGGTATCTCCATAGAGACGATTTTGGCAAGCCAAAGTCTACATTTTTGGTATGTGCATTTTGGTATGTGGAAGCTTTGGCTTGTGTAGGAAGACTCGAAGAAGCCCAAGAAGTTTTCAAGCAATTACTCTCTTTTGGAAACCATCTCATGTTATTTAGTGAAGATATAGACGATCACGATGGTAGTCAGTGGGGCAATTTTCCACAGGCCTACAGCCATGTCGGTTTGGTCAATGCGGCATATAGAATTGCCATGAAACTGGATAATCCTACTTTTTTTGATAATCTTAATGAATAAAAACAGCAGACAAGTCTTACCTTGTCTACTGTTTTTCACTCACTAAATTGAACTAGATTGCTAAATTATTTTTTACCCTTATTGACACTCTTCTTTGCAATGGCTGTCAGCAGTTCATCAGTCATTTTCTCTTGGTCCAAGATTTCCCGCAATATCCGCGCGACCTCGTCATGTTGCATCAACTCTGCATAGGTAGCCATACAGCCATATGAAGCAATCTCATAATGTTCTACTTTTTGAGCCGCCGAAATTAATGCCGCATCCAACGCTTCGCTTCCCTCGAAATCGGAAGCGATTTCGTCAGCTTCTTTCAGTAAGCCTTCCATCGCCTTACACTTTTTACCACGGACAGGTATGTCGAGATGTCCAAAGACTTCTTTAAGTTTTTCAATATGGGTGTTGGTTTCTTCATGATGCTTATTAAAAGCTTCACGAAGATCCTCATTCATCGCCGCTTTAGACAACGACGCTAATCCTTTCAATAATTGACGCTCCGCATTTAACATGTCCTTCAGCTCATCAACTAACAATTCATGCAAATGATGGTTGGGCATATTGCTCTTGTCCGGTTTGTTTTTCTTTTCCATAGCATTTTTTGATTTATTTATGAATACTTTCATTCATCGTTGTTTGTTCGAATAAGGAACACCGCGATCACAGAAATTGTTCATTTTATCTTCAGAGCAGGTATTAATCCCTGACATGAACATCATTTGGATAAAACCCCTGGATCATACGACGATATTCTTTTTGAAAAACAAGTATTTTCTTGTCGATTACGGTCTAATTTTTGAATACTTTATACTTAGTAAAGAACAAATTTAATCTTTTGCTATTCCAGCTCGAGATTTGTACAAAAAACACTTAAAAATATCACATCATGACAAAGAACCATGGAAAACAAATTAAAGATGATGCAAAATATGAAGCATTGCGTCGCGAAGGTGCCAGTAAAGAAAAAGCGGCACGTATTGCTAACAGTCCTGATGCAAGTCAAAAAGGTGGTAAAAGCAAGCCGCTAGACGATCGAACAAAAGACCAATTGCTGGCTGAAGCGAAAAAAATTGGAATTAAAGGTAGACATAGCATGACAAAAGACAAACTTAAGGCTGCGATACGCAACCATTAGTCTGGATTTCTGCCAGAAGTATCCTTGTTAATGCTGTCTATACCCGTGGAATCTAATGGATCGTATATTGTCACATCATTTGAATTCATATTATAGCGTTGCTTATCTACCTCCGTAACTGGGCCTGAATCCACTCCGTTCCCTTTATCTTCTGTCTTTTGGTTACACGACGCTATTCCAAAAAGTGAAATGACTGCTCCTATCAGTGTAAATATCAATTTATTCATAACTATTTTTGTTTTATAACTAAACAAATAAAAGAACAATACGTTCTGCATTAAAAAAAATAGCGTACTTATACGCTCTCAAATTTTCTTCGTACGGAGATTTATACGCTATCGCACGATCTTAAAAATCCGTTATCCATTCTCAAGATGGGCTTGCAATTTTTAGAGGTATCCGGTCAAACATTACCTATTGAAAAACGGCTACATTGGTATAAAAATCTATTGGGTAGTATTCACAATATTGAAGATATTATCAATAACATCGTTACAGTGAGCCAAAATAAAACGACTGCTCTAGCAAAAGACCCTGTTCCCATGTCCTATACCATACGCAAGCTTTCCCGAGAGATGACCATGCTCCATCAAACGGAGCAATGTCAATTTCACTTTGGCACCCTATTTCCATTATGGGGGGAAAAAAGCGCACTATATCAAATATTTTTAAATCTCATCGGAAATGCTGTAAAATATTCAAGTTCTAAGCAAAAGCCCCATATCTGGATCGATAGCGTACAAAACGGAAAGGAGGTATGTTATAGCATTAAAGATAATGGCATTGGCATACCTCCAAATTCGCTACCCCATATCTTTGATATGTTTTCACGTGCGCAGAATGCACAACATTTCCGGGGCTCTGGCATCAGATTATCCTTGGTAAAAAGAATAATGGACCGCTTAGGTGGAAAAATCGAAATCATCTCACAGGAAGCTGAAGGAACAGAAATAAAATTATATTTCCCCTCGGTATCGGATTTTCCCCCATCCATGCTCTTGGAGAATTAAACGACTGATATACCTTAGTCCATGCTGTTCAGCCACTCCTCAACTTCATCTTTTGTTTTACCTGTTGTCTTCTGCATACGACCTAATAACTCATCTTCTTTGCCCTCTTCATATAAGAGATCATCATCCGTCAAATCGGCGTATTGTTGTTTTACTTTTCCTTTAAGCTCGTTCCAACGGCCTTTCCATGTTAATTTGTTCATAATATTTTCTCCTTATGTATGTTAATGTCTATTGTAAACACATCATATAACCTATTTGTTGGTCTATATTTAAAATTGTAGAATAATCAAGTATATACTAGCCTATCGCCGTTATTTATACGTAGGATAAAGGATTTATACGGGATTTGCTATTTTCCTGTTAAAAGTATTCAACCATATGCCCCTATCTATTGTTATTGAAATAATAAAACAGAAAACACGGAGAGATGGTTTCTTTATAATAATGTTACGTTCACGATTAATAAATAGACATGAAAATTGCCATAATAGGGACATACCCGCCTAGGCAGTGTGGTATAGCTACTTTCACCTGCGATCTCTACAAATCTTTAATGCATTCTTCCGACGAGAAACCTACCGTTGTGGCCCTATCGGATGGTAGTGAATCTTATTTCCCAGCCGAAGTTTCAATTATCATTGAGAAAGATAAAATCGAATCGTATAAAAGAGCCGCTAAACTCATCAACAACAGCTTTGATGTTTGTATTATTCAACATGAATATGGGATTTTCGGCGGAGAAGCTGGAAATTTTATATTGGATTTCGTCCAAGCATTATCGATTCCGATCGTAAGCAACTTACATACTGTTTTATCCGAGCCTAATCCGACGGAGATGGAGGTTTTACAACAACTCGTTAAATGCAGTAACAAGGTAACTGTCATGACCAAACACGCTATTGAAATGTTAGAGAACATTTACCATATAAACCGTACAAAAATCGCGCTTATACCTCATGGTGTACCGCAGTTTAGCCATGAACACGAACAAGCGAAGAAAAACTTAGGATTGGAAAACAAAAAAATGATGTTAAGTTTCGGCTTTTTAGGACCAAATAAAGGTCTTGAAACGGCCATTGAAGCGGTGGCAGCTGTGGATTGTCCCGATTTCATTTATGTCATCCTCGGTTCTACACATCCCAATGTTCTACGAAACGAAGGCGAATCCTATAGACAATCTCTCCAAGAGCGGGCCAAAGGATTAGGTATAGCAGATAAAGTTCAATTTATTAACTGCTTTGCTTCCGAAGAATTATTAATACAATATTTGAGCGCCTGTGATATCTATGTCACACCCTACCCCCATGAAAATCAAATTAGCAGTGGTACACTTTCTTTTGCCATCGGCGCTGGAGCCGCGGTTATTTCTACGCCCTATTGGTACGCTAAAGATTTATTGGAAGACGATAGAGGTTTATTATTTGACTTCAAAAATCAAAAAGCACTCTCTTTATTAATCAATCAACTTTTGGAAGATCCTCAACTATTAGCGAGGTACCGAAAAAATGCGGCGAATTATGGTCGTTATATGAGTTGGACAAATGTGGGTAAAATGCAATTGCAGCTCCTCGCAGAGCTCGTACAGTTTCACGGGGCTAGAAAAAACACACGCTTACTCCCTACCTCAATTTCCGGGATAGCGCATGACTTCCCTTTAACATTGAAATCTGTCCAAAACAAGTTGTCATCATAAACGGTAAAGTCTGCACCCCTCTTTGATATATGCTCGTTAAGGGATAGCATACCTGATCTTCCAAATATCGATCTTGCGCATATAAAACGTGTTAGCAGCCCTGTGGGGATTATCCAACAGCATTTAAAATCTGTACGCACAATAGCATACAGCTTAAATAGGTCTTCTTCATTATACACAACGATATGTTTACATCTTTTAATTGATCTTATTGGTAAGCAATACTTCCAAAAGGTCGTCTAAAGGCATGGTGGCATAAGTCGAAGCATGATCTGACATTGCGTACGGAATAATCAGGTGGCCATTGTGTAAAATCTGTCCACAGGAATAAACAACATTAGGTACATAGCCTTCTCTTTCTTCGGCATTGGGATAAAGGAGAGGCTTATTCAACTTTCCTATGACTTTTGTGGGATCATCGAGGTCCAACAAAATAGCGCCTAAGGTGTATTCTCGCATTGGTCCCACACTATGCGTCAATACAACCCACCCCATCGCGGTTTCGATAGGTGAACCACAGTTTCCCTGCTGCACAAATTCCCAAGGAAATTCCGGCTCTTTGAGAAGGGTAATATCCTGGTGCCAATTAATAATATCTTCCGAAAAGGCGATATAATTGTTTTCACCATCCACTCTACATAACATCGCGTATTTTCCATGTATCTTTCTAGGGAAAAGAGCCGCGCCTTTATTGGCTATCTTTCCATTGATCGGCTGTACTTTGAAACGCACAAAGTCCTTGGTGGACAACAGTTTGGGTAAAATTGTAAGGCCATCATACGCGGTATAGGTCGCGTAATAAGTAGCTTTACCTTTTTCATTCATGAATTTAACAAACCGGGCATCTTCTATACCGTTCTTTTCCGTATCTGCTAAAGGGAAGATAACTCTTTCGGATAGTGAGGTATCCAGTGAGTAGGTCATTTCGTAATGTGAAGAAGCAAGCCACATGATATGCTTCATTAAGGTTTGGCCTTCGATGTCCAGATCATTTTCCTTCTCGATTTCGAATACAAAACGTCTGAGTTCTTCATAGGTGAAATTTTCCGTAAACTTGGCACTTATAATAGCCAACATATCTTGCTCGGGATCATGTATTTGCAATAGTTTTTCGATAAAATCAGCTTTTTGGTAGATATGATTTTTATATTGCTTCGGTTTCTCCAATAGCCTTCCGACCTCATCCAATTGTATATTCAAATGTTTGTCGATAATGGCGGAGCGAAATACGATCGATGAAACGTGCCCTTCACCGGTGGCACGAAAGCTAAGTATAATTCGTTTTTCACCATCTCTTAACTGACTTTGGTCAGGGGCCTCTACAATAGAGGGGTTAAAAAAAGCTGCTGCTTCCACCGAATATTCCATGGTGAAGTATGCGCCTATCAAGAGCTTATCATGGTAGCTAAAATCCCATTCTTTCAATTGGTCTTCAGACAAACGTCCAATCGTCCGTTTATAACTTTTTTTCCAGATATCAAGGATACTTCGATGACGCTTCGAAAAGTTGCGCAATAATTGATTGAGCGTCTCTTGCTTCTGCAACTTGTCCATGTTTAAAATTCGGTTGATAATGCGTACGGTACGCGGCAAGCTTAAGTTAAAATAGCGCGCCAACACGCGCTTGGAATCGGGCTTAAAGAATATGTTTTTCCGATTAACATGTAAAGTCATATGTAGATTCTTTCTTTAATAACGACATTTGGACAAATTTTGTTTGTTTTTTCTGCATTTACATTTCGCAAGTGGTTTATTCCTTGCAATAGCGGTATAATTCTCACACAATAAAGTATATATAACCTATTTCGTGCAACGAACACCTAAAAACTCGAAAATCAGAAAGATCTGCATTGTTTTTGTCTAACTATCAGCACATTAAAACACCTCACACATGGAAACTAGAGAATTAAACTTAAGTCTGATCCAGTATCGTATTACCTTGAAAAATCTTGCTTACAAATTCACAACCGATCCCGATGAGATCCAAGATCTCGTCCAAGAAACACTTCTGCGCGCATTGACATATATCGACCAATTTTTTCAGAATCCCAAAATAATCTCTTGGCTATTTGTCATCATGAAGAATATATATATTAATCATTATCGAGACCGCCAACAACGAAATAAATATGAAAACCATACCATGTATATGTTTCAAGCTAAGGGATATCAGGAGCCTTTTACAGAGAATAGCATTGAAGGTAAATTAATTCTTAAGGATATCAAGAAAGCTTTAGCACAATTTCCGGCAGAATATAATGATATGTTCACGCGTTATATCAATGGTTATAAGTACAGAGAGCTCTCTCTTCTATACGGTGTTCCAGAGGGTACCATCAAGTCGCGTATTCATATGATGCGAAAAAACTTACAAAAAAAACTAGCCTTATACAGATAATATTTTTGTCTATTATCTTCCAACAAATAGGGAGAATTCGTGTTATATATACCATAAAGTTCACATGATGAAAAGCATTATTCCCGAACAATTCACAGGCAAAACATTGGACTACCAGCAGTCTATAGATTTTACAACCAAGTCACAAGCCGATCATTTTTTTTCAAGAGCGCGAAATAGAATGATGGATGTGAACAATTGGCACCATGTCACTAAAAGCCTCTCTGCTGTTTTTATTGTAGTAGATGAAAAAGGACAACAGTTAGACAAATTGGTAGAGAAAAATGATTTTATAAAAATAGACATTCCAGGGCCTGGTCTACCCAGTAGCAAAGGGTACGATTGGGTTAAGGTAGAGGATATCGTGGACGAGCATTTTCCTGATCTGAAGCGGTCGGCCATTATCCTTCGTCCCTGTGCTGACCCCACACATGTAGGAACAGATACCGCACATTTTTTCAAGAATATAGCGACTTCCACAATACTTATCAAACAAAAAGAGAACGAGGTGTGTTTACAATATGCTGGTCGGAACGAAGTTATTAATATCGAAAACGAATCAAACCTAGATAAGATTCGTAATTTTATAATAGGACTGGGAGCAAAAATGGGAGCTTCGTTTCCCCAATGGAAAGCACTTATTGATGGGCTAAGTATACACGATGGATTACGCAGCTCCGAGGAAGACGAAATAACACAATAAAAATGGAAAACAAAAAAAAAGAAAAACAGGATCGACCAAATACCGAAGTTGAAAGCGATACGGGCAAAAGACCAGAAAAAGACACAAGCCCATTACCGCCCAATCCGAATAAGGTAGACAATCACGACGAAGAAGAGCAAGATAAGAGAAAAAGAAAGCGGAAATAATTAGAAATAACAAAGATAAGCTACGAGAAATTCTCTGAATTTCTCGTAGCTTATCTCACGCACATGCTTTATTATTAGTCATGCCCTTGCGTTTTAACGATCTTGTTATAAACACCAAAGAGTAAAAAGGGAGAAACCCACTGGCCTATTAAAAGAGCAGTATGCTTATGGCCCATACATTTTAAAACTGCTGCACCTGCCATAGCGGATAGCGCCGCACAAAGGAAAAACTTGGAAGGTATTTGAGCTGTCTTGCTCTCTATCTCTTTCGTCATTTCACCTTCCTCGAAATGTTCAGTTTTTTTATTGTTCTCTACATTTTCCATACTGTTATACCTTTTTTAAACATTAAATAAATTATAAAACTCCTCAATCCATCGGCACACCTGGCAGAGGTGGTAATGGCGTACCCACCGAATCAATGCTGTCTAAACGCATGGTATCTAATGGATTATTTCTTTCCAGATAAGGAGTCTCGGGGTCCACCGGATCATCCATCATTCTATCTCTTTCATTATTTCGATTGCCTTGACAAGCGCTGATAGCAAACCAAGTGAGCATCAACATATATAAACTTATCTTTTTCATATCTTTAAAATTTAGTAGATTTATGTAGCATAGTGTCCATGTAAGTTTTCTTCAACCCCTTCATCTGTTTTTAGCTGTCAGATGGAGCCTTTGATGACTAAAACAATCATTGCTTTGTGCACTTAATAAGTATCTTAGTCATGTCGGGTTCATTTAATCATATAAGAAGAAAACGGTATAAGAGACAGATAGTTCAAAGATTTTTCGTTTTAGGTATTTAATAGCATTAAACCGTTGTAATACGTTCAGGATCAAGTATATTTTTCGTATTTTAAGATACACAATAAGCTTTTGGATAGCTTGTAAAAACAGGTTATATAAATCCAGAATATATCGAAAACTAAAACCAAAAAGTATCGTTATGGTGTTACAGGTTTCTTGCTACTTCTTTCCAGAGAAAATTTCACCGTATGATGAATAGGAAACAATAATTTAACAGTCGTCCCTGTACCTATCTTACTTGATAATTGGATATCTCCACCCAGACGTTGCATAATTTTTTTTACCAAACAAAGCCCCACACCGGTTCCAAGATAGTTTTGTGTGTTTGACGCCCGGCCAAATACTTGAAAGAGAGAGGAAATATCTTTTTGGGGAATACCTATCCCATTGTCCCTAATTAAATAGGTTGTATATCGACCCGTTTCCTCACTGGAAATCTCGACCAAAGGTGTCGCTTCTTTAGCGGAATATTTTACAGCATTTCCAATTACATTAAGAAATATCTGATATAACACCCCACGGTCACCATGTACGGGTAATAGCTCCCCGATGTTAAAGCGACAATGTGAGCTATTATATAGAAGTTTGCTTTCCTGACATATTGTTTTTATTGTGTTAACAAGCGTGACACTTTCTATGGTATATCCATGAAGTCGTGCTTGATTAAGCTGCACGGTATGACTGATAATATTTTCAATATTAATAATAGCTTCCCATATCATATTCATCCATTTATCCTTCTCCCGTTGGACAAGTTCTTCGTTACACTGCATAAATTGAATGCCCATTTTTGCTATACTCAACGGATTTTTCAGATCATGAGAAAGTGTATGGGTCCACATCTCAAGATCATTATTAAAGGATATTTTCACATCTCTCTCTTGAACCATTCGATAAGCAGAAATACGACTTGTTACATCAGTGGCTGTATGTACAATCGCATAGGTCTGCCCTTCGGTATCCAAAATTGCCTGATACTCAAAATCAAAATATCTCGTTTCGGTATACCCATCGATTGTAATATCTGCCGGATACTCGTTCGCACGATACGTATCACCACTATACCACACCTGTAAGAGAATATCTGTAAAACCCTGCTCCGTAAATTCGGGAAAAACCTCTCCAAACGGATGTTCGACAATAGCCTGGGTGCGCCCCCAAATTTCCAACATGGCTTTATTGACGAAAGCAATATTAAGGTTGGAGCTGTCGTATACGGCCATAGCACTATTTGACTGTGCCAAGATATCTAAGAGGAGCTGCTTTGCGCTGTTCATTGTCAACCAATTTTCATTCGGTAGACATAGATAACAAACTAAAAGTCAGATTGTTTTAAACCGAACTCTCTAGTCATCCTATTCTTTTTGTATTCATAGCTATCGTCCATTTCTCCTGCTTACATCTTTTGCAGCTTCTAACAATATATGACTGCTGTACAAAGCCACAATACATACAGGCAAGAGGATGCCCTGAAATCTGGTCGGATCCTATAGGCTTATAGGCGGTCGGAAATAAAGGAAGTCCATATTTCACTTCATCATCTGGATAAAACAGTATACTTAGCGTACCATCAGTCTCCAATAGGGCCAATTTTACCTGGCCCAGATGTTCCACCGATTGATTACGTAACTCAGTAAAGAATTCCATTACCGAAAAATCGTTATCATTTTCATGTTTAATATCAAACACTCCCTTTTTTACTACCACCATCTCCTTGCCTTCTAGGATACGGTGTATATACAAAGATTTAGAAGCAGACCAAGTTATAAACTTATATATTAAAACAGTAGAAAAGAGCACGACTACGGCATATAATATAGGGATATCTTCTTGAAACATAGGATCACCAGCTGCTGAACCCAGTCCCAGAATTATAGCCACTTCAAACAGCGTCAATTGCCGTACACCTCTCTTGCCGGATAAACGCAAAACCAATATGATCAACAAGAACATAATAATCGTACGTCCAACAATTTCCAAGGCAAACTGCCATTCTACACCATCTAAAAGAATTTTTTCCATTGTTATCTTTTTACTTAGTAGCTAAACTCATTTTAAGATAAAAAGTTTCCATTATAGCTGATTTACTTCACTTTTTCCTCTTTTACACAAAATTATCAGCTTTGTAGCATATTCTCGTATCTCACAATGGGCGTATCTTTTGTATACTCGATTTCACGCCAGGTGGAAATTAGGGAACCGGAAACGATGACTCAACTATCCTAAAAAGACGATACAAAAAGAGGCTAACCGTGCGGTTAGCCTCTTTTATATCTTTCAAACTTGAACAATTTATGCATTGATGGCTTCCCAAAGCATATCCTTCAGCTGTATGATATGTTTACCCGAGACAGACGAGATAAAAAGATAAGGAATACCGGAAGGAAGCTGCTTTTTCATTTCTTCCTCCAATTCTTCGTCTAACATATCCGATTTGGTAATAGCCAATAATCTCGGTTTACTCAACAACTCTTCATTATAGGTCGCCAGCTCGTTCAATAATATATGATATTCTTCTTCTACAGTCCTATCCGTATCCACAGGAATCATAAAAAGTAAAACCGAATTTCGTTCGATATGTCTCAGGAAACGAAACCCTAATCCCTTCCCTTGTGATGCACCTTCAATAATGCCAGGAATATCAGCCATGACAAACGATTTATTGTCTCGGTAGCCTACAATACCGAGATTAGGCACTAATGTCGTAAAGGGATAATTTGCGATTTCTGGCTTAGCTGCTGAAACGACGGATAATAGGGTAGATTTACCTGCATTTGGAAATCCCACCAAACCCACATCTGCCAATACTTTTAGTTCCAGAATAATCCATTCCTCTATACCTGACAAACCAGGTTGTGCAAAACGGGGTGTTTGTTGTGTAGGAGACTTAAAATGCCAGTTACCTAAACCTCCTTTACCTCCAGCAGTCAATATCTGCGTCTCTCCATCTTCTGTGATCTCAAAAAGCACCTCTCCTGTTTCGGCATTCTTGGCTACCGTTCCGAGAGGAACTTCTAGAATTTCATCCTTACCATTCGCTCCTGAACGCAAAGCCGCACTGCCAGGTTGGCCGGCTTCTGCAATAATATGTTTCCGATATTTTAAATGTAACAAGGTCCAATGTTGTGACGAACCTTTCAAAATAATATGTCCCCCTCGACCTCCGTCTCCTCCATCTGGCCCTCCTTTGGCCGTAAACTTGTCTCGGTGCAAATGGGCAGATCCCGGCCCCCCACGGCCTGAGCGGCAACACACTTTTACATAGTCGACAAAATTAGAACCCTGAGCCATCCCTACAAATCTAAATTAATAATAAGCTAAACTACTTGATAGCTATCGATTACCTCCGTCAAATTGGTGAAAATGGTTTCAATCTCGCCTATTCCATCAACTTTGGTCAACTTACCCTGCGCTTCATAATAAGGTAAGACATGTATTGTTTTTCCAAAATACTCCTCAATACGTTTTTTCAATTTATCCGCTGCATCATCTGCACGTCCGGATATTTGCTGACGTTTTGCGATACGTTCAGTCAACTCCTCCTCCGTAACATCCAAAGCGATTACACCAGTTATTGATGTATTAATACTTTCTAAAAACTGATCCAAAGCTTCCGCTTGAGCTACTGTACGTGGAAAACCATCAAAGATAAATCCTTTGGCTTGTGGATTTTTCTTAATCTCTTCTTCCAGCATAGCAATCGTTATCGAATCAGGTACCAAATTGCCCTCTGCGATAATCTGGCTCACCTGTTGCCCTAACGCTGTCTGATTTTTGATATGACTCCTAAAGATATCTCCCGTAGAGATGTGTACCAATTGGTACTTGTTGATAAGTTTTTCCGATTGAGTTCCTTTTCCCGCCCCTGGAGGGCCGAATAAAACTAGGTTTAGCATCATGTTGAAGTTTTATTATAGTAAAAAATAAAAGCCTAATCCAATGGACAGAATTAGGCTTTAGGAAACTTAAGTGCGCTCCAAGGGAGTCGAACCCCTAACCTCCTGATCCGTAGTCAGGTGCTCTATCCAATTAAGCTAGGAGCGCAAACATTAAACTTTAAGGAGCAACCCTTTCCGTTTTTTGATGATGCAAAGATATGTAAATAATATATTTTTGCAAATTTTTTTTCGAAGATTGTCTTCGTCTGTTGCAAAAGTTTTCATAACCAGAACATTAAATATTTCTGGACAAATAAGATTGAAGTTTGGTTAACGCGACAAAGGGGCACCTACACAGACACGCGACCCATATTCATACGATTGTATCGTAAAATCGAGATTATTTTCAGTTGCGCGCTTCTTCATGTTATCAATTCCGGAGTGCTTGATGTTAGGATCAGGATCCTTCCACTGTCCGTTATCTGTCAGACAAATAAATACGCTATCTTCTAGCATATCCATCGTCAGCTGCACCTCATCACAACCCGAATGTCTAGCGGCATTTGTCATCGCTTCCTTAAGCATAAACACAAGGTGTCTTGACACAAACGGATCCAAGCAAAGTGTTGTCGGCTCCAATATTTGCTTACTAACCGAAAATGCAATATCAAATTGATTATAGAATAGCTGTCCAAACGATGTCAAATGGGCAAATAACTCATGCGGATTGTCGCTATCATGATTGATACTCCATAGGAAATCTTTACTAGAAGCATATAATCGTTCACTGTTAGCGATAATGTTATCAATAATAGGTTTGGCTCTATCATGATCTTTAACAGCCAAGCCTAGGATACCTGCCTGTCGTGTTATAGCAGACAGAATATTACCTGTTTCATCGTGAAAATCCCGAGAAAGTGTGTGTCTCAATGAAAGTAGCTGTTGCGTTCGCTCCCGAACCGCCATATCCAGTTCTGCGATCTTTGCCAGCTGTTGTTCTCTGAATAGTCTCTTTGTCTCATCATATTGTTGATAAACCATCCAAAAGAAAATCCCAAAAAAAACTGTAATCCCTATATGATACAATAGCGCCATCTGGAAACTCTCGGGAGCATAAGTGATATTAAACTCACTGGCAGCCGTCATTGTATCGTGGTTGCTTTCACTGTACAGAAACGATACTAATGCCAAATTCACAAAAATCATCGTTCTTCCTACACGTCGATCTGCCCAAAAGCCCGTTAACAATAAAAGGTATAATGCGGACACTTGTATCGAAAGTATACCCCCACTCTTTAGACAGTTTGAGACTATAATAATGTATCCGGCCAGCATCGTCAAGATCAGCATAAACATAAATTGACCTGTCATCTTGATACAGATTAACGTGGAGACACATATAGCCAAAAGGATATAATAATATATCGCCAACGGCGATACAATAAGCAATACAGATGGTATAATAATGAGCAATACTACAGACACCAAATAACCGACAACCACGGTACATAATTGATCATACCGGGGAGATCTCCGATCGCAGAATTCAGCAGGTATAAAATAATGGTAAAGGTGTTCAGGAATGATCATAACAACGCGAATGTAGCTATTGTAAAAAGAAATTGACTAACAAAAATAAAAAAATCCCCCAAATTGGAGGATACACTTATTTTGTTAACCAGTTAACTTTGTAGTGGTTCCATACATTAATGAACTTAAGTTATACCATCCCTCTATTTGATCAAACAAATACTTCTTTCAACCTCAAAACTTGATAGTCCACCAACTTCTGTAAAGGCCCCGAAACCATCATCCTCATCATCATATTCAGTTCAGCTTCGATCATACATATAGCATTTGTTTCCTCGACAGAGATGTCCTCCAATTTCCACGTCAGCTTCATAGGGAAGGGAACTTCCTCCATAGGAAGACAAGTTATCTCCCGATTTTCTACCCGCCGGCTAACCTTCAAAGCCAGTTTAGCCATGTTTTTTATTGAAAACCGCGCTTCATCTGTGGTAGATGACCAATTTTGAATATCGTCAGGCATCAGTTGTTCATGGTTATTCAAATCGGCCAAAAAAAAGTAAACCTCCGTTATTGATTGAGGGATAATTATATTATTTTGGATTATTGTCATCTCGCCAAAACCATTAGTCTTCTGGAGACCATGAGGAAGGATTCTTGCGCCATTGCTCCAGCATTTCTATGTCGCTCTCCAAGACATAACTTTTTTCTACAGCAACTTTTATTAAGGCATCATAGTTGCATAAACTATACATAGGACATTTTGCTTCGGCAAAATTCTGGGAAGCTTCATCAAATCCATAAGTGAATATTGACACTAAACCTACTACATTACAGCCTACGTCACGTAAAGCCTTCACAGCTTGCAAAGAACTCTTGCCTGTCGACACCAGATCCTCTAATACGACAACACGCTGTCCACTTACGATCTCTCCTTCTATCAGATTTTGTCTACCATGATCTTTGGCACTACTCCGTACATAAGAAAACGGCAATCCTAAGTCTTGGGCAACCAATACGCCTTGCGGAATCCCAGCGGTTGCAACACCAGATATCATATCTACTGCACCAAATTCGTCTTGAATAAACTGAGCCAACTTCTGGCGGATATAGGTACGTATTGGAGGATGCGATAATATAATACGATTATCGCAGTAAATTGGAGACTTCCAACCTGATGCCCATGTAAAAGGATTTTTAGGTTGTAATTTTATTGCTTTAATTTGCAATAAGGATTCAGCAACTTTT
>JBEBWF010000032.1:0-46990 GCA_040392285.1 Sphingobacterium sp. | reverse complement strand
AACGCTGATACCCTGTTCCAGTTTGCCGCACTCCCCGACACCGGCTCATTCAACAGCTCATAAGCTACCAAAGAATTCGGATAATCCTTCAATTCATCGGATAAGTCTTCCCATAGCTTCACAAATTTAGCCGGTTCGTTCGGATCGGTAAACAAGGTATTCTCGCTTAAGGTAAACCGGTGGTTCCGGGTGATGTGCATATCGACCAAAACACGCATATTGTGCTTCACACACCAGTTTATCGCGTTATGGAGCAGATCAAACCCATAAGGTCTGATTTTATTACCCGAGTCGTCCCATAAATATACCTCATCGACACATAACCGGATGTGGTCAAACCCTAGCTCTTTAAGTAATATGATATCTGCTTCGGTAAAGAAAGCCTCCCTTTGGGCACCATTGTACATTGGTGTAGACAACCAAGAGGCGATATTCACACCCTTTGAAATTTCAAAATTATTGATGCTAGCCAAGTCTTCTATCGTATAAATCTGCTGTGTACCGTCCTGAGCTGTGACCGTATATTCAACCCTATTGTTGAAGTTCTGGGCAACACTCGGATCCGGCGATATGGTAGCTCCTCCCGAAATTGTAATTTCCGGTACAAGATTGGACAAGTCATGACCACTTCTATCGATACCAATCATACGCACCGACTGAACCACCGTACCGTTCAATCCCACGGATGGTAAAGAAAAGCTCAATATCTGGGCCCGAGCACTTTTTTTGACATCAGCGATGATTTTGACGTCCTCGCTCTTGCCATCGGCATTCTCAATTTTTATCACAAACGGATTTCTCAGATCAACGCGGTCCGGGATATTGGTGAGCACTTTGACCTCGTCATGGAACACAATGTCCAGTTTTACCTTAGACACGTCGATTTCTTCCTCTGACTCTTCCGGAAAGTAAAAGGGAAAATCAATAAGAATATCATTCGATTTCAGACTCTCCTCTTTGGGGTAAAACGTTTCATCCGAACCGTCCAACGTGGCCGTCAGACTCACCACGGGATTTACCCGATGGTAATAATTCGTTATTCCTCTGTCTTCCTTGCAAGAGACAAAGCCCGTTAACAATAGCACCACTACCGTCAACATATATTTTATTTTCTGTTTCATGGCAAAATCTCTCCTATAATTACATGTTTATCAATTGTTCCATTGCTATTGATCACTTCAATGGTATTGGGTTTTGTCAGATCCATCACATTCAGCTTCGGTTCTATCTTGACATTCACGGGCAGATTCGCTGTCAAGCGCATACGTGTGATGTCAATCGGATTCAAGGTGTTGCGGGGATAATATTTTGGAAACTGTATCCGGATGACCTCTCCAAAAGGTGCAATCTGCGTCGAGGTAAATTGTTCTGTAGAAATGGACTCGTCTGCAAACTGTGCATAAATATTTGTAAGGCCAAAACGTGGCGCAGAAATGTTCTCTTCGGGTTTCTCGCAGGCAAACAACAGGGTCGTCACCAACAAGACTGCTACAATATATTTGTTCATCGTTACCATAGATTTACTTGACTTAAAGATGTATTGTTTGCGATTTCAGCTACAGGGATCGGGAAGTTGTAAAACCTCTCGGGAAATTTACGGTCGGCTTTGTCCACATCCACGTATTCATACGTGAGTATAGCGCCCGACTTGGTTATTTTCAAGCCGTGGAAACGGACATTGTTCAATTCTTCATGGGCTACCCTCCATCTACGCAAATCCCAATAATGAAATCCTTCAAATGCCAATTCCACTTTCCGCTCGTGCCGGATCGCTTCGAACAGGTCATCCCCGGTCTTATCCGAATACGGAAGATTGACACGGTTCCTCACCGCTTCAATGGCATCATTGGCATCCCCGGTCTCACCAATACGATAACAGGCTTCAGCCAAATTCAAGTACACTTCTGCCAATCGGATTTCAATCCAAGGCTGGCTACTGAATGTTGTCGAAATATCCGCAATACCCTCATCGAGGTATTTACGCAGATAGTATCCTGTTGTCGTTTTACCATAAGTGAGGGGTTGAAACCCATAATCGATATAGCTATCTGTTCCACCAACAAAACTTTCAATTTTCCTGCCTTTCCAATTCGCATCGTTGTATAAGACAGAAGCATGAAAACGAGGCTCCAATAACGCATAAGGAGGAGTTTCGGTAGTCTTACCGCGCCATGCAGACCAATCGGCCTTACCACCCGTTGCTAGCTCATATTCTTCCACCATTTCTTGCGTAGGACAAGCCGCTCCTCCGTTGTTTGCCCAGTCTCCAGCCGGAGCAAACTTCCTGTCAAACGTATGATATGGTGCAGGCAATTGATACCTAAATTCCAAAATCGATTCCTTATTCCCGGAGAAATAAGATTTGAAAGCATCCTTGTAAACGCCATTCAGCTCATAAACTTTTGCACCGTTGTCGGTCAGGCCGATGACATCCCGTGCAGCATCCCGTGCTTTTTCCCAACGTTTGGCCACAAGCATAGCCCGGGATTTCATGGCGAAAGCCGCGCCCTTCGTAATCCGGCCATTTTGATCTACGCTCCAATTGATAGGCAGATGTTGTGCTGCAAAGTTCAAATCATTCTCCACAAAGTCCCAACATTCAGCTTCCGTGCCCAATGGCTTATTGTTGGATACAGGCAAATCATCGTACAAGACCACCCTATTTGTGCGGAGCAACAATTGATAATACAAAAATGCCCGGATAAAACGAGCCTGTGCTTCGTATCTATTTTTTATCTCATCCGAATACGTAGCATATTTTTTCATGCTGCTGATAAATTCGTTGACCCGACGTATACGGTTATATGCCGTAGTCCAGATGACCAAGCCTTGAGATTGATCTGCCGTAACAAAATAAGGATCCAATACAATCCGGTTAGCATTGCCACCACCTGCCGAGTAAGAACCGTACTTTAACATGCCGGTCATACCTTCGGTCAATAGGCCGTCGTTGAACTGTGACGTTCCAAAATTGCCATACTCCGGAATATACGTGTACAGCGAATTGATGTACAGGTCGGTAGAACTTTCTTTTTCCCAAAACAGCTTATCACTCAAGCGGTCTGTCGGATCCGGATCCAGGAATTCACCACAACCCGTCACAAATGGGATGATGAAAAATATATAAATAAATCGTTTCATAGTATTAAAATTTAGAACTTAACATCTATACCAAATGAATATATGCGCTGTTGTGGATAGAATCCATTGGATACATCCGGTGCTTCGGGATCCAGGTATTTAAACTCGGTCCATGTAAACAGGTTGCCTCCCGAAACATTGAAGCGTAGACTTTCCATACCCACTTTTTTCGTGATCCTCTTTGGAAGGGTATAGCCTATCTGCGCCGTTTTCACCCGCAGATAACTACCGTCCACAATCCACATACTAGAAGCCCATTTGTTATTTTGTACTTTGATGTCCGACAATCTAGGGTATTTCGCATTGGGGTTATCCGGCGTCCACATATTCTCAACCAGATAACGAGGTGCATTTCCTTCCTGGAAAAACGGCGTCGTAAATTCGGTATTATCGTAACCAATTTCCGGATAGTATCCACTCAAGGCATAACTCGATTTGGCGGCTCCCTGTAACATGACAGAAAAGTCAAATCCCTTATAATCTCCGAAAAGAGACAACCCACCGATCAACTGTGGCATATTGCTTCCTGCAATCCATGAACGGTCTTCATTATAGGTCAGCTTGCCATCCCCGTTCACGTCCAGGTATTTAATGTCCCCTGCTTTATTACCACCAAAAATGCTTGGCCAGTTTTGTGCCTCTTCATCGGTTTGAAAGATTCCCAATGCCACCAATCCATGTTTTTCGCCTAAAGGACGGCCGTTCCTTTTCAAATGGTCAGGCGTGTTGGCACTTTCCCGGACATTGAGATAGCGGTTTCTGTAATAGCTGACGTTTAATCTTGCACCATAATTGAACTCACCTAATCGATGGCGATGATTTATGGCAAATTCAAAACCTCTGTTATCCGTCTTACCCGTATTCACCACAGAAGGGAAATACCCTCCCATAGAAGGTGCAAAAGTGCCTCCTTGCGTTTCTAAGATATGATCGGTTAATTTATAGAAAGCATCTATTTCAAAGCCCAATTTATTGTTCCACAAGCTAGCTTCCAGACCGACATTATAGATGTTTACCGTTTCCCATGAGAGATCCGGATTGCTCAATGCGCTGGTGATATAAGCATTTTGGGCAGTGTTACCGATTACCACACTCGGATCAGACGAAGCAACAGCCATCGTACTTAAAAAAGCATAAGCACTTACTCCAGTATCATTACCCAGCTTACCGACAGAGCCACGTATTTTCAAATCATTGACATAGGGCAATGCATCCTTGAAAAAGTCTTCTTCGGACAACCTCCATCCTATTGAGACTGCCGGAAATAATGCCCATCTCCTTTCCTGTGAGAACTTATAAGAACCATCATACCTTCCTGAAACTTCCAATAGATATTTATTGGCAAAATCGTAATTCAACCGACCTACAAAACCCGCACTTGGCACATTGCTGCTTCCGCCGTTAAATGCGCCTGTACCCGGAGTCAATTCGTTCGCGAAGCGCAATTCCGGTAGCTCTGTAAAGTCAAGCCCTTGTGTCGAAATCGAAAAGTTATTGGATAATGTCCTGAATTGTTCGAACAACACCAAACCCGACACATTGTGCTTATCGAATCTCCTGTTGTAATTAAGGGCAGCTTGTAACGTCAAAAAACCAGAACGAGACATGTTTTCAGCCAATTTCGCAAGTTTTCCTATCGAAGAATCAACAACCTGATACGTAATACCTGTTGGTCCTACCACTCCCTGAGCCATGAGGTAAGGTGTCTGGAAAGCCTTAGCAAAAGTTCCCGTATAATCATAACTACCCATCACAAATGAAGACAACCCTTCCGTAACAAAAGGCATATCCAGATCCAGCCTTAGGTTACTTTGAAAATTATCCGTATAGTTCTTACGGAAGCCCGATTGTTCTAATGCCGAAATAGGGCTAACTAAAGGGCCGTTTGTTCTATTTCCGGTCGGATAACCATCATATTCCTTGGGTAGATAAGGATGTGCACGCATGGCTTGCTGGAATATATTGTTCCACGTATTTTTTTCCGTACTAAATGTTGGAGCCTCCTTTTGGCTTTTTCTACCACCTACACCTATCTGCACTTTGAGATTTTCAGATGCGGAGACTTCGATATTACTTCGTAGATTATATCTGTCAAAATTGATGTTTTTGACATTTCCATTCTGATTATAATAGCCACCATAAAAATAATAGCTGATCTTGTCATTCTTCCCTTCAACCGATACACCACTATGCGACGTCTGTCCCGTCTTGAACAATTCGTTGACCCAATTGGTGTTACCCCATTTCCCTTCGGGATCCCCCTCCACCATCTTGCGGATATCCGCATTGCTGAATAGCGGATCTTTCCCATTGATCATTCTGGCTTTATTGTACCAATAGGCATACTCAGGGCCATCCAGAAATTCCGGAAACATCGTGTTTTCACTGATTTGCGAAGAATGGTTGAACCGAACGGACGGCTTCCCTGATTTTCCCTTTTTAGTCGTGACCAGAATAACCCCTGCTGCTGCCTGCAATCCATAAACTGCCGCTGCCGAAGCATCTTTCAAGATTGTAATAGTCTCTATTTCCTCGGGGTCAATTTGTGTAAAAGAGCGCCGCACACCATCCACAATAACCACAGGTGCATTGGACGAAGCAAAACTGCTATTCCCTCTAATCCTTAATGTAGATTCATCTGCCCCCGGCTCTCCGCCATCTTGGCGGGAAATCAAGCCCGGCAATTTTCCCGTAATCATATTCGTGATATTTCCGACAGGCGACTGCATGATCTCTTTAGCACTGATCTGCGCGACCGATCCAGTCACGGATTCTCTCCGCTGTGTACCATATCCTACGACCAGCACCTCATCGAGATCCTGATCTTCAGGAGAGAGCACGATAGCTTGCTCGTTGTAATTGACGACCTTGTATTTATAAGGTGCATAACCTATCCGTGAAAAAGACAGCTCATCATTGATCTTCACATCAGGCACTTCAAACCACCCATCCTGGTCGCTGGCTGTGGTATAACCCGATGTCAGATTCCTGACCGTGACATCGGCCAAAATCTCTCCGCTGCTGCCTCTGATCTTGCCCCTCAGGCTTCTGCTTTGTACCGCTTCAATCTGTAAGGGTACCTTCGCCGCAGGCCTTCTTTTGAGCAATACCGTCGCTTCTTCGATTTCGTAATCCAAAGCCTGTCCTTCCAAGCAGGCATCCAATACTTCCTTGAGAGAAGCATTTTTCAGGTTCACCGTGACCGGCTTAGCTCCTATCAGAATGTTATTATTGAACAAGAAATCATATCCTGTTTTATTTTTGATCTCCAATAATACATCCTTAATAGGCTTTTCCCTAGCCTGCAGTGAAAGTCGCTGGGCGAATACCGATGCTTGGGCATTCAAGCATAAAAATGCCGTCAAAATGATTGTAAGCTTCATAACAACACATATCTTCCATAAAATCCGCCTTTGCAGGCCGTATAATTCATTTGTTTTTTTATACATTTGTTTAGTTGTTTTCGTAAAAAACTCATGTTGCATTGATTTTTTGACTACAGCTAACTTTATTTGGCCAGGAACGGTAGCAACGTTCCTGGCTTTTTTAGTCGCATCATTGGAAATCCCGGAAGGCCATCCCCATAAGTCCATATATCTTCGTACCATTTCCTATCCATGGGTTGTACCGGACATCATATATTCGAGCTTGATCTTTGTTCACATTAGTCGATGTCCAGAATTGATTCTGAACAGTAGAGCCTAATACAATATTCCCACCCAGTTCCGCAATTTTTTGGTTTATCTGATCGCGAGCACTTGTATTATTCGGAGCCCACAAAGCATGGAAATAATTATAATCCTGTACTGCACCAAGGTACCAATCATCATAACCACCCGCACGCACGCGAATAGCCCAACGAGCAATATAGGTATCCGTTGTACCTGGTCCGCCTAAAGCAGCGATAATAGCTGCGGTATTCGTTTTGCCATCAGTCTCGCTATTTGCTCCCGTAACATTTGCTGCGTCATTCGCATTCGGATACCAGGTAGCCCGCTCGGTGGTCAACATTCCGGTCCCCCGAACAGACACATGTACAACTTTTCCTGTTATTTTATAAGCCGCCACACCAGTCAATGGTAAGGTTTCGTTGATGTGTACGATCATGCCGCCCTGCCAAAAAGAACCTCGCTGAGGCGGTGCTATAGAAAGGTTTTGCTCGCCGATAGATAAATAGGTATTTGGCTTAAAATAATAGTCGAAACTACCGCTGGTTGTAGCAAAGGTAATCTTTCGAAGTTCCGGAAATCCATCAGGCATCATCAGTCTATACGTATCATCAACCTTGATGGCAGTTACATCTTTCACATTCGTTGATGTAATGTTTTCCGTAAAGGTGAAGGTCGCGCCCGTAATATTTACGCCGCTTGCCATATCAGTCAGTGTGACTGTAGCAAAATTTACGACACCTACTTCTACTTTCACCGGAATTTTTCGTTCGAGCTGTCGCCCATATTGGTCTTTTGCCCGAACGATAACAGCACCTTTTTCATCAAAATCAGGTTCTATACCTGTCGGGGATGTGATGTACAATATACCCGACTTTTGCTCGGCATTCAACTCATAGGTAGCCGTCCAAGCTTCCGGAACATCAAACTCGATGTGATCTATACCCACTTGACCAAAATCGACTGCTATGGCAAATCCAGACGCAATAGTCAGCGTGTCTTTTTCTGCGCGATCAAGCAGGAAGGTAAAAGGACGGTATCGGGGTATCAAATAAGACTTATCCGACGCTTCGTTGGTCATAATAGTTGCATTGCTGTCAATATCGAAGGAGACGTTACTAAACAGCGACTTCCGACCAATTGCCCGAAAAGGCTTCCCGTCGGCATCAAATATTTCTTCCTGGATACCTTCTACACTAACGGCCCAATTTCCTCCGCTATTCACCAGCATACTTGGCGTTGGACCATCTTCTATCGCATAATTATTTCTATTTTTATCTTTAAGAAGCCGTATAGCAGATGTACCGGTTCCGTTGATGACCGTCCAATAGTAGGTATCATCTATAAGATGAGCCCCCACTAAAGGGCTTGGATAGTTGGCGTAATCCAATCGAACGTTGGCGGATGAACCGCTAACGAAATGTAGATGGATCAATTCTTCATCGATGTCTACACGTTCGATAAGATCTTCTTCTTCAATAGCCTTGACGATAGCTCCCAGAGAAACAATATCTTCATTGGCCATCTCAACCCAAGTCTCTGCATCTCCTGCAGGAGGGAGAGGTTGGTTGTTTTCGGTTTCTTTTTTACATTGAATAAATAGGAAAACCATTCCTATTAACATCAATCGAAAAAACAACTTTTTCTTTTGCATAATTCATCAATTGATTAGTTTATAATTCTTATAAAACTCATGTTGCATTTAGATTTCAATTAGGACTAACCTTTACACATTGGAACGGTAGCAACGTTCTTGGCCTGATGGAAGTCCTTCATTAGATGTAAACATTATCTCGTAACCACTATCCTCCTTTCTTTTATCTCAAACTTCACATTACTTATTTTTTCGAGTTTGACCAATAAGCTTTTAAGCGACTTCGTTCTCTTGAATGTTCCGGTAAACTTTTCCTCCGGCATATAGGTGTACGTTATCTCTTCAATGTTATACCAGCGTCGAACCTCTGCCAGGATCTCCGGAATAGACTGTCCGTTAAAGCTGAAATAACCATCTTTCCAACTGATAAAGTCACTTACATTCACCCGCTCTTTCCTCAACAAAGCGTCATCTATATGGGCGATCACCTGTTCATTTGGTTTCAATACCACCTGATTGCTTTTACTAAGCAACTGCACCGAGCCTTCTACCAAAGTAGTCGTTGTCCTTTTATCTTCCTTATAGGCCGACACATTAAATGAAGTCCCCAAAACCCGGACTAAAGGCCCCTCCTCTGTTTCTACATAAAATGGCTTATCCGCATTATACGCTACCTCAAAATAACCTTCCCCACTTAGTTTTACCCGACGTTCTTTACCCGAAAAAGTACTAGGATAGGTTAACGAAGACCCGCTATTTAGCCAAACTTCCGTACCATCGATCAACAAGATCTTGCTCGATTGCCCTTTCGGTGTTGTAAAGACCAAGTTTTCCTGCTGAGATGAGCCGGCGGCATCAGCAACCTGCTGTACTTCATAGATGATTTCCCCGTTTTCTCCTGTACGAATCTTTACCCCAGCCTCTACGAAAGCGTTCGACAGATCCCCTTCCAACAATTGTATCTCTCCATTGGGCAAGCGAAGAAACGGAACACTGTCCGATTCCATATAAATATCATCCTTGGCTTGTTCTACCATGGAGTAGGTGTCTTCCAAGAGCCCCGTATCAGACTGCTGCTTATTCCAAAGCCATAGAAGCGTCGACAGTCCTATCAATAAGACCGCTGCTATAGAAATGTATCTTTTAAGGGGAATTAACTTATCCTTCAGCTGATGAGGAATAGGTTTGTCAGTAGATCGATCTGTCAGGACAGAATGGCGTATCTCTTCATAAAGAACCTGTCTTCTGTTCGCTGACAATTTATGTTCGAAAGGTTTCCCATCAAGAATATCGGTCAATATCTCCTCCTGAACTTCTAGGTCTGTCGTTTCCAACAGGGCAAACAGTTCATCGAGTTCTGTTGACGAAATCGTATCGGCAATATGCTTTTCCAGCAAATATCTTAATCTTACTTTATCCATTTAAGTTTACGGGTATTTATATATAGAACCCGAGAAATGAAAGGTAGGACTAGTTAAAAATGAAGAAAAAATAAGAATAGTGGATAGCCAAACCGCTGAAAGTGTTTTTTAAAGGTTTTTAAGGCTTGGATAATATGGTTTTTGACCGTATTGGGAGCAATATTCATCTGGCCGGCGATTTCTTTGTAAGTCAACCCTTCCACCCTACTTAGCACATATACCTTTCGCTGTTGTTCGGGAAGCTTTTCAAGCACTTCATGCTCTAAGGCTAAAATTTCCTGTACAAGGGTATTATTGTCGCTGCTACCAATCTGCGCAAAATTAGTTTCGAACAAGACAACCTGATTTTTAATCTGCGCTTTTAAATCCCGGAGTTTGTTCAATGCTAACCTTTTGGTTATAATGTAGATAAATGACCAGATATTACCGGTTTCATCCAATTGAAAACGCGCATTCCACACTTTAATAAACACCTCCTGCACCACGTCTTCACTCTCAAAGGGATCTTTCAACACACTATAGGCAATACTGTAAACGTCATCAGAATAGCGATCAAAGAGCAGTTTCAAAGCCGCCTCCTGACCACTCTTCAGTTGTCCGATTACTATATGATGTTGCAGATCTTTATTCATAAAGCCCATACGTGGTTACAAACCCAATATCACCTTTAACCTTAGATCGAATTATCACAAATACACGCTAGTCTTTAAACGAAAGCATTTCATTCCATTTTCTACAAACCAGTATCTGCAATATTTTTTATCATCAATCAGGCAAAAATCTTGGGTACGTACACGAATGTACAAACTATTTATAAAAATCCTATAACAAATTAGAAAAGAAAGATTTTTTAAATGGAAAGCTAGTCTATAAAAAAGAACCGAGCATTACATTTTTCCGTGACAAAATGTAATGCTCAGTTCTTTCATAAAAAATGGTGGGTCTCGTTTTATTCCATCGGTACCAGACTAATATCATCTACATAGACGAGGGATTGCAATGTTACATTATTCACCGCATCCCAACCCGTCTGTAAAGCAATGAAGATCGCACTGGTTTCAAAGCTTTTTCCCGGATTAGTGGTGATGATCGCAGGCAGATCCAAGGTCACCGACAGTTCATTCCAGTTCTCATTTTCTGGAAGAGGGACTTCGACAAAATAGGTCGAGTTAGTCGGTGGTGTAGCTCCTGTAGACGACACAATACCTACGTGCAACTTATTTGCCGAATTCGCGGCACTTCTATATTGAAAATCCCGTTGTGCATAAAATGTAAGTTTGTATTTCTTGGTATCATCCAACGTGATTCGCTGTGCCAAGTTATGGTAGAACCAGGTAGTTGCCGTAGCGTTCGACGTATTGCCTCCTACATTATGAAGTGCAAGGGAATTCGTTCCTGACTTTGCCTTTGCATTGTAAACATACGTTCGGCATTGACTTTGGCTCGTTCCTCTTTCAAACCAGACATACTTTTCGATTGCAGTAGCAGGCGCCACCGGACTAGTGGTTTTCGAGATCGCATCAAAAAAGCCTTGACAATTTAATAAAGAAGGATACGTTGCGCCGTAGAGGGCTTCTGTCAGCGCCGAGGGGATTACAGGATCTTCAAAACTTCCATTTTGGAGAACGTTGCCCTCTACGTGCCATCCTCCCCCTCCGGGATTAGTAGGTACTTCCGCCTCTTCGGGGAAAACAATATTACCCCTATATTTTTCGATAAACTTTTTGGTTGCCTGCCAGAAACCAAAATTTTCGTTCCATGCCGAGCTACCAACATTACTCATGACCACGCCGTCGCAAATTTTGAAAGCCGCTTCCAGCATTGCCTCCCAAGTGGATTCTTTGATCGGGTTATAAGAGTTTACAAAATTTGCAGGCTGATTAAAGTAATCGGTATAGAAATATGCATAGATGGGCTTATCCGGATTGTTGCGTTTTGCTTCTTTTATCGTCAGATAAAATTCCTTTTTCCATAAACCAATATCATCATCTACGATATAAGAGGCCGGAACCAGATAATCTGCATAACCACGTAAAGGGCGCGTAGGGATCACGGCACTTTGCATCCAACTAGCGGTATTGACATAAAAATTACTATTTGTCACACGCAATCCACTTAAACTCGTAGGCGCAATAAAGGCAAAACCAAGTTCATTCTCGGTATTTTTACTTCTAAACGCATTTTTAACCGCCTCGTAGCGAGAAATCATCGCATCCGGGTCTCTCGACCGATCACCTATCCACGTTCCCCCGGTGATACAGATCGGAATATGTGGGTTCTGTAGCATGCTCTGTGCCAATGCTTCCACTTTTCCCAGATCCGGCAGCTGTATACCGCTTGAAACGCCAGCGCTAATATCCGCTTCTCGAACTAACCCAATAGGATGAAGACCATATGTATTAAGGCTTGGTGCACCCGGATACGTTATGGAAGCGAATATCTTAAACGATTTATTGGGATTATCCATGAAAATCCGTTCAGGCTCCGGTTGCGGCTGCAGCAGATCCGCTTGGTGCGTCTGTATGAAGGTCTTCGTCTCGTTCCAAATAGCTTGAATCCGCGCATCGTTCCAAGGAAGCGTATTTCCTTCCCCATCTGTTTGGCCCGACCAGATAATCGCTCCATCACATCTTTCATATACAGCCTCCAACAACTGTTTCCAAATCTCGGGGCTAATGACTTCCCGTTTGTAAGGACTGTCCGGTTTATCGTAGTATTGAGGCCAGATATACACCACAATTTTTTTGTCGGTATTATGCTTCCTTATTTCCTCCACCGTGATGTCCAAGTCTCGTATCCACTTATCAATATCAGGTTCTGCGATATATATTACAGGCATGATGACATCCGAGGCACCAATGGACTTCCACCGTTTTACATTACTATCTCTCCAGTTTTGTACAAGGGTGGCATCGTCCCATTTATCCTGATTATAATAGCGGTAGACAGCGAGTGCAGACGGCGCAATACCATAATTACCAATGACCACATTCGGATTTTTCTCCCTAAAAACACCAAACATGGTGTTGAAACGATTCTGCATTTCATCCTCATCTACATTTCCATCGCCAAACCAATCCTCTATATCCGTAGAGACCATGACATGCGGAAAATTTGCAGCCAATTCAGCTTGCACACTGATTTTATCCATGTCTAAGATGACTCTATTGGCATTGTTCGGGTTAGCTTTCGTCAGTGCCGCTTCATACATCAGGTAAACCGGCAATAATCCCTCCGGTGCCAAATCCGGCTTGCCCGGATAAGCCATCGCGTCATAAAGCGCAAATTTTGTTTTGATATCTTCATCAATAGGGTCTTCTGTGGGCCCTTTATCTTGCTCCGGTATTGCTTTTTTACAGGCTAAGCAGCATATGCTCAAAACCAGTACGATAAACAAATTGATTAAACTTACTTTAGGTTTCATAATTTTTTGATAAAAAGGTTTTCGATTTTTTTGTTACAACTTTAACTTGAAAACACCACTGCCAATAGGAGGCAATTCTAAACACAAAACATTCTGGTCAACCTCGGCAACGATCTGTCCCTGAGTATACGTCTCGATCTTCCACTTATCCGGCATTTTTATACGGATCGTTTTAGTCTCATAAAATGGATTAGCAAGGAACAGGTAATCCTCATCCTGATAGCTAAAACAGGCGACTTCCACCTGATCATTTCCCAGCACTTCTACCGGAGACATGCTTCCGTTCAGCAGCACGGGGAATAATGCGGTAACCTCCTCAGACATCTGCACTATGTCGGGCCACAGCTTGTTGAAATTGGTATAGTTCAGTTCCTTTTGCCTTGGAAACCTTTCCTGAAAAAGATCATAATAGGAATAAAATAAAATCCCCTTAGCACCATGAATTAAGGCCTGATAACATTGGTTTCTCAGTTCATCCAGATCGGGTGGATTAGGCTCTTTTTCCTTTTGGTACACCGCCCAATCCATGGACTGCAATACGGCCCAATGTCCCCTGCTATTGTGCGTAGCTTTAAGCCCTGCTTTCACCCGTGTAGAGGTCAATGTTAAGTCGGGCCTTCCTACGGGATAAGGGTCTGTCGCGATAATATCCCCGTTGTAATAGTACTTCTCCAACATCCTGTAGCCATCGTAATAATGTACCTGTAATGTAGGATGATGAGGATCCAGCTTTTTTACCGCTTCATACATTTCTTCGATTTGAGGAATCTTGTCGGGCAATAATTCATCCACGGTATACCAAGCCAGAAGAGCCGGTTTGTACTTGATATTGTTGACATACTCCCTTGCCACATCCAACGGCTTTCGGTTACCCAGTTTCAACGGACTTCCTGCGTAGAAATCTTTCAGCGAATAAATGACATGGAGATCATGCTCTTCAGCCTTGTCCAGATAGGCTTCAAATTTTGTATTGTAGCCATAGCCATAAGACAATATGGTGTTAAATCCAGCTTTTTTAATACGTTCCAGATGCTCATCGTCGGGGTGACCTATGTAGAATCCAAATGGAAAGATCCGCTCTCCGTTCTTAACCGTATAGCCCTCATCATCGATATATACAGCAGGCCAACTTTTGACAACCTCAATGCTATGCTTCCGGGAGAAAGAACTGTTATCGACCACACTGCTATACGAGCCAATCAACGTGTAATCACCCTCCCGAAGTTTTTGTTTAGGTGAAAAAGTTACCGTTGTATCCGTCGCTGAAGCCGGCAATTTGAAGCTGAACTTTTCAATGGTTTTGTTAACCACATCTTTAAGGTCATAGCTCACTGCAATCTCTGCCGAGCTATTGTCATAGTATGCCCGGTTTACGACAATTTTCTCGCTAAAAACCTGCTTACCCCCTTCCTGTAGCCGTCCACGGTAATACGGCTTCGTCAAGAATGCTTCGATAAAACGGGGTTTTTCAAGTTGTAAAGAAACCTCATCAAACCAAGCTTCTCCGGTGACCCCATTGTACAAACTGATCCCGATAGATACATTCACCGCATTGATAGGCACCGTATATTCCCCCGAAAGTTCTTTCCAATCGAAGGTACCGAGTCCCGACAACTTCGGATACCTTCCACCTATTACCTTACCGTATTCATCGTAGGCCTGAATATAAATCCGCGCTCCGTTCGAACCCGACTTTTCATCCTTTGACGAAAGGTTACGCCCCTTGACCTTTACCTTAAAGTAGACGGTAGCGCCAGGCTCAATCTCCAGCTGTTGGGATGTTCCCGAAAATTTCTTTTGCGCATCGTCATTTTTGATGTACAGTGCTGAGCTGGAACGATACCCACCTGCGGTATCAAGAATGCCATTTTGTGCAAGCTTCCAATGCCTTTCGCCATCTTCAAAGCCTCCATTTTGCATTAAATTAGGTCCCAGAAGAGATTCGGTACTAGACTGTCCATATGCAGTCAATAAGACAGCCATACCCAAAAAACATAACATTAATCTCAACATGCTTTACTCTTTAATGGACAAATGAACTTCCCTGATTATTTCTTGCTCTCCATACACATTCTGATTTTTAGCGACAAATGTCACCACATACTCCCCCGGTTCGGTATAAATATGATACAAGGGTTCTGCAGTACCTGTCAATGTTTTGATGGGGACACCTTTGTCCGGACTTATCGAAGCCAGATTGATCGCCTTGGTGATCACCCAATCTTCATTAGAAGGCTCATTGGCATTTGCACCCAGGTATAAATCAGCCGCAGTAATGCGCCATACCCGCGTATCCCCCTCCACACTGTGCTGCAGCCAACCTCCCTCCGACAGATCATTAATAATCGGATAAGTATTGTTCTCTTCATCATATGTCTGCAGGACGAAGTCCCTGATAAACCAGGTTTTTTGTGGCTGGGCCGTGTTGCCAATCCCCACATATTTAAAAGCCAGATGGATTCTCGGATAACCGATAAAGTCAGATAAATCGATATCACCCGATGGCACGATCGTTCCTGTTGAGAAGTTGACCCGATCGGAAATATCCTCCCAATCAGCCTTTAAGATATTCTCCGTATTCATCGTACCGTTAAAATCAGTGGCTATCCGAAGCGTCAGATTCCTTTCAGGGAGGCCAAACTTTCCTTCACTGGTAAAATTCAAAATTGGCTTTGCATGAGCAATCTGTGTTCTAAACCGATGTTTATATTCCGACTCCTTATCTCCTGCATAAAAAGTAATATATTCGGCATCACCCGAAAAGATAAAGTGGACCGTATCATCCACCCGATACTCCAATTTCTCCGTTCTTACGTCAAAGGTTGGCGCAACAACTTCGATGGCATTATCACAGGAAACTATGGATATGACAATTGCCATTAAAAACAAAATTTTCATCTTTTTCATCATATTTATTTTTAGTACCCTGGATTCTGTGTCAATAATTTATTTAACGATATATCATTTTGAGGAATGGGTAAAAGCGTATGTTTCGATTTATCAAAATTGTCAAAACTTAGGGAAAGGTACTTGTAAGCAGTAGCTTCATTCGCTGTAATCCAGGCGCCGACTTCCTTCAGCTTCGTCTCCAATAGCCCCCACCGGATCAAATCATATTTTCTAAGCCCTTCGAAACACAATTCCCTTGACCGCTCCTCCTGCAAGGCAGCCATAAAGTCATTTGTACTTAAGTCTTTCAGATCTGCATCATCCGGCAATGTCAGCAATGGTGTTAAAACCGCTCCGCTTCCCCCACCTCCGGTAAGCGTTATCGTTGGTAATGAGGTAAATTTCCTACCCGGATTAGTGATCGTTACAGCCGTAATCTCTCCTCCCTCAACCGTAGCTGTAGCGGTTGCATTTTCACCACCACCTCCGGTTATGCTTATCGTTGGGGCACTGGTATATCCCGTACCACCATTCGTAACCGTGATCGATTTGAGGTTCTCTGAAATCTGCCCCTCCCCATTCAGGGATTTTCCATACCCCCGTCGTCTGACCTTATTCAGCGCGGTATAAGCATCCTCACCCGGAACTTGGTTTTGGTCCTGATAGTCTGCTTCGGCAAACATCAATAAGACATCCGAATACCTCAACAACGGGTAGTTTTGAGGTGTATTCTGGTTCAATTTAGGCGTTGCTGTCTCTTCTTTCCTTCTCCATTTTCCCGGGTATCGCCGCGAGGTTTGTATAGCTGGGAATAAAGTTTCTGTAGCACCTGTATAGTAAAAAGGAGAAATGGCCCGATCCCGTCTTAGATCCCCTAATTTATAGCGATCCAGCAAGGTATAGGTGGTACCAATAAAACCATAAGCCGTACCCACGACAGGATCTGTCGAACGTATCCCCAGCCAGGAACCTACCTGCCCATGTTCATAAATACCCGTCACCGCAAATTCAACCTCCCAGATACTTTCCTTATTGTCATATTTATCCTGCGCGTAGTTGATAAAGACCTGATCGTAGGAAGGATTTAGCCGATGTCCCGCTTCCACATCATCCATTACTTTTTTAGCCCAAAATCTCGCATCTTTATATTTCTCCGTTTTTAGCAAAGGATATCCAGCCCAATACAAGTACACCCGTGCTAAAATACCCCTCACCGCAGACTTTGTTACCCGTCCAGCACCGTCGTAGCCATTGATCGGCATAACCAATTCTTCTGCCTCTTCCATATCACGCGTAATCTGCTCATACACCAACTCGGCGGATGTACGCTTGATGGAATTCCCTTCCACGGAAGTCACTGTATTCAGAATCAAGGGAACATCCCCCCAATTGCTCACCAATAAAAAGTAATAATAGGCTCTCAAAAACAAAGCTTCCCCTTTTAGGTAGTTTCTTCTAGTCTCGTCCATAACAGGCTTATCGATATTTTCCAAGACCAGATTAGCACGGGAAATTCCCTCATACAATGTCGTCCACGTACCCAACACCTCGGAATCCGAAGAAGACAAGTCATAAAACTGAGGCCCACTCGTGCGGCTACTGCTATAAAAGAAGCCTTCATCAGCCTCCGTTGCCAATCGGGTCTGGATCGTATAGGCATACAGCGTACCCCTACCCAAAGGATCATAAGCCGCTACCAAGGCCGCATAAAGTTGTGATTCCTTATCGAATACCGCTTCCGGATCCATTTTATCCAACGGTATGGTATCCAGAAATTTGCCACAAGAGGCCAACAAACCAAGTAATATAATAGATATATAGATTTTAACTCTTTCCATGTCTTTTAAAATTTAGCCGTGATACCAAAAACAAACGTCCGTGCAATAGGATAAGCCGAATAATCAAATCCCGGAGTCAAGGCGGAGTGCCGCGTAGAAACTTCAGGATCCATACCGGAATAATTCGTCCACGTAATCAAGTTCTGCCCCGAAAAGGTGAGCGCTAAGTTTGACGCATACACTTTCGCCGAAAGTACTTCCGGCAACCTATAGGACAGGGACAAAGTCTTCAATCGAATGTAGGAACCATCCTCAATCACCCGAGACGAATAAGCACCAAAAGGACCATGTCCCCCAGACCGATACAATTCATTGTTTTGGTTTTCCGGAGTCCACCTATTCTCGTAAGTAGCAAACTGGTTCAATAAAGGCCTGAACAATCCATTTCCCTCAAAAATCAAACGGTTCGCATTCAAGAGATCATTTCCATAAGACCACTGAAAGAAAGCACTCACTGCAAAAGATTTATAGTTAAAGACATTATTGATACCCCCCACATGAATAGGTTGAGGATTACCCACGACAGTCAGATCTTGGCCATCGACGACCTTATCACCGTTGATATCCCTATATTTTACATCGCCGGGCTGTATACTACCCGCTGTATTACCATTCGTCGTTACCGTAGGTTTTAAGGCATAACTTCCGGGAGAAACTTCGTCAAAATCACTGTACTGGTAGTTGCCATCCCAGATATAACCATAATATAAAGCCGCAGGATGGTTGACCATCGCAATATAGGCCGACGAAGAAGTAAAGTTGCTATCGAAAGTCACCGAACTCAAGAAATTGCTCTCATTTTCGACCAGGGAAATGATTTTATTGCGGTTAAATGCGATGTTAAAATTCGTTTCCCAAGAAAAATTAGTTCGCTTGATATTGACCGTGTTGAGGGTAATTTCCAATCCCTTATTTTCCACCTCGCCAATATTTCTATACTCCCGCACAAAACCCGTCGTCCGGGGAAGATTAGCCAAGAGCAAGAGATCCTTTGTATTCTTTTTGTAGAGGTCAACCGTCAATTGGAGCCGATCATTCCACAATCCTACATCCAAACCGATGTTGGATTGAGCCGTAGACTCCCACTTCAACGATCTATTCCCCATTGAATTCATAATCAACCCCTTATCAGGAATAGCATCCCCAAAAGAATAGCCTGCATTCCAGTCCGTATACACCAAACCCGGTGCACGGTCAAAATCACCCACTCGATTATTTCCCGTAATACCGTATCCCAACCGCAACTTCGCATCCGAAATCACCGCAATATCCTTTAAGAAATCTTCGTTTTTCATCCGCCAGGCAAACGCACCCGCAGGAAAATATCCCCAGCGGTTCTTATCGATAAATTTCGAGGAACCATCTGCCCGTATAGAAGCCGTAAACATATATTTCGTCAATAGGGTATAATTTCCCCGTGCTAAAAAAGAAGCTAGCGTATGATAAGTCTGCACAGATGTATTCCGGTAAGGTGTACCACCACCCAACGAACTGAACAACATTTCTTCATTCGGGATATTGTCCGCTTCATAACCAAACCCATCACTATCCCTTCGCTGCATCGTAAATCCACCCATCACATCAAAGACATGATCCTTATTGATGTACTTCTTATAGGTCAATGTATTCTCGTTTACCCATCCCTTTACAGAGCGGTTAACCACACCACCATACTGCCCTCTGAAATTACTGGGATTCAGCGGTGTACCTCGATAGGTTTCCGAATTATAAAAATATTTATACTGACTTGAACGGCTGTTGGTTCCTCCGGACACCTTCAGCGTCAAACCCTTGAGGATCTCATAGGATAAAAAAGCATTCAGGTTCAAATCGGAATAGGTATTCAAGTACACTTCGTTTTCCAGGCTGATGACCGGATTGATCATCAGGTTAAGTCCTTCCGATTCAGGATCGACCAAAAGATCCCCCAGATCCAGACCTGTACCCGTCACCGGACGAAAACCCCAGGTCCGGTAGAGCGTATAACTCGTCGCCGAAGATGTCGGACCAGAATTTACGGGTGTTCCGTCTACTGTATTTTGGGCCATACCGATCACAAAGCCAGCCTTCAGCTTATCTGAAATAGTTTGATCCAAAGACAGCCGGCCCTGATAACGCTTATTCGACGAATTGACAATAATACCTTGCTGATCAAACAAACTACCAGAAACGGCATATCGCGTACTTGGGTTTCCCCCGCGAAGCGCTATGTTATAGATATTAATCGGGGCGTTCCTAAACAATCTATCCTGCAGATCCAATTCCTTTGCCCCCCGGTAATCTTCCAGATCCTTTCCCAAATCCTCCAAATAATACCGCTTTGCCAATGTTGGATAAATTTCATCCTGGTATTTGACAAATTCATAACCAGACATCATATCCATTTTCTTAATCGCCCCCTGAGCACCGAACGAAGCCGAAAAATCTACCGTCGGCTTTCCGACCTGTCCCTTCTTGGTTTCGATCACAATGACACCATTCGCGCCGCGCGATCCATAGATCGCCGTTGCAGAAGCATCTTTCAATACCGAAATGGATTCGATATCAAAATTACTTAAGGCCGAGCTGCTAAAAGTTTCCATCGGGAAACCATCTACCACATACAACGGAGCCGTCTCCTGGGTCAGCGAGTTACCCCCACGGATAACAATATTCGCTTCCTGTCCCGGCTGGCCGTCATTATTGGAAACCTGCACACCGGCAACACGCCCGGCCAAAGCCTGGTCAAAATTGACCACAGGCGCTTTCGCCATCTCTTTGACATCGGCAGTTCCTACCGCTCCGGTCAGATCCTTCTTGGCAACGGTACCGTACCCGATAACGACGACTTGATCCAAACCCTTCTCCGCAGCAAGCATTTTGACATCAATAACCCGCTGGCTGCCTACCCTTATTTCCTGATTATGAAAACCAATAAAAGAGAAGACCAATACGGCTTCCGCAGAAGATACCGTAATCATATAACTTCCGTTTGTACCGGTCACAACCTTATATTCTTCACCTTTGCTATTGATCAGTGTACCGGGTAACGGATTGCCTTTATCATCGGTGACTTTTCCCCGTATCGTTATGCTGGGTTGTACAGTAGGCTCACTTTTTTTGTCGGCCTTTCTGACAACAACTATTTTGTCCACCTTATTATAAAAAATATCGACAGGCTGCCCCTCAAAGCATTTATCCAATGCTTCCTTGAGCTCCACATTATGGAGGTTAAGATTTATGGGCAGGAGTTTTTTTACCAATTCCGCATCTGCCGTAAAGGTATGTCCGGTTTGTTGGGTCAGTTTATAAAAAACTTCATCGATAGAAGCTGATCTTACCTGAAGGCTAACCTTTTGCGCGTAAGAAGCAGCGCTTACCTGAAAAAAAACAACTACAGATAAGATAAAACTGAGTTTCATAATCAACAGGAATTTATAGGAACAACAGAATAATATCCCGCGTATAAATGCTGTATTTTTTTTATACATTTGAATAGGTTTAATTTAATTAGTTTACATCGATTGATTAGTTATCCTATTTTCAGCATCTTATGCTGAACTACCGGAGGTGTCGCAAGCACCTCTGGTTTTTCGGATAATAGGAACGTGTTGAAAAAAAGATCTTATTCTCCTAAGACGATCACCCTCCTTCCTTCTATTTTAAATTTAACTTTATTGGTCAATTCCAGTGAATTCAATAGTTTTTTGACATCCCTGGAACGTAGATAATTACCGTGAAAATAGATTTTGGACATATCCCCCTGGTATTCGACCTCCAGGTCATACCAGTTGGACAGGTCAGCCATAATATCTTTGATATTGGCATTGTTAAATACAAGATAACCATCCCTCCAGGCGATCTGATTAGCCACATAAGACAATGCCGCTATCGTTATTTTATTCCCTTCGTTGATGGACATCTGCCCAGGTTTCAATACCGTGGACTGTACCTTGTCCGCTGCTAACGAAGAAACCTTCACAGCACCTTCCAGCAAAGTCGTTTTGATTTCCTTCCGATAGGCATTGATATTAAAATGCGTTCCCAAAACTTCCACCTCCTGCCGATCGTCGGTCATGACCCGAAATGGCCGTCTAGCATCTTTTGAAACCTCAAAATAGCCCTCACCCTTTAGGAAAACCTTTCTTTCGGACAACGAAGAAAATGACACCGGATATTTTAACGACGATGCGGCATTAAGCCATACTTTTGTCCCGTCCGGTAGTATGATCTGATATTGGCCACCTTTAGGTGTTTCTATCGCATTATACGCATTGGTATTGGACATCCCCCCAGAAACCGAATAAACCAAGCTACCATCTTTGCTTTTGGTCACCACTACACCCGACTGTTCAGCAATCTGTCCCTCCATATCGTCCGATAAAGCTATCCGCCTCCCATCCGCCAAGGTTAGATAAACCTGCGTACTATCTAAGTACTGTATATCAGCCTGTAACGCAGTGCTTCCTTCTATCGCTCCTGTTTGCTCCTTCACCTGGAATAGGTAAAAACTTAGGCCTACACAGAGCAGGATACTTGCAGCAATAGCTACGCGGAACGCTATTTTACGGTAAATAGGCTGCTTGGTCTTGCGCTGTTCTTTGTGGAGAATATGGTTTAAAATCCGGCTACGGCTACGGTCTTTTAAATGGATAAAATCAGTCTGATTGGCAAAGGATTCCGAAAGGAGTTTTTCCACCTGATCTTTGTAAAGCGGATCTTCGATATAAGCAAAGAATTCCTGTTCTTCGGCAATTGAAGCTGTATTCGACAAGTATTTGCCATACAGTTCTACAAATCGTTTCGTATTGCGTTCCATTGAAATAAAGACTTATGTCCTGGTTTACTATCATTGACACGGATGACTATCCCCTCCGGTAGTCCTTTATCGAAAGAAATTAAAAATAATACACAACTAACTGTGTATCAATAAGATTATTTTAAAAAATTCAAAAAGAAAAATAACAAGGCTTGATAGGCAACACCCCGTTTGAGCAGATATTCCCGAATAGTTTTGAGCGCCAGCTTCATGTGGTAATGTACCGTATTGGTAGAAATATTTAGTTTAGCAGCAACTTCCTCATACTTGAGTCCATCCAGGTGGCATAAGGTATAGACTTCCCGTTGATGAGCCGGCAGCTCTTGCAAGACCTCCTCCAATATTCGCAATGTATCGCGGTAATCGATGGTATCCTGCGTCACCTGGTCCTGTGCAACAAAGTCAGCGATAGCATACGCATCTACGGTTTGCCGTTTGGCCAGTTGCCGAAGCAGGTTAAGCGAATGGTTCCTCACCAAGACATTGAGGTATGCCCCAAAATTGTCGATATCATTTAATTTCTCCCTTCCCTCCCATACTTTCAAAAATATATCCTGAACAATCTCTTCCGCTATCTCCCCAGACCGAACAAGCTTGTATCCAAACGAATATACAAACTTGCTATAATGGTCAAAAAGGACGCAGAAGGCCTCATTATCTCCTTCCACTATTTTTAACAAAAGATTTTTTTCATCCATAATTTTGTTTTCTTCCCTATAATTCCCCAACAAATTTATCGAAAAAATTGGCATAATTTATCGTAGACTGTTGTCATCCGATTTCGCAACAAATAATCTACCTGATCAAGAAATGGTGTAAATCACTTTTGGAGGGCGAATAATGTATATAGGCTGCCTCCTTAGCTTACCGGAGACAGCCTATTAAAAACCTATCGGTTCCTGCGATCTAGTAGACGGCTAACGACATAGCTGGTGATTGCACCAAGCGTAGCCATGACCACCGTCTGCACGACATCCCCCAGGGAGAAGTTGACCCAGATCGAGCAGAAGGTACCACCAAGAGTACCCACCTGCACATTAGTCAGGGGTCTCACCACAGCCCTCCTCTCCTGTGTCAGGTTTTCGTTCATCCTCCTGTACCACAGCCTCCAAAATACCCAAGGCCACCGCTACATATTTTGCTACCTGCTGTATCTTAACAGGTAATTTTACCGGAGCAGCCAATACCATCTGTACGGCTTTGCTCGCTATTCTTAATATTCTTTTCATTGTTTTTTATTTTTTAATTTGCACATACACCTCACCATCCATATCCCAGAGGCTGTAGACCAAGGCTTTCAGCTTTTCCAATGCCTTGCGGCTTTCGGTACCGCAGCCTTCTCCCGTGAGCATAGTCACCGGCGCGATACAGCCGCGCAGCTGTTTCATGGCATCGTTAGCCGCATGGATCAGGATAGCCTCCCGCCCCTTCACTGCCGGGATACCGATCTGCTCACCATTGCGCGGATAAACTTTCTTCACCAGCTTATATCGTCCCTCGGGAATACAGCTCTCCCGCCGTTTGTTATTCCTCCACGGAAGCTCGATCGTGTGGCAAATCTGCTCACCATTGTAATAAATTGTTCCATTGGTTCCCTGCACACCATATTTCCGTTGTAGAACAAGGGTATGTATGTCAGACATGTCCCAAATATGTCGAACGTGAAAACTTCTTTCGGTTTCTATCACAGACCAACAGGTATACATATAAGGGTTGTTGTTGCAGTTCCACAGGTATGTTGATCGTCACCACCTCATCCCCCCGGGTTGCCGGCTGCTTGTTCAATACCGCCACACCCTTATCCACCTGATAGGCGCAGGCGATGACCTCATCGTCCGTAAACCCTCTAATTACCCCTGAATGTCCCCCATATCGGATCGTTATGCAGTCTACCGTGCGTTGGAGCGTCCGCAGGGAAACCGGTGACAGAGGTCCCTTGCTGAGTATAACATCTGCAGGAGCGATATACAGATCAGGATACTCCCCAGCTACGGCACAGCGCAGCACCTGACTCATCGCCATAGCGATGGCCATCATGTCATTTTGTTTGGCAGATTCGAAATAGCCTATCTTGACCAACCCACGCAAGGGGGCTAAGAAACTAGAAGCACGTTTAAACGCAAGCTGAGTGGCCAGTTGTGCCGGACTGCTATTTTTTACTTTTTTCATTGAATTATATTGATTTTTAAAAGTAATGAAGCCCTGCCTACCGCAGGCAGGTATCATGAGCATATTCATTTCTGTTTTCGAGCTGTATGCTCATGATGGTGTCTTCTTTAATTTATTTTTTTTGAAAAAAAAGGGGCTGCTCCTTTGCGTGAGCAACCCCGGATTAATTAATCAAGCTGCAGTTCACCGAGGTAACTGCTTTTCGATACACGTTTTTTAGTCCTGTCGGACATAAAGTACCAGACATGCAGCACACCGTTCTGCAAATATCCCGGTACGGCGAACGTAACTGTACCGTCGGCACGTGTAAGACGTGTCGGGTTGGTCAAGAATTCGTCCCTTTCCGGATGATAGGCAACAACATACAGCACATCGTCCAGCTGATTACCCAATTCCTCATTGACGACCGTGTCCCAGTTCAACGTGACATCGCCTTCATCGTACGACACGGTCACATTGCCCGCACCGTACAACGCGCCGTCCGAGATACGGATCTTTGAATAATCAAGCACATAGTCCGGATAGATACCCTGCACCGCTTCCGCCAGATTGAACTGAAGGGCTATATTCCCAGGGGTAGCTTTGTTCATCTTCTTGCGACCAAATCCTATACTCAGAAACCTCTGGATCGGTAACAGAAAACGCGTAAGCAGCGTGAACTTGGCCTGCTGCTGAAGCTGTGCCTCACTCGACGGCTTCGTACGCTTCTTGTACAGCCCCTTGATGTAGTTGATACCTTTCCAGCTGCTTCCTATGACCGAACCAGCCTTTCCTTTGAAGCCTCCATTGGCTCCGTTTACAATAGTTCCCATTTTTAAAAAATTAAATTGTTAAACATTTTGCCAGTGCATTGTATACCGGTATTTGTAACTGACGAGGCAAACATAAAAAGCAGGAAAGCAGAAAAACAAGGGCTATGAACGATTGTCCGATAGCTGTCCGATATCCTTCGGAAAATTGTCCGATGGTTGTCCGGTCTCCGGGGAGAGAGGATCAGGTTTTGTAACAACGTATTAGTTAGACAGGAATAAAAAAGTAAAAAAAAATATACCGATTAAAATTTAATATCGTAATATTGCGATATTAAATACAAAAAAATGGGGCTCACTAAATCAGATATATTTACAGACAAACAAAATAAACAGGCATCCCTATTTAAAGTATTAGGGCATCCGGCAAGGATCGCAATACTTCAATATATCATCGATCAGAAAGCCTGTATATGCAATGACCTGGTTGAAGAATTGGGATTGGCCCAAGCTACCATTTCACAGCATTTAAAGGAATTAAAGAATAGCAGTATCATACAAGGCACGATCGAGGGTAAATCTGTCTGCTATTGTATTGACGAAAAAGTCTGGAACGAGTTTCAAGAGGAAATTAATAGCTTTTTTAATCAGAATGTCAATGTTAAAAAATGTTGTTAATACATCACTAATAATCATACAACAATTATGAAATTATCAGAAATCAAAGAAATCCTACCAACATTAAGCAATGTTGAATTTCAGTTAGAAAACGGAACGTTTGTTCCCATGCACTTTCATGTGACAGAAGTAGGTCAAATCAGTAAAAAATTCATTGACTGTGGTGGAGTAATCCGGGACGAGAAAGCCGTAAGCTTCCAGTTATGGGATGCGAATGATTACGAACACCGTCTGAAACCCAGAAAACTATTAAATATTATTAAGTTATCCGAAGAAAAACTGGAAATTGAGGATGCTGAAATTGAAGTAGAATATCAAAGCGATACCATAGGTAAATATGATTTAGATTTTAATGGGAAGATCTTTGTTTTGAAAAGTAAAACGACGGCCTGCTTGGCACAGGATGCATGCGGTATCCCATCCGAGAAACAAAAGAAAAATTTATCCGAATTGTCCGTAAACCAATCATCTTGCTGCACTCCAAACTCTGGTTGTTGTTAAATACGAATTCAACTATTATGTATCCGACATTATCAAATACGATTCGGGGACTGCAATGGGAACAATTACGTAGCGAAGAACGTAAAGGCATTTTGCAGCCGTTAATAGATTTTATCCAACAAAAAGTAGATAGCAAACAAGACATCAACATAAACTTCATTTGTACCCATAATTCCCGAAGAAGCCATCTTTCACAAGCATGGGCACAGGCAGCAGCGGCACACTTTAACATTCCGAATGTGCATTGTTATTCCGGTGGTACTGAAAAAACTGCCTTATTTTCTAAAGTAGCAGAAACTTTATCCGATCAGGGGTTTAATATTTTTAAGATTAGTGAGAGCGATAACCCCGTATACGCCATAAAATACAGTGATAATTCCTTGCCAATAATGGGTTTCTCTAAAAAATATGACAGTCCTTTCAATCCTGTTTCTGCTTTCGTTGCTATAATGACCTGTTCACAGGCTGACAGTGGATGTCCGTTTATCGCTGGCGCGGAAAAAAGGATTCCTATCACATTTGAAGATCCTAAGGTTTCGGATAACACATCGGAGCAGACACAAGCATATGCAGAAAGAAGTTTGCATATAGCGACGGAGATGTTTTACGTATTTTCAAAAATCGATAAGTAACCATGCAGTCAAGATTAAAATTCCTTGACCGTTTCGATTCTCCACAAGCATTTGTAGGTGTTATCGGTCCATTGGTCGAAGTTCCTGTGCTGATATTATTGGTAAGGGCCAGCCTATCGCTAAAGAAGAAGTCCTACTAGTCTCTGTACCAATACTACACATTCTTCTACCCTTTTCCAAGGCGGCTTCGAATCGGCTTCGAGTTCGCTTCGGGACACATCGAAGCCGACTCGAAGAGCACTCGAAGCGAGCCCGAAGAAGAGCAGAATAAGGTCAGAAGAAAGGTAGAAAAAAGGGGGAAGAAAAGGACGCCAGCTAGCCGCCCCGATATTTCCGGAAGAACCGTTCAACGTCTTCATCCAGGTAGTATTTTTTGCCCTTAACACGTTCGGAGACAGGCAGGTCGCCACACTGCTGAAAGCGTAGCAAGGAGCGTGCACTCACGCCCAACCGCTTCCTGGTATAAGAAGCATCCCTTAACAGCGGCTTCAGGCCTTTTGCATATTGTGCTATCACAAGGAACTGTGAAAAATGTTCGTTCAGCATGGTAAGTTGCCGATAAAGCACGGCAAACTGCAGTTCACAGCCAGCGTCAGGTATCTGGCTGTGGGAATGTATATGAGTAATCATTATATTAGGTTTGAAGTTGTTATTAGTAAGTTTCAGGAACTCCAGTTAGCTCGATTCCTGATCTGTTTGTTAGCCCATATCCAATATGAGCTGTAGCGTTGTATACGCACTAGGATAGCATATTTCCAATGGTTTTTTTCGCTCCTTCACCTGCACCTTTTTTTTAGACAAGGCATTGACAGCATGGACGGCTACCATATGCTTTGCACTGATACGGACAAATTTGTTGTCGGGCAGGTCTTCCATCAATCTGGACAGCGACATCTGACAATTGACCACCCTTCCGTCGTCCATAAACAACGACAAGATCTTGTCCTCCACTTCTGCATAATAAAGTTTCTCCAGCCGGACAACCTCATCCATTTTGGTGTCAAAATTCTTAACTTTAACAAAAGTGCTGTTGTTTTTGGTCAAATCGAGGAGATAATCTACATCACGTATCGCATCACCAATAGCTTTTTTGAGCACGTCGAATTTTAATGATTTAGAAATATATCCACTTGCCCCTATTTCCTGTGCCTCAAATCCATACTCTCTGTGCCCTGTAAATACCAGTTTGACCTGCGGCTTGTTCAGGAGGTTGGCAAACTCCCATCCCATCATCGTCGGCATATCCATATCCAATATCAGGATATCTACCGGTTGCCTATCCAATACCTTTAGTGCTTGCTCCGGATCATCCATCAAGTGCACAATCTCCACATAATCAATTTTTTGAAGAGCATACTGCAACATACTTGTCGAATCCAGGTTATCGTCCAGTATCATGATTGTATATCGTTCCTTTTTCATGCTATCTACCCCATTCATCCAATTTTCCAACGATGCTCACCGTGAAGGTGTCACCTTGTTCCTTTCGTTCGACCACCACAGGCCATGCACCCACTTCAATCTTTCGCTGGAGCAAAACAAAGCCCGTCTTAGCCGACCGTATCGTCTGACGTTTAGCCTCCCGAAAGCTATTCGCTACCGTAAACCGCCACTGCCCATCATACTGTTGCAAGTCCAGCAAAATACCCTTTTCGGCAGTTATCGTCGCATACTTAAGCGCATTCTCGACCAGCATCACGAAGACACCCATAGGCAGCCGCCCAGATGGCAATATCTCCGGTTTATGAAGCGTCAAACCCTTATCACCGTGGCAGACCCGCCCGAGCAGCATCAGATTTTCGACCTGGGCCCATTCTTCCGCAAAAGTCACCGTAGCCTCCTCGTCCTCCATGCGCAAAGCGTAGTGCAGGACTTCAGCCAGTACCATCAGCGCATCCAAGTACTCCTCCTTGTTGCCCGTGGTCATTTTACCCATGGTGATGGCGACCACATTTTCGATGGTGTGCGGCGAAAAATGCCGGGCTGCCAACCGTGACTTCATTCGATCGACCTCAACCTTGTAAGCATCACGCTTTGCATTGGCTTGGCGAATTAGGAGACGAGAAGTGATATACCGGTATATGGCCGCCGCCCCGGCGCTAAAGAGCCACACAAAAATCAACGACCGCAACATCCTTTCCCGAAATTCGAATAGGTCGAACTCCTCATCCGGATGATGAAAATGCACACCCAAACGGGGCAGCCAACGGTAGATCATCGGGTAGGAACAGCAGACAATTGAACCTACCGCTACTACCGCCCAGACACCACCCAGCAGACGATCCCTCCGTTCCGAAGAAAGCAGCTTCCAGGTGGACGCAAACAGTAGTATATAAAAGAAAGAGAAAAGTGCACTGGCCGCGATAATTTGGTTGAAAGGGATAACTTCAGCAGTCGCAAATACATTTGTACCTTCCAATAAACCCAGAAAAACAAAAAAGCTCAACAGGTTCCACAAGGTAATATGATACAGCTTGGTTTTCATCCATAGGTGTTCGGTAGATTAAAGGTAAATATTTAAATCTTTACATCAAAAAGTTAACGGTTGCGCATAATAATATCGACGATCAAATAAGTAGTACTTTTCTTTCAAGGGAAGCAATAGCATGGGGTCATTCTGCCAGATCGCTAACATATCCGCGTCGGTCACTTGCAACATCCCATTGGTATGCAAGTAAGGCCAACATTCCCATATCCAGGGCTGTCGGTGTAATGCCTTGCCCAGCATAGCGTAGCATTGGCAAAGTGTCCGGTGGATAAAAGTATCCCGTGTTTCGCCCTTTCGTGTTCGAATTGCTTCCTGCAGGGCATACTGCCGGCCATGGGGCATATCTTCACAGAGAAGTGGATAAATCGCTATGCCAAACAGGTAGGCCATGAGTGGTATCCCCTGTTTGAGCAACAGCTCTCCGTGCAGGAAAGGGATGGCGACACGCTTGTCCTTTGTAGACACGGCAGCACCAGAAGCCCCATCCACAAAGATCAGCAGGTGTCTCCCACTTCGCAAGCGCTCCCGCACACGCAACAATAAAGACGTATCGTCACTGAATAGATAACGGTATTCCCCTCCTTGCCCGTTCATTTCGCCCTGTAGGCGATCAAAGAGTTGACGGGATTGTAAATATACCGCACGGTCCAGCACGATATCGAACTCTAACCCCGCCTGTGCCAAGCGTACCGGCAGTTGCAGGTGATGACCCAGGTGAAACAATAGTAAAATCCCTGTGGGCAGTAAACGAAGCCGCTCCATGTCCGACAGTGGCGGACAAAGATCTAGATTCGTCTGTCCGGCGTGGTGATCCTTCCACCGGGTATAGATAACCGGGTGTTCATTCCATCCGATCTCAGGTAGATATTTATGCAGATTTGCGCTAAAGAATGCAAAATCCCAATTACTTACAGGTCTGTTCATGACAGTAAAAAATTTAAAGTTTAAAAAAACAGAGGGAGTCTAAAACCTCTAATTCCTTTTAGCCCCCTCTATCCCATCAACATGCAACAAATTAGATCGGTGTCACAATACGACATTTGCCTTTGCTTTTCGTAGCATCGGTATCGAAAATGTTTTGGAGATGTGTCCACGTGATGATCTCATTGTCCAGCATCATCCCTTGATGGCGAATTAAAATCTGTTTATTTACTTGTTTCATTGTTTTATGTATTTAGTTTTTACCTAAGTTTTGATCCGCCGGATTGGCCATTTCGACGTTCAAAACATGAATTAACGTTGATTAATCGACGGCAATATGCAACAGATCTTTGGGGTAGAAAGAATAAAATCGTACGATACCCAAAATGCGGCTTTTGCACGGTCTCTTCATTTCGTAGATCAATCCACGAAAAAAAAGGCCGATCTACGAAAAAAAAATCGAGCTGCTTCCTGAAAAACAGGTGATGTACGAAAAAAACATTGTCCAATGCCATTCTTCCCCTAAATTGGCTTTTGAGCACCTGTTCTTCATTGTGAAAAAGAGTCTGTATATCGATCTATCTACCCACTTCAGCATTGCGCCGGACGTACCTGCTCAGCCCCTCCTGTCCATCAGCCATGCTACAACCATTTCCTATGCCCAAGGCAAGGATACGGCTATCCAGCAGGAGTTCGACGGGCATTATGGCTATCTGTACAGCTATGAGATAGCTTTGGCGCAGACGACCTCCGTTCCTGTACGGGTAGACCGGGGCGACCTGCATGTACTTTACCTGATGGAGGGTGAAGGTACTATCGTGCTGGAAGATCATACGTCTTATCAGATCTGCGGGTTATCCCCTCACCGTGGGCGCTATTTGTATCTTCCACCCGGCAGCTACCGGCTTAGGCTACCCCGGGGACACCTGATCTTGTTCGGGTTTTATTTTGATGGTGGGATTTTTCGGGAGGGAAATGAGCGGCGTTTTCATTTTTTGCAGGAGGTTATCTTCGGCTATCGAAATCAATCGGCTGTACCGCATTACAGCAAGGACTTTCGGATAGATACGCAAACGCTATTACGTATCCAATATCTTTGCAACAACCTGAAGAAAAGAGACTTCAGCAATGAATCCTTTATCATAAATGAGCTCAGTAAGCTTGTCGAGCTGTCACGCGAAAAAGTTATCGAGGAGCACGTGAACGAGCAGCACGGCCTACGTATCGCCGAGAAAGCCCAGCATTTGTGGATAACCTACATAGCCGAATATGGACAAGCCGCCTCCTTAGGCAAAATCGCCCAAGCCTTACAGTTGAACCCGGATTATATCAATCGGCTCCATAAATGTTACTTTGGCAGAACGTTGCAAAACTTGAAGAATGAACTCCTGCTAAAGCGAGCTGTCGATCTATTGCAGTCCGGGGAAAATATTACGCAGACTGCCTATCAATGTGGCTACAGCTCGGTCGAATCGTTTCATCATTTCTTCAAAACCCAAACGGGCATGAGTCCTAGTGCCTATCTTCGGATCATAAAGCGTCTATAAAGCAGATTCTTTATGATCTCCTTTTCACTGAAACTATCAGATCAGCAGGTCGTATTCTGTCAGGCCATCAGGTGAAAGATGTTTTAGCTTTGTACACGATGTCTGCCCTTCGTGATGGCAGATAAAAACAAGCCAGGCATGAACAGCACCCAAAGACATATCGCCCTTTACAGTATTCGTATCTTCCTGATGGTCTTCTGGCTGTACGTTGCTTTGGACAAACTGTGGAGCCTACAGGGATTTCACCTGTCCCTGCTGAAACAGCCCTTTCCACATTGGTGGGCCGATGTGCTGTTCTGGGCCTTGCCGCTGGTGGAGCTAGTAGCTGCACTCTTGTTTATAGGACGACGGTCCCGAACCATTGCCTACCTTCTATCTTCCTTATTGATGCTCGCCTTCACGGTATATATCGGACTGGGTGTAGCTGGAGTGTATGCCAAACGTCCGTGCAGCTGTGCTTCCGTCTTCCGTGGCATATCCTGGGATACACATCTGATCGTGAATATCGCCCTTCTCGGTATATCACTCTATGGGTATTACCTATCCCGGAGGAGGGATGGCAACGGTGATCGGGGTCAGAAAAGGAAATTATCGTCTTCATCGCGATTCGCTCATTGGCGGAGAAGTAATCTGACAGATTACGATAACACGTTTTCGGGAATTGTCCCTTTCTATATGCTATTTTGCAAACGGTATCGCCGCAGGTTTGCCCTTTTCCCGGGCAGGCCGGTACAGCTAAGCCTAAATTATACGTTTGCCGTAGGATCGTCGAAAACACGGCCAGGGTCATCGACTGTCCGCCCTGATAAGTAAGGACAGATCTTAAACAAAAGAATTTTTGAGGTAAACTTTTTAGGATTATAAAAAAGGCCATAACGATGAATATTAAAAAAATAATTGAACAAAAGTTTATGCTAGTCATAGCATTGGCAACAGTGATAGGATTTTCAGCTTTTAACATCTTAGATGAACCAGAAAGCGGCTGGTACGCTATTTCAGCGGATCCGGGTGATGATATTACCAATCCGGCGGATCAAAAAATTGTGAGTTTTTACGGAACTTCCACTGCACCTACAGGCTCATGCAGCCCCACACAGCAGGCACAGGATCCATGTGCCGTCTTTTTGAACATGGAGGACTATGACGGACCTGCAAACCCCCTAGGGCTATCCGTTCAAGCTATCACCAGCGCACCAAACAATGCGGAGATAGAAGCCAATCATAACGGTTCCAATGACGGCTATTCTCGTGAAGTACCAGAATAGGACGATCAGTGGCTGAACAGCATTACAACGAAAAAGCCCAAATAGACACCTATATGGGCTTTTTTTGCTATCTTGGATTTTGTGCCATCCCTGTCATGTCAATCACATTCTGCGGAATAGGCCACGTATATTTGTTGCTATTAGGCTCAAGTATGTAATTCTCAGCACCGATAGTACGCACGATCTGCTTTGTCCACTGGGACTCGGTGTTTAGCCTTCTCAGATCAGACCAGCGCAGACCTTTGAATGCCATCTCCCTTCTCCTTTCATCGAGAACATAACGCAGCACGTCACCGTTTGGCATAGCGAGTTCAATAAACTCTTCCTCCTTGAAACGGTATCTCCGTAGCTCATCCAATAATTCAAGCGCTTGACTATATTCCCTGTCCCGGGCAAGGCATTCCGCTTTGACTAGGTACAATTCCGCCGCGCCAAGTCCAACAAAAAACGGAAGCTCGCCATAATAAGAGCCTCTAAAATAAAGGTTACCAGCCGTCCCCTGTGTATAAAAAACCTCTTTCCTCAGATCACCTTCCCCGTACAGCGCAAGGAGCTCTGGGCTGACCTGCATCCTAGCCCTGTTCAGCATCGTTACCATGAAAGACGACGAAAAGAAAAGAACTTCTCCATTCGTCGTGCCGTAATCCATTGGGAACGGATAAACCTTGCCTGCATCAACCGTATTGAAATCCAGCAATTCTACCCCCATTGCTAACGCCCTGTCAGCATATTCATATGCGTTGGGGTAATCCTTAATTTGGAGGAAAACACGTGCCATCAGCGCATATAGAGCCTGTTCGTCAGGCCGAAATTTCGAGGAGGCCTCGGCCGGCAGATTTCCGATACAGTCTTGGAGATCGGAAAGCATAAAAGCGTAAGTCTCTTTCAATGAAGATCGTGTAGAAGGGATAGTGACATCCGCTTCCTTCCGCAGCGGCAGTCCCAACCCCTGGCCATCTGAAGCATCTTTTTCATAATAAGGACAATAAATCTGCGCCAGCTGAAAATATGTCAGCGCCCTATAAAATTTCGCCGCACTCGCCACCGTCCGCCCCTCCTTGCTGTCCCTTTCTGCTACCGGCATCTTATCCAATCCGTCCAGCACCATGTTGGCGGTCATGATCCTCGAATAGGCGCTGTTCCAGTCCAGATCGACGTCATCGGTATCGAAGATCATATCGTCCCATACATAGGCCCGCTGCTGATAAGCCGAAATGGTCCCGTATGAAATCCACGCATTATCATTAGATACTATGAAATCATCGCTACCTAAATGTCCCAACACGCCAGGGCTTCCCAGATTCATCTTCCCGGCCCCGTCCAACAACGCCTGATAATCCATAAGTGTAGACGGATTCTGGATGGATACGTCGTGCCTGATATTCAAGAAAGAATCATTACAGGAGCTCAATATCAGCAGACCGGCTGATACCGTACATTTTAAAATAGTATTCCTCATGCCAAATCGTTTAAAAAGTTAACTGAAAGCCCAAATTGTAGCTACGCGGAGCGCGATACAGTGCATCCGCATAGTCAGGATCTATGCCTTGGCTGTTTCGTCGCCATAGGATACCCAGGTTCTTCACATAACCCTGTACACTTAGTCCAACATCCTTGAACATCCCCGCGCCCAACCACCGGGAAGGCAATAGATACCGGAAGGAGATATCTTGGATACGGATATGGTCGCCCGCTGTCACGAGTGCCTGCGAGCGAGCGTAAAGCGTAGCCATATATACATTGTCGTCCTTGATATCCTCCCGTGCGATATATGCCGGAACATCCGTACGCAGCTCGTCACCCGGCTCTACCCAACGGGTATTATAATCGCGGTGATATCCTGCCATAAATTCACCACCAGGCATCATCGATCCCCTACGAAAAACATATCCCCACTTCCAGGTCAGTAGAGCAGAGACTTCAAGGCCTTTGTAACGGAGTGTGTTCAACCAAGAGCCATAAACCGGCGGAACCCGTACCCCAGACTCAATAAGGCCATCCAACTGCACGTACTGTGTGTAGTAGCGCGTATATTCCTGCGAAAGTTCCCCATCCATCATTACCTGCGGGTAACCGTTTTCCGAAGAGAGCCCATACCATGGAAAAGACCACATCTGATCCCGGGACTTCCCCTTGAGCACGATCACCGAATTGCCTGTGTAGAAATGTGTGGGCAGATCTTGGTTCTGATTATAACGGCCGACCCTGTTGTTCACCAGACTCAGAAAAATCTTGGAGGCTAAGCCTAAGCCACCCAACCGATCGCTGTACCCAAGACCGATATCGAAACCTTCCGTACGGATATCTGCATAATTCACCTTATAGTTCCCAATGATACCTACTGTCGGATCCATGAGCTCATCGCCGATCAGATCGGTACCGTTCTTATTGTAATATTCGATCGACCCGCTAAGTCTGCCCTGCAGGCTTTCCCACTCCAGTCCTGTATTGAAGGTATACACCTTTTCCCACCGGAGCGACGGATTACCCACAGAAACTACATAGGCCGAACGCATCCCCGTGAGGTCTGTCTGGTACCTTATCGTCGGATAGTGCGTCACATTTTTGTTGACATTGCCTGTGATACCGTAGCTTGCCTTTATGCGGAGCGACGACAGCAGAAAAGACAGCGGCGCCAGCTCCCTCCTGTCCAGCTTCCAGCTTCCACCCACAGACCATAGCGGTACCCCTTTCTGGTTCGTCTTTACGCCAAAGAGGTTGCTCCCGTCCCACCGCAGGCTCGCACTCAAATTATATTTCTGGTTAAAGCCGTAATTGACGTTCGAGAAATATGACAGATCCCTATTAGTCAGAAGCTTATGAGAAGAAGAAGGCTTCGGAATACGGGCCCTGCTCGATGGGCGAATATCATATCGTTCATCATAATTATATTGGTTACTCCCCACCAGGTGCTCGCTGTCGTAATCGTACAGACGAGAGCCAGGCAAGATTTCCAGTTCGGCACTACGAATATCCATCCCCGCCAGCGTATGAACACGGTGCTTGCCGAATGTCCTATTGTATGTCAACGCTCCGCGCATGTAATGCGATCGGTAGTCCTGATTACCTTCCCTATCGTATATACCGTTATAGGGGATAATTCTAGCCATATTCGATTGCGTGAACGTATTGACGAGGTTGCGGACATAGAAACTCTCCTTGTCGTAAAGCGTCGTGCTTTCCTCCCCGCCCATCGTATACTGGTAACTGATGACCGCTTCCAGCCCCCTCCACAGCTCGGCATTAAATTCACCGTTAAGACGCCATTCGCTGCTCTTGCTGCGTCTGTCCACCAGGTCGATCTCATCAAGCGGCCGGAACTGCCAATCCAGAAGCCCACCAGCTACCGCATTTTCAAGGTAGTACTGCCGAAGTCCGTTGCGCGGCACCGCCAGTGCCTCCCCTTGGCCATTCCGTAGCCCGAGATACGGTGAGATACCGTACGACACCACCGTAAGATCTGGATAGGAAATACCATTGTGTGTTCCACGCCTATCAGAATAGGCCGCACCTACCTGAAGCCCCCAGCGGTCATGGGGACGGAACATATTCCGTATAGCAAAGCTGTTGTGCCGGTTTCCATTTCCGACAACATCCCCCTTGGTATCCTGGATACCGCCGTTAATGGTGTAAGATGCCTTATCACTTCCACCGTTGATCGAGAGATTGTACCGATCAAGTATCCCCGTACGGTATAGGTATTCCATAGCATCCCGTCGTATATCCCTGCTTTTCAGCTCCTTCTCTATCTCCTCCAGTTCGACTGACGTCAGCTGTCCGTCGTCATGCTGCCTGAGATAATCGACATACAGCGGTACTGTGACGTTGTCCGCAAAATCGTATTGCCCATCTTCATAGTTCTGCTTTTCGATTTCCATCACTTGTCCACTCGGTAGCCATGTCGGCGAATAGGTAAGATCAGGGATCTCTGTCCATCCTCTACTGATGTTAAACGACACGATGCCCTGCTTTCCCTTACCTTTTTTCGTGGTGATGACCAGTACACCGTTTCCCGCCTTAGCTCCCCATATCGCAGCCGCCGCTGCATCTTTCAGCACGGTAATACTTTCGACCGTACTGGGGTCTATATGGTTGATATCCCCATCATAGGGAAAGTTATCGACAACGATCAGGGGAGTTTCATCCGATTCAATAGTACTTAATCCTCGTATACGGATATCCCCTGCCGATTGGCCTCCGGCATTAACGAACTGTACACCAGGCACCAAACCTTCCAGCCGTTCCAATAGGTTGCTACCCATGGCTCTGTTTAGCTGCTCCCTTCCAACTACTGCGACACTACCGGTCATGGTTTCCATGGGCGCTCTGTAGTATCCCGTATTGACTTCCACTTCCTCTATGTGACTCTCGGAGGCCACCATGTATAACTGCAGAACGACAGGAACACGGTCGACCACGACAATCTCGTCAGTGAATCCTAGTCTGCTGAAATACAGCGTATCCCCCTGCTGTAAACCGGCTAGGGCGAACGCTCCCCGGATATCCGTTTGCGCAATGGCCTTGCCTCTGCTTTCGTTTTGTACATATATCGACACCCCCGATAAAGGCATCTTACTCTCTTTCTCGCTTATGGTCCCCGTGACCTGTGCCCGACCTGCTTGACACACCAATAGCAGCGCCAGCGATACTATAAAATATATCTTTCCCATAGCCTATTTTGTTTTGGTCATATCATTGGATTGTCCGTACATGTTTCCCGGTATCGGCAGTCCTAGCTCCTGCAAGCGCCTCATCGCTTCCTTAGCAAACCCGATGAAGCTTACCTTACCGTCTACAATCCACACCTGTCCGCCAACCTGGTCCTCCGCGAAGAAATACCTGCTCAGGTACCTCGTACTTTCGTCATAGAAGCAGGGCATGATCCAGCCATGGTCTTTCATGAACTGTGCTGTACGGTCATAAAAGCCAACGTTGACACCAACCACCGCGACGTCCCTATCCGGACTGGCTTTCAAAATTCCGTTCCACTTGTCCATCGAAAGGATACACGGTTTGCACCAAGTAGCCCAGAAATCCAGCACGAGCACCTTGGCATGACGATATTCCTGTAACGACACCTTCGTTCTCCCCTGTCCATGATTTAGCACTGAAAATCGCTGTTGCCACAGGTCCTGGGGAATGGTGTCACCTAGGGCAAGTAGCTGTACTTCGGGAAGGTCCCGGACAAGACGAACCACTTGTGCCCCCCGCGGCAGGGACGCGTCGATGTAGGATACCAACGTGTCGCCGAAACCTCGGCAGCTTATTTCCAAGGCGCCGTCCTTAACGTCTGTGGAGAGTGAAAAAGCCCCCTCTCGGTCCGAAAAGCAATGGTCATTGCTGCCGACGATACCTATACGGGCACCTTCGAGGATGTTGTTGGCATATTTCGTTTTTATCTTGCCCGTGATCGTGTACAGTTTAGATCTGCCCGCCCCGGCAGTCCGTATCTCTACGGACTGCGGCCGGGCATCGGGTAAACAGAACAACATGAAACAAAATAATAAGGTGTAAATTTTTGCTAACGTGCGTGTATTGCCGTTATTGGGATTCTCATTTGCCTTGGGCATAGCACGCCCGGTAGCATGAAAATGCTTCATATCTTAATCGGTTTATTGATCAGTAATTGGATTAAAAAAATCAAAAACCGACCTCCCCTCCTACCGAAATAGGAGAATTATGACAACAATCATTTGTTGATAATCAAAAAGTCTACTATATTTATACTACGAATATTCAATATAGTACGAAACCGATCCGATTATACCTGTGCAGACGGGATGTTTTCATATTGTGATAAGAAGGTCGGTACGGACATAGAGAATGCTATGCTGCCCATTAAAACGAGCGTCATCGCAAGGAGGTGTTGCACACAGTAAAAACTATGATGTGGCAATCTACCCTTCCCTTTTTGTCCTTTTATTTTAGGCCTCCTTAGATAGGTGGCCGCTTGACGTTCTTATAGAGATGAGAAAGGGAAAACCAGAGACAGCGATCGGGGATCGGGTCGGTGGTGTTCTGGATGGTGGTTTGTTCGTTCATTTCCATAATTTCTTGGTTATGATGAACGAAATTATCTCGAAGTGTTCGGAAGCCTTGAAAAAACAAGGGGCAGTCCCGCACTCTAAACCCGTAGGGTGACCAAACCCTCTCTTCATCCTCTACGAGAGAAAAATGAAGAGTGCCATTTAGAGGTAACGCGAGACCGCCACCATGCTTTATGACAAAAGTAAGAAACTTTTTCTAGCATGAGGCGATTTCACGGTCTCCTCGTCGGCCTTTGGTCATTTACGGAACGAGAAAACTTCGTCTATCAAGGCTTAACAGCCGTGACTTTCTAATCGCTAATACAAATATACAAATTACTAGCAATAACTAGTAAAAAAATAAAATATTTTTATGACTGTACTAAAATCTTCTTTAGAGTTATATATAGTAGAGACTATTAAAGAAAAACGTAAGACTCAAAAAATGAACCAAGAAGATATTGCTGGCGTACTAGGGGTAACAGTCGGATATATTGGTCAAATAGAAAGTAAAAAGCTAAAGAGCATGTATTCCTATAGTCAATTAAACGAGTTAGCAAAATTTTTCAAGTGCAGTCCAAAGGAATTTATGCCGGAAGAACCACTGGAATAATAAATTTGGTATCACAATTTGTGACACCAAATAGAAAACAATTGTAGTCTTCTGAGCAAGGAATAGATATTGAAACAACTTATAATGAAACTGAACAAGTAAAAGTCAAGAGAGCGCAATCCGTTTGGCGAGTTTATGGAGCAATTTGAAGAAAGCAAAAGCTCCATCGAAGAAATATCCGTTAAGACTGGGATTGATGAAAATAGGTTGAAAGACTATACTTTCTCAGAGCTGCTCTTGAAGCTTATGAGCTGTTGTTGATTGAAAAAGCTGTAGGGAAGAAACAGTGGGAGTTATTTGAGGAGTTGTATGGCAAAAACTAATAAATAAACAATGGACTTTAAAACCTACACAAGTATATTTAAGCTATTCGTAAACAAAAAATGGACAGAGGAGTCAATATACGAGACTCCTCTTGACAATTTTTGTGAACTTGTTACACATCTTAACGATCAGGAAAGAAACCTTCTTTTTGATCTTACCAATAGATACACTTGGATAACAAACAGTAGATATAATGAAATCATTGTATCATTACTGAACAAACCTAATGATGATTTAATAAAATCTGCTGAAAACATATACTGCTTTGGAATCATATCCCCAAAAAACGAGGGACAAAAAGTAAAAAGTGGGCATACGGTCCTATACAATGGAATTAGCCTTACTACTTTCCTACCTAAATATCAACATGTCAATTTCCATCAAATAAGATCATTTAATGAATTCTCTAATATAAATTTAACTGACAAAGATTTAATATTCTTAGTAGATGATTATATAGGCTCTGGAAAAACCGTTAGTGAATGCATCAAAGAAATCCTAACAAAGAACCATCACTTAAAAGCACACATTCACATCTTATCTTTAGCGGTCCAAAAGGATGCAATTAAGCTCATTACCTCAAAGGAAATACCATTCTACTACCATCATGTAGAAAGAAAAGGGATCAGTGATTACTATGAAAAAACGCAAATCGAATCTAAAAAAGATCTGATGAAACGCATAGAGAGAAAATTAAAGTTGAATCCAAAATATAGCCTCGGTTTTCAAAAATCTGAATCTCTACTAACTTTAATCAGAACACCTAATAATACTTTTCCTGTTTTTTGGGATGATTATGAGATTAAAGGAGAAAAAAAGAAAGCTCCATTCCCTCGTTATTAATTACTATATAATATGAAATACAATTATCGAATATATCTATTATTAAAAGCTGCGCAAAACAACTCTAATGTTAACTTGTTGCGACGTGAAGGAATTGAGTTCTCAGAAATTTCAAAATTAATTAAACATTGTTTAGGAGAAGGCTATATAATTTTTGAAGATAATGAGATAAAATTAACACCAAGTGGAGAATGTTATTATATTCAATTAGCAAATGAATATAAAAATCTCTTCAAGGACGATTGGATCGAAAAAGAAAATAAAAGTGAAACGATTAGAGTTGATTTAAATTTTGTATATTTACCAGACAAGAATAGCTTAAACTTTTAAAGACATAATCATTGTCCTTTTTTGGGCACGGTACAGCGAGTCAGTTGTGCTGTAAATGAATGTGCTTTCAAGCTTTAGGCTTTAGCAGGGAATCAAAGCCTTCGGCATTTGCTCCCCTGCTAAAGCCTTTGTCGTAAAGGCCCAACATTGTTGGGCCTAAAATGATTTTAAAGAAATGATCTATTCCAATTATAAAAATGATTTTACAGAGAAAGCACTTAATAGCGGCTTCTCACAGGAGCAAATAGATAAATGCCTCAATTATGCTTTACCTATTGTTGAAAAAGGTTTACCTGTAATTTATAACTCATCGAACCTCTCTGCATTGGTAGGCTATAAAGTCTCTTATTTAAAACGTGCAGCATTATTTTCTCAATATTTCTACACAGAATACACCATAAAAAAGAAAAATGGAAGAGGCAAAAGGACAATACATGAACCTTTACCAAGTTTAAAAGAGATACAAACTTGGATTTTACATAGTATCTTAAACTACATTCCGATCAGCAGATTTGCCAAAGCCTATGTGAAAGGTAATGACCTTATAGAAAATGTAAAGTTTCACAGAGATAAGGATTACCTGCTTTGTTTAGATTTAAAAGACTTTTTCCCTAGCATTCCGCTGTCTTATATCGAAAAAATATTTAAGGAATTAGGCTATTCATCAAATGTTGCCAATCTATTAGCGAAACTATGCTGCCGAGACGAGCACTTAGCTCAAGGTTCTCCTACTAGTCCTGTTTTGTCAAATATCATTATGAAGAATTTTGACGATTTGATTAGTAAATTTTGTATAGATAATACTTTCAGATACTCACGCTATGCTGATGATTTAACTTTTAGCTATTCGATAAATCCCAAAGCTGACAACATGCTGTCGCTACAAGATTTTAAAAGTGGGATAATAAATAAAATTAATGAAGTTCTTCGAGATACAACTCCCTTTCTTAAAATAAATGAAAACAAAACACAACTACTTGAAAAATCAGATAGACAAATTGTTACTGGCGTAATAGTAAACAATAAGACTATAAATACTCCTATAGAATATCGAAAAAAGATTAGACAGGAGATACACTACATTAAAAAATATACACTTGCAGGACATCTTGAAAAAATAAAAAATGACAGAGCTAATTACTTAGGACATCTTTTGGGCAAGATAAATTATGCGTTATACATAAACAAAGAGGATAAAAAGATGATGGAGTATAAAGAATATATAAAATCGTTAATGGACTAACTGTTTAGCAATTAAAAAACATCTATAATTAAAGGCGAAATGGATTCAAAAATCCTACTTGGAAAAATACTTCAACGTTTTTTTGATAGAAAAGTAGCAAAAGTTGAAGGTTACAATAAGTTTGAATACCTGAAGGAGACGTCGTCTTCTGTCTATGTAAGTCGAGAAACGGGAGACGACACGCCTGTTCCATTCAAGAAAATCATAGTAGGAATCGAGATATACCAACAAAATCCAGAATTATATGACGAGGGGCCTACTGCTTTGCGAGATTTTGGAATTACACATGTCACAAGTCCTGTTTGGTCGCTATTACATATGCTCGCTAAACACGATTACCACAAATAAAGTTTTGGCTGGCTCACCTTGATATAAAAATATAAACCATAAAATAAGGGCAGCTATAAAAAACGAAACCCGGAAGTTTGAAATTGCTATACAGTTAATGATGAGATAAAAAAAACATTATGGCATCATATAAACTCAATGCTCAGATATATCAGAGTATTATTATAATTGGACATGGACAATATTTTCATAGATACATCATTCTTCATTAAGCACAATTTTTTAGAAGGCCCCGTTGTAAAAAGTATGCTTGATCTTTCTAAAAATGGTATGGTCAAAATTTATATAAGTGAAATTGTATTTCAGGAATTAGTCAATAATTTCACCGAAGATTTTGACTATGTCAAACAACAATTGCAAAGCAAACGTTTTTCGTCAATCTCAAACTCAAAATATAAAGAAAATATAAATACTTTGAAGAATGCGGAAAACTATCGCGAGGATTTTAGCACTGAACTTAGAAAAGTGTTTTTACTTCATGATGTTGAAATTATCAAAACACATCATGCCAATATTACAAATGTTGTCGATGATTACTTCAACAAAAGGCTTCCCTTTACAAATAGGAAAAAGTATGAGTTTCCAGATGCAATCAATCTATCCCTTATAAAAAATTACTTTGAAGAGAAGCAAGAATGTTGTTATTTATTCTCCGTTGATAATGATTTTAAAGAGCTTGATAACAAATATGTAAAGATACAGGATAAAGAAACTATTGAAACATATTTCAGCGATATGTATAAAATACTCCTCACACGTAGATCAGAAATATTAAATAATGTAGAGGAAGAATTGAATAAAGGTATTATAAAGTTAAAACATTATATTAATAAATATTTAGTAGATTTCCCCTTTGATGAGGAATCTCTCGAAATGATTATATCCAAAAATATATCTTTCTATGACTTTATTAATTACGATATACAAAAACATGAAATTGTATTAACTTTCAATGACGAAACAGGTCTATATTTGGACCTAAAAGTTTCTGGAACATTTATTTTTGATTTCTTTAAGCCAACTCACAATGAAAGTGAACCGTATAGGCAATATACATGTATCTTAAATGATTTCCCAATGAGGCTACAATTTCAAGTTTATTTTATGGATGATGACAACAAATATTTCTTCTATCGAGTTACGTCCATTAATAACGATGATCATCTGGGCTTCTGGGAAGCAGAAAATATTCAAGTGATGGTACAGTCGTAAATATATTCCTTCCAAAAAACTGGATAACTTATCTATGTTGGTGCACGAACCCTTTCGTGTGCCTGCTATAGAAAGGAAAAACATGAAATGAGAACGGCTATAAAAACGAAACATGGGAGTTTGAAATTATTTTGAGGCACTACCCGAAATAGTATATCACAATATACAACTAGTTTGTTGACGACTTATAACTTTAAATAACGCTACGAATTAAATGAAAAGAACTTTCTTTGAACAATTAGGTGCTGCTGACATCGAACGTATTCACTCTCAGATGTTAGCTTGGATATTGTCTGATGATTTTGGTGGTTTTAATGAACATAAAGAATGTAGAATAAGCTTGATTGAAAAAGTATTTGGTTTAAATGTCTCTAAGGTAAGTCAGACCTTAGCTGAATCTGAAAAAATTGATCTACAGATAGATTGTCCCGAAGCCCTAATCATTATTGAAAACAAGATAAAAACGTCGCAACACTCTAATCAGTTAGCAAGGTATCGAGAGACAATACAAAAAAAATATCCGGACAGAAAAGCTATATATTTTTTCTTAACATTATGTGAGGAGCTATGTTTAGATACACATTGGAATAAAGTCAGCTATACACATATTCTATCGGTATTGGACGAAATCAACACCAACAAAGGAATCAGGAACAATTTTCATGGCATGATCTTATTAGATTACATGGAAACTATACGAAAATTTACCACTGTAGTTTCCGTATTTATTAGTGATACTAAAAATTATGACAGAGTATTTCTTGAAGGAAAAGCTACAAAAAAAGCAAAACTTCAAAGAGGGATTGATGAATTGCCGAACGAAAGATTTATTCGGCAAAACCAACTCGAAACTATACTTCAAATGTACTACTTCCAAAAAGTAAGATCATACTTAAAAAATCCAGAGGAGTATTATGTTGTCGAAACACGAGGGAATGCTATATTAGGTAGGCATATTGTTAGGGGGATTAGAATAGAAGAAAAATTATTCCATCTAGGAATGGATTTTCAAGATGGTTCGTTCAAAACAATGCTCATCGCTGACGATTACGATAATTCCACAAACTCAGATTTTACCGAAGATATCCACTATTTATACAAATCTCTGACATCACATCCTGAGAATATGGGATATATGTATTTTAACAAACCGCGGAACCGTGCGCAAATCTCATTGACTAATCGAAAATTCAAAAATATCAAATGGTGGCATCTTTCGCCGGAAGAGTTTGCAATAGAGTTTCAAAAAGAGGTAGACAATGTAGTTCTATTAATTGAAAAACACTTGTTACCCTCATTTTCTATATATTCTTCTAATCTCTAACAACAGAATCCGGAACCATCCGCAAATCACTACTGGTGTCAGAATGTTTCTGGCGATCGAAATATCATAACATTGTGTATCCTCGTTGGCAGATGCGCCACCATAAAAGAAATGCAAACCTCATATAAAGAAAATTGTGCAGGCCTGTGATAAAAGATATTTAGAAACTATATATTCCAACTTGGATCAGGAAAAATTTTGCTATTTCACAATCGAAAAACAAATACAAAACTATAACGATCCTGAGCGAACTTTATTAACCATAGAGCTGAAATGTCAAGGTTTTTTCTTACAGTCTGGAGAACTACATCCTATTATCGAATTTCCAAATATTAAGATTCCAGATATCCAGTCGTTTACTAGTGGAGAAATCGATTATATAACACAAAGATTGGAGACAGAACGTAATGATATATTGATAGCTAGATATGCTCACATTTTATTTTTACGCACCAAAAACAGAACCTACGCATTAAGGGCACTGCTGAGTTATCATAACATTGCTAACAATTATTATGAACAGTTACTAGCCGAAAAGAAGAACATTTATGATTTTACAGAAATAATACATGTTTATCTCAAACTTGCCACATCCATCAAATACAAGATCGATGAGACCAAAAGCTATATTCTCGATTGGTACGCTAAAAAAAATCACCATCTATTCTACTATTTACGTTTTTTAGAAATCATATTAGATAGTTCTGCATTTAAAAGGGTCGATTTAATGGGATTTACCGAACGTGCTGTAGATACTTGGCAAAACAATCGCAACTATCAACACGATGAGCGATATATGGAAATGTGTATAAGATTAGCGAAGAAAGAAGGGTATGATACCAAGATAATCTATAGGCATCTGGCTGAGATCAAACTCGAAATGGCGGAAAAGGAAAAAGACAGAGATGAGTCAAACGTAATCCTTTCGGAATGTTTATATGAGGCAAGTAATTATTACAAACTCGCGGGAGAGAAAGAACTGTCTGAAAAATACCTCAAAAAAT